>NZ_JBXXJK010000008.1:0-312704 GCF_057628075.1 Blastococcus sp. OS1-29
GGCCCCTTCGTCGTCCCCGGAAACAACGGCCGACGGCGGTTTGTGCACTAACCGTCGCGGCGGTTAGTGCACAAACCGCCCCCGCGGTCAGCGGCCGCGGGGGCGGGGTTCCTTCGTGGTCGCGCCCACGTTGTCGGCGAGCCAGGCGTTCAGCGTCCGCAGGTCACGCCAGGCGGTGCGGACCTCGTCGAGCGCCCGGCGCTGGTGCAACCAGTCGGTGGGCTCCCAGTCCCGGCTCGCGTGCAGCGACTTGTGCTTGAGCAGTTCGAGGCGCTCGGCGTCCGCGGAGTAGCCGGCGGGTACCCGGATGAGTTTCTCGCCCCGGATCTCCCAGCCCGAGCCGACCAGCCGGTTCACCTCGGCCTCGAGGCGCGGACCCTGGACGGAGTCGGCAACGGCCCGCCGGTACCGCGCCACCTGGTCGCTCTCCAGGCGCCAGCTGCCTCCCGAGACGTGCAATCCATCGGCGGAGATCTGCAGGTACCAGGCGCCCGTGCCCTGCCCGTCGGCGTGCACGACGGCGCCCTGATGTGTCTTGTACGGCGTCTTGTCGTTGCTGAAGCGGACGTCGCGGTAGGGACGGAACACTTTCGCCGTCCCGAACTCCGGCGCGAGTTCTTCCAGCAGGGCGAGCAGGGGTGCTCGGACGTGGGCCTCGTAGGTGGCCTTGTGCTGAATCCAGTACGTCTTGGAGTTGTCCGCCTCCAGGCCTTCGTAGAAGACCAGCCCCTCGTCCGGGAAGCCCTCGAAGCTCACTGCCCGTTCCCTCTCATCTCGGTCTCCGCTCCGAGGAGCGCATGCCAACGGACCTCGCGCAACGGCTCGTCGCCGGTGTCGAGCGTGCGGGCCCACCCGTCCGGCGCCCATCCCGCCGACTCGTAGAAGTCCGTGGACACCGCGTCGGTCTCCAGCAGCCACACCTGCAGCCGTGCGGCGCCGGCCGACTCGGCGAGGTCCGCCACCGCGGACAGGAGCCGGCTGCCATGGCCGCGGCGGCCCCAGCGCGGCTCCACCAGGAGGGTGGAGACCTCGGTGGTCGGTCCCGCCGGGTCCTGCTGCTCGGCGCCGGTCAGCTCCGGGGGCGCGAACGCGGCGAAGCCCACAGCCGTCTGCCCTTCGAGCGCGACGAGGACCCCGTGGCCCGGAGTGGGCGGTGAGGCGATCGCGGCGTGCCAGGCGGCGGTGGCGGTCGCCTCGTCCCAGTCGTCGAGCACCTCGCGCGGCAGCACACCGCGGTACGCAGTCCGCCAGGTCACCGCCTGGATGCGGGCGATCTCGGGGGCGTCGGCAGGACGGGCCGGGCGCACCGACACATCCGCCGTCCCGGTCATCCGGGGGAACGGGGAGGGGTCCACCCGGGCAGCGTAGGTGGCCGGTACCCGGGGACCGCGCGGCCGTCCCGGTCGAGCCCGCGACGACGGCCCCGCGAGAGAATGTCGCACCCGCCGGGCAGGATCTTCCCCGTGAGCGCCAGCGACGTCGAGCAGCTGCCGGCCGCCCTGGCCCGGCGTATCGCGCTGGCGGCCCAGGGGTTCGCCGAGCCGCGCCCGTCGTCCGTCGTCGGTACGCGGCAGCTGCGCCGCACGACCGATCGGCTGGCCGTCGTCCAGATCGACTCGGTGAACGTCCTGTCGCGGTCGCACTACCTGCCCGCGTTCAGCCGGTTGGGCGCCTACCCCCGTGCTGCGCTCGACGAACTCGCCTCGCGGCGCCGGCACCTGTTCGAGTACTGGGCGCACGAGGCGTCCTACCTGCCGGTGCGCCTGCAGCCGCACCTGCGCTGGCGCATGGCGGCCGCCGAGCAGCACGCCTGGGGCAACATGGTGCGGCTCCAGCGGGAGCAGCCCGGGTACATCGCGGAAGTTCTCGACCGGGTGCGCGCAGAGGGGCCGCTGAAGGCCAGCGAGCTCGCCGAACCGAGGCCCCATCGCCCCGGCACGATGTGGAACTGGCATGCCGGCAAGGTCGCGCTCGAGTGGCTGTTCTTCACCGGCGCCCTGACCGCCCGTACCCGGACCGCGGGATTCGAGCGGGTCTACGACCTGACCGAGCGGGTGCTGCCACGCGAGATCGTCGATGCGCCGACTCCCGAGCCCGCCGATGCCGTGCGCGAGCTGGTCCGTACCGCGTCCCGGGCGCTCGGGGTGGCCACCGAGCGCGACCTCCGCGACTACTTCCGGCTGCTGGTCGCCGGGGCCCGGCAGGCGATCGCGGAGCTGGCGGGCGCCGGCGAGCTCCTGCCGGCCGCGGTCGCCGGCTGGGGTGCGCCGGCCTGGCTGGATCCGCAGGCGCATCGCCCGCGGTGGATCCGGGCCCGGGCCCTGCTCAGCCCGTTCGACTCGCTGGTCTGGGAGCGCCCGCGGGTCGAGCGGATCTTCGGCTTCCGGTACCGGCTGGAGATCTACACGCCGGCGCACAAGCGGGTGCACGGCTACTACGTGCTGCCGTTCCTGCTCGGTGACCAGCTGGTCGCCCGGGTCGACCTCAAGGCCGATCGGCAGGCGGGCGTCCTCCGCGTGCAGGCCGCGCACGGAGAGGAGGGCGTCGACCGCCCCCTGGTCGCCGCGGCGCTGGCGGACGAGCTGCGGCTGATGGCCGACTGGCTGGAGCTGGAGGACGTCGACGTGCTCGACCGCGGCGACTTGGCCGCCGATCTCGTGCGTGCCACTGGTGGCGCGGCCATGGCCGGCTGAGCGAGGTCAGACCACGGGCGCCGGGCAGGTGCGCCCGATGCGGATGCGGCCGGACACCGACGAGAGCGCGATCGTGAGCTCGGGCGTTCCGCCGGCATCGCCGTCCTCCGCGGCGAGGTCGGAGTTCATCCGGCCGGAGACGCTGTGCAGGTCGAGCCACACCCGTCGGCCGGGGGGCACGCCCACGGAGATGTCGCCTGACGCCGTCTGCGCCTGGACGACCTCGCCCGCGGCCGCGCCGACCGTCACGTCGCCGGAGGCGGTCTTGACCGTGGTGGCGCCGCCGGCGTGCTCCACGGAGACGTCGCCGGAGGCGGTGCGCAGCTTCAGCGGACCGAGCCCCCGGCCGATCCGGATGTCTCCGGACGCCGTCGCGAACGACCCCTGGCCCGTCAGGGTCGCGACACGGGCGTCGCCACTGGCCGTCCGCACCTGCACCTGAGTTCCGCGCTCGACACCCACGTCGCCGCTGGCGGTCATGATCTCCAGCTCGCCGAGGGCGCCGGTCAGTGCCACGCCGGCGGAGGCGGCCGCGATCCGGACCGCAGCCTCGGGCGGCGTGCTGATCCGGACGGCGAAGGCAGGCGTGCGTAGCAACCGCCGCTCGGGTACCGCGACCCGCAGCCGGGCGGGCGAGCTCGCGTCACCCTCGCGGAGGTCGATCTCGACCCGGTCGAGCAACTCCTCGGCCCTCTCGTCGAGCGCCTCGACCCGGACGGTGAGCTGGTCGGCGCCCTCGAGCGCCTCGACGGTGATGGAGCCGGCGGCATTGCGGACCTCGATCCGCGGCGAGGGGCCGGCGACGACGGGAACCTGCTGGTACACGGACATGGCGGCCTCTCCTGGGATGGACATGGCGATCAGCTGCGGGCGAACCCGGTGTAGCGACGTGGTCCGCGTCCGGCGGACGGCGACGGCGGGGGCTCGCGCAGCGCGGCGGTGACCGCACGGACGAGCCAGGTATTGAGCGAGTTCCCGGACGCGGCGGCCGCCGCCTCCGCGCGCGACTTCAAGCCGTCCGGCAGGCGCAGGCTGATCCGGGCGGTCGAGCCGTCGTCCGCCGTCGGCTCGTCGACCGGCTCGCCCGGCGCCGGGTGCTCGGCCGGCACGACGACGACCTCGGGGTCGCGGCCCCGGACACGGATGTCGACCATGGCGACGCCCTCGAGGGCCGCGGTCACCTCGGCGGCCATGGCGGCGAGCGCGTCGGTGACGGTGAGCCGCACGGCCGGCTCCATGACGTCGGACAGCAGGCGGGCCGTCTCCCGAGCCTGCTCGCCGCCCGCTGCGGCAGCCGCCGTGAGGGAACTGCGCAACACCTCGACGTACTCGGTGAGGTCCATGACACCATCGTGACATCAAAGTGATGCCATAGCAAGCGTCATTCCGACGCCACGATCACCGCCGTAGTCTCGGCGGGTGCCCGAGATCGCTCCGCTCCGCGTGCAGGTCGTCGCCCAGACCCGGTTCAGCGCCCCGGCGGACATCCCGTGGGACACCGACGCCGAGGGTGGCCAGGCGCTCGCCGAGTTCGCGGGCCGCGCGTGCTACCAGGCCTGGGAGAAGGTCAATCCCGCCACGGCAACGAACGAGGGCTACCTGCGGCACGTCCTCGAAGTCGGCCACCTCGCCGTCCTCGAGCACGCCTCGGTGACCATGTACCTCACCGGTCTGTCCCGCTCGCTCGCGCACGAGCTGACCCGCCACCGGCACTTCTCCTACAGCCAGCTGTCGCAGCGGTACGTGCCGCAGGGGGACGCCACCTTCGTCGAGCCGGCCGTCATCGCCGAGGACCCCGCGCTGCACGACGAGTTCCTCGCCGCTGCGGATGCCGCGCTGGACGCTCATCGTCGCCTGCTGGGGGCGCTCGCCACGGGGCTGGACGGCGTCCCGAACGCGACCCTGCGCCGCAAGCAGGCGCTCCAGGCGGCCAACTCGGTCCTGCCCACGGCCACCGAGACGCGGATGGTCGTCACCGGCAACTACCGCGCGTGGCGCCACTTCATCGCCATGCGTGCCAGCGAGCACGCCGACGTCGAGATCCGCCGGCTGGCCCTCGCCTGCCTGCGCGAGTTGCAGCGGGTCGCGCCGAACGTGTTCCGCGACTTCCGGATCAGCGCGCTCTCCGACGGCACCGAGGTCGCCGCCAGCCCGTACGTCACCGAGGGCTGATCCCCGCCGCCGATCCCCAGCCCCCGTACGTGCCGCCGTGCTCCGCGGCCAGGCCGCGCAGCCGGCGGACGTGGACGTCGAACTCCGCGGACAGCGGCAGTTCCGACGTCCGGACGGCGACCTGCCACCGGACCGCACCGTCGTACGCCAGGCCGTCCACCTCGACCGGGTCGCCGCCGATACCCAGCGCCGCGGCGAAGTTGCGCGCCGCCGCCTCGTGGGCGAAGCCCACCAGATGGTCGGCCTGACCCGCGCCAGCGAGCGGGGCGTCTTCGCCCACCCGAACGCGCAGCGCCTGGTTCAGCTGGGCAAGCAGGAGCCGGAGTTCGGGCGGTCCGTCCCCGGCGGTCAGGACGCCGGCCGACCGCAACCAACCGATCAGGTGGTCGACGACGTGCTGGTCGAGGTCGCCCGCGAGCAGGTGCCCCTCGAGCACCGCGGTGAGGCCGATCAGCGCGGTCGCGTGCCGGTCGCCGTCGGGAGCCATCCAGGCAGCGTCGGACGTCCTCGGGGCCGGGGCAAGAGTTCACCGCGCGGGTCGGTGGTGCGGGTGGGTCACGCGACTCCCGGACCGTCGGTGGCCGCCCGTACCCTCGGGCGCGTGGGCCACCATGACAACGCAGCACCGATCGACACCCAGTACGAGGACCTCCTGCGGCGCGTCCTGGAGCAGGGCACGCCCAAGGCGGACCGCACCGGCACGGGCACCGTCAGCCTGTTCGGCGAGCGCCTCCGGTACGACCTCTCCGAGCGCTTCCCGCTGGTCACCACGAAGAAGGTGCACTTCCGCTCGATCGCGGTGGAGCTCCTCTGGTTCCTGCGCGGCGACAGCAACGTCGGATGGCTGCGCGACAACGGCGTCACCATCTGGGACGAGTGGGCCGCACCCGACGGAGAGCTGGGGCCGGTCTACGGCGTGCAGTGGCGGTCGTGGCCCACGCCGGACGGCGGCCAGATCGACCAGATCGGCGCCCTGCTGGACACGCTGCGCTCCGACCCCGATTCGCGCCGGATGATCGTCTCGGCCTGGAACGTCGCGGCGCTGCCGGACATGGCGCTGGCGCCGTGTCACGCGTTCTTCCAGTTCTACGTCGCCGACGGCCGGCTCTCCTGCCAGCTCTACCAGCGCAGCGCGGACATGTTCCTCGGCGTCCCGTTCAACATCGCCAGCTACGCCCTGCTCACCCGCATGATCGCCGACCAGGTCGGGCTGCGCCCCGGCGACTTCGTCTGGGTGGGCGGCGACTGCCACATCTACAGCAACCACACCGAGCAGGTCCGCGAGCAGCTCTCCCGCGAGGTCCACCCGTTCCCGACCCTGGAGCTGGCCCCCGCGCCGTCGCTGTACGACTACACCTTCGAGCACTTCACGCTGCACGACTACGACCCCCACCCCGCGATCCGGGCAGCCGTGGCGGTGTGAGTGTCCAGCTCATCTGGGCGCAGGCGCACAGCGGTGTGATCGGTGCGGACGGCGCGCTGCCCTGGCACCTGCCCGAGGACATGGCGCTGTTCCGCCGCCTCACCACCGGCTCCACGGTCGTGATGGGCCGCCGGACGTGGGAGTCACTGCCCGAGCGGTTCCGTCCGCTGCCGGGACGCACCAACGTCGTCCTCACGTCCGATCCGGAGTGGTCGGCGGACGGCGCCACCCGCGCCGCCTCGGTCGAGGAAGTGCTGGCCGAGCACGAGGAGCCCTGGGTCATCGGCGGCGGCGCCGTCTACACGGCGTTCCTGCCGCACGCGGACCGGCTGGTCGTCACCGAGGTCGACCTCGAGGTCGACGGCGACACGTGGGCCCCCGAGATCGGGCCGGGATGGACGCGGACCGCACGCACGCCGGACGGCGGCTGGGCGACGTCGACGACGGGACTCCGGTACGCGGTCAGCGAGTACGCGCGGGTAGCAGTCGGCCTCGCTGAGTAGATTCTCCCCATGACCACCGACCCCGTCCGGCCGTTCGGGCGCGTGCTCACGGCCATGGCGACGCCGCTGGCCGAGGACGGCTCGATCGACCTCGCCGGCGCCCAGGAGCTCGCGGCGCACCTGGTCGACCGTCAGGCCCACGACGGCCTGGTCGTCCTGGGCACGACCGGGGAGTCTCCGACGATCAGTGACGGCGAGCAGCACGCCGTCCTCGAGGCCGTCATGGACGCCGTCGGCGACCGGGCGACCGTCGTGGCCGGAGTCGGCACCAACGACACCGCGCACTCCATCGAGAACGCCCGCTCGGCCGCGCAGCTCGGCGTCCACGGCCTGCTCGTCGTCACGCCGTACTACAACCGGCCGAGCCAGGCCGGGCTGATCCGGCACTTCACCGCGGTCGCCGACGCCACCGACCTGCCGGTGATGCTCTACGACATCCCGCCGCGGTCGCAGGTGCCCATCCACGTGGAGACCCTCGTCCGCCTGGCCGAGCACCCGAACATCGTCGCGGTGAAGGACGCCAAGGGCGACCTCGGGGCGGTGGCGTGGACGCTGGCCCGCACCGACCTCGCCTACTACAGCGGGGACGACGTCCTGAACTTCCCGCTGCTCGCGCTCGGCGCGGTCGGCGTCGTCAGCGTCGTCGGCCACATCGTCGGACCGCGGCTGGCCGAGCTGATCGCGGCCGTCGAGTCCGGCGACCTGGTCAAGGCCCGGGCCGTGAACGAGAGCCTGCTGCCGGTCTACGCCGGCGTCATGGGCGCCGGTCAGGGCGCGATGATGATCAAGGCGGCGCTCAAGCTGCTCAACCTCCCGGCCGGCCCGGTGCGGCCGCCCCTGGTCGACGCGACCCCCGAGGAGGTCGCGCAGCTGCGGGTCGACCTGGCCGCCGGCGGCATCGGGCTGTGAGCGGGCAGGCCACCCAGCCGCACCTCGACCTGCAGGTGCCACCGCCGCTGCCCGCCGGCGGACTGCGCGTCATGGCGCTCGGGGGCCTGGGCGAGATCGGCCGCAACATGGCCGTCCTCGAGTTCGACGGACGGCTGCTGGTGATCGACTGCGGCGTCCTGTTCCCCGAGGCCGAGCAGCCCGGCGTCGACCTGATCCTCCCCGACTTCGGGGTGATCGAGCACCGCCTCGACGACATCGACGCCGTCGTCCTCACCCACGGGCACGAGGACCACATCGGCGCCGTGCCGTACCTGCTGCGCATGCGTGGCGACATCCCGCTGGTCGGGTCGCGGTTCACGCTGGCGCTGGTCGCGGCCAAGCTGCGCGAGCACCGGATCGACCCGACGCTGGTCCAGGTCGCCGCCGGCGACGACCACGTGGCCGGCCCGTTCCACTGCGAGTTCGTCTCGGTCAACCACTCGATCCCCGACGCGCTCGCCGTCGCCGTGCACACTCCGGCCGGCACGCTCGTCCACACCGGCGACTTCAAGATGGACCAGCTGCCGCTCGACGGCGTGCTCACCGACCTCGGCGCCTTCGCGCGCCTCGGGCTGTCGGGGATCGACCTGCTGCTCGCCGATTCGACCAATGCCGAGGTGCCCGGCTTCGTCACCCCGGAACGCGCGATCGGGCCGGTGCTCGAGGACGTGTTCCGCCGGGCGACCCAGCGGCTGATCGTGTCCAGCTTCGCCAGCCACGTGCACCGCATCCAGCAGGTCCTCGACGCCGCCGCGATGCACGGGCGCAAGGTCGCCCTGGTCGGCCGCTCGATGGTCCGCAACATGGGCGTGGCCCGCGACCTCGGGCTGCTGCACGTGGCGCCCGGCCTGATGGTGTCCCTCGACGAGGCCGCCGCCATGCCCCCCGAGCAGGTCGTGCTCGTCTCGACCGGTTCGCAGGGGGAGCCGCTGTCGGCGCTCGGCCGCATGGCCCGCGGCGAGCACAGCCAGGTCACCATCGAGGCGGGGGACACCGTCGTCCTCGCGTCGTCGCTGGTGCCGGGCAACGAGACCGCGGTCTACAAGGTGATCAACGGACTTGCCCGGCTCGGGGCCACCGTCGTGCACAAGGAGACGGCGCGGGTGCACGTGTCCGGGCACGCCCCGGCGGGCGAGCTGCGCACCCTGCTCAACGTCGCCAAGCCGCGCTACCTCATGCCCGTGCACGGGGAGTGGCGGCATCTGCGCGCGCACGCCGCGCTGGCCGAGGAGACCGGCATGAGCCGGGACCGGGTCCTGCTCGCCGAGGACGGCGTGGTCGTCGACCTCGTCGACGGCAAGGCCTCGATCGTGGGCAGCGTGCCGATCGGCAACGTCTACGTCGACGGGCTGAACGTCGGCGACGTGGGGGAGGAGTCGCTGCAGGCGCGGCGCATCCTCGGCGACGAGGGCTTCGTCGCACTGACGGTCGTCATCGAGCTGTCGACCCGGACGATCGTGCGCGACCTGCACCTGTCGACGCGCGGGTTCTCCGACGACCCGGCCGCGTTCGACGACGCGGTGCGGCTGGTCGAGGAGAACCTCCGTCGGGCGCTCCAGGACGACGAGGTCGACCCGCACCGCCTCTCGCAGGTCATCCGCCGCACCCTCGGCAAGTGGGTGAGCGACACCTACCGCCGCCGGCCGATGATCATCCCCACCGTCCTCGAGGTGTGACCGGCGGCCCGGCGATGCGCTACGTCGGGCTGGTGCGCAACGTGATGCTGGGCCGCGAGGGCCTGCGCCGCGACGTCCTTCTCCGACTGGCGGACGAGGCGGGCGCCCGGTCCGCCGCGTCCCACCTGGCGACGGGCAACCTGACGTTCGAGACCGATCCCGCGCAACTGGACGCCGTCGTGCGGCGGCTCGAGCACGACCTCGCGGAGGTGATCGGGCGCCGGGAACCGGTGGTCGTGCGGACGGCGGCCTGGATCCGCGCATTCACTGCTGAGGAACCCTTCGCGGGTCATCCGGGGGACCGCTGGGAGATCGCGGTCGCCTTCCTACCCCTGGACACGACGCCGCTCGATCCCGCCCGGGTGCCCCGGATCGACGGTCTCGAGGCGGTCGGCGTCCGGCCGCACGAGTTGGTCATGGCCGGCCGCCGTGACGTCCGGCGGCCGGGCGCGACCTACCTGCTGCCGCCGCCCTGGAGGCGGGTGGCGACGACGCGGGCCTGGAGCACCGTCCGGCGGCTGGCCGCCGTGGGGGAGCGGCTCAGCCCCGGACCACGTCGATCGGGGTGATGCCCTCCTCGGCCGGCAGGTCGAAGCCCCACACCTGCGCGTAGAAGGACAGCTCGCCGTCCAACGCGGCACGGATGTTCTCCGCCTTGCGGAAGCCGTGCTGTTCCCCCGCGAACAGCAGGTAGGCGTGCGGCACGCCCTTCTCGGCCAGGGCGGCCACGATGGCCTCGGCCTGGTCCGGGGGCACCACCGCGTCCTCGTCGCCCTGGAAGACCGCCAGCGGGGTGTCGAACGAGTCCACGTGGTTGATGGGGGAGCGTTCGTCGTAGACCGCCCGCCCGGCCGGCCAGGGCGCCACGAGCCCGTCCAGGTAGCGCGACTCGAACTTGTGCGTCTCGGCGGCCAGCGCCCCGAGGTCGGCGACTCCGTAGTGGCTCGCGCCGGCGGTGAAGACGCCCGGCCGCATGCTGAGCGTCGCCAGGGTCGTGTACCCGCCGGCCGAGCCGCCACGGATGGCCATGCGCGCCGGGTCGACCCGGCCGCTGTCGGCGAGGAAGCGGGCGCAGGCGACCACGTCGTCGAGGTCGAGGACGCCCCACCGGCCCTGCAGCGCGTCCCGGTAGCGGCGGCCGTAACCGGTGGAGCCGCGGTAGTCGACGTCGGCCACGCAGAAGCCCCGCGACGTCCAGTACTGCACCTCGACGTTCAGCACGGGCACGGCGTTCGCCGTCGGTCCGCCGTGCACGACGACCATCAGCGGCGGGAGCACGCCGTCGGCGAGGGACACGTCCGGGTTCGCCGGCGGGTAGACCAGCGCGTGCGCGACGCCGATGCCGGTGCCGCGGTCCTCGGTCGGGAACGTCACGTGCTCCGGCTCGGAGAACCAGGCCGCATCGAGACCGAGGACACGCGCCGGGCGGAGGATCTCCGACTCCCCGCCGTCCACGTCCACGCGCAGTACGACCGGCTCGCTCGCCGGGCCGCCCGCGACGCACACCACCTGCGTCCCCTGGGCCCGGAGGCACCGGAAGACGCCGAACGGCAGGTCGAGTTCACGGATGCTGCCGTCGGCCTCGAGGACGGCGAGCCGGTCGGCGCCGTCGCGGCCGTAGGCGAAGGCGACGCGCCCGTCCGACAACAACGCGAACCGGCTCTGCCCGAACACCCACTGGGGACCGGCGATGTCGCCGCCCACGTCGACCACCAGTTCCGGCGCTTCGTGCGGCCGCTTGCGGTACAGCGACCAGAAGTCGGTGCGGTCGCTGAAGAACCACAGCGCCAGGTCGTCGCCCCAGACCGGCTGGACGACGGACTCCCCGCGCCCGCCGGCGATCACGTGCTCCGAGCCGTCGGCAGCGCGCACGACCAGTTGGGCTGCGTCCCACGGCATGTCCGGGTGGTTCCACTGCAGCCACGACAGCGTGACGCCGTCGGGCGCGAGTCGCGGGTCGGAGACGAAGTCCGGGCCGGAGACCAGCACCTCCGCGCCGTCGGGGGTCACCCGCACGATCTCGTTGACGACGTCGACGGGGCGGTCGCCCTCGGCGTGGGTCTCCCGGACCGCCAGCAGACCGTCCGGCACGAGCTGGAAGTCGGCGTGGCGCACACCCGACCGGACCGCGGGCTCCGGCGTCACCGCGACGGGGGCGTCGCTGCCGGGGTCGAGCCGGTACAGCCGCTGGTCGCTGAACTCGGTGAACCACAGCGTGCCCTCCGACACCGTCCAGGCGCCGCCGCCGTACTCGTGCACCCGGGTGCGCGCGTTCCAGGGGGCGGGCAGGACGTCGGTCAGCGTGCCGTCCGCCGATCGCCGGACGATCACCGAACGGCCGCCCTCGGCCGGCCGCGACTCCGACCACCACACGTCGTCTCCGTCGACGACCACCTCGCCGAGCCGGGCCGCCGCCCGGACGACGAGCTCGGAGGTGATCGGTGTGGGCCAGCCGCCGGGGGTGGGGAACGTCATGTCTGTGACGTTAGGTGGCCGGAGATCGGAGCGGGACACGAGCCCCGGCCTGCGGGGTTCGGGCGGAGAAGGCGATTACCGTCCGACGCATGCCTGCCCGCACCACGTCGACGCGACGGCCGGCGTCCTCCCGGGGGCGCTCGGGATCGACGGCTGCGAGCAAGAAGCGGCCGGCCGCGAAGCGCACCACCAACCGCCGCCCCGCCGCGAAGAAGAAGCAGTCGGGCACCGGGCTCTTCCGGATCGCCGCCGGCGGGTGGAACCTGCTCGCCCGTGGCGCGGGCGGACTCGCCCGCTCGGTCGCGCGTCCGGACGAGGCCGAGCCGCTCGCTCCGGAGCACCGCCGGGACGGCGTCGGACTGGCCGTGCTGGGGCTGGCGATCGTGCTGGGCGCGGCCACCTGGAGCAACGGCATCGGGCCCGTCGGTGCCGGCGTGGCCCAGGCGATCCGCTGGATCATCGGCTCGCTGGTCATGGTGCTGCCGGTCGTGCTGTTCTTCACCGCGCTGCGACTGCTGCGCCGTCCGCCGAGCCCCGAAGCGCGCGGCCGGCTGGTCATCGGCTGGCTGTCGATGATCGCCTCGGTGCTCGGCATCGCGCAGATCGTCGGCGAGCACGCCGATCCCGAGGGCGGCGTCCCCGGGTCCGGCGGCCTGCTCGGCTGGGCCGTCGGCACGCCGCTGAGCGCCGGCATCGGTGTCATCGTCACCGTCGTCCTGCTGTCGCTGCTCGCGTTCTTCGGGCTGCTGGTCACCACGGCCACGCCGGTCCACCAGATCCCCGAGCGGCTGCAGGAGCTCGCCGACCGCCTGCTCGGCCGCGACGACTACGACGACGAGGACTACGACGAGGACGAGGACGACGAGCCCGAACCGGCCAAGGGTCGCCGGTTCGGTCGCAAGGCGCAGTCCGAGGACATGCTCGCGACGGGCCCGATCGACCACGGCGCGATGGAGGGGGCGGCCGCGGCGACGATCATGACCGAGCCGGAGCACACGACGCTGCGCGCGCCGCTGCGCCCGCCCGTGGAGGACCGGACGGCCCCGCCGGAGGACCTGCCGCCCATCGACGAGCCCCAGCAGCTCACGATCCAGCCGGTGGCCGGGAACTACGTGCTGCCCGCGCTCACCACGCTCCGGCCCGGTGACCCGCCCCGGGCCCGCTCGAAGGCCAACGACGTCGCCATCGAGGCGATCACCGGCGTCCTCGAGCAGTTCAACATCGACGCGGCCGTCACCGGCTTCACCCGGGGCCCGACGGTCACCCGCTACGAGGTGGAGCTCGGCCCCGCGGTCAAGGTCGAGAAGATCACCGCGCTCACCCGCAACCTCGCCTACGCCGTCGCCAACGACAACATCCGCATCCTGGCGCCGATCCCGGGCAAGTCCGCGGTCGGCATCGAGGTGCCCAACACCGACCGCGAGAAGGTCAGCCTCGGCGACGTGCTGCGCTCGCAGGCCGCCAAGCAGGACCCGCACCCGATGCTGGTGGGCCTCGGCAAGGACATCGAGGGCGGCTTCGTCTGCGCGAACCTCGCCAAGATGCCGCACCTGCTGGTCGCCGGTGCCACCGGTGCCGGTAAGTCCAGCTGCATCAACTCGCTGCTGACCTCGCTGCTGCTGCGGGCCACCCCCGACCAGCTCCGGATGATCCTGGTCGACCCGAAGATGGTCGAGCTGACGCCCTACGACGGCATCCCGCACCTGATCACGCCGATCATCACCGACCCCAAGAAGGCGGCGACCGCGCTGGCCTGGCTGGTCGAGGAGATGGAGCAGCGCTACCAGGACATGCGGGCCACCGGCGTCCGGCACATCGACGACTTCAACCGCAAGGTCGAGAAGGGCGAGATCACCGCCCCGCCCGGCAGCGAGCGGGTCTACGCGCCCTACCCGTACATCCTCACGATCGTCGACGAGCTCGCCGACCTGATGATGGTCGCCCCGCGTGACGTCGAGGAGTCGATCGTCCGGATCACGCAGAAGGCGCGCGCCGCCGGCATCCACCTGGTGCTCGCCACGCAGCGGCCGTCGGTGGACGTCGTCACCGGCCTGATCAAGGCCAACGTGCCGTCGCGGCTGGCCTTCTCGACGTCCAGCCTCACCGACAGCCGGGTCATCCTCGACCAGCCGGGCGCGGAGAAGCTCATCGGGATGGGCGACGCCCTCTTCATGCCGATCGGCGCCGGCAAGCCGATCCGCGTGCAGGGTGCCTTCGTCTCCGACACCGAGATCGAGGCGGTCGTCGAGTTCACCAAGCGGCAGGCCGAGCCCGAGTACCGGGAAGAGGTCTTCACCGCGGCCGCCGCGGAGAAGAAGGAGGTCGACGAGGACATCGGCGGCGACCTCGACCTCCTCCTGCAGGCCGTGGAGCTCATCGTGACCAGCCAGTTCGGGTCGACGTCGATGCTGCAGCGCAAGCTGCGGGTCGGCTTCGCCAAGGCCGGCCGGCTGATGGACCTGATGGAGAGCCGCGGCATCGTGGGCCCCTCCGAGGGGTCCAAGGCCCGCGACGTGCTGATCAAGCCCGACGAGCTCGAGAACACCCTGTTCACCCTGCGCGGCGGGGCGATTCCCGAGGCCTGACGCGGCTCACACCGCTCATCGGCCGACGCGGGTGACTCCGGCAACTAGGATGGCCCGGTGACACCGCTGCCCCGCCCTGCCTCTCTCGTCCCCGAGGGGGCGCTCCCTGCAGGGTCGCGACGGCGGGTCGCGATGGTCACCCTGGGCTGCGCGCGCAACGAGGTCGACTCCGAGGAGCTCGCCGGCCGGCTCGCCGCCGAGGGCTACGACCTGGTGGACGACGCAGACGACGCCGACGCCGTCCTGGTGAACACCTGCGGCTTCATCGAGACCGCCAAGAAGGACTCGGTCGACGCGATCCTGGCGGCCACCGACTCCGGCGCGGCCGTGGTCGCCGTCGGCTGCATGGCCGAGCGGTACGGCTCGGAACTGGCCGGTGCGCTCCCCGAGGCGACCGTCCTCGGCTTCGACGACTACGGGGCGATCGGCGACCGGCTGGACGACGTCCTCGCGGGCCGCCCGCTGGTCCCGCACACGCCCCGCGACCGGCGCACCCTGCTGCCGATCAGCCCGGTGCAGCGCACCGCCGCGACCGCGGCCGCCGACGCGCCGGTCATCCCCGGCCACGACTGGCTCCGCCGCAAGCGGCTGGCGTCCGGTCCCACCGCGGCGCTCAAGCTCGCCTCCGGCTGCGACCGCCGGTGCGCGTTCTGCGCCATCCCGACGTTCCGCGGCGCCTTCGTCTCCCGGCCGCCGGCCGAGGTGCTCGGCGAGGCGCGGTGGCTGGCGTCGCAGGGCGTGACCGAGCTGGTGCTGGTCAGCGAGAACTCGACCTCCTACGGCAAGGACCTCGGCGACCTGCGCTCGCTGGAGACGCTGCTGCCGCAGTTGGCCGCCGTCGAGGGCATCGCGCGCGTCCGCGTGGCCTACCTGCAGCCGGCCGAGCTGCGGCCGGGGCTGGCCGAGGTCATCGCCGGCACCGCGGGGATCGCGCCGTACTTCGACCTGTCGTTCCAGCACTCGTCACCCACGCTGCTGCGCCGGATGCGGCGGTTCGGCGGCACCGACGACTTCCTGCGGCTGATCGAGCGCGCCCGGACCCTGGCCCCCGGGGCGGGCTTCCGCACCAACGTCATCCTCGGCTTCCCGGGCGAGACCGAGGACGACGTGGCCGAGCTCGAGCGGTTCCTCACCGAGGGCCGCCTCGACGCCGTCGGCGTCTTCGGCTACTCCGACGAGGAGGGCACCGAGGCGATCGGCCTGCCCGGCAAGCTCGACCAGGCCGAGATCGACGCCCGTGTCCGGCGCATCACCGACCTCGTCGAGGAGCTCACCGCCCAGCGCGCCGAGGACCGCATCGGTGAGCGAATCGAGGTACTGCTCACCGAGGACCTGTCGGCGTCCGAGGGGCCCGGCGTCTGGCTCGGCCACGCCGCCCACCAGGACCCCGACTCCGACGGGACGACGACGATCTCCGGTGTGCCGGCCGACGCCGTCCCCGGTCAGCTCCTGGGCGCCGACGTCGTCGACACCGAGGGCGTCGACCTGCTCGCGCACGCACTGGTACCCGCACCGGCCGGGAGGTGACCCCCATGACCGACGTCGCCCCGGACCCGGCCGCCACGCCGCCGTCGTCGGTGAAGCTGGTCAACGTGCCGAACGCCCTCACCGTGCTCCGGCTGGCCGTGGTCCCGCTGTTCGCGGTGCTGCTCCTGCAGGACGGCGGGCTGGACGAGGGCGGCCGCTACTGGGCCACCCTGGTCTTCGCGCTGGCGATCATCACCGACCGCTACGACGGCATGATCGCCCGCCGGACCGGCCAGGTGACCGAGTTCGGCAAGCTGGCCGACCCCATCGCCGACAAGGCGCTCACGGGCACGGCGCTCATCGGGCTGTCGATCCTGGCGCTGCTGCCGTGGTGGGTGACCGTCACGATCCTGATCCGCGAGGTCGGGGTCACGCTGCTGCGCTTCTGGGTGATCCGGCACGGGGTCATCGCGGCCAGCCGCGGCGGCAAGGCCAAGACCGTCGTCCAGGCGCTCGCGATCGGCTTCTACATCCTGCCGCTGGACGGCTGGCTGGCCACCGGCCGCTGGTGGCTGATGGCGGTCGCCGTCGTCCTCACCGTCCTGTCCGGGCTGGACTACGTGTACCGCGCGCTGACCCTGCGTCAGACCAGCGCCCGCGCCATGCGGGCCGCCGCCGCGCGGCGGGCCGCCGGGCCGAGCGGGTCCAGCGGCGCGCGCTCGGACACCGCCGCCTGAGGACGTCCCCCTGCAGGGTCCCGCCGCGAGCCTGCGAGTGGCGGGGGGCAGGGGGTGTTTTCTTTCGCGAGCTCAGCGCGGGCCCCGGGACGGGGCCAGGCGGGATCGCGCGGCGGCGGTGAGCTCGGCGCTGGGTTCCACGCCGATCTCGCGGCGCAGGATGCTGCGGAACGCGTCGTACTGCCGCTGGGCGGCGATCCAGTCGCCGGCGGCCTGGTGGGCCTCGATCAGCGCCAGCTGCCCGCTCTCCCGGAGCGGCTCGGCGAGCACCGCCACGTGCATCGCCTCGACGGCCGCGGCCGGCCGGCCCGCCCGCCGGAGCAACCGGCTGAGCGCCTCCAGCGCGTGCAGCAGCCGCAACTGCAACCGCCCGCGGACCGCGAGGACCCAGTCGTCGTACCAGCCGGGCAACAGTTCGACCTCGGCGATGGGGCCGGGATCGACGCCGAGGTCGCCGGGCGCGGGGGACTGCGCGAGTACCCGGCTCGCCCACGCCTCCAGGTGGGCCAGATCCACCTCGACGTCCTCGGCGAGGCCCAGCCAGGACTGCTCGGCGACCACCAGGGGGCAGCCGACCTGCTGCAGTCGCCACAGAGCCGAACGCAGGTTTCCCGCGGCCCGGCCGTCCTCGACGTCCGGCCAGAGCACGCCGGCGGCCACGCGGCGGTCGACGCCCGCGGGGTGCAGCGCGAGGTAGGCGAGCAGGCGGCGGCTGCCGGGCGGCACCGGGACCCGCCGTCCGTCGCAGGTCAGGAAGAGTCCGCCCAGGACGCCGACGTGCGGGACCGAGGCCGGGGCTTCGATGTGCATCCCACGCCTCCCGAGAAGGAGCTGTGCGCCGGAGGGATGTCCGAACCGCACTCTATTGAGGGCGACCGAACCCGGGAAGGTACAGCTGCGCGGGCAGGATGGAGCACGTGCCGGACGCCGATCTGCCCGCCCGCCTGCACCGCGCGCTGCTCGCCCGGGGCGAGACCGTCGCCGCCGCCGAGTCGCTGACCGCGGGGCTGTTCTGCGCGACGCTGGCCACCGTTCCGGGTGCGAGCGCCACGCTCCGCGGCGGCGTCGTCGTCTACGCGACCGAGCTGAAGAGCGCGCTGGCCGGCGTGCCCGTCGACCTGTTGGCCGCGCACGGTCCGGTCAGCCCGGAGACCGCGGGCGCGCTGGCCGACGGCGTCCGGCGCCGGTGCGCGGCGAGCTGGGGCATCGGCCTGACGGGGGTCGCCGGGCCCGATCCGGTCGACGGGCACGGTCCGGGCCGGGTGTACCTGGGGATCTCCAGCGCCGCCAGGACTGACGTCGTGGGGCTGGACCTGCCCGGCGACCGGCCCGCGGTGCGCGCCGGGGCCGTCGCGGCTGCGATGCAGGAGCTGCTGGCCAGGCTGGGGTGAGTGGGAAGCTGTCGACCGCCGCAGGTGTTACGCCGTCAGCGGACGCGCGCCGGTCGGTCGGACCGATGCGCTGCGCGCCGCGTACCGTGAACACACGGCGCCCGCCTGCGGCGCCGCCGCTTCCCAGCTCGCAGGACAGGAGACGGCCATGACGCTGCTGCGCACGCAGCTCGGTCACACGTTGCGTGGCCACCGGCTGAGCCAGCGCAGGACGCTGCGCGACGTCTCCGGGGCGGCCCGGGTGAGCCTCGGCTACCTCTCCGAGGTGGAGCGCGGGCAGAAGGAGGCCTCCTCCGAGCTCCTCGCCTCGATCTGCGACGCCCTCGAGCTCGAGCTCGCCGACCTGCTGGCCGAGGTCAGCCTCCAGCTCCGCGGGATCGACAGCGCCGCCGTCCGCCCGCTGACGGCGCCGTCCGACGCGCCCGCCACCGACGACCAGCCGGCCGGCGAGCAGCCGGCCCCGGCCGAGCCGGTGGCCGAGCCCGCGCTCGCCCTCGTGGGCGCGCCCGCCCGCGCGGGCCTGCGCCGCGGCGAGACCGTCTCCCTGGCGGCCTGAGGCGCGACACTCCCACCCGGGTCCTTGACCGGGGTCTCGTCCCGTGCCAGACAGGGGCATGCTGCCCGGGTTGCACACGCGCGCCAGCAACGCGATGAGCCGCACCCGGGCCGGGCTGCTCGCCGGTGCCGCCCGCGCGTTCGCCGAGCACGGGCTCCGGCGCAGCACGATGCAGTCGATCGCGGCGGCCGCGGGCGTCGCCAAGGCGACGCTGTACAACCACTTCCGGACCAAGGACGAGGTCGCCTCCGCGCTGCTCGCGCTCGAGGTCGACCGGCTCACCGCGCTGGCCGGGACCCTGCCGCGCGAGCAGGGTCTCGCTGCGCTCTCCGACGAGCTCGGCGGCCACCCGGTGCTGCGGCGCCTGGCCGAGACCGAACCGGAGATCCTCATGTCGCTGGTCGCCGTGGACACCGAACGGTGGGCCGAGCTGACCGCGCGGCTGGGTGCGGCGCTGCGCGTGGACGGCGACGGCGCGGAACTGGCCGGCCGGTGGCTGCTGGGCGTCGTCCTGCAGCCCGGACGGTCGAGCACGCGGCACCGGCTGGCCGGGCGGCTCGCCGCAGCGCTCGGCTGATGCTCAGGAGTGCAGCGACCGCGTGAGCACCACGCGGTCCGCGTCCGGGCCCTCGTGGTCCGCCGACAGGTGCTCGCTGACGCCGAGCGCGCGGAAGAACGCCAGCGCAGCCGCGTTCTCCGGCGCGACGACCGCCTGCACGACGCGGGCGCCGGTGCTGACCGCGAGGTCGTCGAACCAGCCGCACAGGCGCCGGGCCAGGCCCGCGCGTCGGTGGTCCTCCCGCACGGCGAGCAGGTGCAGGTAGGCGAGACGGTCGGCGGTGACCACGCCGAGGACGTAGCCGACGTCCTCGCCTCCGGGCGTGCGGGCCACCGCACCGAAGCCGCCGAACTGGTGGAACCAGACCGGCTCGTGCAGCGCCCGGGTGTCGACGTCCCAGAACCGGTCATGGGCGTCCAGCAGCCGTGCCCGCGCCGCGGTCGCGGAGAGCTCCGCGAAGCCGACGATGCCGATGCCGTCCGGCGCCGTCAACGGTCCGCTCGGGCGGCCGCGAGCTCGGCCAGGGTGGGCGGGTCGGCGCCGACCCGGGTGCAGTTGAGCGCGGCGACCAGGGCGGCGTCGTCCACCAGGCGGAGCAGTTCCTCGTCGGGCAGGGCCGCGAGCGCCGCCCGGTCGGTCACCCCGGACTTCAGCAGCCCGGTGAGCAGGCCGGCTGCCAGGGAGTCCCCGGCGCCGACGGTGTCGACGACGGCCACCCGCGGCGTCCGCCAGTGCAGGACGGCGTGACCGGGGCGCGCGATCCGCAAGGGTGCTCCGCCGTCGGTGAGCAGAACCAGGGCCGGCCCGCGCTCGGCCCAGGCGCGGGCGGCGGCGTCGAGCGCACCGGCCGACGTCGTCCCGGGCTCGAGCCAGGCCAGGTCCTCCGCGCTGACCTTCACGATGTCCGCGGAGTCGACGAGCCGGTCCAGCCGCGCACGGACGATCTCGGCCGTGTTGCCGAGTGACCAGCCGACCGGACCGTCGGCGAGCATCGGGCGGACGTTCGGGTCGACGCTGATCAGCGCGCTCCCCCCGGCGGAGAGCTGCTCCACCAGGCGGGCGATCGCCTCGCAGCCGGGTGCGGTCCAGCTGGAGATCGAGCCGACGTGCAGGATCGCCGTCGCGGCCGGCACGACGTGGGCGATCTCGTCGTCGGTCCACTGCCAGTCGGCGGCCCCCAGGACGTGGAAGCCGTAGTCGGCGGAGCCGTCGGGCGCCAGGCCGACGACGGCGAGGCTCACCGGCTCGTCGGCCTCGACGAACCCGCCCGGGTCGACGCCGGAGAGCTCCGCGTGCCGGCGGAGGTGGGGGGCGAGCGGCCCGGTGCCGACCCGGGCGAGCAGCCGCACGGGTGCCCCGAGCCGGCCCGCCGCGACGGCGACGTTGAGCGCGTTCCCGCCCGGGCGGGCGACGTACTGCGGCGCGGTGCCCTCCGGCCCGGCGCCGGCGCCGGGCACGGGGATCAGGTCGACGACCAGTTCGCCGAGGACGCAGAGCATCGGGTCGCCTGTGGGCACGGCGAAGACCCTAGTGGCGGGAACCGGTGGGCCGCGTTGGCTACGGGGCACGATCACCTGGGACGATGGGACCGACGAGCATCACCGGGCCGGCCGCTGCGCCGGAGCAGGAGGACCCATGCCCAACCCGCTAGTGAAGCTGTGGAAGTACCTCACGGCCTCCGCCAACGCCCAGATCGACCAGCGTGCCGACCCGAAGATCCAGATCGCGCAGGCGATCGAGGCCGAGCAGAACCGGCACGCCGCCCTCGCGAACCAGGCGGCCGCGGTCCTGGGCAATCAGCGGCAGCTGGAGATGCGGCTCAACCGGCAGCTCGGCGAGGTGGAGAAGTTGCAGTCGTCCGCCCGCCAGGCGCTGGTGCTCGCCGACAAGACCCGCGCCGGCGGTGACGCGGCCAAGGCGGCCGAGTACGAGAACGCCGCGCAGGCGTTCGCCACCCAGCTGGTCGCCGCCGAGCAGTCGATGGAGGACCTCAAGCGCAGCCACGACGAGGCCCTGCAGGCCGCTGAGCAGGCGCGCGGCGCGGTGGAGCAGAGCCGGATGCGCCTGCAGACCACGCTGGCCGAGCGCACCAAGCTGATGAGCCAGCTGGAGCAGGCCAAGATGCAGGAGCACGTGGCCGCGTCGATGCGGCAGGTCAACGAGCTCTCCGCACCGGGCAACACCCCGAGCCTGACGGAGGTCCGCGACAAGATCGAGCGCCGCTACGCCAACGCGCTGGGGCAAGCCGAGCTCGCCCAGACCTCGGTGGAGGGTCGGATGATCGAGGTGCAGAAGGCGACCCTCGACGTCGCCGGCGCCTCGCGGCTGGACCAGATCCGTGCATCGATGAGCGCCGGTCCCGCGGCGGTCGAGGGCAGCCAGGCGCAGGCCATCGAGCAGGGCGTGCCGCCGGTGCAGCAGCCGGCCACCGAGCAGCGCGACGCCCAGCCGGCCGAGCGTCCCGACACCACCGCCTGATCCCGCGCCGGTCGTCCCGATGTCCGGTCCGGAGTACCCCCCGCCCAGCTACACCGGCTCGGCGGGGGAGGCGAGCGCCTGGATCCGGGGCGCGGCCACGCCCGCCGAGCTGCCCATGGGCGGGGGTGCAGCCGCTCACTACCTCGCGACCGGCGAGACAACCGGCGGTGCCTTCGGGCTGTACCGCTGGGAGATGGGGCCGCGGCCCTCGGGGCCGTCGCCCCACTTCCACCGCGGCATCACCGAGTCGTTCTACGTGCTGAGCGGCGCGGTGCGGCTGCACGACGGGCGCGGCTGGCGCGACGCCGGGCCCGGCGACTTCTTCCACGTGCCGATCGGCGGGGTGCACGGCTTCCGCAACGAGTCGGGGGAGGCGGCCTCGATGCTCCTCCTGTTCACCCCCGGTGCACCGCGCGAGGACTACTTCGAGACGCTCGCCGACGCCGCCCGGCGCGAGGCCATGGGCGAGGACGACTGGACGGCGTTCTTCCTCCGGCACGACACCTTCTGGGTGGACCAGGATTGATCGGCGACCGCGCCGCCGCTGACCCTGCTCAGCGGACCGTGAGCGGCCGGGGGTGGTCGGGCTCGCCGGTGCGGGCCTGCGGGTCGATGGGCGAGCCGGCCGCCTGACACGTCGGGCACCACCACGTGACCCGCTCCTGGGTCGGCGGCCCCTGTTCGCCGAGCAGGATCGGGGTACCGCAGCGGAAGCACGGCTTGCCCTTCCGGCCGAACACCCAGTGGTCGCGGCCCCGGCGGGGATCGCCCGTCGTGTTCTGCTCGGGGTGGTGCAGGTTGGCCCGCATGAGCGCACGGGCCCGCTCGACCAGCCGGTCCAGGTCGGTGACGTCGGCGACCCGCGTCCAGGGATGCACACCCCGGATGAACAGCGACTCGACCTTGTAGAGGTTGCCCACGCCGGCGAGGTTGCGCTGGTCGACCAGCGCCACGCCGATCTGCTCCTCCGGGTGCTCGTGCATGCGGCGCAGCGCCTCGTCCAGGTTCCAGTCGGGCCCGAGCACGTCGGGGCCGAGGTGCCCGACCAGCCGGTCCTCCTCGGCGGTGGGGACGACATCGATATCGTGCAGCCGGTAGCCGACGCACTCCCAGTCGTCGGTGGCGAGGACCAGTCGGATGTCGTAGGCCGGACCGCCGTGCCACTTCGTTCCCGGCCGGTAGATGTGCCAGCTGCCGTCCATGCGGAAGTGGGTGCGCAGCGTGCGGCCGTCGTCCAGCCGGATCAGCAGGTGCTTGCCGCGGGGGACGACCTCCCGGACGCCCGCGCCGGTCAGGTCGAGGGTGGCCAGCTGGGGGATGCGGAACTCGCCCCGGCGCAGCGTGCCGCCCGCCAGCGCGGTGTTCATCCGCTGCGCGGCCAGCCAGACCGTGTCTCCCTCGGGCACGCGCTCAGTCTCCCTTGTCCCCACGGTGTGAGTCGGCCGACAACGGGGATGACCAGCAGCGCCGGCAGCGCTGCATCGTCGCGTGAGCGTTCCCCTGCGTCTGCGTGCCGCCTTCGGCGCCGAGGTGTCCACCCCGCCGGCCGAGCCGGTCACCGTGACGGTGGCCCGGGTCGTGCGACCCGACCAGCGTGAGGCCTTCGAGAGGTGGGCGGACGACGTCCTGGGGGTCGCGGCGAGCTTCCCCGGCAACCTGGGCGCCTCGTTGTTGCACCCGGGCCCGGACAGCTTCGAGTACCACCTGGTCTACCGCTTCGAGGACGACGAGTCGCTGGCCGCCTGGGAGCGCTCGTCCGAGCGGCGGGCAGCGCTCGCGCACGTCGAGACCATGGTGGACGACGAGCGCTACAACCGCGTCGCGGGACTGGAGAGCTTCTTCACCCGCTCGGCGACGCCCGGCCCGCGCTGGCGGATGACCGTGCTGACGATCGTCGCGGTCTTCGCGATCACCTCGCCGCTGCAGCTGTTCGTGTTCCCGCACCTGGGGAGCTGGCCGCTCGAGGCGCGGCTGCTGCTGTCGGCGGTCATCGTGGTGCTGCTTCTGGGACATGTGCTGATGCCGGCGCTGACCCGCCTGTTCGCCCGCTGGCTGCACCCGACCCGCTGAGGCCATCGCTCCTGGAGTGTTGTGCACGCTCCGGGAGTCGGGCAGGACCCCGGAAGCGTCCATGACACCCCAGGAGCGAGGTCAGGCCCGGAGGCGGAGGCCGCGCGGGGTGGCGGCGAATCCGGCTGCCTGGAGCGCCGCGGACAGCGGGGTCGACTCGTGCACGCTCGCGCCGTCGGCCTTCTGGACGACCATCCGCCCCAGCGCGCCCGCCGACACCGCGCTGGACAGCGCCGTGGCGGCCTCCTTGAGCACGTGCTCGTCCTCGGTCCACGACAGCAGCGTCTTGCCACCGCGCTCGACGTAGAGCACCAGTTCCCCGTCGACCAGGACGACCAGCGCGCCGGCCTTCCGCCCGGCGCGGTGGCCCGACGTCCTGGCGGTGGCTGCGGTGCCCTCCCCGACGTCGATCGCCTCCGGGTCACCCGCGGCCGGCCGCTCCGGCCACGGCAGCGCCGCGCCGTAGACGTTCGCCGGATCAGTGGCGGCCAGCACGACCGCGCCGCCCGGGACGCGGTCGGGTGAGGCGAAGGTGCGCAGCCGGTCGATGGAGCCGGGCGTCCCGAACTGAGCGGCGCCGAGGGTCTCGACGAAGTAGCCGCGTCGGGCGCGGTTGTTCTCCTCGAAGGCCCGCAGCACCGGGTAGACGGCCGGGAAGCCGCCGACCACCTGCTCGGCCATGACCGCGCCCCGCGTGAGAACACCGTGCCGTTCCAGCAGCGCCTCGGTGCGCGCCGTCGTCCGGCGGGTGGCGTTCGCTTCGCGATCGGGCAGCCGGGACCACCGTCCGGCCACCGTCGGCGGCCCTGTCCGGGTCGGCATGGCCGGGCGTCCCAGCCGCCCGCGTCCGTAGCGGGAGACGCCGGCTCGGGCGCGGGGCGCGGCGGGCTTGCTGCGATGCGTGCCGCCGCCGGCCAGCCGGGTGCGCAGCGGGGCGAGGGTGTCGTTGGTGAGCACCCCGGCCCAGACGAGGTCCCAGATCAGGTCGGCCATCGCGGTGTCGTCGGTGGCGCCCACGAGGTCGGACAGCCCCCGGAAGAACAGCGCCTGCCCACCGGCGAGCTGCTCGAGGATCGGGCCGGCGCCCTCGGGCACGTCCAGCGGTTCGGGCAGCAGCAGTGGAGCGAGGTCGGCCGGCACCAGGCTGATCCAGCCGTCGCCCCCCGGCAGACCGCCGGCACCGGCCCACAGCACCTCGCCGGCGCTGGTCAGCTCGTCGAGCATCGCGGGGGAGTAGTCACGCACCCGAGCCGGCAGCACGAGGGTCTCCAGGGCGCTGGCGGGCACCAGTGCCCCGGCCAGCTGCTCGGCGACGGCCAGCACGCCGTCGGTGCCGCGCATCCGCCCGCCGACTCCCTGCCAGGAAGGCGTGAAGCGCGCCAGGGTGCCGATGGGCACCGGCTCGACCTCCTGGCGCAGCTTCGCCAGGCTGCGCCGCCGGATCGAGCGGAGCACCTCGGCGTCGCACCACTCCTGGCCGCTGCCGCCCGGCCGGAACTCGCCGGCGACCAGCCGGCCTGTCGCGGTGAGCCGCTGCAGGGTGGCGGTCACGACCGCGACCCCCAGCCCCAACCGAGCCGCCACCTCGGGGGGCTGGAAGGGGCCGTGCGTGCGGGCGTACCGGCCGACCAGGTCACCGAGCGGATCGGCCACGGGCTCGGTGAAGACCTCGGGAACCCCGACCGGCAGGGCGGTGCCGAGCGCGTCCCGCAGCCGCCCGGCGTCCTCGATGGCGACGTAGCGCTCCTCGCCGGCGATCCGCACGACCAGGGCGCGCCGGGCGTCCACGAGCTGGTTCAGCCACTCCTGCGACACCCCGCGCGCCGCCGCCTCGGCGGCGGTGAGGTCCCCGACGCCGCGCAGCAGGTCGGAGGCGCCGTCGACGTCCCGGGGATGCCGCTGCACCGGCAGCCGCTGGAGCTCGGCCTCGACCTCGGTCAGGGCCTGGCCGTCCAGCAGCTCGCGCAGCTCGGAGCGGCCGAGCAGCTCGGCGAGCAGGCCGGTGTCCAGGGCCAGCGCCTGGGCACGCCGCTCGGCCAGCGGGGCGTCGCCCTCGTAGAGGAATTGGCCCACGTAGCCGAACAGCAGGGACTGCGCGAACGGTGAGGCGCTGTCGGTCTGCACGTCGACGACGCGAACCTTGCGCGAGCGCACGTCCCGCATCAGCTCGACGAGCCCCGGGACGTCGTACACGTCCTGCAGCACCTCGCGGGCCGCCTCGAGGGTGATCGGGAAGGACGAGAACTCGCTGGCCACCGAGAGCAGCTGGGCCGCGCGCTGCCGCTGCTGCCACAGCGGCGTACGCCGCCGGGGGTCGCGGCGGGGGAGCAGCAGGGCCCGCGCGGCGCACTCCCGGAACCGGCTGGCGAACAGTGCCGAGCTGCCGACCTCGGCGGTGACCTCGCGCTCCACGTCGTCCGGGTCGAGGACGGCGAGGTCGGCCTCGGGCGGCTCACCGGTGGTGTCGGGCAGCCGCAGCGCGATGCCGTCGTCGGAGTGCATGGAGGCGACGTCCACCCCGTAGCGCTCGCGGAGCCGAGCGGCGAGGACCAGTGCCCACGGGGCGTTGACCTGCGCGCCGAAGGGGGAGTGGACGACCAGCCGCCAGTCGCCGAGCTCGTCGCGGAACCGCTCGACCAGCAGCGTCCGGTCGTCGGGCAGGTGGCCGGTCACCGCCTTCTGCTCCGCGAGGTACGCCCGCAGGTTGGCCGCACCCCACTCGTCGAGCCCCGCTGCCCGGGCCCGCTCCAGGCCGGCCTCCGGCGTGGCCGAGCCGACCTCGCGGAGGAACGCGCCGAGTGCCCGGCCGAGCTCCAGTGGGCGCCCCTGCGAGTCGCCGTGCCAGAACGGCATCTTCCCGGGCTGCCCGGGTGCGGGGGTGACCAGCACGCGGTCGTGGGTGATGTCCTCGATCCGCCAGGACGACGAGCCGAGCAGGAACACGTCGCCCACCCGTGACTCGTAGACCATCTCCTCGTCGAGCTCACCGACCCGCCGTCCGCCGGTCCCTTCCGAGCCGACGAGGAAGACGCCGAACAAGCCGCGGTCGGGGATCGTGCCGCCGCTGGTGACCGCCAGCCGCTGGGCGCCTGCCCGGGCGGTGAGGGTGTCGGTGACCCGGTCCCAGGTCAGCCGGGGCCGCAGCTCGGCGAACGCGTCGGACGGGTAGCGGCCGGCGAGCATGTCGAGGACGCCGTGCAGCGCCGAGTCGGGCAACGAGGAGAAGGCGGCCGACCGTCGCATGACCTCGGCGACCTCGTCGACGGTCCGCGGCCGCTCGGAGACCATGGCGACGATCTGCTGGGCCAGGACGTCGAGCGGGTTGCGCAGGTAGCGGATCGACTCGATCGCGCCGGCTTTCATCCGCTCGGCCACCAGCGCGCACTGCACGAGGTCGCCACGGAACTTCGGGAACAGCACCCCGCGGCTGACCGCGCCCACCTGGTGGCCGGCCCGGCCGACGCGCTGCAGCCCCGAGGCGACGGTCGGCGGCGCCTCCACCTGGACGACGAGGTCGACCGCGCCCATGTCGATGCCGAGCTCGAGGCTGGAGGTCGCCACGACCGCGGGCAACCGGCCGGACTTCAGCGCCTCCTCGACGATCGTCCGCTGCTCTCGCGACACCGAGCCGTGGTGCGCCGCTGCCACCGGCTGGATGCCCTCGGGGATGCCGCCGCCCGAGCCGGCCTGCGCCATGAGCGCGGCGGCGTTGGTGCCCGGCGGGACCGTCTCACCGGTCGCCCGCTCGTAGGCCAGCTCGTTGAGCCGGCTGGTCAGCCGTTCGGCCAGCCGCCGGGAGTTGGCGAACACGATCGTGCTGCGGTGCGCCTGGACCAGGTCGAGCACCCGCTCCTCGACCGCCGGCCAGATCGACGTCCGTGGCTGGTTGCCGGCGGCCGACCCCTCCAGCTCGCCGGTCGGCTGGCCCAGCTCGCTCATGTCCTCGACCGGGACGACGACCGAGAGGTCCCACTCCTTCTGCGACGGCGGTGCCACGATCCGCACCGGCCGGCCCCCGGCCAGATAGGTGGCGACCTCCTCGATCGGGCGCACAGTGGCGGAGAGCCCGATCCGTTGGGCGGGGCGGTCGAGGAGCTCGTCGAGCCGATCGAGGGAGACCGCCAGGTGCGCGCCGCGCTTGCTGTCGGTGACGGCGTGCACCTCGTCGACGATCACGGTCTCGATACCCCGCAGCGCCTCCCGGGCCGAGCTGGTCAGCAGCAGGAACAGCGACTCGGGGGTGGTGATCACGATGTCCGGCGGCCGGCGGGCCATCGCGCGTCGTTCGTCGGCGGGGGTGTCACCGGAGCGGATGCCGACGCGGATCTCCGGCCGGGTCAGCCCGAGCCGGGCGGCGGCCTGGCCGATACCGGTGAGCGGCGCGCGCAGGTTGCGCTCGACGTCGACCGCCAGCGCCTTCAGCGGCGAGACGTAGAGGACGCGGCACCGGTGCTGCTCGTCGGCGGGCGGGGGAGCCGCGGCCAGCCGGTCGAGCGACCAGAGGAACGCGGCGAGGGTCTTGCCGGAGCCGGTGGGTGCGACGACGAGAGCGTGCTCACCGCTGCTGATCGCATCCCACGCGCCGTCCTGGGCGGGCGTCGGCCGCAGGAAGGCACCGGTGAACCACGCGCGGGTGGCCTCGGAGAACCGGTCGAGTGCGGACACGCCGTCCAGTGTCCACGGGGGTACGACAGTCCGCCGGTGCCCCGATCAGCCCTTGGTGACGGACACCGCATCCATCAGACCAGTGAACTGGTCCTCCCCGGCACTGTTCTTCGCCCCGATGAAGACGCTCTCGGAGTTCGTGATCGAACCGATCCGCCCTGCCTTGCTCCACGACGTCGCATCCACCGTGAGCACGACCGATTCGTTCACCCGAGCGCACGTGATCTTGTGCCACCGGTTGTCGGCCAGGTTGGGCCCCGCGATCAGGGAGACCGCTCCAGCGCTGCCGCGGTAGAAGCAGAAAGCGCGACCGGAGCTGAGAATCTCCGCCTTGAAGTCGCCGCCCGGTGTCGAGGACAGCCCGCGCCGCAGGAGGTCGAAGTCGGCCACCGCCGCGGAGGGTGGGGCGCCGAAGCGGACGCTCAGGGTGAACCGGAAGTTGCCGGCGCCGGGGGAGAAGTCGGGTGAGGACGGCACCGTCACGTAGGCAGCCTTCCTGGTGAACCCGTACGCCGTCCCCGAGACACCCGGCTGGCCGACCGCCACGTTGTGCAGCGTTCCGGTGTGCCCCCGTCCCGTTGCGTCGGCCATGGTGCCGCCGGTGTCGTTCATGCTCCACGAGGCGACGACCGTCGCCGCCTGGGCCGGCCCGAGTGTCCCGAGAACGATCGTGCCGATCACGGCGACGATCGTGCTGAGCCGGCCCACCGTCACGGTGCAGGTCATGGGTCCCCCCGTTCGCGAGGACGAAAAGCTACCGGGCGGTGCGGCTTTCTGACAGCTCCCTGTGCGTCACCTGTGCGATTGATCGGGGGCGGGGGGTACTGGTCGGCCGCCCGTCGCGGAACAGGGCGGCTCGGGCAGGATGCGCGGCATGCGCCACTCCCTCTACGCGGCCGAGCACGACGACTTCCGTGCCATGGTCCGGGCCTGGGCCGAGAAGACCGTCGTTCCGTTCCACCCGCAGTGGGAGAAGGACGGGATCGTTCCGCGGGAGGTGTGGCTCTCCGGGGGCGCGCAGGGCCTGCTCGGCATGGACGTCGAGGAGGAGTACGGCGGCGGCGGGGTGCGCGACTTCCGCTACAACGCCGTCCTCGACGAGGAGATGACCCGCATCGGCGCGAGCGGGGTCGGATTCGGGCTGCACAACGACGTCGTCGGCCCCTATCTGCGCGACCTGGCCACCGACGCGCAGAAGAAGCGGTGGCTGCCCGGCTTCACCAGGGGAGAGCTGATCACCGCGATCGCGATGACCGAGCCCGGTGCCGGCAGTGACCTGCAGGGCATCCGGACGACGGCCCGCAACGACGGCGACGACTGGGTGCTGAACGGGTCGAAGACGTTCATCACCAACGGCATCAACGCCGACCTGGTCATCGTCGTCGCGAAGACCGATCCGGACGCCTCCGGGTCCAAGGGCATCAGCCTGCTGGTCGTCGAGCGGGACATGCCCGGCTTCCGCCGCGGCCGGAACCTCGACAAGATCGGTCTGAAGGCGCAGGACACGGCCGAGCTGTTCTTCGACGACGTGCGGGTCCCGGCCGAGAACCTGCTCGGCACCGAGAACCGCGGCTTCTACCACCTGATGGAGAACCTGCCGCAGGAGCGGCTGTCGATCGCCGTCGGCGCGGTGGCCTCGGCCGAGACGGTGCTGGCGCACACCCGCGAGTACGTCACCGGTCGCACGGCGTTCGGGCGCCCGGTCTCCTCCTTCCAGAACACGCGGTTCGTGCTGGCGGAGCTGCACACCGAGACGACGATCGCCCGCACGTTCGTCGACGAGTGCGTGCGGCAGCTCAACAGCGGGGAGCTCACGGCGGTCGACGCGTCGATGGCCAAGTACTGGACGACGGAGCTGCAGAACAAGGTCGCCGACCGCTGCCTGCAGCTGCACGGCGGCTACGGCTACATGGACGAGTACCCGGTCTCGAAGGCCTGGCGCGACGCGCGGGTCCAGTCGATCTACGGCGGCACGAACGAGATCATGAAGGAGATCATCGGCCGCTCCCTGGGCCTGTGACCACGATTCCGGACGTCGACCGGGACGTCGTCCAGCGCCGGACGGTCGGCGTCCTCAGCGGCAGCGTCGCCCTCGCCGGGCTCGGGGTGACCGTCGGCGTCACCGTCGGCGGCCTGCTCGCCCGCGACGTCGCCGGCACCGACTCCGCGTCGGGACTGGGGCAGACGGCGGGCGTCCTGGGTGCCGCCGTGATCGCGGTGCCCCTGGCCGGCATCAGCGATCGGTGGGGCCGGCGGGCAGGGCTCGCCTCCGGGTACGCGGTCGCGGTCCTGGGGGCGCTCCTGGCGATCGTGGCCGCCACGCTGTCCTCCCTCCCCCTGCTGCTCGTCGGATTGTTCGGCTTCGGGGCGGCGTCGGCGTGCGGCCTGCAGGCGCGCTACGCCGCGGCGGATCTCTCCGCGCCGGAGCACCGCGGACGGGATCTGTCGCTGGTGGTGTGGGCGACGACGATCGGCTCGGTGCTCGGACCCAACCTGGCCGGCCCGGGCGCCGACCTCGGCGCCTCCCTGGGGCTGCCCGTTCTGGGGGGCGCCTACGCCGTCTCGGCGGCGGTTTTCGTGCTGGTCGGCCTCGCGGTGCTGACCCTGCTGCGCCCGGACCCGTTGCTGCTCGCCCGCCGGCTGGGCAGCGGCGGTGCGCGTGTCCGTCGGCGCGGGGCCACGGGGGCCGCCGTCCGTGCGGTGTGGTCGTCGCCGGACGGGCGGCTGGGCCTGACCGCCGTGGTCGTCTCGCACTCCGTCATGGTCGGCGTGATGGTCATGACGCCGGTGCACATGGGGCACGCCGGCGGCCCGGAGGGGACGACGCTGCGGATCATCGGCCTGGTCATCAGCGTGCACGTGGCGGGCATGTACCTCTTCTCGCCGCTGATCGGCTGGCTGGCCGACCGGTTCGGCCGACGGACGACGGTGGCCGTGGGGGCGGGCCTGCTGCTTGCCGCCGCCGCCCTGGCCGGAACCGCGCCACCGGGCGCTGCGGTGCAGCTCGGCGCGGGGCTGCTGCTGCTCGGTCTCGGCTGGTCCTGCGGTCTGATCGCCGGCTCCACCCTCGTGACGGAGTCCGTGGAGATGGAGCTGCGCCCGACGGCGCAGGGCGGCACCGACCTGCTGATGGGGCTGGGCGCCGCGGTGGCCGGGGCGATCGGGGGGCCGCTGCTCGCCGTCGGCGGGTTCGGGCTGGTGTCGGCGGTGTCGGCCCTGCTCGTCCTGCCACTGGTCGGCGTGTGGCTGAGGGACGTCCGGCTCAGCGGTCCCGGAAGTTCTTGATCAGCAGGACGACGGACACGATCAGCGCCAGGGCGATCGCGATCTGCAGCACCACGTCCAGCGTCGGCGAACCCGTGCCGGGAATCATGGTCCGAGACTAGGAGGGATGCGGCGCGCGAGGGCGGCCCCGGGTTAGCGTCGGGTGGTGCGCCTGCAGGAGTTCTGGTCCCGGCTCGACGGTCAGTTCGGGCCGATGCGTGCCTATGGCGTTGCGCGCGACCACATCTTCTCCGCCCTCGGCGGGCGCAGCGCCGTCGAGGCGATCGACGCCGGGGTCCCGGTCCGCAAGGTCTGGCTGGCCATCTGCGAGGAGTACGACGTGCCGGTCAGGGAGCGCTGACCCAGCACTCCCCGCGGGGCTGGTGGGGCGGCCGGGGTGGGGCGGCGTGTCGACCTGGCGATCGAACACCTGTTCGTCCTACAGTGGCGTCCACAGCCAGATCCGTTCTCCACAGATCCGCCGGGGCCCCGGAATTGTCGGACCCCCGTCCTAGCGTCGTTCCCGACAACTTCCCCAGAACTTCGAAGGTGGCCATCATGGCAACGCTCGACCGCGACAAGGCCCTCGACATGGCCCTCGCCCAGATCGACAAGCAGTTCGGCAAGGGCTCCGTCATGCGCCTGGGTGACAGCCCCGAGGTGGCCATGAAGGTCATCCCGACCGGCTCGATCGCCCTCGACATCGCGCTCGGCATCGGCGGCCTGCCGCGCGGACGGGTCGTCGAGGTCTACGGCCCCGAATCCTCCGGCAAGACCACGGTCGCGCTGCACGCCGTGGCCAACGCGCAGGCCGCCGGCGGCATCGCCGCATTCATCGACGCCGAGCACGCGCTTGACCCCGAGTACGCCCGCGCCATCGGGGTGAACACCGACGCCCTGCTGGTCAGCCAGCCCGACACCGGTGAGCAGGCGCTCGAGATCGCCGACATGCTGATCCGCTCGGGCGCGCTCGACATCCTCGTCATCGACTCGGTGGCCGCGCTGGTGCCGCGCGCCGAGATCGAGGGCGAGATGGGCGACAGTCACGTCGGTCTGCAGGCCCGCCTCATGAGCCAGGCGCTGCGCAAGATCACCGGCGCCCTGAGCAACTCGGGCACGACGGCGATCTTCATCAACCAGCTGCGCGAGAAGGTGGGCGTCGTCTACGGCTCGCCCGAGGTCACCACCGGTGGTCGCGCGCTGAAGTTCTACTCGTCGGTCCGCCTCGACGTGCGCCGCATCGAGACCCTCAAGCAGGGCACCGACGCCGTCGGTAGCCGTACCCGCATCAAGGTCGTCAAGAACAAGGTCGCCGCGCCGTTCAAGCAGGCCGAGCTCGACATCCTCTGGGGTCAGGGTTTCAGCCGCGAGGGCGGCCTCATCGACGTCGGCGTCGAGCAGGGCTTCGTCAAGAAGTCCGGCGCCTGGTACACGTACGACGGCGACCAGCTGGGTCAGGGCAAGGAGAACTCGCGCAACTTCCTGAAGGACAACCCCGACCTCGCCGACGAGCTCGAGAAGAAGATCAAGGAGAAGCTCGGCATCGGTGCCACGCTCGACGCGCCCGTCGCCCCGGCCGCGCCGACCGACTTCTGAGCCGCCCGATGACCGACCGGTCGTCCACCCGCCGGCCGAGGTCGAGCTTCGGCTCGCGTCCGCGGCGGCCGGCGACCTCGCACGACGATCCCCTGAACCCGGACGTCGTGGCGGGGTCGCCGGAGGACGACATGGGCGACCCGGAGTCCGTCGCGCGGGGCATCTGCCTGCGTGCGCTCACCGGCGCACCCAAGACGCGGCAGCAGCTGGCTGACCTGCTCGCCCAGCGCGGTGTTCCGGACGACGCGGCGGAGACAGTGCTCGACCGCTTCACCGAGGTGGGACTGATCGATGACGCCGCCTACGCGCGGGCCTGGGTGAGCTCGCGGCAGGCCGGCCGCGGGCTGGCCCGTCGCGCACTCTCCGCCGAGCTCCGCGCCAAGGGCGTCGACCCGGAGGTCGCCGCCGAAGCCGTCGAGACCGTCGACGACGAGGACGAACGCGCCGCGGCGCAGCGGCTGGTGGAGCGTCGCGTCGCGAGCATGCGGCGTCTCGACCGGGCCACGGCGTCCCGTCGGCTGGTGGGCATGCTGGCCCGCAAGGGATACGGCAGCGGACTGGCGGCGGCCGTCGTGCGTGAGGCGCTCGACAATGTCCAGGACGGCGAGGGGGACAACGACGGACTCGACGACCTCGACGAGGCAGACCCGGCTCTCTGAGGGCCCAGGGCCCAGGGCCCAGGGCTCAGTGCGGGTCGCGGGCAGGAGCCGAAGTGGCGTCCTGGGCGATGGCGGAGGCGATCTCCTCGGCCCACGACCGCACCAGTCCCCAGTCGCGGAAGTCGCCCAGCGGAGCGCGCATCGCCGTCACCATGGCTCGCTCGCCGACCGACAACAGGTCCTTGTCCAGGCGCCCGGGGAAGACGCGGTGCCCACGGGCGGCCAGCATGGCGCCGATGGGCTGGGCATCGTGGGGTTCGTCCGGGGGGAACGGCGGCTGCCCGATCGGCCCGCTGGAGAACAGCCACACGGGGCGTGACCGCAGCGGGGTGATGTGGCTGCTCGCGAACTGCCGGGCGGGCTCCAGCCAGCGGCCTGCGTAGACGGCGCTCCCCAGCACGACGACGTCGAAGGCCGTCGGGTCGGGCTGCTGCTCCACGGAGATGGCGACGGCGGTCAGGCCGACCGAGCGGCCGGCGGCGCTGTCGGCCAGGTCGCGGGCCAACGCCTCGGCGATCCCCCGGGTCGACCCGTGCTTGCTCTCCACCACCACGAGCACCCGTGGACCGGACCTCACCCGGTCCGGGTCGCCCGGCCCGTCAGCCGTGTCGTCTTTCCCCTGCACGGTGCCTCCTCCGCGTGGCTCGTGGTCCGGACCTTACGAGTTCCCGCGCGCATTCCCCAGCGTCCCGCCCGACCCGGGCGACCGCCTCGCTCACGGCGTCACCCGGAACACCCCGTGCGCACCGCGCTCGGCGTCCGACATCGCATGGGTCACGAAGGGATAGCTGCCCGGCTCGGGAAAGGTCAGCTCGACGAAGCCACCTTGGGCGGGCAGCAGACCCAGCGACTGGCTGCCGCCGGTGTCGCCGGCCGCCGCGCGCAGGTCGTAGGCGCCCTCCCGGTACACCGTGTCGAACTGGCCCCCGACGACGTGGAAGGACGTGCCGCGGTTCGGCCCGGCGGCCAGAACCCAGATCCGTACCCGCTGACCGGTCCGAGCCGTCAGCGGCGCCGCGTCGTACTGCCGCGCGTAGCCGTTGAAGACGACCAGGTCCGGGTCGCCGGTGGCAACCCGGACCGGATCCGCGGTGCCCCCCTGCGGGCCCAGGTACATCTCCGACTGCACCAGGAGGTACTCGCGGTCGACCGGCGCCAGGTCCGGAGGGTCGATCACCACCGCGCCGAACATCCCGTTGGCGATGTGCAGCGACATTGGCATCGTCGAGCAGTGGTACATCCAGATGCCGCTGCGGGTGGCGGTGAACCGGTAGGTCAGCGACTCCCCGGGCGAGATCGTCCGCATGGGCCCGTCGGGGGCCAGCGCCCCGGCGTGGAAGTCGATGGAGTGCCCGATCGAGCCGTCGTTGACGAGGGTCACCTCGAAGACGTCGCCGATCCGGCCGTGCAGGGTCGGGCCAGGGGCGCTGCCCCCGAACGTCCACAGCGTCTGCCGGACGCCCGGAGCGACCTCGCGTTCGACGTCGGTGACGGGCAGGGTGATTCGGTGAGTCGTCCCTTCGCCGACCGGCGGAAGGAGCGGATCGTAGGCGGTGAACCCGGGTCCGGGCTCTGCCGCCGGATCGATGTCCTCGGCGGCCGAGGGGCCCTCCGCCGCCGCGCCGTGATGCGCGGTGGCGGTCGGGCCCGGGGCCGCCGCGGCGCCCACCGCGCGCACCTGCAGCTGCATCCCCGCCTGGCGGTGCCCGACGATCGAGCACCAGCCGTCCAGGTCGCCGCCGATGACGCCGGCGTCCAGGTGGGTCCGACCGCCCGGTGCCAGACGGTCCGTGCGGGCTCCGTTGGCGAGCACCAGGTCGTGGGCCTGGTCGCCGCCGTTGGTGAGCGCCACGACCAACCGGTCGCCCACCGGCACCTCGATGACGTCGGGGACGAAGTGCATCCCCTCGATCCGGACCTGCGCGGTGGTGGTGTGCCCGGTGGCCGCGACGTCGGCACCCGCGGCGGTCGCCACGCCCAGGGCCGTCGGATCGGCGGCCACCCCGCCGGCGGCCGCGAGCAGGACGGCGGCGAGACCGGCCACGGCGGCGCCGAGCCGGCGCTGCGCAGCCGCCGGCGCGACGACCGCGGGGGCTGATGGGGGTGCGGGCACCTCGTCCGGCGAGGGCGCCGTCGCCCTGCGGGCGGCGCGGATGGCGAGAAAGAGCAGCGGGATGAAGCTCCCCAGGCCTCCGAGCACCAGCACCGAGCAGGACACGCGCACCAGGCTCGGCACGGGCAGGACGCACACGAGGAGGCCCGCGTTCACCAGGGCGATCCGGAACGCCCCGCCGCGGTCCAGGACCGCGTTCGCCGCACGCACCGGCACCGCGCCGCCGCCGAGGGCCACCGGCACCAGGTAGGACAGCGCGCCGAGCAGCACCTGGGCGCCGAAGCCCGCGGCGAGGAACGGGGTGAACCACGTGAACCGCTCGCCCGCCTGCGCCCAGGACCCGGCGGTGGCCACCCCGGCGGCTGCCGCGGTCAGGCACCCGGTGAGCCACAGGAGACCGGCGGCGACCGACCAGGTCGGGTACGCGGACGGCGGTCGCCGGCGCGACGTCTCGACCAGCACTCCGGCGACCATGCCCAGGCCGCCGACGTAGCCGGCGAGACCCAGGGCAGCGACCGCGCGGGAACCGGCCAGGGCGCCACCCGCGGCCACGACGATCCCGACCACCAGGACGGGCAGGGCACGCCGGGCCGCTCGCTCGGCTCCGTCGGCGATCCGGGTGCGCAGCATGGTCGGCCACAGCGTCACCAGGGTGCCGACGACCGTCAGCCCCATCCACCCGAGCACGTTGATCACCGCATGGGCCAGCAGCGCGCGGTCGTGCAGACCCCCCAGCCCGCGGGCGAGCAGGGTGCCGAGCAGCGCGCCGACGGGCAGGAAGCACGCGGCCGCGACGTAGTAGCGGACGGTCGACCGGAACCGGCCCGGCAGCGCACGTCGCACCTGCGCCGCGAGCGCCGCGCCGTGCCAGACGACCGCGGTGGCGACGCCGGCGGCGCCGGCCACGGTGACCGGCCAGACGGCCCCGACGACGCCGATGAACACCAGCAGCGCGCCGGCATCGAGCAGCACCAGCCGGGCCGACTGCCGCCGCCGGTCGCCGTCCCGGGGCGCGGTGTGCAGCAGGGCGTCGGCGAAGTGGCGGCTCCAGACGAGGATCGCGTGGCTCACCGCCCCGAGCAGCAGCAGGTGGATGAGCAGCCAGCGCGGCGCCGGGAACAGGGGATGGGCGAGCGCGACGACGAGCGCTGCGATCAGCCACAGCGGCACCGGCAGGTCGCGCAGCGGCCAGAACCCGCGGGCGGCGCCCGGCCGGTTGCTCATCGGGTAGCGCCCCGCGGGCCGCGAGCGGTGGCGACGGACCAGATCGCGACCGCGACGAACAGCAGGACCGCGACGATGTTCAGCGCGCCGCCCACCTGCCAGCCCCAGGCCACGCCACGCGCGTCCCCCACCACCACCCGCAGCACGAGCGAGGCGTGCAGCAGGAGGGCCGGGCCGTACATCACGGGCCGGTAGGGGAGCGGCCGGCGCAGCACCGCGGGCAGGATGACCGGTGCGTGCGCCATCACCATCGACAGCACGAAGCCGAGGAAGACGGCGTGCACGACGGCGTCGTAACCCGCGCCGCTGCCCACCGGTCCGACCAGCACCCACACGGCACCGGCGAGGGACAGCCAGGCGTAACCGGCGAGCAGGCAACAGGCCATGAACCGGGGGAGCCCCGTCGACCGCACGGTGTGGCGGGCCACGTCGTACCGCAGCAGCCAGCCGGCCAGGCCCACGACCGACGCACCGAGCACCGGCGAACCGGCGGCGGGCCACACCAGGGACGCCAGCGCCCCCGCCGCGACGCCGGCCGCCAGGGCCACCGCCCCGTTCTCGGCGCGGGGCGTCAGGACGCCCACCCGCGCCAGCTCCAGCCGTTCCCCGCCGATGGTCAGCACGAGGAAGCCGGCCAGCCACGGCAGCAGCCTCGGCACCGGCACCCCGCCGAGCCAGAGCAGGGCGGCACCGGTCGCCAGCACGGCACCCAGCGCCTGCACCGCCACGGCCCCGGCCGGTTGCCGCCGCCACAGCGGCACGTAGACGGCGGTGAGCGCTGCCGAACCCACCACCAGTGACCCGGCGCCGACGAACAGCGGCAGCGACGAGATCAGCAGCAGCGCCCCGGCCCCCAGTCCGGCGGGCGCGAGGAAGCCCCAGGGACGATTCAGCGCGACGGCCCGTTCGAGGGCCACGAGGGTGCCGACGAACCCGAGCACCAGGAGCATGCCGTGCACCTGCGGCAGCCGGTCCAACCGCAGCGGGGCGGGCAGCCCCAGCAGGATGAGGGCGGCATCGAGCCCGGCCAGCAGTGCCACGCCGCCGGGCAGCAGGAGCAGCAGGCGCCCGAGGAGCTGCCGGGAGCCGGGCGACCCCGGGGCCGTCCGCGTCCCGGGAGCGGGGACCGGGCCGGCGGAGGCGCGCTCCGCCGTCCGCTGGGTCATCGCTGCGTTCCCCGGGGGACCGGCTCGGATCCAGTGTCCAGGTGGAGACGGCACGCGCCCGGCTCGGCGAAGGGCAGCAGGGCGGTGGGTTCGGGATCGCCGCCGTGGCGCTCCAGTGCGCCCCGGACGATGCCGAGGTGCACCTGGCAGACGACCTGCGGGTACTGGCGGGCGGCGTCCAGCAGCGGGCAGCGGCGGAGGGCGACCGTGGTGGCCGCCGGGTCGGCGTCCGGCGCGAAGCCCAGCTCGTCGAGCAGGTCGACCACCCGGTGCCGGGCCGTCGCACCCGGGCCCGACGGCCGCGGAGAGCGGCTGTCGACCAGGGTCGCGCCCCATTCGCGGCCGGCCGCCAAGCCGTCCGCGGCCGGGTCGGGGGAGGTGCGCGCCAGATGACCGGCGAGGGCCGCGGCGAGCCCGGCGTAGTCCCGGACACGGGGATCGGCCTCGAGCAGGTCGGCCGCCGCCGTGTATCGCCATGCGGGCCGTCCACGGCCCTGTGCCGGAGCCTGCTCGCGGGTCGCCAGCCCCTGGGCGACCAGCCCGTCGAGGTGCTCGCGGGCGGTGTTGGGATGCAGGCCGAGCTCGTCGGCGAGGCCGGCGATCGTCCGTGGCCCGGTCGAGCGCTGCAGGATCTCGAGGACCGTGCTGCGTGGCCCGGACAGCGGGCGCGCGGAGCCGCGGACCGGCGCCGGACCGAGAGCCGGGACCCGGGACTTGTTTTCCACGGGGTCCACCGTAGTAAATTGCGGACGAGTCGGCCACCAGCGCCGACCGAGGAGGAGGAAATCGTGACCGTCACCCTGCCCCCGGGCGCAGCTGCCGACGTCGTCCTGGCCTCGGACGCCGGCGACGCCGCGGCCCTGGAGACCATTCGGCAGCACCACGCCGAACTCGCCGGGCGGCTCGCCGCCCACGTCGGGGTGCTGATGTCGGCACCGTCGGCCCTCGACGGAACCAGTCCCGCGCAGGCGCGGGCCGCGACGCTGCAGTTCGCCATGGGCGAGCTCCTGCCCCACGCGACGGCCGAGGAGCGGGCGATCTACTCCGTCGCCGCGCGCTCGGACCCGCTCCGGCTGCTGGTGGAGGCCATGGCCGGCGAGCACCGGGTGCTCGAGCGGCTCGTCCTGGACCTGGGTTCGGCGGTCGACCCTGTGCGGGCAGCCGCCATCGGATGGGCGCTGCGCGTGCTGTTCGACACGCATCTGGTGAAGGAGAACGATCTGCTGCTCCCCGCCCTCGCCGCCGATCCGACGGTCTCGCTCGCCGAACTCCTGGCGCACATGCACGAGGCTCTCGAGGACCACGCGCAGGACGCCGAGCACGCCGCGCACGGGGTGGGGGCCGCTCCGGGGCCGGGCAGCTGTGGTTGCGGCGGGCATGACGACGCCGACGTCCCGGTGCTCGATGTGCGCGCGGTGCCGCACGCCATCCGGCACGCCACCGTGTTCGGGGCGTTCGACGCCATCCCGGACGGCGGATCGCTGCTGCTCGTGGCGCCGCACGACCCGCTGCCGCTGCTGCGCCAGCTGTCGGCCCGCGCGGGCGGGGCGCTGGCCGTCGACTACGAGGAGCGCGGGCCCGAGGCCTGGCGGCTGCGCCTCACGCGGGTCTGAGCGGCCGGGGGAGCGGGCGGTCCGCTGCCCGTTCCGCCGCTAACCTCCAGCGGTGACCTCGAGCGCCGCGGAGGGCGGCCGTCCGGCCGGCGTCCGGACGCTGACCCCGGGCTACTTCGCCCTCGTGATGGCCAGCGGCATCATCTCCGTCGGCATGCGCCAGCACGGCCAGCTCGGGCTCTCGGTCTTCCTGCTGGTCGTGTGCGCCGTCTCCTTCGTCGTCCTCGTCGCGCTGAACATCTGGCGCATCCTGGCCTTCCGCGACGAGGTCGTCTCCGACTTCACCGACCCGGCACGGGCCTTCGGCTTCTTCACCTTCGTGGCGGGCGGCAACGTCCTGGGCGTCCGGCTCGCCATGGACGGGCACCACACCGCCGCCGCCGTCCTGCTGGGCGCGGGGCTGGTCGGCTGGGTCGGGCTTGGCTACGTCGTCCCCTGGACGTCGGTCCTGAGCCGGGTCGAGCGACCCGTGGTGCCCAAGGCCAACGGCACGTGGTTCATCTGGGTGGTCGCCGCGCAGTCCGTGGCGGCATCGGCGGCCACCCTCCAGCCGGCCCTTCCTGCGCTGCGCGACGCGCTCGCCGTCGTGGCCGTCTTCGCCTGGTCGGTGGGGCTCTTCCTCTACCCGGCCGTCGGCATCCTGGTGGCCGCCCGGATGCTGCTCTACGAGTTGCGGCCGACCGACCTCAGCCCGCCGTACTGGGTGGCCATGGGGGCCAGCGCCATCACCGTCCTCGCCGGTGCGCGCATCGTCGAGATGGTCGGCACGCCGATGGTCGACGCCGTGCGCGGACTGGTCGCCGGAGTGTCGGTCACCATCTGGCTGTTCGGTAGCTGGCTGATCCCGGTGCTCGTGGCGGCGGGCTGGTGGCGGCACCACACCCACCGCGTGCCGCTGCGCTACGAGCCGTCGCTGTGGAGCATGGTGTTCCCGCTGGGCATGTACTCCGTCGCCGCCACCTTCCTGTCGCAGGCCGATGCCCTGCCCCTGGCGGGCGTGGTCGGGGCGGTCGGCATCTGGGTGGCGTTCGCCGTCTGGTCACTGGTCATGGTGGCGATGATCGCCGGCCTGGGACGCTCCGCGGCCGGGGCCACCCCGCCGCTGGAGCCGCGCAGCGACGCGAGCAGCTACTGACCAGGAGCGGTCAGGCGGGCGCCCGCTGCGGCACGGCGACGCTGAGCAGGACGACGGAGTCCTCGTCGGCGTGCAGCCTGTGCCGCCGGTTGGGGATGGGGCAGATCTGGTGCGCTCCCAGGACGTCGGTGCCCTCGTCACTGACCAGGCGCACGGCCCCGCGCAGGACCAGCAGGCTGGCCGGCCCGGGACTCTCGTGCTCCGCCAGCTCCTGGCCCCCCGCGAGGGCGATCACCGTCTGGCGCAGGCCGTCCACGGGGTGCGCGAGCGTGTGGGCGGCCCGCCCTGCGTTGTGCCCGGCGGCCTCCGCGAGCAGCTGACCGGCCAGTTCGTCCAGATTGACGGTTCGGGGGTGATCCATCCGCCCATCCTCTCCGGCGGGAGCCGGGTCGGCGAGGGGGAGGGGAGAACGAAGGCGTACCGACCCGGCGTCGGCCAGACTGTTGCCATGGCCGACCGCTCGCCCGCGAGGGTCGCGGACCCGGACCGGCCGTACGTCGCGCTCGGCGTCCGGTCGCGTCGGCGGCTGCTCGACGTGCTCAGGGCCGCGGGGGTGCCACTCGGCGCCGCCCAGCTCGCCGATGCGGTCGGGCTGCACGTGACCACCGTCCGGGCACACCTCCGGGTGCTGTCGGCGGCCGGGCTCGTCGTCCCGACGGACCGGCAGCCGACCGGCCCGGGGCGACCCGGCCGGTCCTATGCACCGACGGCCGGCGACGGTGGGGGTGACGCGCACCGGGAGCTCGCCGAGATGCTGGCGGGCGCGCTCGGCGCCGGCGGGGCGCAGGGACGGCGACGTGCCGAACAGGCCGGACGCCGGTGGGCGGCCCGCGAGGTGCCGGACACGAGGAGCCTTCCGTGGGACGACGCGGTCGAAGCCGTCGGCGAGCTGTTCGGCCGGGTCGGTTTCGCGCCGCGGCGGCTCGGCCCGGAGGGCTCCCGGATGGCCCTCGAGCACTGCCCGTTCCGCGACGTCGCCCGGGCCCATCCCGAGGTCGTGTGCACCCTGCACCTCGGACTCCTGCGCGGCGCGTTGTCCCGGCTGGGTCTGCCGGAGGTCGCCGGATCCGCGCAGCTGCAGCCGTTCGTCGCCCCCGAGCTGTGCATGGCGGAGATCCCCGCTCCCCGGCCGACGGGGGCCACCGTCGGCCGGCGCACCCCGGACGCCGTCGGATAACGAGCGCCGCTACCCTCCAATCGTCGGCCGGTCGGGGGACCCGGAGGGGAGCGCGAAGTGACCTACGTCATCGCCGAAACGTGCAGCGCAGCGATCCCTCACGAGGCCGACGTCCCCGCGCTGTGGTCGGCGTTCATCGCCGACAGCGCCCGTTCCTTCCCCCTCGTGGCCGGTCACCCGCCGCGAACGTGAGTCCTCCCGGTCCCCGGGACCGCGCAGATCCGCCGCCCCTCGAGAGATGGAGAGCTGGACATGACCGCGACACACGAGGGACGGAGCGGAGCCGCCGGTCTCGACGGCCCACTCTCCGAGGCGCTGGTGAAGACCTCGCGGTTCTTCCGCAAGGGCGACGTGAGCCCGGATCTTCGCGCCATGTACCAGATCGGCGGCCGCGACGCCGACAGCTTCTACCGGGACCGGTGGAGCCACGACAAGGTCGTCCGGTCCACGCACGGCGTCAACTGCACCGGCTCGTGCTCCTGGAAGGTCTACGTCAAGGACGGGATCATCACCTGGGAGGCGCAGCAGACCGACTACCCGTCGACCGGCCCGGACCGTCCCGAGTACGAGCCCCGGGGCTGTCCGAGGGGGGCGGCCTTCTCCTGGTACACGTACTCGCCCACGCGGGTCCGCTATCCCTACGTCCGCGGCTCGCTGCTGCAGATGTACCGGGAGGCGAAGGGCCGGCTCGGCGACCCGGTGCTGGCCTGGGCGGACGTCGTCGACGACCCCGAGAAGGCGCACACCTACAAGTCGCAGCGGGGCAGGGGCGGGCTGGTCCGGGCGACCTGGGACGAGGCGACCGAGATGATCGCCGCCGCCCACGTGCACACGATCAAGAAGTACGGTCCCGACCGGGTCGCCGGCTTCTCCCCGATCCCGGCGATGTCGATGGTGTCGCACGCCGCGGGTGCGCGGTTCATGGCGCTGATCGGCGCCCCCATGCTGTCGTTCTACGACTGGTACGCCGACCTGCCGGTGGCCTCGCCGCAGGTGTTCGGGGACCAGACCGACGTCCCCGAGTCCGGTGACTGGTGGGACGCCGCCTACCTGATCCTCTGGGGCTCCAACGTCCCGGTGACCCGCACCCCGGACGCGCACTGGATGACCGAGGCCCGCTACCGCGGCCAGAAGGTCGTCGTCATGAGCCCCGACTACTCCGATGCGACCAAGTTCGCCGACGACTGGCTCGCCCCGCATCCGGGCACCGACGGCGCACTGGCGATGGCCATGGGCCACGTCGTCCTCAAGGAGTTCTTCGTCGACCGGCAGGTGCCCCGCTTCCAGGAGTACGTGAAGCGGTACTCGGATCTGCCCTTCCTGCTCACGCTGACCCCGCGCGGGGACAGCTACGTGCCCGGCAAGTTCCTCACCGCCGCCGACCTCGGCGACCTCGAGGAGGGCGCGGAGTTCAAGACCGTGCTCGTCGACTCCGCGACCGGGGAGCCGCACGTGCCCAACGGGTCGCTGGGCTTCCGCTTCGGCGAGGCCGGAAAGGGGAAGTGGAACCTCGACCTGGGGGACGTCGACCCGCTGCTGAGCCTCCACGAGGCCGCCACCGAGTCGGTGACCGTCGATCTGGCCCGGTTCGACACGGCCCGCGGCGAGGGCGGCACGATGCGCCGCGGGGTGCCGGTCCGGCGGGTCGGCAAGCACCTGGTGACGACGGTGTACGACCTGCTGCTCGCCCAGTTCGGGGTCGGCCGTGCCGGACTGCCCGGCGAGTGGCCGGCCGGCCCGGACGACGCCTCGCAGCCCTACACGCCGGCGTGGCAGGAGCAGTTCACCGGCGTGTCAGCCGCCGCCGCGACCCGCATCGGCCGGGAGTTCGCGCAGAACGCCGAGGACTCCAGCGGCCGCTCGATGATCCTCATGGGCGCCGGGACCAACCACTGGTTCCACTCCGACACGATCTACCGCGCGTTCCTCACGCTCACCACGCTCACCGGCTGCCAGGGCGTCAACGGCGGGGGATGGGCCCACTACGTCGGGCAGGAGAAGGTCCGGCCGATCACCGGGTACTCGGCCCTCGCCGCCGCGCTGGACTGGGCGCGGCCGCCGCGGCAGATGATCCAGACCGCCTACTGGTACCTGCACACCGACCAGTGGCGCTACGACCAGACGACGCTGGACGGGTTCGCCTCTCCGCTGGGCGAGGGGCGGTTCGCCGGCAGGACGCCGGCCGACGTCCTGGCGCAGTCCGCGCGCATGGGGTGGATGCCGTCCTACCCGACCTTCGACCGCAACCCGCTCGACCTGGCGGACGAGGCGGCCGCGGCCGGGAAGGAGCCCGGTCAGCACGTCGTCGACGAGCTCCGGGAGGGCCGGCTGCGGTTCGCCGCCGAGGATCCCGACGCCCCGGAGAACTTCCCGCGGGTGCTGACGATCTGGCGGGCCAACCTGCTGGGCTCGTCGGCGAAGGGCAACGAGTACTTCCTCAAGCACCTGCTCGGCACCGACAACGCGGTGCGCGCCGAGGAGGCGCCCGTCGAGTCCCGCCCGAAGGACATCGTCTGGCGGGAGGAGGCGCCCACCGGCAAGTTGGATCTGCTGCTGGCCCTGGACTTCCGGATGACGAGCACGACGGTCTACTCCGACATCACGCTGCCGGCCGCCACCTGGTACGAGAAGCACGACCTCAACACCACCGACATGCACCCCTATGTGCACTCGTTCAACCCGGCGATCGCGCCGCCGTGGGAGACCCGCACCGACTTCGACGCGTTCGGCACGATCGCGCGCGCGTTCAGCCGGCTGGCGGCCACGCACCTCGGCGTCCGCAAGGACCTCGTGGCGCTGCCGCTGCTGCACGACACCCCCGACGCCCTGGCCAACCCGCGAGGGGTGGTGCGGGACTGGAAGGCGGGGGAGTGCGAGCCCGTGCCGGGCAGGACGATGCCCAAGTTCGTCGTCCAGGAGCGCGACTACGCGGCCGTTGCCGCGAAGTGGTCGGCCCTCGGCCCACTGGTGGAGAAGCTCGGCCTGACCACCAAGGGCGTCACGACGATGCCGGACAAGGAGGTCGAGTACCTCAAGCACAAGAACGGCGTCATCCGGGACGGCGCCGCGGCGGGGCGGCCGGCCCTGGCCAGGGACGTGCACTGGTGCGAGGCCATCCTCGCGCTGTCCGGGACCACGAACGGGCGGCTCGCCACCCAGGGATTCCACCGGGCCGAGGAGCGCACCGGCATGCGGATGGCCGACCTGGCCGCCGAGCACGAGGGCAAGCTGGTCACCTTCGCCGACACCCAGGCGGCGCCCACCCCGGTGATCACCTCCCCGGAGTGGTCGGGCAGCGAGCACGGCGGACGGCGGTACTCCCCGTTCACCATCAACGTGGAGCGGCTCAAGCCCTGGCACACCCTGACCGGGCGGATGCACTTCTTCCTCGACCACGACTGGATGACCGAGGCGGGGGAGAACCTGCCGGTGTTCCGGCCGCCGCTGGACATGCACACGTTGTTCGGCGAACCCCGGATCGGGTCGCAGGGCGAACTGGGCATCACCGTCCGCTACCTCACGCCGCACAACAAGTGGTCGATCCACTCCGAGTACCAGGACAACCTGCTCATGCTGTCGCTGTCCCGGGGCGGCCCCACCATCTGGATGAGCACCCAGGACGCCGCCGCGATCGGGGTGCGCGACAACGACTGGATCGAGGCGGTCAACCGCAACGGCGTCGTCGTGGCGCGCGCGGTCGTGTCCTCGCGCATGCCCGAGGGGACGGTGTACATGCACCACGCGCAGGACCGGCTCATCGACGTCCCCCTGAGCGAGACCAACGGCAAGCGCGGCGGCATCCACAACTCGCTGACCCGGCTGTTCCTCAAACCCACGCACCTCATCGGTGGGTACGCGCAGCTGTCCTTCGCGTTCAACTACCTCGGCCCGACCGGCAACCAGCGCGACGAGGTCACCGTCATCCGCCGCCGCAACCAGGAGGTTCAGTACTGATGCGCGTCATGGCCCAGATGGGCATGGTGATGAACCTCGACAAGTGCATCGGCTGCCACACCTGCTCGGTCACCTGCAAGCAGGCGTGGACCAACCGCAGCGGCGTCGAGTACGTGTGGTTCAACAACGTGGAGACCCGGCCGGGGCAGGGGTATCCGCGCACGTACGAGGATCAGGAGAAGTGGCGGGGCGGCTGGAAGGTCGGCCGCAACGGCAATCTTCAGCTGCGCACCGGCAGCCGGCTCAAGCGGCTGCTCACCATCTTCTCCAGCCCGGTGCAGCCGTCGATCAACGACTACTACGAGCCCTGGACCTACGACTACGAGACGCTGACCAGCGCTCCGGTGCAGGAGCACACCCCGGTCGCCCGGCCGCGCTCGCTCCTGACGAACCAGCCGATGAACATCGAGTGGAGCGCCAACTGGGACGACAACCTCGGTGGCGCGCCGGAGCTCACCCAGGACGATCCGGTGCTGAAGAAGATCTCCGCGCAGATCAAGGAGAAGTTCGAACAGACCTACATGTTCTACCTGCCGCGGATCTGCGAGCACTGCATCAACCCGTCGTGCGCGGCCTCCTGCCCGTCGGGCGCGATCTACAAGCGGGCCGAGGACGGCATCGTCCTCGTCGACCAGGACCGCTGCCGTGGCTGGCGGCAGTGCGTCACGGGGTGCCCCTACAAGAAGGTCTACTTCAACCACCGCACCGGCAAGGCGGAGAAGTGCACCTTCTGCTTCCCGCGCGTCGAGGTGGGCATCCCGACCGTGTGCTCGGAGACCTGCGTCGGCCGGCTGCGCTACATCGGCATCGTCCTCTACGACGCCGACCGGGTGCTCGAGGCCGCGTCCACCCCGAACGATCAGGACCTCTACGCGGCTCAGCGCTCGATCCTGCTGGACCCGCACGACCCGGAGGTCATCCGGGCCGCCGAGCACGCGGGCATCTCCCGTGAGTGGATCGACTCCGCGCAGCGCTCGCCGATCTACGCGCTCATCAACCGGTTCGAGGTCGCCCTGCCACTGCACCCGGAGTACCGGACCATGCCGATGGTCTGGTACATCCCACCGCTGTCACCGGTCGTCGACGCGCTCACCGAGACGGGGCACGACGGCGAGGACGCCGGCAACATCTTCGGCGCCATCGAGTCGCTGCGGATCCCGGTGGAGTACCTGGCCGAACTGTTCACGGCGGGCGACACCGACCGGGTCACCGGGGTGCTGAAGAAGCTCGGCGCGATGCGCTCCTACATGCGCGACCTGAACCTGGGCCGCCCCGCGGACGAGTCGATCGCCGCCGCGGTGGGGATGACCGGCCGGGACATCGAGGACATGCACCGGTTGCTCGCCATCGCGAAGTACGACGAGCGGTACGTGATCCCGCTGGCGCGCGCCGAGCAGGGCCCCGGCCAGGAGGAGTTCGACACCGGCTGCTCCCTGGACTACGACGAGGGCCCGGGGATGGGGGGCTGGGGTCCCTTCGGGGAGACCTCGGGTGGCTCGACCCCGATCGCGGTGGAGAACTTCCACATGCTCGCCGCGCGGCAGACCACGGACACCATGGCCGCGCCCGGGGACAAGGCCCAGCGGGTCAACCTGCTGAACTGGGACGGCAAGGGAGCGCCCGAGGGGCTGTTCCCCTCCCGGCCGGAGGGCTCCGTGGCCTGGGACGGCGGGGGAGAGAGCGCCGGGTCGCCCGCGGTCACGGACCCCAAGCCATGAGCCGCGGACTTCTCTCACGCCGGCCCAGGGCCGCCTCGGCCCAGGGGGCGGCGCAGCTCGCCACCGCCCGCCAGGCGGCGTCCCTGCTGCTCGGCTATCCCGACGAGGACCTGCTGGCCCGGCTGCCCCTGCTCAGGGCCGCGGTGGCGCCGTTGCCGTCGGAGATGGCCGGTCCGCTGGGCCGCCTCCTCGACCACATCGAGACCACGCCGCTGGGCCGGCAACAGGCCGAGTACGTGGAGACGTTCGACCTGCGCCGCCGCTGCTGCCTCTACCTCACGTATTTCACCCACGGCGACACCCGCAAGCGGGGAATGGCGCTGGTGCAGTTCAAGCACCTCTACTCCCGCGCCGGCATGACGCTGTCGGACGAGGAGCTGCCGGACCACCTGGCGGTCGTGCTGGAGTTCACCGCCCTCGGTGACCCGGCGCGGGGCGAGCGGCTGCTGACGGAGTACCGCCCGGGGCTGGAGCTGATCCGGCTCGCGCTGGAGGAGCGCCGTTCGCCGTACGCCGCGGTGCTGCAGGCCGTGTCGGCGACGCTGCCGCCGGTGGCGGCCACCGACAAGGCCGCGGTGCTGCGGCTGGCCCAGCAGGGACCGCCCGGCGAGGACGTCGGACTCGACCCCTACGGCGCGCTCCCGTTCGCGCCTCCGGAGTTCATCCCCCAGCCCAGCTCGTCCGCAGGAGGCCCGGCATGAGCGCCACCGAGATCTTCCTCTGGGTCATCCTCCCGTACATCAGCCTCGCCATCTTCGTCGTGGGCCACTACTGGCGGTACAAGTACGACAAGTTCGGCTGGACGACGCGCTCCAGCCAGCTCTACGAGCGCCGCCTGTTGCGCTGGGGCAGCCCGCTGTTCCACTTCGGCATCCTCTTCGTGCTCCTCGGGCACATCGGGGGGCTGGGGATCCCGAAGTCGTGGACCAGCGCGGTGGGCATCTCGGAGACGGGCTATCACGTCGTGGCCCTCGTGACCGGCGCCATCGCGGGCTTCTGCACCCTGGTGGGGCTGGCCATCCTGATCTACCGGCGCCGCACCGTGGGCCCGGTGTTCTCGGCGACCACCCGGAACGACAAGTTCATGTACGTCGTGCTGACCGCGACCATCCTCTTCGGGCTCAGCAACACGGTGCTCGGCGCCCTGGGACACGAGGGCGTCGACTACCGCGACACCGTGTCGCCGTGGTTCCGCAGCATCTTCTACTTCCAGCCGCAGCCCGAGCTGATGACCGAGGCGGGGCTCGGGTTCCAGCTGCACGCGCTGTCGGCGCTGCTGCTCTTCGCGATCTGGCCGTTCACCCGCCTGGTGCACGTCTTCAGCGCTCCGCTGGGCTACTTCACCCGGCCCTACATCGTCTATCGGAGCCGGGACCCCCAGCTCGGGAATCGCGCGGCGCCCCGGGGCTGGGACCGAGTGGGGAGTGATCGCCGCTGAGCGCACCGCCGGGACCATCGGCCCTCGATCGGTGACCTCGGGCCCCAGCCCAAGCGACGTCACCGAGGGTAGAACGACGGTGACGGAATGATGTCCGCTCCGAGGCGCCCGCACCCGGGCCTGGAGTTCCTGAGGAAAGCGAGTACGGGAATGTCTTCAGCCCCTGCGGCCGCGGGCGGCGGCACGCCGACGGTGGGCGGGACGGCGGTGCCGCGTCAAGCATGGATCATGCTGGCGATCGCGACCGTCGGCTTCGCCGTCAACTTCTGGGCGTGGGCCCTGATCAGCCCGCTGGGTGCCTTCTTCACCGACACCCTCGGACTCAGCGCCGTGCAGAAGTCGCTGCTGGTGGCCGTCCCGGTCGTCGTCGGATCGCTGGGGCGCATCCCCGTCGGCGCCCTCACCGACCGGTTCGGGGCGCGCACCATGTTCCCGCTGATCAGCGCGCTGACGATCTTGCCGGTCCTCTTCGTGGGGTACGTCGCGGCGGACTCCTACGCGCTGATGTTGCTCGGTGGGTTCGTGCTGGGCCTGGGCGGCACCACGTTCGCCATCGGTATCCCCCTGGTCAACGCCTGGTTCCCGCCCGCCAAGCGGGGGACCGCGCTCGGGATCTTCGGCGCCGGCATGGGTGGCACCGCGATCTCGGCGTTCACCACGGTGCCGCTGCGCAGGAGCATCGGCCTGGAGTTCCCGTTCACGCTGGTCGCCGTCCTCCTCGCCGCCTACGCCGTCGTCTCCTGGCTGCTGCTGCGCGACGCCCCGAACCGGCCGGCGCCGGCCGGGGGCAGCTTCCTGCGGCGGACGTGGGACACCTTCGCGCTGCCGGTGACCCTGCAGCTGTCGTTCCTGTACGCGGTCGGCTTCGGCGGGTTCGTGGCGTTCAGCGTCTACCTGCCCACCTATCTGAAGGACGCCTTCTCCCTCGACGCCGCCGACGCCGCGTTCCGGACCGCCGGCTTCGTGGTCCTGGCCGTGGTCATGCGTCCGGTGGGCGGCCTCCTCTCCGACCGGTTCCACCCGGTGCCGGTCCTGACGGTGTGCTTCACGGTCGTCACCGTCTTCGCGGCGGTGTCCGCACTCGAGCAGCCGCTGGCCCCCGTGGGCACCGTGGCCTTCCTCGGGATGGCGGCGGCTCTCGGGGCCTCCTCCGGAGCGGTGTTCGCGCTGGTGTCCATCGCGGCGCCGCCGGGGAAGGTGGGTGCCGTGACGGGCATCGTCGGGGCTGCCGGCGGCCTGGGCGGATTCGCGCCGCCGCTGATCATGGGTGCCATCTACGGGTGGATCGGCAACTACGAGCCCGGACTGTGGCTGCTCGCCATCACCGCGGCGGTCGCCGCGTGCTTCACGGCCTGGGGCATGCGGGTGGAGGGGCGGCCGGCGCGCACCGGCTGATCGCCGCCGAACGGGGAATCATCCGCCGTCCCCGGTCCTTGACCGGAGCGGACCACCCACGTGACTTCCTGGAGCCCCCGTGTGCGACCACTGCGGCTGTCGTGACCTCACCCCCATCGCCGCGCTCATGAACGAGCACGACCGGCTGCGGGACCTGACCGGCCACATCCGCCGCCACCTCGCTGCAGGAGACGACGAAGCCGCGCGGCGCCACTTCGACGAGGTGCTCCGCGTCCTGGCCCCGCACGTCGCGAAGGAGGAGGGTTTCCTCTTCCCTCTGCTGGCCCGGGAGGCCGAGCTGGCGGAGCACGTCGACGTCCTCCAGGGCGAGCACGCCGACCTCTACGACGCGGTCGACGATCTCGACGACGCGGGTGCGGGAGTCTCCGAGGCGGCCACCCCGGCCTGGCGCGCCGGTGTCCTGCGCATCCTCGACGAGCTGGGAGACCACATGTTCAAGGAGGACTTCGGTCTGTTCCCCGTGGCCCTGGCCACCGTGGACGGCGCCGACTGGGACGCCATGGACCGGTGGGAGCAGGACGAGAACGGCGCGCGGCGGACGTCGACCGCTGCGGGCTGACCGCCCCGGCGTCAGGTGGGGTCGGGGTCGTTGGGTCCCTGTCGCGGCCCCGTGTCGCTGGTGAGCACGTTGTTGGCGTAGGTGTGGTTGCGGCCCGCGTGGGCCTCGGCCTGCATCCGCTCGAGCATGTGCGGGTAGTGCGCCTCGAAGGCCGGCCGCTCGGAGCGGATCCGCGGGATCTCGACGAAGTTGTGCCGCGGCGGCGGCGACGAGGTCGCCCACTCCAGCGAGTTGCCGTGGCCCCAGGGGTCGTCGCGCAGCGCCAGCTGCCCGTACTTCCACGACTTCACCACGTTGAACAGGAACGGGATTATCGAGGCACCCAGCACGAAGCTGAAGATCGTCGAGATCGTGTTCAGCGTGGTGAACCCGTCACTGGGCAGGTAGTCGGCGTAACGCCGGGGCATGCCCTCGTTGCCCAGCCAGTGCTGGATGAGGAACGTGCCGTGGAAGCCGATGAACGTCATCCAGAACTGCAGCTTGCCGAGCTTCTCGTCGAGCATCCGGCCGCAGATCTTCGGGAACCAGAACGCGATGCCGGCGTTCGCCGCGAACACCACGGTGCCGAACACGACGTAGTGGAAGTGCGCCACGACGAAGTAGGTGTCGTGGACGTGCCAGTCGACCGGCGGGCTGGCCAGCAGCACACCGGTCAGGCCCCCGAGGAGGAAGGTGACCATGAAGCCGATCGACCACAGCATCGGCGTCTCGAACGTCAACTGGCCCCGCCACATCGTGCCGATCCAGTTGAAGAACTTCAGCCCGGTCGGGATTGCGATGAGGTAGCTCAGGAAGGAGAAGAACGGCAGCAGCACGGCGCCGGTCGCGAACATGTGGTGCGCCCAGACGGCCAGCGACAGGAAGCCGATCGCCATGGTCGCGGCGATCATGCCCTTGTAGCCGAACAGCGGCTTGCGGCTGAACACCGGGATGATCTCGGTGACGATGCCGAAGAACGGCAACGCGATGATGTACACCTCGGGGTGGCCGAAGAACCAGAACAGGTGCTGCCACAGCATCGGCCCGCCGTTCTCGCGGGAGTAGACCAGCGCACCCAGGTTCCGGTCGGCCAGCAGGCCGAACAGCGCCGCCGTGAGAATCGGGAAGACCAGCAGGGCCAGCATGCTGGTGATCAGCGTGTTCCAGGTGAAGATCGGCATCCGGAACATGGTCATGCCGGGCGCCCGCAGGCAGACGATCGTGGTGATGAAGTTGACCCCGCCCAGGATCGTGCCCAGGCCGCTGACGGCCAGTCCGCAGATCCACAGGTTGCCGCCGGCGCCGGGCGAGTTGGTGATGTCCGACAGGGGGGTGTAGCCGGTCCAGCCGAAGTCCGCCGCGCCGCCGGGCGTGAAGAAGCCCGAGACCACGATGGTGCTGCCGAACAGGAACAGCCAGAACGAGAGTGCGTTCAGCCGCGGGAACGCCACGTCCGGTGCGCCGATCTGCAGCGGCATGATCAGGTTGCCGAACGCGAAGAACAGCGGCGTCGCGAACATCAGCAGCATCAGCGTGCCGTGCATCGTGAACAGCTGGTTGTACTGCTCCGGCGACAGGAACTGCATGCCCGGGCGCGCCAGCTCGGCGCGCATGAGCATCGCCAGGATGCCGCCGATGATGAAGAACGTGAACGACGCCGTCAGGTACATCAGGCCGATCGTCTTGTGATCGGTCGTGCGCAGCAGACTCGACAGCCGCGAGCCCTTGCGCGCGATGTGCACGGGGCTCGGCCGGCTGATGATCGGCTGCGGTGCGACGGCGGTCATGACCGCACCCCGCGCCGATCGGTCTGCGTTGCGCTTGGCATGAGCGGCCCCCGGTCTTCCGGCGCCGTCGACCAGCGCCTCTGGAGAGTGCACATCGGTCCGGCCCGAGCCGGGCGACACAGCCATAGTCGCGCATCCTTGGCGCGAGGGAAACCCGGGAGGCGACGCAGATCGGCGGGACGGGCCGATCAGACGGGAGCGACGGCTCCGCCCCCGCCACCCATCTGCACGTCCGCTGGCAACTCGACCTCCGCCGTGCCGGCCGCCTTCGTGTTGCGCCGGGTCCGCCGCTCGACGTAGCGCGCGAGCTGGGACAGCAGCACGTTCACGATGATGTAGATCAGCCCGGCGGCGACGTAGAGCTGGAACGTGTAGAGGTTGCCGAATCGGAAGTTGAAGAACTCCACGAGGCTGCGCGCCTGCCGCAGCAGTTCGAAGTAGCCGACGATGAAGCCCAGCGAGGAGTCCTTGAGCAGGACGACCAACTGGGCGATCAGCACGGGCAGCATCCGGCGGACGGCCTGGGGCAGCAGCACGAGCAGCATGACCTGGGACTTGCGCATCCCCAGCGCCAGCGCGGCCTCGCGCTGACCCCGGTCGACCGAGAGGATCCCGGCGCGGAAGATCTCGGCGAGGACCGCCATGTTGTAGAGGGTCAGCCCGAGGGCGAGCGCGCCGAACGCGCCCAGCCGCAGGCCGACCGCGGGCAGGTACAGCAGGCAGAACAGGATCAGGATCAGCAGCGGCACCGCGCGGAAGAACTCGACCAGCACCGTGACCGGCACGCGCACCCACGCGTGGTCGGACAGCCGGCCGAAGGAGAGCAGCGCGCCGAGCACCGTCGCCGCCACCATGCCGACGGCGGCCACCTTCAAGGTGTCGACGAGTGCCCGGCCCAGCGCCTGCGGGACACCGCTGTTGGGGTCGAAGAGGATCGACCAGCGCGCCGGCTCCAGCTGTCCGTTGGAGCCCAGCCGCAGCAGCGCGACGCCGACCAGGGCGAGGACGACGAGCAGGCCGATCACGGTCCCGAGCCGCTGCCGCCGCCGGGAGCGGGGGCCGGGCACGTCGAACAGGACGGTCGAGGAGGTCATCGCAGGATCGCCGTCCGTCGCTCGATGATCCCGATCAGCCAGGCCGACGGCAGGGTGATGATCAGGTAGGCGACCACGATCGCGAGGAACACGGTCAGCAGTTGGTCGGCGTTCTGGTTGGCCAGCCGCTGCAGCGCGGCGGCGAGGTCGGTGACGGCGAAGCCGGCCGCGATCGAGGTGTTCTTCGCCAGCGCGATCCAGACGTTGCCGAGCGGCGGGACGACGGTCCGGAACGCCTGCGGCAGGACGACCGTGCCCAGCGTCTGACCGAAGCCGAGCCCGAGCGCGCGGGCCGCCTCGGCCTGCCCGGGAGGCACGGAGTTGATGCCCGACCGCACCGCCTCGCAGACGAAGGCTGCGGTGTAGAGGGACAGCGCGGCCACCGCGGAGATGAATCGCGAGGGGAACTGCAGGTCGATCTGCACGATGCCGAACGCGAGGAAGAAGAACACCACGGTCAGCGGGGTGTTGCGGAAGACCTCGACGTAGAAGGTGGCCACGCCGCGCAGTGGCGGGACGGGGCTCACCCGCATGGCCGCCAGCAGGGTGCCGAGGACGAGGGCGCACAGGCCGCTGAGCACCGCCAGGCTCAGGGTGGTCAGGAACGCGTCCCGCAGCAGCGGGAAGTTGTCGGCGACGAAGGACATCTCACCTCCTCACGGTCGGGTCGAGCGGACGTGCCCGGTGGGGCCGGCGACGGCCGGCCCCACCGGGGAAGTGCCTCAGTACCGGTCGATCTTGGGCGGCTCGGGAGCCTTCTGGCCGCTGATGTCACCGGCCGTGCGGTCCCAGGCCTTGGCCCAGGAGCCGTCCTTGAAGGACGCCTCGAGGGTGTCGTTGATGAAGGTGCGGAAGTCGTTGTCGCCCTTCTTCAAGCCGATGCCGTAAGGCTCCTTGGTGAACGGCTTGCCGACGAGCTGGAAGGCGTCGGGGCTGCCGGCCACCAGTCCGGTGAGGATGACGTTGTCGGTGGTGACGGCCTGCACGTTGCCGTTCTTCAGGTCGTCGGCGCACTTGGAGTAGACGTCGTAGGTGGTGAGCTTCGCCTCGGGGTACTTGTCCCGGATGTTCTGCGCCGGGGTCGAGCCCTCGACCGAGCAGACGGTCTTGCCGGCGAGGTCCTCGGGGCCCTCGATCTTGTCGGGGTTGCCCTTCTTGACCATGATGTCCTGCCCGGCCTCGTAGTACGGCCCGGCGAAGTCGACCCGCTGCTTGCGGGTGTCGTTGATCGTGTAGGTCGCGACGATCATGTCGACCTGGCCGCTCTCGATGAACGGCTCACGGTTCGCCGACACCGTCTCGGTCCAGGTGATGTCGTCGGCCTTGATGCCCAGCTTGCCGGCGATGATCTTGGCGATCTCGACGTCGAAGCCCTCGGGCTTCTGGGTCTGCGGGTTGAGCAGGCCGAAGCCCGGCTGGTCGAACTTGGTGCCGATGGTCATCTTCCCGGCGTCGTGCAGTCGCGCCATGGTCGATCCGGCGGGGAAGTTCACGTCGGTCGCGACGGCGGCCGTGCTCTTGGAGGCGTCGGACGCCTGGTTGCCGGCCTCGCTCGAACAGCCGGCGAGGAGCAGGCCCGCCGCCGCGGCGAACGCCGCGTATCGGGTGATGCGCATGGTGATCCCTTCGGGGTCAGTGGTTGAGGATCTTGGACAGGAAGTCCTTGGCCCGGTCGGATCTGGGGTTGGTGAAGAACGTCTCGGGATCGGCGGACTCGACGATCCGGCCGCCGTCCATGAAGACGACGCGGTTGGCCGCCCGGCGGGCGAAGCCCATCTCGTGCGTGACGACGACCATCGTCATGCCGTCGCCGGCCAGCGACGTCATGACCTCGAGGACCTCGTTGATCATCTCGGGGTCCAGCGCGGACGTCGGCTCGTCGAAGAGCATGACCTTGGGGTCCATGGCGAGCGCGCGGGCGATGGCCACCCGCTGCTGCTGGCCCCCCGAGAGCTGGGCGGGGTACTTGTCGGCCTGTGCGCTCACGCCGACCCGCTCGAGCAGCTCCCGCGCCCGCTTCTCGGCGTCCGCCTTCGACGCGCCGCGCACCTTGATCGGGCCGAGCGTCACGTTCTGCAGGATCGTCTTGTGCGCGAAGAGGTTGAAGCTCTGGAAGACCATGCCGACGTCGCTGCGCAGGCGGGCGAGTTCCTTGCCCTCCTCCGGCAGCTTCCGGCCGTCGATGGTGATCTCGCCCTTCTCGATCGACTCCAGCCGGTTGATCGTGCGGCAGAGCGTCGACTTCCCGGAGCCGGACGGGCCGATCACCACGACCACCTCGCCGCGGGCGATCTCCAGGTCGATGTCCTGCAACACGTGCAGGGGGCCGAACCACTTGTTGACGCCGGACAGTCGGACGAGAGGCTCTCCGGTCGAACTGGTCACCGGACGACCCTAGAAGAAGGCTGTGAGCCGCACCGACCTAGGTCGTCACGAACGCGTAACAGCGGAAAGAGTTCCGCGTCCGGCTAACGGTTCGGCAACGGTCTGCCGGCCGGACACCAGGACGGGGCGCCGTACCCTCGCTGTCGTCATGACTACCGAGCTGGAGGCAACCGCGCGCACCTACCGGGTGCGTACGTACGGGTGCCAGATGAACGTGCACGACTCCGAGCGCCTGTCCGGCCTCCTGGAAGCGGCCGGGTACACCGCCGCGCCGGAGGGGGACGACGCCGACGTCGTCGTCCTCAACACCTGCGCCGTCCGCGAGAACGCCGACAACCGCCTCTACGGCAACCTCGGTCACCTGCGGCCGGTGAAGGACGCTCGCCCCGGCATGCAGATCGCCGTCGGCGGGTGCCTCGCGCAGAAGGACCGCGGCGACATCGTCCGCCGCGCCCCGTGGGTCGACGTCGTCTTCGGTACCCACAACGTCGGCTCGCTGCCCGCGCTGCTCGACCGTGCCCGGCACAACGCCGAGGCGCAGGTGGAGATCGTGGAGTCGCTGGAGGTCTTCCCCTCGACGCTGCCGGCCAAGCGGGATTCGGCCTACTCGGGCTGGGTCTCGATCAGCGTCGGGTGCAACAACACCTGCACGTTCTGCATCGTGCCGTCGCTGCGCGGCGCCGAGAAGGACCGCCGGCCGGGCGAGATCCTGGCCGAGGTGCAGGCGCTGGTCGACCAGGGTGTGCTGGAGGTGACCCTGCTCGGTCAGAACGTGAACGCGTACGGCGTCGAGTTCCGCGACCGCGGCGCCTTCGCCGACCTGCTCCGCGCGACCGGGGCCATCGAAGGCCTGGAGCGGGTGCGCTTCACCAGCCCGCATCCCCGGGAGTTCACCGACGACGTCATCGCCGCGATGGCCGAGACCCCCGCGGTCTGCCATCAGCTGCACATGCCGCTCCAGTCGGGATCGGACGACGTCCTGCGCCGGATGCGTCGCGGCTACCGGCAGGAGCGCTACCTCGGGATCATCGACCGGGTCCGGGCCGCGATGCCCGACGCGGCGATCACCACCGACATCATCGTCGGCTTCCCCGGCGAGACCGAGGCGGACTTCGAGCAGACCCTCGCGGTCGTGCGGCAGGCGCGGTTCGCCAGCGCCTTCACGTTCCAGTACTCCAAGCGCCCCGGCACGCCGGCCGCCGAGATGGACGGCCAGCTGCCCAAGGAGGTCGTGCAGGAGCGCTACCTGCGGCTGACCACCCTGCAGGACGAGATCAGCTGGGCGGAGAACCGGGCCCTGGTCGGGCGCCGGGTCGAGCTGCTGGTCGCGGCGGGGGAGGGCAGCAAGGACGCCGCCACCGGACGTCTCTCGGGGCGGTCACGGGACGGTCGGCTGGTGCACTTCACCGCGGCGGACGGCGTCCGGCCCGGAGACGTCGTCGAGACCGTCCTCACCGACGCCAAGCCCCACTTCCTGGTGGCCGACGGCGCCCTGCTGTCGCACCGCCGCACCCGGGCGGGTGACGCGAGCGAGGCCGGGACCCGGCCCTCGACCCCCGGCATCCTGCTGGGGATGCCGAGGGTGGGCGCCCCCGCCTGAGGGACTCTCTGTACAGAAAGTCCCTCAGCGGCGGGCGGCGCTCTTCTCGGCCTCGGCCAGCCACTCGCGGCGGGTGACGAGGTTGGCCTGCGCCTCCTCGATCCGCCGCTGGTCACCGGCCGCCTCGGCCTTGGCCAGCTGCTCCTCGGCCTTGGTGACGGCCGCGCGCATGGATGTCACCATCGGGTTCTCCGGCGCGGTGCGGGCCCGGGAGCTGTCCGACGCCCCGCGGACCTTCTGCTCCACGGCCTGCATCCGGTCCTCCAGCGAGCGCATGACGCCGCGCGGGACGTGCCCGATCGCGTCGTAGCGCTCCTGGATCTTTCGCAGCGCGTTCTGGGCGCCCCGCAGGTCCAGGTTCGGGTCCAGCTTCTCGGCCTCGGCGAGCAACTCCTCCTTGAGCTGCTGGTTGGCCTGCTCCTCGCCCGTGCGCTTCTTGTCCGACTCGGCGCGCGCGGCGAAGAAGACGTCCTGGGCTGCCCGGAACTCCTTCCACAGCTCGTCGTCACCGTCACGACCGGTGCGCGGCACCGCCTTCCAGCGGTCCATCAGCGAGCGCATGGCGGCGCTTGTGGGGCCCCAGTCGGTGGAGGTCGCGAGCTTCTGCGCCTCCTTGATGAGCTCCTGCTTGGCCGACCGGGCCTCGCCGCGCTGCGCGTCGAGCGAGGCGAAGTGCGCCCCCCGGCGGCGACCGAAGGCGTCGCGGGCCGCGGCGAACCGGGTCCACAGCGCCTCGTCGGTCTTGCGGTCGATGCCCCGGATCGTCTTCCACTCCTCGACGATCGCCTTGAGCCGGTCGCCGGCCGCCTTCCACGCGGTGGACTCGGCGCCGATCTGTTCCGCCTCGGCCGCCAGCGCCTCCTTGCGGGCGATCTGGGCCGACCGCGCCGCGGCCTTCTCGGCGCGGGACTCGGCAGCGGCCGAGTCGGCGGTCTCCACCATCGCGCGGGCCCGGGCGGCGAGGCCGTCGAGGTCGCCGACGGCCGCGGCCGTGGGGATCGACTCGGCGAGGACGTGCGCCTTGTTCTTGATCTCGGCCGGGTTGCCGGTGTGCGCCTTGAGCCGGGCCTCGAGCAGGGCGACCTCGGTGGCCAGGTCGTCGTAGCGGCGGCCGTAGTGGGCCAGGCCCGCTGCGGGGTCACCGGCCTGCCAGGAGCCGACGGCGCGCTCGCCGTCGGCGGTGCGCACGTAGACGGTGCCCTCGTCGTCGACCCGGCCCCAGCCGGTGGGATCGCTGACCTCGGCGGCCGGGGCCTCCACGGGCGCGACGGGCGCCACGACCGGGGCCGGTGCGGCGGGCCGGGGCGGCATGGGACGCGGGATCGGCTTGGGCGTGGGCACCGGAGGAGGCGGTGTGGCCACCGCCACCGCGACCGCCGCCGGCTCCGGCGTGGCCTCCGGTGCGGGCGCGGGCTCCGGTGCGGGCTCCGGCTGCGCCGCGGGGGCTGCGTGCCGCCCTGCCGTCGGAGCGGGCTCGGCGGCCAGCGGGGTGGCCTCCTCGTCGGGCACGCCGTGCCTGCCCACGGGCGTCCCGGACGCTGCCTCTGCGGAGGGGGGCTCCGTCGGGTCGGCCAGCGCCGCGTCGCCGGGCGACGGCGCGGCCGCGGTACCCGCCTCCGGGGTGACCGCCTCGGGGGCGGTCGCGTCCTGGTTCTCCGCAATCGGCGGAGTGTCCTGCTGCGCCCCGACGTCGGGGCTGTCCGTGCTCGACACGTCCGGCAGTGTCCCACGTCGCATCCGGGACACTTGCTGCCGTGATCGCCGTTCCCGATGAGCCGTCCCCGCGGGATGCCCGCGCGACCGTTGCCGTCGCCTTCTGCCCGTCGCCGCCGTTGCTCGTCCCGGAGGTCGAGGGACGCGGGGCGGAGGAGACCGCGGACCTGCGGCGGGCCTGCGCGGAGGCGGTCGACCGGATGCTGGCGCAGCGCCCCGAGGTCGTCGTGGTGGTCGGGGGAGGGGCGCCGGCCGGCGTGCGGTTCGGGGCCGGTGACCGCGGCGACCTGCGCGGGTTCGGCGTCGACCTGGAGATCGGCTTCGACGGCCGCGCGCGCCCGGACGGGCGGGACCTCCCGCTGGCCCACACCCTCGGCGCCTGGCTGCTCGACCAGGCGCGCTTTCCCGGTACCCGCGTCGGGACGGGACCGACCGATCTCCTGCAGCTCGTGCGTGACCTGCCCGGCCCGCTCGGGATCCTCGCCATGGGTGACGGATCCGCCCGGCGGACGGTCAAGGCCCCCGGTTACCTGGACGAGGCGGCCGCGCCCTTCGACGCCGGCGTGGCGGAGGCCCTGGCCCAGGGGGATGCTGCGGCGCTCGGCGCGCTCGACCTCGCGGAGGGGGAGCGGCTCCTGGCGGCGGGGACCGCGACGTGGCGAGCGGTCGGCGCGGCGCTCCTGGGTCGGCAGATCGCTGCCGTCCTGCACCTCGATGCCGCTCCGTTCGGGGTCGGTTACCTGGTCGCGGACTGGGTGGCCGCGTGAGCGCGCCGCCCCCGGTGGTCGCCGTCGTCGGCCCGACCGCGACCGGGAAGACGGCCCTGGCCGTCGAGCTCGCCCGCCGGCTCGGTGGCGAGGTGGTCAACGCCGACTCGATGCAGCTCTACCGGGGCATGGACATCGGGACGGCGAAGCCCGACGAGGCCGAGCGCGGCGGCGTGCCCCATCACCTGCTCGACGTGTGGCACGTCCGTCAGGCCGCCTCGGTGGCCGAGTACCGCGACCTCGCCCGCGCCGAGATCGACCGGCTCCGCGCGGCGGGCATCGTGCCGCTGCTCGTCGGCGGGTCCGGCCTGTATCTGCGCGCCGTCCTCGACGAGCTGGACTTCCCCGGGACCGACGCCGCCGTGCGGGCCCGGCTGGAGGAGGAACTGACGCAGCTGGGGCCGGCGCAACTGCATGCCCGGCTCGCCGCACTCGATCCGGCGGCGGGGGCCGCCGTCCTGCCCAGCAACGGACGACGAATCGTGCGGGCCCTGGAGGTCATCGAGCTCACCGGCGGGCCGTTCCGCGCCCAGCTTCCGCAGCCGCAGCCGCACTACCCCGCCGTCGTCGTCGGCCTGGACCGGGACCCCGCCGAGCTCGACGAGCGGATCGCCCGGCGGGTGGACCGCATGTGGGCCGCAGGGTTCGTCGACGAGGTCGCCGCGCTCGCCGAGGACGGCCTCCGCGAGGGGCCGACCGCCTCCCGGGCGTTGGGCTACGCACAGGTCCTGGCCCAGTTCGACGGCACCCTGACGCCGGAGGAGGCGAGGGAGAGGACCGTCGGCACGACGCGCCGGTTCGTGCGCCGCCAGCGGTCGTGGTTCCGCCGCGATCCGCAGCTGACCTGGTTCGACGCCGCCCGACCCGACCTGCTCGACGCGGTCACCTCGGCGATGCCCGACCGTACGATCGAGCCGTGAGATCCCAGACCGCCCCCCGGGTGCTCCTCGGGCACGGCACCGAGAACGACTTCGTGGTGCTGCCCGACCCCGACGGCTCGGTGTGGCCGGAGTCCCGGCTGGACGAGGCGCTGGTCCGTCGGCTGTGCGACCGCCGCGGCGGGCTCGGCGGCGACGGCGTGCTGCGCGTCGTCCGCTCGGCGCGGGTGCCCGACGCGCCGTCCGTCCTGGGCGACGCCCTCGGGGAGTGCGAGTGGTTCATGGACCACCGCAACGCCGACGGGTCGCACGCCGAGATGTGTGGCAACGGCATCCGGCTGTTCCTGCACGTGCTGGTCAGCGAGGGGCTGCTGGACCGCGCCTCCTGCGAGCGCGGCGTGCTCGTCGGCACCCGTGGCGGCCCGCGCCGGGTCGGGGCCACACCCGACGGCGACTACTGGGTGGACATGGGCCCGGCGCGTCCGTTCGGGGAGGGGCGCGCCCACGTCTCCGGGCGGGACTTCGCCGGCCTCGCCGTCTCGATGGGCAATCCGCACCTGGCCTGCTTGACCGAGGTCGACCTCGACACCCTCGACCTGTCGGTCGCCCCGACCTTCGACGCCGCGCTCTTCCCCGAGGGCGTGAACGTCGAGCTGATCACCGTTCTGAAGCCCGGCGCGCACATCCGGCTGCGGGTGCACGAGCGCGGGGTGGGGGAGACCCGGTCCTGCGGCACCGGGGCATGCGCCGCCGCCTTCGCCGCCCTCGCGGCGGACGGCCGCGCCGAGGGGACCGTCGTCGTCGACGTCCCGGGCGGTCGCCTGACGGTGGCAGTCGACGAACGGACGACGGTCCTCACCGGGCCGGCCGTCATCGTCTCGGCCGGCGTGCTGTGCGCGGAGTGGCTGGGGGCCTGACCCGTCGTCAGGGCGTGTCTGCGCGGGACTCGGGTTCGTCGGTCGGGTCCTCCGGCTTGTCCCCGGGCCCGACGTTGCCCTCGCCGCGCGGTTCGCCGCGACCGGTGTCCTGGTCGGGACCGCCCCAGAGGTTGCGTGGAGGATTGAGGCCCTTCGGGTCGCGACCGGGGTCGTCGATCTCGGCGTCGGAACCCAGGCTGCTGGATCCGGAGTCGCTCATCTGGTCCTCCTGTCGTCGGAACGTCCTCCCACCGGTACCCCGTCGGAGGAGGGATGCACTCGCGCCTCTGCGGTGTTGTACCCGCCGATGACGACAACTCAGGTGCCCCAGCCGCTGGGGCGTGCAACGCTGGAGACGATGACGACAGCCCCCGAGCCCGTGCCGTTCGACGAGCCAGACGACACGACCGGCTCCTACATCCGCGAGGAGCGCGGCGCGCTCCGCCGCGTGGCCGGACTATCCACCGAACTGGCCGACGTCACCGAGGTCGAGTACCGCCAGCTCCGGCTGGAGCGCGTGGTGCTCGTCGGGGTCTGGACCGAGGGCACCCAGGCCGACGCCGACCGGTCCCTCGCCGAGCTCGCCGCGCTGGCCGAGACGGCCGGTTCGCAGGTGCTCGAGGCGGTCAGCCAGCGCCGCGACCGGCCCGACGCCGCCACCTACGTGGGCTCGGGCAAGGCGATCGAGATCCGCGACATCGTCGCGGCGAGCGGCGCGGACACCGTGATCTGCGACGGTGAGCTCACCCCGGGCCAGCTCAACCAGCTGGAGAAGGTGCTCAAGGTCAAGGTCGTCGACCGGACCGCGCTGATCCTCGACATCTTCGCCCAGCACGCGACCAGCCGGGAGGGCAAGGCCCAGGTCGAGCTCGCCCAGATGCAGTACATGCTGCCGCGACTGCGTGGCTGGGGTGAGTCGCTGTCCCGGCAGGCCGGTGGCCGCGTCGCCGGCGGTGGCGGCATCGGTACCCGTGGTCCGGGTGAGACGAAGATCGAGACCGACCGCCGCCGGATCCGTTCCCGGGTGAGCAAGCTGCGCCGCGAGATCGCGGGCATGGCCACTGCGCGGGCGACTCAGCGGTCGGCCCGCGACCGCAACGCGGTGCCCAGCGTGGCGATCGCCGGCTACACCAACGCCGGCAAGTCAAGCCTGCTCAACGTCCTCACCGACGCCGGTGTGCTGGTGGAGAACGCGCTGTTCGCCACCCTCGACCCGACCGTCCGGCGAGCCGAGTCGCCCGACGGCCGTGAGTACACGCTCACCGACACCGTCGGCTTCGTCCGGCACCTGCCGCACCAGCTGGTCGACGCCTTCCGGTCCACGCTCGAGGAGGTGGCGGCGGCCGACCTGCTGCTGCACGTGGTGGACGGCTCCGACCCCGATCCGCTGGGCCAGATCGAGGCGGTGCGGATCGTGCTCGGCGAGATCGACGCGGCGAGCGTTCCCGAGGTCATCGTCGTCAACAAGGTCGACGCCATGACCGAGGACGACGTGCTGACCCTGCGCCAGGCGCTGCCCGGTGCGGTGTGGGTCTCGGCCCGCACCGGCGTGGGCATCCAGGGGCTTCGCGAGCTCATCGCCGCCCGCCTCCCGCACCCCGACGTCGAGGTCGAGGTGCTCGTCCCCTACGACCGGGGTGACCTCGTGGCCCGAGTGCACCGCGACGGCGAGGTGCTCGAGGAACGGCACGAGGAGTCCGGCACCCGCTTGAGCGCACGGGTGGATGGCGCCCTGGCCGCGACCCTCGGGGAGTTCGCCGTCCCGGTCGGGTGAGAACAGGGTCGGGCAGATCACGGTCAGGTCACGGGCCGGTACGGTGACCGGGTGACGAGCGGCGTGATCAGGGACGCCGGCGCACCCGATCGCCCTCGGGTCGTCTCCGCGGGCCGCCCGGCGTGGTGGGTCATGCTCACCGCCCTGGTCGTGGGCGCCCTCGTCACCGCCGACGTGCTGGCCCGCGGCTGGCTCGAGCAGATGGACCTGCACGTCTCCTCCGTGATCAGCGGCTGGGGCCTGCGCGACTCGGCCGCCTTTCCCTTCATCTGGGTGGTGACGCAGCTCGGCGGCCGGGTGACGATCCTCGTCGTCCTCGCCGCACTCATCGGCCATCTCGCCTGGCGCCGGCGCACCTGGCTGCCGCTGGTCCGGGTGCTGGTCGCGCTCGGCCTGCTGACCGTCGCCGTCTACGCCATCAAGCACGGCACCGGGCGGACGGCGCCGGGCTATCCCGGCGTCTTCTTCTTCCATGCCGACGGCCAGTCGTTCCCCTCGGGCCACGTCGCCAATGCCGTCCTGATGTGGGGGATCGCCCGCTGGCAGGCGGTGGCGTACGGACTGCCCGCCCGTGTGCAGCGGGTCTTCTGGCTGCTCAGCGTGGTCGGGCCGGTGGCCACCGGCGCAGCCATGGTCTCGCTCGACTTCCACTGGCTCACCGACGCGGTCGTGGGTGCCTGCGTGGGCATCGTCCTCTTGGGCGTGGTTCACGCACTGAACGCAATGGTTCTGTCACGCTGGGTACGTGCCCGAGCAGGCCGGCAGACCGCGTAGCGGCTCGCGGGGGCGACTGCTGGCGTCGGGGGGAGTCCTCGGGGCCGTCCTCGTCCTCGGCTGCCCCCTGCCCGCGTCCGCCGGGACGACCGCGCCGGCGGCCCAGTGCCAGATCACCGACCCCCGGTTGCCCGAGCTCTCCGGACTGGTGGCGGTCGACGGCCAGTTCCTGGCCATGAACGACGGCGGCGACCAGGTCTCGGTCTTCCTGCTGGACGCCACGTGCCAGGTCGTCGACGTGCACACCGCCGCCGTCGACCCCTACGACCCCGAGGACCTGGCGGTCGCCGCCGACGGGACGGTGTGGCTGGCCGACACCGGCGACAACGACTCCATCCGGTCCACCGTGGCGCTGATCGCCCTCCGTCCGGACGGATCCACCAGCATCTACCGCCTGACCTACCCGGACGGCGCGCACGACGCCGAGGCGCTGCTGCTCGCGCCGGACGGCACCCCGTACATCGTGACGAAGGAGATCCTGGGGGCCAGCGGCGTCTACCGGCCCGGAACGGCCCTGGTCGACGGCGGGACGGTGGCCCTGGCGAAGGTCGCCGGCGTCAACTTCACCTTCACCGGCACCGTGGGTGGGCCGGTCGGGCAGGCAGGCCAGCTCCTGGTCACCGGGGGAGCGGTCGCGCGCGACGGCAGCGCGATCGCCCTGCGCACCTACACCGACGCCTACGTGTGGCCGCTGACCGGTTCCGACGTGCCGGCTGCGCTGGCCGGTACCCCTGTACGTACGCCGCTCCCCGACTCGCGGCAGGGGGAGGCCATCACCTTCGCGCCGGACAACCAGAGCCTGGTGGTCGCCAGCGAGGGGCTGCCGAGCGACCTGACGGTGGTACCGCTCGCGCCCGCTGCCGCGCCTGCGGCGACTCCGGCGGCGGGTCCGGTGCCGAGCTTCACCGATCTGAGCCGGTCGGGGCTCTCACCGATCACCAACGGTCTGATCGCGGCGGCCGCCGCGACGGTCATCGTCTGGATCGGCGGCAAGCTCCGGCGTCATCCCGTCGATCGTCGTCCCGCCGACCGGAGGCACTGAACCGCCGGCCGGCGGGCTGTCTCAGACGCGCCGCAGCACGCTGACGACGCGGCCGAGCACGGTCGCCTCGTCACCGGGGATCGGCTCGTACGCGGGGTTGTGCGGCAACAGCCAGATGTGGCCGTCGCGCCGCTTGTACGTCTTGACCGTCGCCTCTCCGTCGATCATCGCCGCGACGATCTCGCCGTTCTCCGCGGTCGGCTGCTGGCGCACGACCACCCAGTCGCCGTCGCAGATCGCGGCCTCGACCATCGAGTCACCGACGACCTTGAGCATGAACAGGGTGCCCTCGCCGACGAGCTCGCGGGGTAGCGGGAAGACGTCCTCGACGGCCTGCTCGGCGAGCACCGGGCCACCGGCGGCGATACGGCCGACCAGCGGGACGTAGGTCGGCGCGGAAGCCGGGGACTCTCCGCCGGCAGCGAGCTCTGCCGCCGCAGCCGAGTGCGGGCTGTCGCCCGGCAGCCGGACGTCGAGGGCCCGTGGGCGGTTCGGGTCCCGGCGCAGCCACCCCTTCTTCTGCAGCACCGACAGCTGGTGCGCGACCGAGGACGCCGACGACAGGCCGACCGCCTCGCCGATCTCCCGGACCGACGGGGGATAGCCGCGCCGCTCAATCGAGTCGCGGATGACCTCCAGGACGCGGCGCTGACGCTGGGTCAGCCCGTCACCGTCGGCCTCACGGTCGGGGAATGCGCGCACCGTGGACGTCTCGGTGTTCGCGGAGGCGCCACCGGCCGTCCTGCGGCCCCCTGCCGTCCCGCTCTTCTCCGCCACGTCGCCTCCTTGTCCGCTGCTCGCGCAGCGCAGATGTGTCCTCCGACGGACGGTAGCGCGCCGAGGGCCGCGGATCAAACACATGTTCGAAGTCGTGCCGTGTTCGGTGTCGCTTTCGTCGGTGGCTTGCGGTAGACATCGAACAGCAGTTCGAATCGAACAGGCGTTCGATGCAGCGGATGGACGGGAGGACGGGTCATGGGTCTCGTGCAGCAGGCGGTCCTGGACTTCGACGAGGAGATCCAGGTGCCGTGGCGGCCCCGGCTGGTCGGGGTGGCGGCCGGTGGCGACACCGGCCCCGAGGAGGCGTGGCCGCGGCGGCCGCGGCAGACGGGGCGGAGCTCGTCGCGGGTCGGCGTCTGTCGCCCGGTCGAGGCGCCGGCGCGGGACGGGGGCCTCGCGCGGCGCGGTGCGGGGGCCACTGCGGGCCGGCCGGGGGAGCCGCGTCCCGCGGTGCGCGAGCCGGCACCGGCGCGCCGCCCCGCTCGGGGCGGCGTCCGGCTCACCCGCCGGGCGCGCCTGCTGGCCGCGGTCCTCACCCTCGCGCTCGGCGTGGCGATCGGCTCGTGGCTGGGCCCACTGCTCGCGGGGCAGGACGGCGACCTGCGGCTCGCCGGGACACAGAGTGTCGTCGTACAGCCGGGCGACACACTCTGGTCCATCGCCGCTGACGTCGCCGGCACAGCGGACGTCCGCCAGGTCGTCGACCGGATCCAGGAACTCAACGCCCTCGACGGCACGGTGCTCGTCCCCGGTCAGGTCCTGGAACTGCCGTGAGCGCCTCGCAGCGCCGGCGACCCCGTGGAGGGGTGGCCGTCGGCTCGCCGCCACGCCTACGCGTTGTCGTGACCCACGTCACGACAAGAGACTCACAACGTCGGCGGTCGACTTCGTCAACCCTCAGTGCGGGCGCGTTCACCGTGTGTGGTCACTCCAACGCTTACGGTCGTCACGTGTCAGGCGCCATGGAGAACCGAGCAGCGGTGTTCACGAGCCAGCCCCAGGCCGTCGAGGTCTATCAGGCAGGCACCTGGTGGGCCGGTGAGCTGCTGGGGTGGCGGCACGACGCCGATGGTGGGTGCCAGGTCTGGGTGCGCGTGGTCCTGGGCGGTATCGAGGAGACCGCCTGGACGGATCTCGCGACCCTGCGCCTCCCGGAGCGGCACCTCTCCGTCGCGACCCCCGCGCCCTTCCGTGGCCCGGCCACGCAGGAGATGTCGGTCGCCCGGCACCCCTCCGGCCGCCGGGCCCGCTCCGTCGACAGCGAGGCCGCCACCGGCAGCCTGCCGAAGGTCCCCGAGCTCTCCGTCGTGCCGGGTTCACCGTCCGCGGGTGGCCGGCGGACCGCCGACGAGACCGCACAGTTCGCGTCCGTGGGTCGTCGCCGCGCTCCCGACACCGGCGAGCTCCCCGTGACCGGTCGCCGTCGCGCACCGGAGGCGACCCACGGGTCGACGGGTGGCCGCCGGCGCGCTCCTGAAGGCGCCGTCGCCGCGACCCCGGCCCCCGGCGCTGCCGGGCGGCATCGGGCACCCGGAGCGGTCGACACGGGGCGTCCCCCCGTGGCCCTGCCTGCGTCGCGCACGGTCGGCTGGACCGAGCCCGAGGGCCTCGAGGCCGAACTGCTGACGCGCCCCATGCGGCTGAGCGACCACATGCAGTCCCGCCGTCCCCGGCTGGGCGGCTCGCTCACCGTCTGAGTCGAGCGAACCGCCGGCCATCCCGCTGCGGGGTGACGGCCCTTCCCGTGGCCGGCGTGGCACCGCGGCGCCCCGTCGCAGTGACCGCATCGCGTCCTCCAGAAGTCCTTTCGGCGCGTCGCCGCGGCGTGTCGTGTGACGGGTGGGGACCGGTGTTCTCCCAGGTGACGGCAGTGTCTGAGTGGAACACGCCGACCGCCGAATCGCTTGCACATCTTGTGTGGAGCGGCCTAGGGTTCCCCTACATCTAGTAGTTACATCGCTGTAAGCCCGTCCACAGGCCCGTCCCCAGGTTGTCCCTGGTGGCATCCACCGGATGTCCCCAGAACGGTCCACAGGGAAGGGTCGGGAAGCGGCCGGCGGGGAGTTCCGGACACCCGGGAACCCGGAGCAGGAAGGAGGTGAACCGCCGATGCGCTGCCCGTTCTGTCACAACGCCGACAGCAGGGTCATCGACTCGCGCGAGGCGGACGAGGGGGCGACCACCCGTCGCCGTCGGTCCTGCCCGAAGTGCAACCGCCGGTTCACCACCGTCGAGGAGGCGGTCCTCGCCGTGGTCAAGCGCAGCGGGGTCAGCGAGCCGTTCAACCGTTCCAAGGTGGTCGCCGGTGTCCGGCGCGCCTGTCAGGGCCGGCCGGTCGACGAGGACCAGCTCCAACTACTCGCCCAGCAGGTCGAGGACGCCATCCGCGCCACCGGCGCGGCGGAGGTCCCCAGTCACGAGGTCGGCCTGGCCATCCTCCGGCCCCTCCGCGAGCTCGACGAGGTCGCCTACCTGCGCTTCGCGAGCGTCTACCGGTCCTTCACCTCGGTGGCGGACTTCGAGAAGGAGATCGCCGAACTGAAGGCCCGGCAGCCCGGAGCCACCGAGCACCCAGCGGTCCCCAGCAGCGCCTGAGAACTGTCGTACCCACCCGCTACACAGCAGTCAGACCCGATCGCGGCTCTTCCCCAGCCCCCGATCCACCGCGCACCGCGCAGCACGCATCGAGAACACCGCTAGAACACGCAGCGCACGACGCCACACCGCGCACGACGACCAGGGAGAGCTCCACACCATGACCGAGACCGACGACCGCTTGGCCGGCTCGCGCACCCGCCGCACGGCGAAGGCGACGAACCGGGGCAAGGGCCTCAAGATCAAGCGCGTCTTCACCACCGCTGGTGTGCACCCCTACGACGAGGTGACCTGGGAGCGCCGCGACGTCGTCATGACCAACTGGCGTGACGGCTCGATCAACTTCGAGCAGCGCGGCGTGGAGTTCCCCGCCGAGTGGAGCATCAACGCCACCAACATCGTCACCACCAAGTACTTCCGTGGGGCGGTGGGCAGCAGCCAGCGCGAGAACAGCCTGCGTCAGCTGATCGACCGGGTCGTCCTCACCTACGGCGCGGCCGGCCGCGAGCACGGGTACTTCGCCAGCGAGGGCGACGCGGAGATCTTCGAGCACGAGCTGACCTGGATGCTCATGCACCAGTACTTCAGCTTCAACTCACCCGTCTGGTTCAACGTCGGCACGAGTGCGCCGCAGCAGGTCAGCGCGTGCTTCATCCTGGCCGTCGACGACGAGATGGACTCGATCCTCAACTGGTACCGCGAGGAGGGCCTGATCTTCAAGGGCGGCTCCGGTGCCGGCCTCAACCTCTCCCGCATCCGCTCGTCCAAGGAGCTGCTCTCCTCCGGCGGTACGGCGTCGGGTCCGGTCAGCTTCATGCGCGGCGCCGACGCGTCCGCAGGAACCATCAAGTCCGGTGGCGCCACCCGTCGCGCCGCGAAGATGGTCGTCCTCGACATCGACCACCCCGACATCGAGGAGTTCATCGAGACCAAGGCGCGCGAGGAGAACAAGATCCGCGCCCTGCGTGACGCCGGGTACGACATGGACCTCGGCGGCAAGGACATCACCAGCGTCCAGTACCAGAACGCCAACAACTCCGTCCGGGTCTCCGACGAGTTCATGCGCGCGGTCGAGGACGGCGCCGACTTCGGCCTGCGGGCCCGCATCGACGGCTCGGTGATCGAGACCGTCGACGCGAAGACGCTGTTCAACAAGGTCACCCAGGCCGCGTGGGAGTGCGCCGACCCGGGCATCCAGTACGACGACACGATCAACGACTGGCACACCAACCCCGAGACCGGCCGCATCAACGCGTCCAACCCGTGCTCGGAGTACATGAGCCTGGACAACAGCTCGTGCAACCTGGCGTCGCTGAACCTCATGAAGTTCCTGAAGAACGACGGCACGTTCGACACCAAGAACTTCGTGAAGGCCGTCGAGCTGGTCATCACCGCGATGGACATCTCGATCTGCTTCGCCGACTTCCCGACGCAGCCGATCGGCGAGACGACGCGGGCCTACCGCCAGCTGGGCATCGGCTACGCCAACCTCGGCGCCCTGCTCATGGCGACCGGTCACGCCTACGACTCCCGCGGCGGGCAGACGCTGGCCGCGGCCATCACCTCGTTGATGACGGGCACCGCCTACCGCCGGTCGGCCGAGCTGGCCGGCATCGTCGGGGCCTACGACGGCTTCGCCCGCAACGCCGACGCCCATGCCCGGGTCATGCGCAAACACGCCGCGGCCAACGACGCCATCCGTCCGGTGGGTGCCGACGACGCCGACGTGCTCAAGGCCGCGACGGCGGAGTGGCAGGACTGCCTCGCGATCGGCGCCGACAACGGCTGGCGCAACGCCCAGGCCTCGGTGCTGGCCCCCACCGGCACCATCGGCTTCATGATGGACTGCGACACGACCGGCATCGAGCCGGACTTCTCGCTGGTCAAGTTCAAGAAGCTGGTCGGCGGCGGCTCCATGCAGATCGTCAACCAGACGGTGCCGCGGGCGCTGAAGAGCCTGGGCTACCAGGAGGAGCAGATCGAGGCGATCGTCGAGTTCATCGCCGAGCACGGCCACGTCGTCAACGCCCCGACCCTCCGGCCGGAGCACTACGAGGTGTTCGACTGCGCCATGGGCGAGCGGGCCATCTCGCCGATGGGCCACGTCCGGATGATGGCAGCGGTCCAGCCGTTCATCTCCGGCGCGATCAGCAAGACGGTCAACATGCCGGAGACGGCGACCGTCGAGGACGTCGCCAACATCTACTTCCAGGGCTGGAAGCTCGGCCTCAAGGCGCTCGCGATCTACCGCGACAACTGCAAGGTCGGCCAGCCGCTGTCCGGCGGCAAGGGCAAGAACGACGGGACCAAGGAAGAGGCGACGGTCGAGGCCGCTGCGGCTCCGGCGGCGCTGTCGCACCCGGTGCGCAAGCGGCTGCCGAAGAAGCGGACGAGCGTCACCACGTCGTTCAGCGTCGCCGGTGCCGAGGGCTACATGACCGCCGGCATGTACGACGACGGCAGCCTCGGCGAGGTGTTCCTGAAGCTGGGCAAGCAGGGGTCGACCCTGGCCGGCGTCATGGACGCCTTCTCGATCGGCATCTCGCTGGCGCTGCAGCACGGTGTGCCGCTGGAGACCTACATCTCGAAGTTCACCAACATGCGCTTCGAGCCGGCCGGCATGACCGACGACCCGGACATCCGGATCGCGCAGTCGGTGATGGACTACATCTTCCGTCGCCTGGCGCTGGACCACCTGCCCGTCGAGAAGCGGGCCAGCCTCGGCATCTTCACCGCCGAGGAGCGGGCCGCGCAGGTCGCCGGCTCGTACGGCAGCTCGGCCTCGACCGCCGCCGTCACCGAGGAGGAGGACGTCGACCTGGAGCAGCTGCGCAGCTCCGCGCCGATCGAGACCGCCAAGACGGAGGAGAAGGTCACGCCGGAGGGTCCGAAGTCGGTCAAGGAGGCCCACTCCTCGGCCGAGCTCCTGGAGCTCGTCACGGGCACCGCCACCGACGCGCCGCTGTGCATGACGTGTGGCACCAAGATGCGGCCCGCCGGTAGCTGCTACGTCTGCGAGGGCTGCGGCTCCACCAGCGGCTGCAGCTGAGTCAGCCCGCACACCGCCGGCCCGGTCCTCCTCGGAGGGCCGGGCCGGCGGCGTTCCGGCGACGTCAGGCGCTGTGGATGTAGCGCTGTGTGCTCACGACATTGCGATGAGCAAGGTCACAGGTGAATCACGGGGAAGTGACTCCTGTCCCGGCTTCATAGCGCCGATGACGACTGTGGTCATCGAAACAACAACGTGCGGTTCCGCTCAGTGACGAGGGTTCCCATCCGTCCGGTGCATCGCGTGCCGGCCGATGGCCACGCCCTCTGACGCCCCGCCTGAACGGACTCCCGCTCCACCATGATCGCCGCTCTCGGCTGCCTCGCCACCACCCTCAGCATCGCCGTCGTCTGGCCCCAGGTCTGGCGCTCCTGCCGGCACCGCCGCACCCTCGGGCTCTCACCCACCAGCGCCTGGCTCGCCGTCGCCCTGAACGTGTGCTGGCTGACCTTCGGCACGCTCACCGGCGACCCGGCGCAGATCGTCACCAACGCGGTGGTCGGCAGCGGCAACACCGCCGTCCTCGCGGCCCTGCTGCTCACCCAGCCGCACCTGCGCACCCGCCCCGCTCTGGCGCGCCCCGCCGCTGTCGCCGCCGCGCTCAGCTCGGTCATCGCCGTCGTCGGCTCGGTCGCCGCCGTCCCGCAACCCCTGCGGCTGCTCCGGGACCGCACGCAGGACGTGTCCGGACTGTCGCTCACGCGGTGGCGGCTCGGGGCCGGGGCATGCGCCTCCTGGACCAGCTACGGCTGGCTGGGCCACCAGACCGCCGTCTCGCTCGGCGCCGGGTTCGGGCTCACCTGCTCCTTGCTCATGTGCGCGCTGCTGCGCGGCCGTACGGCCCAGCCCACGGGTGTGCGCCGCCCGGTCGTCGGCGCGATCCCGTCGCCACGCCTCCCCGCCCGTCCGGCACTCGTCGCGGCGTGAGTGTGAACGACTCCGCGGCACGGACACCCGGCTGAGCGCCGCGCACGCTCCGCTTCACACGGGGCCCAGCGCAGTCGACACTTCAGCGGGCGGGGAGACGTCGATGGTTCGGCCGCCGGGTCACGGCACCGCCGGCCTTTCCGGGCGTCGGGGTGAAGGGACGAGTGGCAGGTCGCGTCCATGAGAACGTCCCGGGTAGGCAACCGGACTCCTCGGCTCGTCGTGCAGGCATTGCTGTCCTTCGTGATCGCGCTGGGTGTGACCCAGCTCGGCGCGGCCGCCGCGCGAGCGGCTCCGGACCCCACCTGCGCCGGAATCGACGAAGCCACGGTCACCGGCTCGGCGAGACTCTCGGCGGCGCTGGGCGACGACGGCACCCCCACGGTCACGAGTTCGGTGCGGCTGCACGTGCCGACGACGTCGGCCCATGCGATCGAACTGCTCCTCACCGACGAACAGCCTGAGGGGCTGTTCGCCTGCCTGCCCCTCGTGAGCGGGCAGGCCAGTCGGTCGACCGATGTCGGTTACAGCGCCGCGCTGGAAGGAGATGGGGTCACCCTCACCTCGTCGTCGACATCGAGGGGTGACGACGCCCGCTACCACTACGACATGATCTGGTCGGTCGATTGGTACCCGACCCGTCATCGGATCTCGTTCGAGAGCGGCTCTGCGATCACGTGGACGTCGGTCACCATCGAGACAGGTAAGGGCATCACGGTTCACAAACTGGCGCCGGCGCCCGCGGTGTACGACGGGAAGGGCACGATCGTCTGGCACCACGTGTCAGTGGCGCGGCCCGAGGACATGCCGCACGTCGACTTCTCCCTGGGGTCCGCCGTCGAGCCCGTCAGCCAGGACCTGGGCTTCTCGGGCGACGTCATCGATGCGATCGCGAGTGCCGGGCTGTTCGGGATCGCCCTCTGGCATCTGCGGCGGAGGCGCGGGCAGGACGGGGAGAGCCAGGACCCGGCCTGGCCGTTCCCCGAACCGATGCGGGTGGCCGGCCGTGCTGTCGCACTCGCCGGCCTGGCCGTGGTGGTCGGCGACCTCCCCTACATGTTCGGCCTCTTCGACTTCCCATGGTTCGCCCCGGTGGGTGCGGCGGTCGTCGGGCTCCTCCTGCCGGTGGCGCCCCATCTGGGCGTGCAGCCTCCCCAGCGCAAGCGGCTGCGCCTGGTGGTCGACGTCCTGGCGGTGGGGTTGGGGATCCTCGAGGGCGCTGCCGCCGTCTTCGTTCTGTGCCTGCTCGGCGCACTGGCCCTGGCGGTCCGCCGGCAACGGGCCGCCCCGACTGGCGCCCTGGTACCTCCCGCGGGGCTGGCAGCAATCCGCAGGTCTCCCTGGCGCCTCCAAGGGGTCGTCTTCGTCGCCGCGGTGCTCGGCATCCCCTTCCATTTCCTCAGCCCCGCCTTCGGGCTCTGGCTGGCAGTCTGGGTGCTGTTCGCGGGCGTCCTGGCCGCGGGGCTGCTCACCATGCGAGACGCCGGGCCGGCGGAGGTCCGCGACGTGTCCGGCGTCGTCTCCCTTTTCCTCGCGACCACCATCACTCTGGGTCTGCGGTGGGACTTCCCGTACTACATCGGCGCCGCTCTGCCACTGATCGCGCTGCTCGTCGCCGGCGCATGGCTCGGGATGCTCGCGGCGATGAGGTCCCGGACCGTGCTCGCCCGGCTGGAGAAACCGGAGCTGGTGCAGGAGGCCGCTGATTCGGTGCAGCTCCAGGCGGACCTCGTCCGGGCCGAGGGCGTACTTAGGACTCTCCGTGACGAACGCCGCGCCCTCGACTCCCGGGTATCCAAAGGGGAGCTCACCGCGCGGGAGAAACTCACCAAGGAACGCGCCCTGCAGAGCCACCTCGACGAGGTGCGCAACCTGCCGCCGATCCTGGCGTCGGACAGCCTGCGGCCGGACCGCTGGCCCGACAACTGGTGGTGGCCGCGCGACCGGCCGGAGCCCGCGCCGGCCCTGAACGCCCTTCCCACGCGCGTCAACCCGCTGGACATCGCCCTGGCGCTCGGGCCGCGATTGTCGGCGATCGAGAACGCCCGGGCGTCCCTGCGCCTGGTGCTGCCACTCGCTGTGCTTCCGATGGCCTACTTCGTCGTGGTCCGCGTGCTGGCCTATCCGGGGCCGGCCCTCCGGGGCTACGGCCTCGAGCTGGTTCTCGGGGAACTGGCCTTCTGGAGCGGCTTCGGTCTGTGCCTCGGACTCCTGTGGTCGGTGATCCCGGGGAGGCGCGGCTCGACCAAGGCGCTCCTGGTCGCACTGCCCGTCGGCGTGGTCGTGGTGCTGCTGAAGGGCGCCACAACGGTGGCGCACGAACCGGTGGGCTCCGGGTACCTTCTCCGCGGCCTGATCCTGCTGGTTCTGCTGCTGTTGACCGGACTGCTCATGGATCTGCAGGTCATGCGTCCGGCGGAGGAGCCGACCCGCCCGGCCCTGGGGTTCTTCGCGAACTACTACCGCCTCAACCGGGTGATCCCGACCGTCACGCTGCTGGTCCCGCTCGTCGCCGCGGTCGTCGGCATCTGGGGGCAGATCGACAAGCCGCCGACGGTCGTGGCACCCCCGAGCCAGACTGCCGGCGACCAGCAGCGGGGAAGCGGTTCCAGCGCCGTTCCGACCGGCCAGGCGAGCCACTGACCGATCGTCCGGCTGCCGGCGCGGGGCCGGGCACCACGGGTGCGTCCGGCGGCGGCCCGCCGACCCGCGCCGGGCCCGGTCGGCCGGCTGGGACGGTCGCTTCCTCGCACCTGACCGTCGACCGGGCTCGGACCGGCGGCGGGCTGACCAGCGCATCACCGAGCGGGCGTGGACACTTCGACGATGTCCGTGGCCGAGCAGGGAGCGGAGGGCCGGTCCGTCCGTCGACTGGTCGCGCTCGGTGTGGCGCTCGTCGTCCTCCTGACGGCGGTCGTCATCGCGGTGCTGGCAGCCCATCTGCGGCCGACGGCCGTCGACCTGGCACTGCACGACGCCGGCCTGCATCACCGGACGGCGGCGTTGACGGCGGTGGCGATTGCGGTCTCGGTGACCTCGGAGTACCTGGCGTACGCCGTGGCGGCGGTGGGCACCATGCTGGCCCTGCTGCCGCGGCCGTGGTGGCTCGGTCTGCTCGGCGGTCTGGTGTTCATGGCGGTGGAGCAGGGCGTCCGGGTCGCGCTGGCGGCCGCCGTCGGTCGCAGCCGCCCACCGAAGTCCGACTGGGAGATGCATGCTGCCGGATTCGCCATGCCGTCGGGGCACACCGCAACGGCCACCTTCGGCGCCGGCCTGCTCTGTCTGGGTCTCGCGCGCGCTGTGGGCCACGCCTGGCGGTACGCCGTCACGGCGGGGCTGATCCTGTGGGTGCTCGTCGAGGGCGCCGGCCGGATCTACCTGGGCGTGCACTGGCCCACGGATGTCCTGGCCGGATGGCTGCTCGGCGCCGTCTTCACGGTGCTCGTGGCCGTACTGTTCGCCCGGCTCCGGCAACCCGAGCCGACGGCGGCACGCGCCGGCCGGCAACCATAGGAGTCGTCCGCCCCGACACGCGGCGGCCGGGAGCGGCGGATGTCACCCGGTCGTACGTAGCGTCCTCCGGGTGAGACAGCTCCTGCGGTTCGCCTGGGTCGAGGCGCAGTGCTGCCTGTTCGCCGTCCTGTTCTTCCTCGGCCTGGCCGTCGTCCGGATCGTCCCGCTGCCGGTCGACCCGGCCGACGCGCTGCTGGTCTGGAGCCTCGGCGTCACCCTGGCGCTGTGGCTGCTCGGCTGGGAGACCGGCCGCGAGGTCGCGGTGATCTTCGGCTTCCACCTGGTCGGGCTGGCGCTCGAGCTGTTCAAGGTCCGGCAGGGCTCCTGGTCCTACCCCGACACCGGCTCCGCCTCGATCGGTGGCGTGCCGCTCTACAGCGGATTCATGTACGCCGCCGTCGGCAGCTACATCTGTCAGGCGTGGCGGCGGTTCGACCTGCGGATCACCGGCTACCGGGCGCGCCGGACGGCGCTCGTCGCGGCGCTGGTGTACCTCAACTTCTTCTCGTCGCACCTGATCTGGGACCTGCGCCTGCCGCTGGCCGGCGCCCTGCTGCTCGCCACCTGGCGCACCTGGGTGCACTTCACCGTCGGCGGACGCCGGTACGCGATGCCGCTGGCGCTGTCCTTCGTCCTCATCGGCTTCTTCCTCTGGGCCGCGGAGAACGCCGCCACCCTGGGACGGGCCTGGCAGTACCCGTCCCAGGCGTCGGTGTGGACGCTCGTCCACCCGGCGAAGGTCGGCTCGTGGTCGCTGCTGGTCGTCGTCAGCATCGTCCTGGTCGCCGCGGTCAAGGCGTACGAGGGCCGGCTGTACGGAACCCCCGACGACCTGACGGTGCTCCGCGCCGGACGCTGGCGCCCCCGGGACGCGGCCGGTCAGACGGAGGCAGCCGACCGCGGGCGCACCGCGTACCAGCCGAAGCAGAACAGCGCCGCCAGCACGAAGTAGTCGCTGATGAACGCCGCCGGGCCGCCATGGACGAGGAACACCGACACGACGGACGCGAGCAGGGCGGCCCCTACCCACCACGGCAGCACCCGGGCGCGGAACACGGCCACCGCCAGGCAGACACTGCCCACGAGGTAGAGCAGCAGCGCCACTGCCTCGTAGGCGTTGAGCCCGGCCGGGGTCTCCTGCGGGATGCCCCCGTGGTGGAGCAGGTAGGGCATGACGAATGCCTCGATGGTGGTCTCGGCGACGTTGAGCATCACCAGCGGCGCGAAGACCCCCACGTAGCCGACGAGGGTCAGCCGGCGGGAGACGTGGCCGTGCACCGCGAGCACCGCCGGGAGGCCGAGCACCACCAGCACGCTGCCCGCGAGCAGCACGCCGTACAGGGGCTGCCACAGCGGATCGCCGTAGCGGTCGTCGCCGCTCCCGGGCGCAGCGAGGCTGATGGCCACGAAGCCGATCGCGGCCAGGACGCAGCCGGCCATCAGCGTCAGGCCGGCGAGCCGGGCGTCGGCGCCGGGCGGGGCTACGGCGGCAGCGGGGGAGGGGCGGGGGTCGGAGGTCGTGCGGGTCATCTCGTTCTCCTGGGTCGAGGGCGGAAGCACGGCGACTGTGCTGCCCGGGGCCACCGCGGGGCGTCCATCCGCTGTCGCGACATCGTTCGGCCCGCAGTCGGGGACCGGTGGGCCGGGCTACGACCCGGGTAGCCCCCGCGTCATGCGACGGGATGACGCGCAGCCGCGCCGTCGGCGGCTACCTTCCCGGCATGGCGGGAACGCGGCCGACGGCGAGCATGGCGGCCGACGTCGCCCTCGCGGCCGCGGTCACGGCGTTCGCCCAGCTCGATCTGCGTCTCGGCCTCGACAACTCCACGCGGTTCGGTCCGCAGTGGGCCGTCGTCCTCTGCTCGCTCGTCGCCACCTCCGCGCTCGCCTTCCGGCGCCGCGCTCCGCTCGCCACGATGCTCGTCGTCGCGACCGCGGTGGCCGGGCCCCAGCTGCTCGTCGTCCTCACCATCACGCTGTGGGGCCACTTCCTGCCGATGCTCGTCGCCACCTACTCGGTGGTCCGGCACGCCGACCGCGAGCGGGCGGCGTCCGGTCTGCTGGTCTCGGTGGTGGCGTTCGTCGTCCTCTTCCTGCGGGTGCCGAGCATCGGGACGGCGGCGAACGTCCCGTTCGCGGTCGTGCCCCTGGCGGTGGTGACGGCGGTCGGCCGGGGGCTGCGCCGGCGCGACCGCAGCCACGCCGCCCTGAGCGAGCGCGCGAGCCGCCTGGCCGACGAGCAGGAGGCCTGGGTCCGGGACGCCGTCGCCGCCGAGCGGGCACGCATCGCCCGCGAGCTGCACGACGTCGTGGCGCACTGCGTCAGCGTCATGGTGATCCAGGCGGGGGCGGCGGAGGACCTGCTCGACCGCGACCCCGCCGGTGCGCGGCAGCCGCTGCGTGCCGTCCAGCACACCGGGCAGCAGGCCGTCGCCGAACTCGGGCACATGCTCGGGCTGCTGCGGAGCGCCGCGCCGGCGGACGCGCTGCTGCCCCAGCCGGGGGCCGCCCAGGTGCCGGAGCTCGTGGCCCAGGTGCGCGACGCCGGGCTCCGCGTCGATCTCCACGTCGAAGGCACCCCCCGGGACCTGCCGCCGGGTGTCGACGTCGCGCTGTTCCGGCTGGTCCAGGAGGCACTCACCAACGTGCTCAAGCACGCCCGGGGCGCGTCCGCGACCGTCGTCCTGCGCTACGCCGACGCCGGGGTGGAGCTGGCCGTCCACGACGACGGCCGGGCCGTCACCTCCGATCCCGGCCTCGGACACGGCCTCATCGGCATGCGCGAACGGGTGGCCCTCTACGGCGGCACCCTGGACGCCGGCCCAAGGCCGGGCGGCGGGTTCGCCGTCGAGGCCGTCATCCCGGTGAGCGCCGCGGCCCGGACGCAGCCGGCATGATCCGGGTGCTCCTCGCCGACGACCAGGCGCTGGTCCGCGGCGGGTTCGCCTCCATCCTCGCCGGCCAGCCCGACATGGACGTGGTGGGTGAGGCGGCGGACGGCGCGGAGGCGGTGGAGCTCGCCCGCACGACACGGCCCGACGTCGTCGTCATGGACATCCGGATGCCGCGCCTGGACGGCATCGCGGCCACCCGGCTCCTCCTGGAGCGGCACGCGTCGCCGGCCCGCGTCCTCATGCTCACGACGTTCAACCAGGAGGCCTACGTCTACGACGCGCTGCGGGCCGGGGCCAGCGGGTTCCTGCTCAAGAGCGCACCGCCGCGCGAGCTGGCCGGCGCCATCCGCACCGTGGCGGGAGGCGACGCGCTCCTCGCACCGGAGATCACCCGCGCCATGATCGAGGACTACGTGCGGCGGCCGCGGCCCGGCGCGGCCGCGCCGGACGCGCTGGGCGTCCTGACCCCGCGCGAGTTGGAGGTGCTCGGGCTCATCGCGAAGGGCCGGTCGAACGCGGAGATCGCGGCGACCCTGTTCCTCAGCGAGCCCACCGTGAAGACCCATGTCACCCGCATCCTCGCCAAGCTGCAGCTGCGCGACCGGGTGCACGCGGTGGTGCTCGCCTACGAGTGCGGTCTCGTCCGGCCGGGGATGGGCTGACCGCTGTCCGCTAGCGTCCGCGCCATGCCCGACCTCGAGAGAACCGCGCGCCTCGACGTCCTCGTCGAGGGCTACGTCCGCATGCCGAACGTCGCGGGCACGGTGAGCCTCGTCCGCGACGCCGACCGGGTCGTCGTCGTCGACCCGGGCATGGTCGCCGACCGCGACCTCATCCTGCGCCCGCTGCGCGCGCTCGGCGTCGAGCCGGAGGACGTCACGGACGTCGTCGTCAGCCACCACCACCTCGACCACACCGTGAACATCGCGCTGTTCCCCGTCGTCCCGGTGCACGACTTCCAGTCCGTCATCGAGGGCGACACGTTCACCCGCCGCGCCGCCGAGGGCTTCCAGCTGACGCCGAGCATCCGGCTGCTGGCGACCCCGGGACACACGCCGCAGGACGTCACCACGCTCGTCGGCACGCCCGACGAGGTCGCGGCGCTGACCCATCTCTGGTGGACCGAGGAGGGGCCGGCCGACGACCCCTACGCTCCCGACCGCGACCAGCTGCGCGAGCAGCGCGAGCGGGTGCTCGACCTGGCGACCCTCGTCGTCTGCGCGCACGGCCCGGCCTTCCGCCCGGGCCCGTCCACGATCCGCTGAGCGCGGTCAGCCCGCCGTCACGGCCGCCGCGAACAGCTCCCACTCGTCGGGCACGCCCTTGAGGCGGTGACTCCCGCGCGGGGTGAACGAGAAGCCCGACCCGGCGACCAGGTCGCGCACGGTGCGCGAGCAGAGCAGCTCGCCGTCGCCGGCCAGCGCCAGCACCCGCGCGGCGATGTGGACGGCGATCCCACGGACGTGGTCGCCGTCCAGCTCGACCTCCCCGGTGTGCAGCCCGACCCGGATCGCCAGGCCGACCTCCGCGAGCTCGTCGCGCATGGCGGTGGCTGCGCGGATCGCCCGTGCGGGGCCGTCGAAGGTGGCGAGGAAACCGTCACCGGTGGTCTCGATCTCCCGGCCCCGGAACCGCGCAAGGTTCCCCCGGACGATGCTGTCGTGCTCGTCGAGCAGCCGGCGCCACCGCCGGTCGCCGAGCTCGGTGGCCCGGGCCGTCGAACCGACGATGTCGGTGAACAGCACGGTGAGCACGACCCGGTCGGGCTCGGCCTGCGGCAGGGTGCCGGTCAGGAACTCCTGGGTCAGCGCCACGACGGTGTCCTGGTCGCCGAAGAACGGGAAGTGGTCGTCGCCGGGCAGCTCGTGGAACGTCGCCGACGCCAGCCGGTCCGCCATGTACCGGCTCGCCTGGACCGAGGCCATCCGGTCACCGCGGCGGTGCAGCACCAGGGCGGGTGCCCGGACGGCGGCAAGCACCCCGCGGATGTCCACCGGCCCCATCGCGGTGATCTCGTCCCGCGACTCGGGAGCGCTGGCGGCCGAGTGCCAGTACGTCGACCACCACCGGCGCGTGACTGCATCGGCGGCGTCCGTCGGGGCGATGTCGGACAACAGCCGGTCGGCCTCCAGTGCACCGGCCCCGACGATCTCGATGAGATGCGCGCGCTCCTCGGGCGTCGAACCCCAGGGGTAGTCGTCGTCCCGCAGGGTCGCCGGGTGGGCTCCGAACGCCACCACTGCGGTCGTCAGCTCGGGATGGGTGGCGGCGAACAGCAGCGCCAGCCGGCCGCCCAGGTGACAGCCGAAGAACGCCGTGCGCTCCGAGCCCACGGCCGTCATGACCGTGCGGACGTCGTCCATCCAGTCCTCGAAGACGTGGCCGGTCGGGCCGCGGTCGGACATCCCGTTGCCGGCCCGGTCGAAGAGGATCAGCCGCGAGAAGGACGCCAGCCGGTGCAGGAAGTCGGCGAACGCCGGGTTCTCCCACATCAGCGCGACGTGACTCGGCCAGCCGAAGAGGAACACCAGATCGACCGGCCCCTCACCCAGGACCTGGTAGGCCAGCGTCGCGCCGTTCCCGTCCCGGGTGAACCTGACCGGTGGACCGAACCGCATGCGCGGCAACCTAGACCCGGACGGCCCCCGCCCGGGCGGCTACGCGCCTCCGGTCAGCGGCCCGGCGGCAGCGCCTTGTTGTCGCGCCGGACCCAGCCGATCGCCGCGGTGGCGACGAAGAAGAGCGCGCCGACGACGGCGAGCCAGAGCAGGCCCTTGATGACGGCGCCGATGACGGTGATCACCAGCCAGATGACCAGCAGCAACCCGAGGAAGCGGAGCACGGGACCCTCCTGACGTCGGTGGTGCGGTTGTCCCGAAGAGTAGGCCCCCGAGCTGTCAGCTCAGCTGTTCTCGGCGACGTAGGTGTCCGGGTCCTCGTCCTCCGGGGTGATGCCACGGGCAGCGTGCTGGTTCTCGTAGACGATGAACTGGACGGCGATGTCGTGCCGCGTCTGCAGGTCGGCGTGCTGCCGGAAGTCGACCAGGTCCTCGCGCTCCTCCTCGGCCATGTGGTCGCTGTTGGCCTCGTCGCAGTCGCGGACCGCCTTCCACCACGCGTCGGAGCCGACCTCGTGCTTCGCGGCCTCGGAGATCGCGTCACGGATCTCGTTGTGGTCCTTGATCGCGTCCTTGGTCTCGCTCGCGGCGCTCTCGGCGTCGCCGCCCCCGGTGCCGACGTCCAGCAGCCGGGGGTAGAAGTACAGCTCCTCGGCCTTCGCGTGCACCTCGAGCAGGACGGTCAGCCGCTCCCAGACCGCCGCCAAGGCGGCCCGGTCGTCGGCGAGCTCGTCGAGCAACGCGAACGTGCGTCGCTGCTCGTGGTGCTGGGTCAGGATCAGCTCGGTGATGTCCACGCCGCAGGTCTACCCCCGGCAGCTTCGACGAGCACGTTCGGGTGACATCCGGCCGGAGAACGAGGTCAGCGCCGGTTCCGACCCCAGGTCATGAGACGCTACCGGCTCGGATCTCGACGGCGAGGGGGAGTGGGTGCGGCGCGTGGTGCCGGTGCTCGTCGCCGTCGTGGTGACGACGGCGGGGTGCGGGTTCCTGAACGACCTCTCCCACCCCGAGGCGCCCGGGCCGCAGTCCGCCACCGCCGCCGCGCCACCGGCCACGACGACCCCCGCGCCACCTCCGCCCGTCGTCGACGCCGACCTGCAGATGTCGAGCGGCGCGCCGAGCGGCCATCTGAGCGTCACGCTCGATCGATCCCGGACCGGTCTGGTGCCCCCCGTCTCCGACGCCGAGGCCTGCCACTTCGACGGCCCGTCACTGGAGTACGTACCGGTCCGGTTCGCCACCCCGCCGGGGCTGGCCGCGCACGTCGAGATCAGCACCGGGCCGGCCACGCCGACCGACATCGGCGACGTCGGCATCTTCGTCGAGTCCAACGGCGGCGATCAGGTGTACTGCACCGATTTCCCGCCGCTGCCGACGCGGGACACGTTCTGGAACCAGTCGGGTGCCCCCACGATCACCGCCTGGGTCGTTCTCGACCATGCGGTCACCCCGGCCACGCCGGAGGGGCGCCCGGAGGTCTTCCCGACCCTGCAGCTCCAGATCTCGCACCTCCGGATGCTGTCCGACCCCGCCGGCGCGGGACGGACCCTGGTTCCCGGAGCGCTCGGGCGCGGGGCGGTCTGCCCCGACGACCCCGCGGCGATCTGCGTGCCGCTGGGCTGACGGGCTCAGCCGCAGCCGACGCCCGCGACGTCGTCGTCGACCTGCCGGCCGGACGCCGTTCCGATGTCGTAACCGGAGCAGAAGTAGAACGAGAGGCGGTCGGCCCGGTTCAGCGTCACCGACTTCCACGCGCCGGAGCTGGTCGGCTCCAGGTAGGTGAACGAGGTCGCCAGCAGCGCGTCGTCGGCGGCCGGGTCGTGCTGCAGGTACTTGCCGAGCCAGGCCTGCGTGTAGTGGCTGGCGACGTCCTGCCCGTACCGGGACGCGGGCAGCACGTAGGCGATGTCGGTGTACTCCAGGTGGGTCGAGGCCCGGGGCACGACGACCATCGAGTCGACGCCGGCCTTCTTCCAGCCCTGGTAGCCGGTCTTCTCCTCGCGGTAGGGATCCGGTGCCTCGGTCGGGGAGCCCACGCCGGCCGGGTCGAACAGACCCGAGTTGGCGACGTAGGGCGCGACGGTGAAGCCGTACTCCGACTGCACCCCCAGCCCGGGGACGACGGGGGTCAGCGGGCCCTGCGCGTCGAACTCCGGCGCGCCGCCGATGGACGCCGTGGTGGAGAGCTTGTCGAGCGCGACCACCGCCGCCACGCGGTCGTCGACCCCCTGGACGTAGGAGACGGCGAGGGCGCCGAGGGAGTGCCCGACCAGCGCCAGCCGCGTCGTCCGCCCCGGCGTCGCCGAGACGGGGTCGGGGGAGCGGTCGAACTTCTGCCACAGCGGGTTGAAGGCGTCGACCGTGGCGCTCCCGGCGCCGGGGTTGCCGTAGGGAGCCGAGGGCGTCGAGAGGAAGAAGTCGATCGCGTCCTCGGTGCCGTAGACGAAGTTCGACGTCTGCTGGGACGGCGCACCGGGGCAGGAGGTCTGCTCCCCGGCGAGCGGTGCCGCGGAGAGGTCGCAGTAGGGGAGGTCCAGGGCGTCGCCGGTGTGCGGGAACGTCTCGCTGCGGCCCTGCCCCTGCACGTCGTAGGTGAGGACGACGTAGCCCCGCTCGGCCAGGTCCTGCGCGAGCCACCAGTACATCCGCTCGCTGCCCTGCACCGAGCCGGTCGTGATGACGACGCCGGGGAACGGGCCGGTCAGCTCCCGGCCGGTGTACGGGTCGTGCGCGCCCGGCAGCGGGGCGAAGACGTCGCCCTGGAGCAGCGCGCCGTACCGGTTCGTGAACGAGACCGCGGTCATCGTGCCGCGGGTGCCCGCCCAGTCCTTGCGGTAGGGGTTGCCGCTGTTCCAGCCCGGCACGGCCGTGGCCGGCGTGAGCGCCGGGCGGTTCGGCCTGGCGGCCTGTGCCTGCAGGTCGGCGGCGAAGACCGGGTTGAGGTACTGCGCGCTCGCCAGTCCGTACGCCGGTGACAGCTGCCCGTCCGGAGCGGTCTGCCGGCCGTAGGCATCGGCGATGTTCTGCGCGTCGCGCGCCAGGTACTCCGGCGTCCCCGGCGTCGGGCCGCCGGGGGCCGCTGCCGCGCCGGAGGTCCCGGCGACGACGGCGGACAACGCGAGGGCGAGGACGACGGCAGTGCGTGGTCGGCGCATCAGGACTCCTGGGACGGCGGGCGGCGTCCTGTCCCAACGAGCCGGGACGTATGCGGTTACCGCCTGACACAGGTACCGGTGGAGGCGCCGGCCGGGCACGATGCAGCCATGAGCTACCGCGCAGCCGACGATCGCTACGACTCCATGACCTACCGGCGCACCGGCCGCAGCGGCCTCGACCTGCCGGCGATCAGCCTCGGCCTGTGGCACAACTTCGGCGACGACATGCCCGCAGGCCGGCAGCGGGCGATCCTGCGCCGCGCCTTCGACCGCGGCGTCACCCACTTCGATCTCGCCAACAACTACGGACCTCCCTACGGCTCGGCCGAGACGAACTTCGGCCGTCACCTCGCCGACGACTTCGCCCCGTACCGCGACGAGCTCGTGATCTCGACCAAGGCCGGCTACGACATGTGGCCCGGCCCGTACGGTCAGGGCGGCGGGTCGCGCAAGTACGTGCTGTCGAGCCTCGACCAGTCCCTCTCGCGGATGCGCCTGGACTACGTCGACATCTTCTACAGCCACCGTCCCGACCCGACGACGCCGCTCGAGGAGACGATGGGCGCCCTGGACACCGCCGTCCGGTCGGGGAAGGCGCTCTACGCCGGCATCTCCTCGTACTCGCCGCAGGACACCGCGAAGGCGGCGGAGATCCTGGGGGGCCTCGGGACGCCGCTGCTGATCCACCAGCCCTCGTACTCGATGCTCAACCGCTGGATCGAGACCGAGGGCCTGCTCGACACCCTGGAGGACGTCGGCGCCGGCTGCATCGCCTTCTCCCCGCTGGCGCAGGGCATGCTCACCGGCAAGTACCTCGACGGGATCCCGGAGGGCTCGCGGGCCAGCCAGGACAAGTCGCTGTCGCCCGACCTGCTCACCGACGAGGCGCTGACGCACGTCCGGGCGCTGAACGACATCGCCCGACAGCGCGGCCAGAGCCTGTCCCAGCTCGCGCTGGCCTGGGCGCTGCGCGACCGTCGGGTGACGACGGTCCTGATCGGGGCCAGCAGCGTCGAGCAGCTCGACCAGAACCTCGGTGCGCTGGAGAACCTGGCCCTCACCGACGACGAGCTGGCCGCCATCGACCAGCACGCCATCGACGCGGGCATCGACCTCTGGCAGGGACCCCGCACGGCCTGAGCGGTGTCCGTCATCGGGGTCGGCTTCCGCCCCCGTGTGGTCAGGGGGCGGACGCCGAGATCACGGCGTCACTCGGTCGCGGGCCCGTCGGGTACGCCGCCGCCGACGACGTAGGTGCGAGCGTTGGTGAACTCCAGCGCGCCGGCCTCGCCGAGCTCGCGGCCGTAGCCGCTGCGCTTGGTGCCGCCGAACGGCAGGCGGGGGTCGGAGGCGACCACCGCGTTGACGAACAGGGCGCCGGAGGTGATCCGCCCACCGACGGCGAGCGCGTGCTGCGGGTCGGCGCTCCAGACGCTGGCGCCCAGTCCGTAGCGGGTGGCGTTCGCGACCCGCACCGCCTCGTCGTCGTCGTCCACCGGGATCACCGCCGCGACGGGACCGAATGTCTCCTCCGCCATGACCGGCATCTCGAGGGTCACGTCGACCAGCACGGTGGGCGCGAAGAAGGCCCCGGGGCCAGCCAGAGGCGCGCCCCCGGCGAGCACGGTGGCACCCGCCGCCACCGACTCGCGCACCTGCCGGTCCAGCCCGTCGCGCAGGTCCATCCGCGCCATCGGCCCGACGGCAGTCGTCTCCTCGCGCGGGTTCCCCACCCGCAGCTCCGCCACCGCCGCGGCGAACCGCCGGCCGAACTCCTCGGCCACCGTCCGGTGCACGACGAAGCGCTTCGCGGCCAGGCAGCTCTGCCCGGAGTTCAGGTATCGGCTGCGGACCGCGCCGGCCACGGCCAGGTCGAGGTCGGCGTCGGCCAGCACCACGAACGGATCAGACCCGCCCAGCTCGAGCAGGCTCTTCTTGACCGCCCGGCCGGCCGCGGCCGCGACGGCCGCGCCCGCGCCCTCGCTGCCGGTGAGGCTGACCGCGGCGATCCGGTCGTCCTCGATGAGCACCCGGCTCACCTCGGGCACGTCGGTCTCCGCGACGACGATGCTGCGGAACACGTCGTCGGGCACTCCGGCGTCGGTCATCACCCGCTCGATCGCCAGCGCGCAGCCGGTCACGTTGGGGGAGTGCTTCAGGATCGCCGTGTTCCCGGCCATCAGGGTGGGCGCCGCGAAGCGCAGCACCTGCCAGAACGGAAAGTTCCACGGCATGACCGCGAGGACGACGCCCATCGGCTCGTGTCCCACCCAGGCGCGCCGGCCGGTGCCGACGTCGACCGGGCGTGGCGCGAGGAACCCCGGGCCGCGGTCGGCGTAGTAGTCGCACGCGGTGGCGGACTTCTCCACCTCCGCGCGCGCCTCGCCGATCGGCTTGCCCATCTCCGCCGTCATGAGCCCGGCCAGGTCGTCGGCCTGCTTGCGGAGCTGGGCGCCCACCGCACGGACGATCTCGGCGCGCTCCCCGACGGGACGGGCGGCCCATGCCGGCAGCGCCGCGTGCACTGCCCCGAGAACCTGGCGCGCTCCGTCGACGTCCGTGGCCGGGTAGGTGGCCAGCGCCTCCCCGGTCGACGGATCGACCGTGGTGACGTCAGGCATCGATGGTTTCGTAGGTCTTCACGCTGCGCTCGGCGAGATACTCGAGGATGTAGCCGAACACGTTCTCCTGGAAGTGCGGCGTGGCCTTGTGGTCCTCGTAGGCCTGGGCGTCGGTGTACTGCTCGTACAGGAAGAAGGTCTCCGGGTCCTCCGGGTTGACCTGCGCCTGGTAGAAGACGTTGCCGTCCTCGGCCCGGGACAGCGGCGTCATCTTCCTGATCACCTCGGTGACCCGCTCGGCCTCTCCGGGCTTGGCCTTCCAGGTGGCTGCGACGACGAATGCCATGTCAGTGGTCCTTTCGATCGGGGATGGGAGTGGCTCGGGGCTGGGTGGAGCGTGTGCCGACCGTGTTGCGCAGGACGCCGATCGGGCCGGCCTCCATCTCGATCACGTCCCCGGGCTGGATCCAGCGGTCCAGCTCGAGGCCGGAGCCGCCGGTGGCGGTGCCCGAGCCGAGCACCTCACCCGGCAGCAGGGTCTGGTCCTGCGCCGCGTAGGCGATGAGGTCGCCGAACGAGTAATGCATGGCCGCGATCCGGTCCCCGCCCCACCGTTCGCCGTTGATCCGCACCTCGAGCTCGAGGGTGTCGAGGTCGATCTCGTCCGACGTGACGATGCACGGGCCCAGCACGTTGGAGCCGTCCCACTCCTTCGCCTTGGCCGGGCCCATGCCGACCGGCAGCTCGCGGCGCTGCACGTCGCGGGCGGACATGTCGTTCCAGATCGTGAAGCCGAAGACGTGGTCGAGCGCGTCCGCCGCCGCCACGTCACGGCACGGCCGGCCGATCACCGCGGCGAGCTCCAGCTCGTGGTCGAGCTGGCGGCTGTAGGAGGGCCACGGCAGCACGGTGTCCGGACCGATGACCGTCGTCCCCATGCTCCGGTAGTAGACCGGCACCTCGTACCACTCGGCCGGTACCTCCCGGCCGAGGTTCTTGTACGCGTTCTTCAGATGCCCCTCGAAGGCGAGGAAGTCGCGGAACGACCGTGGCACCAGCGGCGCGAGCAGCCGGGCGCCGGCCACCGCCCGCTCGTCCCCGATCGGCGCCCCGGCCTCGATGAACGCCACCATGTCGCCGTCGAAGCCGACGTCGAGCACCGTCTCGCCGTCCAGCCGGCCCACCCGCGAGGGCGCGCCGCCGACGGCGTAGGTCACGAACTTCACGGGCGCTAGATGGTGGTGATCGGGCGGGACTGGAGGAGATAGAGGTCGCCATCGGCGTCGAAGGCCCACTCGATGTCCTGCGGGCAGCCGTGCAGCTGGGCGAGCTTCTGCCCCATCCGGGCCAGCGCCGCGCACTCGTCGTCGGCGAGCACGGGCTCGGCGTCCACGATCTTCGACTTCTTCACCACGCCCTCGCGGGACAGGGTGTAGTTGTCCGGCGTCGTCTCGCCGGAGACGACCGCCTCGCCGAGCCCCCGGGCGGCCTCGACGACCATGCGGTCCTTGCGGCCGTGCACCGGGTCGACGGTGAACAGGACGCCGGACTTCTGGCTGTCGACCATCTGCTGCACGACGACGGCCATGGCGACGTCCTCCAGCGACCCCTTCTCCTGCCGGTAGAAGACCGCCCGGTCGGTGAAGAAGGACAGCCAGCACTCCACGACGTTGTGCAGCACCGCCTCGAGGCCGTCGGTGTTGAGGAAGGTCTCCTGCTGGCCGGCGTAGCTGGCGCCGTCGGAGTCCTCGGCGCAGGCCGACGAGCGGACGGCGACCAGGCCCTTCAGCGCCGCGAACGCCGCCTCGATCAGCTCGCGGGGTGGCTGCGCCGCGGCGACGAGCGCGCGGGCGGCCTCGACGTCCTTGCGGCGCATGGCCTCCCGCAGGGACTCCTCGTCGACCGCGGCGGCGAAGGCCGCCGAGGTGATGACGAAGCCGGGCGGGACCGGCAGGTCCTGCGCGGTCATGGTCGCGAGGCTGGCGCCCTTGCCGCCGGTCAGCTCGACCACCTGGCAGCGGGGGTCGGCGAACGGCAGCACCAGCGGAGCGGCGGGCGTCGGCACGGCGGTCTCCTCGGTGAGGGTGGCGGTCATCGGGCCTCAGAGCGCCTGCGCCGGCGCGCTGCGGACGTCGCCGACGATCTCCACGCGGCCGGTGGACCCGTTGACGCGGATGCGATCACCGGTCTTGATCCGCCGGGTGGCGTCGGACGTGCCGACGACGGCCGGGATGCCGAACTCCCGCGAGACGACGGCGGGGTGGCTGGCCATGCCACCGGCGTCGGTGACCAGCCCGGCGATCTTGGTGAACAGCACGACCCAGGAGGGGCTGGTCATGCGGCACACCACGATCTCGTCCCGCTCCACCTCGCCGAACTGCTCGGCGGAGAGGACGACCCGCGCGGTGCCCTCGACCACGCCGGCGGAGGCCGGCAGGCCGGGGATCTCGCCCTCGTGGGAGGGCGCCGGCCGGTTGAGCTTCTCGGGGAAGGCCCACAGCGACCAGTACGGGAAGCCGACCGACGCCTCGGTGGCGGTGCCGATCCAGTCGCGCGGGCGGACCTCGTAGGCGTCCTCGCGGGCGTCGCGGCGGTCGCCGACCAGTTCCTTGGCGTCGAAGGAGTTGCTGCCGGCCATGAGGCGGCGCAGCTCGTTGTACTTGAGGTACATGACGTCCTCGGGGTCGTCGAGCCGGTCCTCGGCGACGAGCTTGCGGCCGATCGCGACGAGCACCAGCCGCACGCGGGCGTTGGTGCCCTGGTCGATGTAGAAGTGGTGGTCGGGGGTCAGCGGGTTCATCCGCAGCGACAGCTCGAGCGCCCGCTCCAGCTCGTCGCGGGCCGGGCCCGGCTCGACGCCCTCGAACACCTCGGCCTTCGCCTTCTCCAGGTCGTCGGCGACGGACTGCAGCTCGGCCGGGTAGTCGTAGTCGCTCTCGAGGTAGCCGCGGATCGCCTCGACGATCGGGGTCGGGTCCTCGCGCCAGGTCTTGAACGAGAACTCGTGCGCGTACATCGACTTGAAGCCGAACGCCTTCTGGTACGGCTCGATCTGCTCGGCGAGGAAGGCGCGGCCGGCGTCGGTGCCCTGCAGGGCGCGGATGACGTCGCCGGCGGTGGCCTTCTCGAAGGCGCGGGCGACGTCGCCCTGCTCCTTCTTGACGCTCTCCTTGATCTTCCAGAGCTCCTCGATGGAGTCCCAGTTGCGGTTGACCGTCGAGCTCTGCAGCCGGCCCATGAGCGAGGAGTGGTCACCGTCGCCCTTCGCGGCGGCCACCGCGGCGTTGAGCGCCAGGGTCGAGGAGAACTGGGCGAAGTTGAGCACCCAGTGGATCGACCAGTGCCGGTCGTGCATGTCGATCGCGTCCTCGAGCAGGATCGCGAGCTCGACGAGGCTTGCGCCGTCGTAGTCGTATTCGTCGAACCGGACGAAGTTGTGCTCCATCTCCGGGCGCAGCCGGTCCCGCCACCAGTCGAGGAAGTTCTCCGCGTAGTAGGGCAGCGTCCAGCCCATGTACGCGCCGAGCTCGGCCGGGTCCTGCGGGTCCAGGGGCACGCGCGGGGTGTAGCGGGTGCCGTACTCCGACGCCTCGGCCGACAGGCCCGGGGTCGCGGGGATGGCGGCGGTGTAGACGTAACCGTTGACGATCTTGGAGATCCAGTCGGCGGCGAACGGCGTCCCGAAGCGGCGGAACATGTAGTCGCACTTCAGCCACCAGCCGCCGATGTCGGCGTACATGGGGGAGATCGGGTTGGGGATGTGCAGGTCGTCGTGCACCCAGAAGAGCTCCTGCTGACCCTCCTGCCACTGCACGGGGAACTCGTCGTCCCCGTGGAAGGTCGCCAGTACCTTGTCGTCGCTCATGCCCACTCCGTCGTGAGTCGTAGGTCCGGTGCCGTAGCGGCGGGAGTTGTGCGGCGAGAGCCTGTGACGGTCCTCACGAACAACAATCGATAATCAAGCATGCGGCGGGACGCGGCGTCAACCCTCTGCCGCCACGCCGCGGACGAGAGGCTGGGGCCTGAACACCCGATCGCCCGCAGGCGGGCGGATTGCTTGACAGCAGGCGGCCCTGAGGGGCTAATTATCGATAACGGCACCACTTCGGTGCGGAGCATCGATGAGAGGCGGTGGACATGCCGCGGGGACCGCAGCGGACCGTCCTGCTCCGCGACTCCATCAAGGAGCGCATCGTCGAGCGGATCCTGGACGGCACCTACGGTCCGGGGGAGCGCATCGTCGAGAGCGCCGTCGCCGCGGAGTTCGGGGTGAGCCAGGCGCCCGTGCGGGAGGCGCTGCGCGACCTCGAGGCGATGCGCTTCGTCGAGTCGCAGCCACACCGGGGCGCCCGCGTGCGGGAGGTGACCAGCCAGGAGCTCGTGCAGATCTACCCCGTTCGGGCCGCCCTGGAGGAGGTCGCCGGTCGCGAGGCGGCGCCCCGCGTCACCGAGCGCGAGCTCGCGCTGCTCGGCGAGGAGCTCGCCGGCATGCGGCGGGCCGCCGAGGACGACGACCTGCACGCCCTGATGCTCCACGACACCCGCTTCCACGAGATCATCGTCGAGGCCTCGGGCAACCAGGTGCTGCTCGACGTCTGGCGGTCGCTGCGGGTCGAGGCCCGCAGCCTGGTCAGCGCGCTGAAGAGCCACTCCGACCTGCACGCGATCGCCGAGCTGCATCGGCCGGTCCTGCAGGCGGTCGAGTTCCGCGACCCCGATCTCCTGGGCAAGGAGATGCGCGCCCACATCGAGTTCTTCGGCGCCTCCGTGATCGGCCACCTGGGGCGCCCCACCGCCTGAGGAGGGCACCCTGTCCGTCCTCATGCGGCGGTGGGCTCCACCCCGAGGTAGCGGCGCTGGGCGTCCTCGTCGGCGAGCAGCGCGGCCGACGTCGTCTCCAGGGCCACCTCGCCGTGCACCATCACGAGCAGCCGATCGGCGACCGCCGTCGCCATGCCCAGGTTCTGCTCGACCAGCAGCAGGGTGAGGCCCTCGGCGACGAGCGTCCGGCAGGTCTCCGTCAGCTGCTCCACGATGGCCGGCGCCAGGCCCTCGGACGGCTCGTCCATGACCAGCAGGGTCGGGTTGGTCAGCAGCGCCCGTCCGATCGCGAGCATCTGCTGCTCGCCGCCGGACAGCATCGCCGCGCTGACCTTCCGGCGCTCGGCGAGGCGCGGGTAGAGGTCGTAGACGGCGTCGACGGACCACTGCCCTCGGCCGGCGAGCGACCTGCCGAGCATGCGCAGGTGCTCGTCGGTGGTCAGCGACGGGAAGATCCGCCGCCCCTGGGGCACGTACGCCACACCGCGCCGGCAGATGTCGTAGGAGGGCCGCCCGAGGATCTCCTCACCGGCGAAGCGGATCGAGCCGCGGGTGCGGGGCGGGGTCAGCCCCATGATCGCCTTGCACAACGTCGACTTGCCCATGCCGTTGCGCCCGACGATGCCGGTGGTGCGCTGCCCCACGGAGCACGACAGCTCGTGCAGTACGTGGGCGCTGCCGTAGTAGGCGTCGAGGCCGGAGATCTCCAGCACGTGCTCAGACATGTGCCCGTCCCAGGTAGAGGTCGTGAACGCGCTGGTCGGCCCGGATCTCGGCGGGGGAGCCTTCGACGATGACGACGCCGTCGTGCATCATCGTCACCCGCTCCGCCACGGTCAGGGCCACGTCCATGTCGTGCTCGATCAGCAGCAGGGTCACGTCGCGGTCGAGCGAGAGCAGCAGCTGGGTGAGCAGTTGTCGCTCCGCGCGGGACAGCCCGGCCGCCGGCTCGTCGAGCAGCAGCAGCCGCGGCTCGGCGATCAGTGCGAGGCCGATCTCCAGCTGTCGCTGCTCGCCGTGCGAGAGGTCGCCGGCGAGGGTGTCGAGCCGGTCGCCCATGCCGACGCTGGCCGCCGTCCGCCGGGCCCGCTCCCGGGCCGCGGCGTCCCGGCCGGTGCGCACCAGCCGGAACCGGCCGCCGTCCACCCCGATCGCGGCGAGGTAGAGGTTGTCGGCCACGGTCAGCCCGGTCAGCAGCCGCGACGTCTGAAACGTCCGCGACAGACCCATCCGGGTGCGCCGCCGCGCGCCCAGGTGGGTGACGTCCTCGCCGAAGAGCTCGATGCTGCCCGACGTCGGGGTGTCCGCCCCGGCGATCAGGTTGAACAGCGTCGACTTGCCGGCGCCGTTGGGGCCGAGCACAGCCCGCCGCTCGCCGCGCGGGATGTCCAGGTCGACGTCGCTCACCGCCACCACGCCGCCGAAGCGACGGCTGAGCCCGCGGACCCGCAGGACGGCATTCCCGACAGCGCTGTCCATCAGATCGCTCCGTTCGAGGAGACCGGGACCGGCGGGGCGGGCGCGGTGGCCGGCATCGCCGGCTCGACCGGACCACCGGGCAGGTGCCGTCGGACCCACGAGCCGACGTAGCCGAGCGCGCCGACCACGCCACCGGGGGAGACGAGGACGATGACCAGGAACACGACGCCCAGCCAGGTGGTGAAGCGATCGGTCCAGCCGCGCAGGTAGGTGTCGCACAGGGTGTAGAGCAGGGCGCCCACCCAGGCGCCCTCCAGCCGGTTCAGGCCGCCGATGACTGCCGCGGTCAGCACCAGGATCGCCACGCCCAGCGAGATGGAGCCGGCCGACATGCGGGTGTTGGACCAGGCCGCCAGCACGCCGGCTGCCCCCGCGACGGGCGCGGCGAGGGTGAACCCGAGGGTGCGGTGCAGCCGCACGTTGTAGCCGAGCGCCGCCATGCGCACCGGGTCGTCGCGCACGCCCTGCAGCGCCAGCCCGAACGCCGTCCGGGAGATGTAGCGCAGGCCGAGGAAGACGGCGAGCGCGACCGCCAGCACGAAGTAGTACATGCGCGTCGGGTGCTGCACCGGGTCGCCGATGACGGCCGGTGGGTGGACGCCGTTGATGCCCTCGTGCGCGCCGAACGTCGGCACCGCGGCGAAGTAGAAGTAGGTCACCTGCGCGAACGCCAGGGTGATGATCAGGTAGTAGATGCCCTGGCTGCCGCTGGCGACCGCGCCGAAGAGCAGCCCGACGGCGGTGGCGACCAGGATCCCGGCCAGTGCGGCCGCCCACGGGTTCCAGCCGGCCTCCACCGACAGCTTCGCCGCGATCAGGCCCGCGACCCCGAACAGTGCCGTCTGGGCCAGCGAGACCATGCCGCCGTGGCCGGACAGGAACGTGAGGCTGACCGCGGCGATGCCGAGCCAGAGGGAGGTGAGACCGACCTGGCTGGTGACGAAGGTGGAGAACAGCACCGGCACGAGAACGACCACGAGCAGGACGAGCGCGAGGACTGCGCGGGTGCCGAGGGCCCAGGTCCGTGTCAAGCCGCCGGAGGTGGTCGGGGGAGTCGTCGGGGGAGTCGTCGGGGGAGTCGTCGGGGGAGTCATAGCGCCTTCCCGAACAGGCCGGTCGGCCGGATGGCGAGGATCGCGGCGAGCAGCACGAAGGTGAGCAGGGCGGAGAGGTTCGCGTAGCCGGCGGGCAGGTAGGCGCTGGAGTACTGGTCCACCAGGCCGAGGAGCAGCGCGCCCAGTGCGGCGCCGCCCAGGCTCCCCATGCCGCCGACGATGACGACAACGAGCGCGCTGACGAGGAACGACTGGTCCTGCCCGGGGGCCAGTGACAGCGACGTCCCGGCGAAGACGCCGCCCAGGCCGGCCAGTGCGGAGCCGACGAAGAACGCGACCGCGAACACGCGCTGGACGTTCACGCCGAGCGCCGACGTCATCTGGGTGTCGTCGACGCCCGCGCGCACCACCATGCCGATCCGGGTCCGCTTGTAGACCAGCCAGAAGAGCGCGCCGACGACGAGCGCGGCGACCAGGATCGCGATGCGGAACGTCGGGTAGGCGAGGTCGTAGACGCCCAGGGGGAGGGGCTGCGCCAGGAACTCGGGGGGCACGATCGCGGTGGGCGCCGCACCGAAATAGGCGAGCATCTGGTCGGCGAGGATCAACGACACCGCGATGGTGATGAGCGCCTGCCGCAGGTCCTGGCCCTGGTTCCAGCGGAGGAACAGCTGGTGCATGACCAGGCCGACGATCCCGCTGACCACCATGGCCAGGAGGGCGGCCAGGCCCCACGACATGCCCGCGTCCTGGGCCAGCGTGAGGGCCACGTAGCCGCCGAGCAGGAACAGGGCCCCGTGGGCGAGGTTCGTGACCCGGAGCAGGCCGAAGATGAGCGTCAGCCCGCTGGCACTGATGAAGTACAGGCCGGCCAGGGTCAGCCCGTTCAGCGTGATGAGGATGAAGGTGGGGACGTTTCCCTCGGTGCCCCAGCCCGCCTCGAACGCCTGCCACAGCACGCCGAACAGCCCGAGCGCTCCCACCAGGACGGCGGCCGTCGCGGCCACCGGCAGGCGGAAGCGGTGGACGGAGCGGCGGGGCACCGCCGTCTGTGTGGCCATCCAGTGCACCGAGCCCTTCGCGTTCCCTCGCGGGTACCGATAATCGATTAGGCATGTCACCATATGGTCTGGATCACGTCAAGGAGTGCGCGGACGCCGGATGGTGCGGCGACGGCGTGCCGTTCCGTGCCGGCCCCCCGGAGCCGCAGACAGCCGCAGAGAGGTGGCCCCGTGAGCCCCCCGACCGTCGTCCTCGTCGGCACGCTCGACACCAAGGGGACGGAGTACGCGTTCCTCCGCGACCGGCTCCGGCGGGCCGGGGTGGACACCCTGCTGGTCGACGTCGGCACGCAAGGGGAACCCACCTGCGACCCCGACGTCCCGCGCGAGGAGGTGGCCGCGGCGGGCGGGTTCGACCTCGCCGAGCTGACCGACCGCGGGGCGGCGGTCGAGGCGATGTGCGCGGCCGCCCCGGTCGTCGTCCGGCGGCTGTTCGACGAGGGCCGCTGCCACGGGATCCTCGCGGCGGGCGGATCCGGCAACACCGCGATCGCGACCGCCGCGATGCGGGCGCTGCCCGTGGGCGTGCCCAAGCTCGTCGTCTCCACCATGGCCTCGGGCGACACATCCGCCTACGTCGACATCAGCGACGTCACGCTCATGCCCGCGGTCACGGACGTGGCCGGGCTGAACTCGGTCTCGGCGCGGATCCTGGCCAACGCCGCGGCCGCGATGGCGGGCATGGTCACCGCGCCCCCGGTGGACCTGGGGGAGTCGCGCCCGGTCGTCGCGGCCACGATGTTCGGCGTCACGACCGCGGCGGTCACCGCCGCCCGGGAGGAGCTGGAGCGCCGCGGCTACGAGGTGCTGGTCTTCCACGCCACGGGCACCGGCGGCCGCAGCATGGAGAGCCTCGTGGAGGGCGGGTTCGTCACCGGCGTCCTCGACGTCACGACGACCGAGCTCGCCGACGACCTGGTGGGTGGCGTGCTGTCGGCCGGGCCGCACCGGCTCGAGGCGGCCGGCCGCCGGGGCGTGCCGCAGGTGGTCTCGCTGGGCGCGCTGGACATGGTCAACTTCGGCTCTCGCGAGTCGGTGCCGGAACGGTTCGCCGACCGGAACCTGTACGTGCACAACCCGAGCGTCACGCTCATGCGCACGACGCCGGAGGAGTGCCGTGAGCTCGGCCGGCGGGTGGGTGCCAAGCTGTCGGCCGCCACCGGTCCCGTCGCGCTGTTCGTGCCGCTGCGGGGCGTCTCGGCGATCTCCGTCGACGGCGGCCCCTTCTTCGACGCGGACGCCGACGCCGCGCTGCTGGCCGGACTCCGCGAGACCCTCGCCCCGTCGGTCGAGGTGCACGAGGTGGACACGCACGTGAACGACCCCGCATTCGCCGCAGCCATGGCGCAGCGGCTCGACGACTTCCTGGGAGGCCATGCGTGAACGGAGACCTGGCGCGGCAGCGGCTGCGCGCGACGCGGGACGGCGGCGGCACGATCGTCGGCGCGGGCGCCGGCACCGGCCTGTCGGCGAAGTGCGCGGAGGCCGGCGGGGCGGACCTGATCATCATCTACAACTCCGGCCGCTACCGGATGGCCGGACGCGGTTCGCTCGCCGGCCTGATGCCCTACGGCGACGCCAACGCGATCGTGCTGGAGATGGCCGCGGAGGTGCTGCCCGTCGTCCGGGACACCCCGGTGCTGGCCGGGGTGTGCGGCACCGATCCGTTCCGGCTGATGGACCGGTTCCTGCGCCAGATCGAGGACGCGGGGTTCGCCGGGGTGCAGAACTTCCCGACGGTCGGGCTCATCGACGGCGTCTTCCGGGCCAACCTCGAGGAGACCGGGATGAGCTACGCGCAGGAGGTGGAGATGATCGGCCTGGCCGCCGAGCGCGGGCTGCTCACCACTCCGTACGTCTTCGACGTGGAGTCCGCCGAGGCGATGACCCGGGCCGGCGCCGATGTCCTCGTCCCGCACATGGGCCTGACCACCAAGGGCAGCATCGGCGCGCACACGTCGAAGACCCTCGACGACTGCGTGACTTTGATCCAGGAGATGCGCGACGCGGCGGTGGCGATCAACCCCGACGTGCTAGTGCTCTGTCACGGCGGCCCGATCGCCGAGCCCGACGACGCGCAGTACGTCCTCGAGCGCACCCGCGGGGTGGTCGGCTTCTTCGGCGCCTCCAGCATGGAGCGGCTGCCCACCGAGATCGCCCTCACCGAGAACATGCGCCGGTTCAAGGCGGTGCGCGCCTCAGCTTGACCCAGGCCTCTCCAGGGGTGATGATCGATTATCGAAGAACCACCGTAGTGGGGGAACGGGGCCCGGCGGGTGCCGGAGCGTGCGCGATGAAGTGGGATCGTCGGGGCAGCGGCCGTCGCCGCGCTTCCTCGACCAGTCAGGAACTGGAGGTGGCCATGTCCGGCCCCGACGCCCTCACCCGCAGCGTGCTCGCCGACCAGGTCAAGGAGCGGCTGCTCGAGGCCATCCTGGACGGCTCCTACCCGCCGGACTCCCGGATCGTCGAGACGGCGGTCGCGAAGGAGCTCGGCACCAGCCAGGCGCCGGTGCGGGAGGCGCTGCGCGGTCTCGAGGCGCTGGGCATCGTGGAGATCATGCCGTTCCGCGGGGCCCGCGTACGTCGCCTGGACGCCGCCGAGCTGCTCGAGGCCTACGCCGTCCGCTCCGCGATCGAGGTGCTGGGCGCCCGGCTGGCGATGGCCCGCATCACCGATGACGACGTGGCGGCGCTGCTGGCGATCGGCGAGGACATGCGCCGAGCGGCCGGCGAGGGCGACGGGCGCGCGTTGGCCATCGTCGACGCGAGCCTGCACGAGAAGCTGATCCAGCTCTCGGGCAACGGCACCCTCCTGCGGGTGTGGCGCTCGCTGGAGCCGATGTCGCGCACGTACATCACGCTGGTCGGCCCCGGCTCCGACCCGCAGTGGACCGCGGCGCTGCACGACCCGCTGCTCGACGCGATCCGCGAGCGCGACACCGAGGCGGTCGTGGCCGCCATCGAGCGTCACTTCGACGAGGTCCGCGAACGCCTCGCCGGCTCCCTCTCCGGGGCCGCCGAGCAGCAGACCCAGACGCACGACCCGAGAGCCACCGCGACGTCCTGAGGACGGCCGCGCCACCCAGGACGACGAGGGAGACCGCAGCGTGAGGACCATCCAGCACTGGATCGACGGCGCCGAGACCACCGGGTCCGGCGGCCGCCGCGGCGCGGTGTTCAACCCGGCGACGGGAGAGCAGCAGGCCGAGGTCGTCCTCGCCGAACCGGCCGACGTCGACCGCGTGGTCGCCGCCGCGGCGGCCGCGTTCGAGGAGTGGTCCGAGTCGTCGCTGTCCCGGCGCACCGGCATCCTGTTCGCCTTCCGCGAGATCGTGCAGCGGCGCAAGGGCGAGCTGGCGGCGGCGATCACCGACGAGCACGGCAAGGTGCTCTCCGACGCCACGGGCGAGGTGCAGCGGGGCCTGGAGGTCGTCGAGTTCGCCTGCGGCATCCCGCAGCTGCTCAAGGGCGAGTACAGCGACCAGGTCTCCACCGGCGTCGACAGCTACAGCTTCCGCCAGCCTCTCGGCGTGGTCGCCGGCATCACCCCGTTCAACTTCCCGGCGATGGTGCCGATGTGGATGTTCCCCGTGGCCATCGCCTGCGGGAACACCTTCGTGCTCAAGCCCAGCGAGCGCGACCCCTCCGCGGCCGTGCTGCTGGCCGAGATGTGGGCCGAGGCGGGTCTGCCGCCGGGGGTCTTCAACGTCCTGCACGGCGACAAGGTCGCCGTCGACGGCTTGCTGGACCACCCCGACGTCGCGGCGGTGTCGTTCGTCGGCTCGACGCCGATCGCCCGGTACGTGCACGAGCGGGGCACCGGAGCGGGAAAGCGGGTGCAGGCCCTCGGTGGCGCCAAGAACCACGCGATCGTGCTGCCCGACGCCGATCTGGAGTTCGCCGCCGACCACCTGGCCGCCGCGGCCTACGGCTCGGCGGGGGAGCGGTGCATGGCGATCTCCGCGACCGTCGCCGTCGGCTCGATCGGCGACGACCTCATCGACGTGCTCGACCGGCGCAGTCGCGCGGTGCGGGTCGGCCCGGGCCGGGAGTCCGGCAGCGATATGGGCCCCATCGTCACCCAGGCGTCGAAGGACCGGATCGTCTCCCTGATCACCTCGGGCGAGCAGAGTGGCGCGAAGGTCGTGGTCGACGGCCGCGACCTCGTCGTCCCCGGCCACGAGAGCGGCTTCTTCGTGGGCCCGACGCTGGTCGATCAGGTGACGCCCGAGATGGACGTCTACCGCGAGGAGATCTTCGGCCCGGTCCTGTCGGTGCTGCGGTCGGCGACCGTCGACGAGGCGATCGACCTGATCAACTCCAACCCCTACGGCAACGGCACGGCGATCTTCACCTCCCACGGCGGCGCCGTGCGGAAGTTCGTGCGCGGCGTGAAGGTGGGGATGATCGGCGTCAACGTGCCGGTGCCGGTTCCCATGGCGTATCACTCGTTCGGCGGGTGGAAGAACTCCCTGTTCGGCGAGCACCACGTCCACGGGGCCGACGGCGTGCGCTTCTACACGCGCGCGAAGGTGGTCACCCAGCGCTGGCCCGAGCTCGAGCAGGACGCGTCGTTCGACATGCCGACGGCGCGGTAGCCGGCACCAGGAGCGCGCGCGGCAGGACGGGCGGTGGGCCGGGAGGGCCCACCGCCGCTTCGCCGTGCCCGGGGTCCTCCAGCCGGTCACGGGACCGATCGGAACTCGCGCATCCGGGCTCTTGACGGCACGAAATTGTGATCCCTATCATCCGCGTTGATCGCCAATCGATTATCGGTTGGAATCCGATGCGGGCGGCGGAGGCCGCTCCACAGCCAGGGAGCAGGAGAGTCAATGAGGAACTCCAGGAGCCGGCTGAGCGGGCGCGGCGCAGCCGTCGCTGTCGCCAGTGCCGCGATGCTCGTGCTGGCCGCCTGCGGTGGCAGCGGCGGCAGCTCGTCCTCCGGATCGTCGGAGTCGGCGGCCGCGCCGGCGGACGCTCCCGCGGGGGCCATCAAGATCGGCGTGCTGACCACCTGCGGTGGCCCTTTCGCCACGTTCGAGGCGCAGTCGTTCTCGGGTGCCAAGTACGCCCTGATCGAGAAGGCGGGCGGCAAGGCCGACGGGACGAAGGCTCAGGACCAGGTGAAGGGAGCCACCGTCGGCGGCACCCCGCTGGCCATCAGCTACGGCTGCTCCGACGCCACGCCGGACAAGGCGGTGGCCGAGGCGCGCCGGCTGGTCGAGCAGGTCGGCGTCAAGATCCTCCTCGGCCCCCTGTCGGGGGACGAGGGCGTGGCCGTCGCGGAGTACGCGAAGAAGCAGCCCGACGTCACGTTCGTCAACGGCACCTCCGGTGCGCAGGCCACGACCCTGCAGGTCAAGGCGCCCAACTTCTTCCGCTTCGGTGGGGACGGCGCGCAGTGGCTGGCGGGTCTGGGCACCTACGCCTACAAGGAGAAGGGCTGGCGCAAGGTCGCCATCCTGGGCGAGGACTACTCGTTCCCGTACACGCAGGCCGCCGGGTTCGTCAGCGAGTTCACCTCGCTGGGCGGCGAGGTGACGGGCCGCACCTGGGTGCCGCTGACGCAGACCGACTGGTCCTCCCCGGTGGCGCAGCTGCCCCGTGACGTCGACGGCGTCCTGCTGCTGACCGGTGGGTCCAACACCATCGCGGCCGAGAAGGCGTTCATCCAGATCGGCAAGAAGCCGGGCGACTTCCTGCTCGGCGGGGCGGTCGTCATGGACCCGACGTCCTTCACCGTGGGCGACCAGCTCGACGGTCTCGTCGGCGCCTCGCCGGTGCCGGTCGGCAGTGACTCCGCGGACTGGACGAAGTACCTCGACGGGTTCCACAAGCAGTTCCCCGACGTCGACGGTCAGAGCCTGTTCACTGCGCTCTACTACGACGGCATGCAGGTGATCCTCGAGGCTCTCGACAAGACCGGCGGGAAGATCGAGGACCCGAGCGCCTTCCAGTCGGCCCTGGGTTCGCTGGCACCGAGCTTCCCCCGTGGGGCGGTCACCCTGGACGAGAACCGCAACTCGGTTCAGCCGAACTACGTCGTCAAGATCGTCAAGAAGGGCGGGGACCTGGGCTTCAAGCTGGTCTCCACGATCGACGACGTCGACCAGACCTTCGGTGGTCTGTTCGGGCCCGACTCGCCGAACCCGAGCCGCGACGAGCCGGCCAAGGCGTCGGGGAACCCGCCGCCGTGGGCGACGAAGTGAGCTGTTGACCGGCTGAACACCACTGTCGGCACGGTGCGCGCACCGCGCACCGTGCCGACAGCTCTTCGTGAGGAGTGAGATGACCGACCAGGTGACGACCGCCGCGCCTCCCGCACCGCCGCTGCTGCGCATGACGCGGGAGACACCCACCCGGCTCTGGAACGACTCGGCGACCCCGGCCGAGCTGTCGGCGGCCATCGGCTGGGGTGCGGTGGGTGCGACGTGCAACCCGGTCATCGCCCTCGGCGCCCTCAACAGCGACCTGCCGCGCTGGCGGCAGCGCATCCGGGAGCACGCCGAGCAGCACCCGACCGCGTCGGAATCCGCGATCGGCTGGGCGATGGTGAAGGAGCTCTCTGTCGAGGCCGCGTCCCTGCTGTCCGACGCCTTCACCGAGCACCGCGGCCGCAACGGGCGGCTGTCGGTGCAGACCGATCCGCGGCTGTACCGGGACACGGCCGCACTCGTCGCCCAGGCCCTCGAGTTCGACGCGCTGGCCCCGAACGTGATCGTGAAGATCCCGGCGACCGAGGCGGGCATCGCCGCGATGGAGGAGGCGACCTACCGCGGGGTGAGCATCAACGCCACGGTCTCCTTCACCGTCCCGCAGGCGGTCGCCGTGGCCGAGGCGATCGAGCGCGGCCTGCGCCGCCGCGAGGCCGAGGGCGCGGACGTGAGCACGATGGGCCCCGTCTGCACGATCATGGTGGGTCGCCTCGACGACTGGCTGAAGGCGGTGGCCGCTCGCGACGCCGTCACCGTCGATCCCGGCGTCCTGGAGTGGGCGGGCGTCGCGGTGTTCAAGCGGGCGTACCAGATCTACCGCGAGCAGGGTTTCCGCACCCGGCTGCTGTCGGCCGCCTTCCGCAACCACATGCACTGGAGCGAGCTCGTCGGCGGCGACGTCGTCATCTCCCCGCCGTTCGAGTGGCAGGTCCGGCTCAACGCCAGCGGCATCGAGCCCCGGCCGCGCATCGACGAGCCCGTCGCCGCCGGCGTCCAGGACACCCTGTACGGCAGGTTCCCCGAGTTCCGCCGGGCGTACGAGGCCGACGGCATGGCGATCGGGGAGTTCCAGGACTTCGGGGCGACCCGGAAGACGCTGCGGCAGTTCCTGACCGCCTGCAACGACCTGGAGGGCGTCGTCCGCGACGTGCTCCTGCCCGACCCCGCCCGCTGAGCGGAGCTCGCACCGAGTGCGACGAACCGGTGGCCATCACCCTCTGATCGCCACCGGTTCGTCGCACTCGGCGGTCAGCGCATCAGCAGGACGGGCTTGACGACGTCGCCCGCCTCGGTGTCGGCGGCGGCCCGGTCGATCTCGTCCAGCCGGTAGTGCGTGATCAGCCGGTCGAAGGGCAGCAGTCCGCGGCGGTGCAGCTCCCAGAGGCGGGGGATGGTCCGGGCAGGCGTGCTGTCGCCCTGCAGCACTCCGCGCACGGTCAGGCCCTTGGTCATGGCCTCGAGCATCGGGATGCCACCGGGAACGCCGGGGGGCGCGGTGCCGACGTAGGCGCAGGTGCCCAGCGAGTCCAGCGAGTGCACCGCCTGGGTCAGCACGTCGGGGACGCCGGTCGTCTCGAACGCGAAGTCCACGCCCCGCCCACCGGTCGCCTCGCGGACCGCCTCGACCGGATCCACGTCGGTCGGGCTCACGAGGTGGGTGGCGCCGAACTCGGCGGCCAGCGCGAGGCGGGACGGACGACGGTTGACCGCCACGATCGTCGTCGCGCCCGCCAGCCGGGCCGCCATGATCCCGCACAGCCCGACCGACCCGGCACCGAACACCGCGACCGAGGACCCCGGCGCCACCCGGAGCACGTCCAGGACGGTGCCCGCGCCGGTCTGCACCCCGCACGCCAGCGGGCCGGCGATGCGCAGGTCGACGTCGTCGGGGACCTTGACCGCGCTGCGGGCGTAGGCGACCGCCAGGGTGCCGAAGGACGACTGCCCGAAGAAGTGGTCGCCGACCGGCCGGCCCGCCGCGTCGGTCGTGGCGACGGATCCGTCGGGGCGCGCGCAGCGGAACTTCAGCGCGGCGATCGTGTCGCAGTAGGCCGAGCGGCCGGTGCGGCAACGGATGCAGGAGCCGCACGACGGGAAGCTGAGCACCACCTTGTCGCCGGCAGCGAGCCCGCGGACCTCGCTCCCGGTCTCGCGGACGATCCCGGCGCCCTCGTGGCCCAGGACGGCGGGCAGCGACTCGGGCCGGGAATCGCGCACGAGCAGGTCGGTGTGGCACATGCCGGACGCGACGATCTCCACGAGGATCTCGTCCGGTCGCGGCCCGGCCAGCTCCACCTGCTCGAGCGAGAACGCCCCGCCCGGCACCCGGGCGACCGCGCAGGTCGCCGCGTGGCCGGCGGTCACTGGGTCGCCGTGAGGCCGCCGTCGAGGGTGAGGATCTGCCCGGTCACGAACGACGAGGCGTCGGAGCAGAAGAACAGCAGCGCGCCGACCAGGTCGTCGGTGTCTGCGATCCGGCGCAGCGGGATGCGGGCGACCAGGTTGTCGTAGAAGCCCGGCTGGGCGAGCAGCGCCGCCGCCTGCTCGGTGCGGACGAAGGTCGGCGAGATCGCGTTGACCCGGATGCCGTGCTTGGCCCATTCGGTGGCGTGCTGCCGGGTGACGGCGTCCATCGCGCCCTTCGCGGCCACGTAGGCGGAGTAGCCGGCGTCGATACCGAGCTGGCCGCGCACCGAGCTGATGTTCAGCACCGATCCGCCGCGGCCACCGGCGATCATCGCTCGCGCGGCGGCCTGGGAGACGAGCAGCGCCGTCGTCAGGTTCAGGTCGAGGATGCGGTCCCACTCCGCCTTCGGGTAGTCCTCGGCCGGGTGGAGCGCGGTGCCGGCGCCCCCGCCGATGCCGTTGACCAGGATGTCGACCCGGCCGAACGCGTCGAGCGTCTGCTGGATCGCGTCGTTCGCCGTGGCCTCGTCCGTCATGTCGCCGGTCACGACGAGGGCCTCGCCGCCGGCGTTCTCGACCGCCTTGCGGGCCTCGGCCAGCCGTTCCTCCGAGCGGCCGATGATGGCCACCTTCGCACCGACGCCCGCCAGGGCGCCGCAGGTGCGCACGCCGACGCCGCCGGAGCCGCCGGCCACGACGGCCACGCGGTCGGCGAGGGTGAAGCGCTGCAGTTCATCCATGGTTGGTCGGTTCCTCCGGGACGTCAGCGGACGGGGGCGCGCTTGGCGGTGAACTTGTCCCACAGCGAGGCCGCGTTGAGCGTCTGGATGTGGTCCATCATGTAGCCCTGGCCGACGTCCACCGGCCCGAACTTGTCGCGGAAGTCGACCCGCGCGATCGTCTCCTCCCGCGACCAGCCCTTGGCCACGGCCTCGGCGACGGCGCTGGTCCACTCGAGCAGGACGGCCCGCTGGGTGGCCAGGTACGCCGGCGTGGTCACCGGGCCGTGGCCGGGGACGACGGTGTCGACGTCGAGGCCGGCGATCAGGTCGAGGGCGCCGACCCACTGGTCGATGTCGGAGGTCATGAGCCAGGTCTGGCACTCGGAGAAGACGGTGTCGCCGGTGAACACGACGCGCTCGTCGGGCACGTAGACGGCGACCTGGCCCGGCGTGTGCCCCGGGGTGTGGATCAGGTGGAAGGTCGTCGCGCCGACCTTCATCTCCAGGTCGCCGGTGAACACGAGGTCGCCGGCGTTCGGGTCCTCGTAGTAGGTGTCCCGGTCGGGGACGATGCCGGCCGCCTCCGGGTCGTCGGTGGGAATGGCCTCGAGGGCGTACGCGAAGGGGTCCAGGTCGGGCGTGGGCAGCATGAAGTTGTCGGCGACGCCCCGGTGGTGCACGACCGCGCCGGCGCCCTTGAACCAGTAGTTGCCGAAGATGTGGTCGACGTGGTGCTCGGTGTTGACCACGTACCGGATGGGCCCGTGCTCCTCGGCCGCGGCGCGCATCGCGACCGCCTTCGTCGGCAGCTGAGGCGTGTCGATGACCACCACGCCGGCCGACGTCACGACGTAGCTCGGATTGCAGCCACGGATCTCGGTGGACGTGAAGACATGGGGCGTCACGCGCTGCACGACGGAACCTCCCTGAGCACCGGCGGCCGGGCTCGCCCCGGCGCCACCTTCCCGGTGCAGCGGGTGCTGCCGCCTGGTCGGCGCTGACCGGTACGCACCTATAATCGATTCTCGATCCCTTGGCTGTCAACCGTGCTCGGGATGTTGTTCGGCGAACCCGGACGGACGGCGGAGGGCCCGGCGGCCCACGGTGATCCGTCGGTCGCCGGGCCCTCGATCGTCGGCCGGGAGCGCAGGTGGTCAGGGTGCCTCGGCGAGCACGCGCAGGCTCACCGAGCGATCCGCCCGGATCTCGGCTTCCAGCCCGGCGAGCCACATCGGCTCGCCGATGTCGCCGTCGGCGACCTCGAGGGCGCAGGCACGCAGCACGGGGGAGTGGGTGACACCCACGGTGAACGCGGTGTCGTCCTCCCGGTCGGCGAGGCTGGCGGCGAAGGCGCGGATGCGGGCGGCCACCGCCGCGGCGTCGTCACCCGGCGGCTCGGGGTGCCGCACCCACCAGCCGACGCGGTCGGGGACCGTCAGCCAGTCGGCGAAGAACCCGGCCTTGGCGACGTCGGCCTCGGTGAACCCCGGGACCTGGGCGGCGAAGGCCTCCTCGCTGCTGACCATGTCGACGCGGACGCCGGCGAGGTAGAGGTCGGGGTTGCGCAGCGCGAAGGCCACGCCGTCCTCCCGCACCTCGGCGCCGGCCTCCCTGGCTCCCCGGGCGACCGCGGCCGCGGTGTCCCGCGTGCGGCGGGTCTCGCCGCTGATCACCCGGATCGCGCCCTCGGCCCGGCCGGCGAGGCGGCGGCCGACCTCGACGGCGGTCTGCAGGCCGGCCTCGGTGACGGGGACGTCGCCGCGGTGCGAGCTGACCTCGCCGTGGCGGAGCAGGAACAGCCGCTGGGTCATGGATGCCTCCAGGTGGGGGGACGAATACGCCGGGACGCCGTCCCGTGGGGCGGCGTCCCGGCGCGGGGCGGGGCCGGGAGTCAGGAGGCGGCCGTCGCGGTGGCCACCGGGACGCCGGCCGCCCGCCGCTGCTCCCACTGCTTGGTGAACAGCTCGAACACGGCGTCGGCGAACGCGGTGTCGTTGATGTTGTTGTCCATCTCGACCACCTCGATACCCGTGTCGAGGGTCGCGCGGATGGCGTCCAGCAGCGGCGAGACGTCCACGCCGTGCCACTGGCTGCCCTCCTTGAAGTAGTTGTCCAGGCCGTTCAGCGGCAGCGCGACCGCCCTCGGGCCGGGCGCCGCATTGACGTGCTCGGCGATGTACTCGCCCAGCCGCCGCATCTCGTCCGGCGTCGCGAGCAGCGACGTGATGTTCGGGTTGTGGATGATGATGTTGCGCTCGTCGGTGTCGAACTCCGCCGGGATGGTGTTCCGCGCCCCGAAGTTGAAGCACTCGGCCGCCCCCGGTACGACGACCAGCGGGATGCCCGTGCGGACCGCGGCCTCCATGCGCTCGCAGCCCGGGTCGAAGATGCCCTTGTTCCAGTGGTTGATGATCTCCGGCAGCGTGTAGTCGATCAGCGCATCGATGGCCCCGGTGTCGATGAGGTGCTCCATGCCGGCACCCTCACCGACGGCGTGGAAGGTGACGACCTCGAAGCCGTTCTCCTCCAGCTGCTCCCGGATCCGCATCACGCCGGGCGTGGTCACCCCGAACATCGAGATGGCGACGAGCGGCTTGCTGGCCTCGGCCTGCGCCTTGGTGGCCTCGTAGCCGCGGGCCATGCCGGCCGCCGCGTGGGCGGCGTTGCTGAGGACCTGCTTGGAGATGCGGTTGAGCCCGGCGATGTCGGTGACGGCGTTCATGATCATCATGTCCGAGTGCCCGACGTAGGGCCGGGTGTTGTTGGACCCCATCGTGCTGACGATCAGCTTGGGCACGCCGATCCCCAGGTTCTGCAGCGCGCCACCGAGCAGGTCGGTGCCGCCGGTGCCGCCGAGGCCCAGGACCGCGTCGATCCGGCCCTCCGCGCACAGGTCGGCGACGACCGCACGCAGCCCCTCGCTCATCTTCGTGATGGCCACGTTGCGGCCGCCGGCGCCGCCCTCGACGCCGGCGGCGAAGTCGGCAAGGTCCACGCCGGCCCGGGCGGCCACCTCGGCGGAGGGGATGTCGGGGGTGAAGTACGGCTCGCCGAGGACCCCGCAGTCGACGACGAGGACGTCGACGTCGCTGGCGAGCAGCTCGTCTCGCACGAACTCGTACTCGGTCCCCTTCGTGTCGAGGGTTCCGGCGAGGCAGACGACGGGCTTGCGGGACATGGTCACTCCTTCGTGACGGGGGAGGGGGTGGAGCGGGTTACTCGGAGCGGTCGGCGCCTGTGTCCTGCAGCGCCGTCCAGACCCGCTCCGGAGTGAGCGGGAGGTCGCGGATGACGACGCCGATGGCGTCGGCCACCGCGGCGCCCAGGGCGCCCGCGGTGCACAGCAGGGCGCCCTCGCTGATGCCCTTGGAGCCGTACGGCCCGGGACCGTCGTGGTTCTCCACGGCCGCGCTGAGCAGCTCCACGGGGACGTCCTTGAACGTGGGGATCCGGTAGTCGAGCGCGCCCAGGTTGCGGATGCGGCCGTGGTCGTCGAGGAGCAGCTGCTCCATCTGGCTGTGGCCCAGGCCCATGATCGCGGCGCCCTCGTCCTGCGATACGACCTGGAGCGGGTTCAGCTCGGTGCCGACGTCGCTGACGGTCACGTGCCGGGTCAGCAGCAGCTCACCGGTCTCGCGGTCGACCTCCACCTCGATCGCGGTGGCGTTGAACTCGTAGAACGCGGCGTCGCCCCCGAGCGGGTGCTTGCTCTTGCCGCGCAGCCGCCGCGTCCCCTGGCCGATGAACTCGCCGCGCAGGGAGCCGAGGGCGAGTCGGGCGGCCTCGGGCAGGGGCAGGTCGCCGTCGGGGGTGACGAGCATGCCGGGCCGCTCCGCGAGATGGTCGGCGTCGATCCCGGTCGACTCGGCGTAGAGCTCCAGCACCCGCTGGCGCACGTCCTGGCACGCCTCGAGGACGGCCGAGCCCATGAACACGGTCGACCGGCTCGCCGAGGTCTGCAGGTCGAACGGCACGGTCCCGGTGTCTCCGCTGACCACGGAGACGTGCTCCAGCGGCGCCCCGAGCTCGTCGGCGACGATCTGCTGCCACAGGGTGCGCGCGCCCTGGCCCATGTCGGACGTGCCCGCGTAGACGATCGCGCTGCCGTCGGCCAGCAGGCGCACCAGGCTCTGCGAGAGGCCCGAGGTCGCGCCGGGCTTGATGCCCACCGCGATGCCGCGGCCCCGGTTCGGCGGCAGCGGCGTCCCCCAGCCGATCAGCTCGGCGGCCTTGTCCAGGCTCTGTCGCCAGTCGCCGTCCGCTGCGGCCGCCGACTCGCCGCGGATGAACGCCTCGCCCTTGGCCACCAGGTTCCGCCGCCTGATCTCGAGGCCGTCGAGACCCAGGAGCCGCGCCCCGGCGTCGAGCTGCGACTCCGTCGCCCAGGAGACCTGCGGGGCGCCGAAGCCGCGGAACGCGGTGCTCGGGGTCGTGTTGGTCATGACCGCGCGGGCGTCGATGCGGACGCCGGGGATGCGGTACGGCCCGGCCGCGACGTAGCTGCCCTTGCCCATGACGCGCGGCGCCACGTCGGCGTAGGCGCCGATCTGGAAGTCCGCCTCCAGCCGGTGGAAGGTGAGCTCGCCGTCGTCGGTGAAGCCGGTGCGGGCATGGATCCGGCAGCCGGCGCGCCGCATGCTCTGGAAGGTCTCCTCCAGCGACAGCACGATCCGACAGGTCCGCCGGGTGTGCAGGGCGAGGAAGGCCAGCAGCGGCTCCAGCTTGGGGTTCTGCTTGCCGCCGAAGCCGCCGCCGGGGTCGGGCGCGAAGACGCGCACCTGGTTCAGCGGCAGGCCGAGGACCGACGAGATGGTGCGCTGCAGCAGGTAGGGGTGCTGCACCGGCGAGTAGACGTCGAGGCCGCCGGTCTCGGTCGGGACGGCGACGGTGCCGCCCGGCTCGATCGGGAAGTGCGTGACCATCGGGAACGTGTAGGTGTTCTCGACGACGACGGCCGTGCGCCCCTCCTCGGCCTCGATGTCGCCCCACGCGTAGTGCGCGTCCTCGAGCACGTTCGTCTCGGCGAGGGCGTGCCCGGGGCGGATCGACGGGTCCTGCACGAGGTGGGCGCCCGGGGCCAGGGCCGCGTCGAGGGTGTAGACCCCGGGCAGCTCCCGGTAGTCGACGACGACGGCGCGCGCGGCGGCCTGGGCCGCGTCGAGCGTCTCGGCGACGACGGCCGCGACCGGCTCGCCGTGGTAGTTGACCCGCCCGTCGGCGAGCACCGGACGGTCGGTGTGGGAGACGCCGAACCGCGGCATCGGCGACGGCAGGTCGGCGGCGGTGACGACGTCCACCACGCCGGGGATCGCCCGGGCGGCCGTCGCGTCGATGCCGAGCACGTCGGCGCAGCCGACCGGCACCGTCACGAGGGCGACCTGCAGCGCGCCGGGGAAGCGGAGGTCGGCCAGGAACCGCTGGGCACCCGACGCCCGTTCGCCGCCGCCGTACCGGAGCACCGGCCGGCCGACCTGGCCGCCCGGGTAGAGGTCGGACGGCTCGCCCATCTCGTCGCGCTGCTCGATGGCGCGTTCCGGGGCCGTGGTCATCGCGCCGCTCCTCTCCGGACGGCGGTCGCCTGCACCGCGCGGACGATGCGCTGGTAGCCGGCGCAGCGGCACAGGTTGCCCGACAGCCCCTCGCGGATCTCGGCCTCGTCGGGTGAGGGGTTCGTGCGCAGCAGGTACTCCGCGGCGACAACCTGGCCGGGGATGCAGAAGCCGCACTGCACGGCACCGGCGTTGAGGAACTCCTCCTGCAGGTCGGTGAGCCCGTCGGCCGACAGCCCCTCGACGGTCGTCACCTCGTGCCCCTGGGCCTCGACGCAGAGGACGAGACAGGAGTTCACCGCCTTGCCGTCGAGCAGCACGGTGCAGGCGCCGCACTCACCTTCGGCGCAGCAGCTCTTGGTGCCGGGCAGCCCGATCTCGTCGCGCAGCCCGTCGAGGAGGGTGCGGTGGGTGGGGACGGCGACCGTCCGCTCGCTGCCGTTGACGGTCAGGGTGACCGTCTGCAGCGCGTCGTCGCTCTGCTGGTGGGTCATGAGGCCATCTCCTCGGGGTTCCGTCGGGCCGCCGCGGAGAGCACCGCGCGCAAGGCGAGGACGCGGAGCGTGGCGAGTCGGTACTCGCGGCTGCCCCGGACGTCGGAGATGGGGGTGGCCGCCGACACCAGCCGGTCGAGCGCCTCCCCCAGGGCGGCGTCGTCGGCCAGGTCGACCGGACCCGGCGTCTCCACGCGCAGCGGCCGCGGCCCGACCGCACCCATGCCGAGCACGAGCCGGCCGTCGCCACCGACACCGGCCGCGACGCTGACCGTCGCGAGGTCGACCCCACGGCGCCGGGTGAGGCGGCGGAAGGCCGACCCCGACCCGGGGGCGGGCCGGGGCAGGTCGATCCGGATCACGAGCTCGCCGGGCCCGCAGAGCGTCCGGCGGGGACCGAGGAAGAAGTCGTCCAGCGACACGGTGCGGTCGCCGTCCAGCGACGCGATGGTCACCCGGGCCCCGTGCACGAGCAGCGGGGGAGCGGTGTCGGCGGCCGGCGACGCATTGCACGAGTTGGCGACCAGGCTCGCCCGGTTCCGGATGGCGACCGAGCCGACGGTGAGCGCCGCCTCGACCAGGGCCGGGTACCACTCCTGGACCGTGGGCTGCCGGACCAGCTCGCCCAGGGTGTACGTGGCGCCGACCTGCACGCCCTCGGCGCCGACGGCGATCGGGTCCGGCAGGTCCGTCACGCCCTTGAGGTCGACGAGGAGGTCCGGCTCGAGGGTGTGGTGCCGCAGGCCGACCAGCAGGTCGGTGCCCCCGACGAGGGGCCGCGCCCGCTCGCCCGCCTCGGCGAGCGCGGCGAGCGCGTCGGCCCGGGTCGTCGGCCGGTAGTACTTCGGCATCGTTGCCGTCCTTTCCGGTCGCGACCGGTCAGGGGTGGATGATGATCTTGATGGCGCCGCTGGAGCGGTCGTTGAACGTGGCGAGCGCCTTCTCGTACTCCGACAGCGGGAAGGTGTGGGTGATCAGCTCGTCCACGCGCATCCGGCCGTTGGCCACGAACGGCATGACCCGCCGCATCTCGCCGGCCGAGGCGCGCGAGCCGACGAGTTCCAGCTCGTCGAGCACGAGCGGCTGGACGCTCAGGGAGACGTCCTGCGTCGGGATGCCGACCATCGCGCAGCGGCCTCCGCGGCGCAGCATCGCCATGGCCCACGTAAGGGTGTCGGGCACCCCGGCGCACTCGAGGACGACGTCGGCGCCCAGGTCGCCGGTCAGCTCCCGCACCGCGGCCACCGGGTCGCCGGCGTTGCTGTCGACGGTCTCGAATCCCATCGCGGCCGCCTTCTCCAGGCGGTAGCCGCGGCCGACCACGACGACCCGGGCCGCGCCGCAGATGAACGCCGCGTCGGCGGCGAGCAGGCCGATCGAACCCGCGCCGGTGACGACGACGGTGTCGCCGGCCTTGATGTTGCCGCGACGGGCCACGTGCAGTGCGATGCTCGCCGGGTCGATGACGGCGCCGACGTCGAAGGACACCTCGTCGGGCAGCCGGAAGATGCACTTCACGTTGTGCACCGCATACGTGGCGTCCACGCCCTGGACGTTGTGCCCGTACTGGGCGTGCAGGCCGGGCTTGCCGTAGTTCTCGCACAGGTTGTACTGGCCCTCGACGCACTTCTGGCAGGCGCCGCAGGCGTTGTGGCTGGTGCCCGCGACGCGGTCGCCGATCTGCCAGCCGAACGCCTCGGCGCCGGGACCGAGCGCGACGATCTCGCCGGCCCACTCGTGGCCGGGGGTGAAGGGGAAGGCGGGGGGCCAGAAGCCGGGGTAGTCGCCGTGGATGAGGTGCGCGTCCGTGCCGCAGATGGCGGTCGCCCGGACGCGGGCGAGCACCTCGCCCGGGCCCGGCACGGGGACCGGCTTCTCCTGGATCTCCAGGACGTCGGGCTCGAGGACCACCAGAGCCTGCATCGTGTCGGTCATTCGCGGGTCTCCCGGTGGTTCTGGTTCGTATGCGGCGGCGGAGCGGGGCCGGACGGCGACCGGGCTCCCCGATCCCGCGGCGTGTTTCACCGATTATCGAAACTAGGGCTGGGCACCCGACCTCGTCAAGACTTCTCGATAATCGGTGATGCGGGTCGGAGGTCAGCTGACGTCGTCGCCCTGGCCCGTCGCGGGGTCGCCCAGGGCAGCCGGGAAGTGCGTCTGCAGGAGCCGGCTGACCGACAGCTGGTGCACGCGGGCGGCCTCGGCCGCCCGCTCCGCGTCGCGGGCCCGCAGCGCCTCGAGGATCGGGCGGTGCTCGAGGACGATTCCCCGGACGTCGACACCGGGCAGGGTCAGCGTGATGAAGGTGCGGGCGAAGGGGGCCAGCTGCTCGAACGCGCGCTCCAGGGCGTGGTTCTCCGACGCCTCGGCGATGAGGTGGTGGAACCGGACGTCGGCCTCGGTGACGCCGGAGAAGTCGCCGGCCTCCAGGCGGGTGAACATCTCCTCGACCAGCCCCTCCAGCGTGTCGAGCGTGGCGTCGGAGATGCGGTCGACCGCGAGACGGGCGGCGAGCGCGTCGATCTCGGCGCGGACCACGCTGACGTCGACCAGTTCCTTGGCACTGGGCAGCCGCACCCGGGCCCCGCGCCGGGGGTGGATCGTGACGATGCCGACGGCGGCGAGCTCGCGCAACCCTTCCCGGACGGGGGACTGGCTGAGCCCGAGCTCCTTGGCGAGCTTGAACTCGACGATCCGCTCACCCGGCCGGTAATGCCCCTGGATGATCCGGTCCAGCACCAGGCGTTTCACGGTCGCCGAGAGCAGCTCGCCGCCGAAGTCGGCGCCGGCCTGGCTCACTGCGCGCCACGCAGGTCCAGGCGCCGCCGCGCCTCCTCCGGAGTGGCGATCTCGCGGTGCAGCAGCCGCGCGATCGCGGTGATCCGCTCGACCTGGGCCGCGTTGGACTCGGCCAGCCGGCCGGGACCGTCCCACAGGGAGTCCTCCAGCCCCACCCGGGCATTGCCGCCCAGGGAGAGGGCGATGGTGCCCAGCCGCATCTGGGCGGAGCCGGCGCCCAGCACCGACCACTCGAAGTCGGCGCCGAAGAGCCGGTGCGCCGTCCGGTGCATGTGCGCGAGGTCCTCGAAGTCGGCACCGGTGCCGCCGAGCAGGCCGAACACGGTCTGGACGAACAGGGGCGGGCGGACCAGACCGCGGTCGAGCATGTTGGCGAGGTTGTACAGGTGCGAGGTGTCGTAGCACTCGAACTCGAACCGGGTGCCCTGGTCGCCGCAGAGCTTCAGGATGCGCTCGATGTCGGCGTAGGTGTTCTTGAAGACGACGTCCTTGTCGGCCAGCCGCTCGCGCTCCCACTCGTGCTGGAAGCTGGGGTAGCGGTCGAGCATCGGGAACAGGCCGAAATTCATCGAGCCCATGTTCAGCGAGGCGAGCTCCGGGGCCAGCTGGACGGCGGGGGCGATGCGCTCGTCGACGGTCATGTGCGGGCTGCCGCCCGTGGTCAGGTTGACGACGACGTCGGAACGATCCTGGACGATCGCGAGGACCTCCTTGAACAGGCCCGCGTCCTGCACCGGGTGCCCGTCCTTCGGGTCGCGCACGTGCAGGTGCACGATCGCGGCACCGGCCGCGGCGGCGCCGATGGCGGCCTCGGCGATCTGCTCCGGCGTGATCGGCAGGGCGGCCGACATCGTCGGCGTGTGGATCGCGCCGGTCGGAGCGCAGGTGATGATCGCGGACGACGCTTGCTTGGCCATGGGGCCCTCCCCCTACGATGAGCATTCTCGATTATCGAGCGTAGCCTTCGGCGGCGACGCTTGGGAACATCCAGGGGAGGGGATCGTGACGGCCGACCCGCTCGCCCCCGTCGTCGTGGTGGCACCCGACAAGTTCAAGGGCTCGCTCACCGCTCCCGAGGCCGCCGCGGCGCTCGCCCGTGGCCTGCGCCGGCGGCTGCCCGGCGCCCGGGTCGTCGAGCACCCGATCGCCGACGGCGGCGAGGGCTCCCTGGAGATGGTGCTCGCGCACGGGTTCCGGCCGGTCCGCTGCGAGGTGCACGGACCCACCGGCGACCCCGTCCAGGCGACGTACGCGCTGGACGGCGAGGACGCGCTGGTCGAGATGGCCGCGGCCGCAGGACTCGGGCGGTTGCCCGGCGGGGTGCCGGACGACCGCACCGCAGGGACGGCGTCCACCTACGGCGTCGGCGAGCTGATCCGGCACGCGCTCGATGGCGGCGCCCGCCGGATCGTGCTCGCGGTCGGTGGCAGCGCCACGACCGACGGCGGCGCGGGCATGGCGGCGGCGCTCGGGGCCCGGTTCACGACGTCGTCCGGACCGGAGGCGCCCCATGGCGGCGCCGGACTGCTCGCCGTGGACCGGCTCGACCTCGACGGCCTGGACGCCCGGCTCGCGGACGCGTCCGTCGTCGTCGCCTGCGACGTCGACAACCCGCTGACCGGGCCCGCCGGCGCGGCGGCCGTGTACGGCCCGCAGAAAGGCGCGACCCCGCCGACCGTCGCGCTGCTCGACCGGGCGCTGGAGCACTGGGCCGACGTCGTCGCCGCCACCACCGGCCGCGACCTGCGCGACCTGCCCGGAGCCGGCGCCGCCGGCGGCCTCGGGTTCGGCGCGGCGGCGCTGCTCGGCGCCGAGGTGCGGTCGGGCGTCGACATGCTGCTCGAGCTCAGCGGCTTCACCCGGGCGGTCGCCGGCGCCGACCTGGTGATCGTCGGCGAGGGATCGTTCGACGAGCAGAGCCTGCGCGGCAAGGGCCCGGTGGGCGTCGCCGCGGCGGCGGGGCGCGCCGGCGTACGCGTGGTCGCCGTCGCGGGTCGCAGCACCGTCACGCCCGCGGACGCGCGCGCCGTCGGCATCGACGCCGTCCACACCCTGAGCGAGCTCGAACCGGACGCCGAGCTGAGCATGCGCCACGCCGCGGACCTGCTGGAGACCACCGCCGAACGGATCGCCGCCGACTGGCTGAGCGACCGAGCCGAGAGGAACGCATGACGCACATCGACCCGGAGCGCGGCCCCGCCGCCCGCCAGTCACCGGAGGACCTGCTCGCCGCGCTGGCGCTGCCCACCCGCGGCACCACGTACTCGCTGGCGCTGCCGCGTTACACGGGCATGCCGCTGTTCGGCGCGCACCCGCCCTTCGACGTGAGCATGTACCGCACCCCCGGCGGGCTGCGCGGCGACGGCATCCGCCCGTGGGGCCCGATCAACGAGGTCAACCTGGGCTACATGGCCGAGATCGTCAGCGGCACCTCGCACAGCGGCGCGCACGTCGACGCGCTCGCCCACATGACCATCGGCGAGGACGACCACTGGTACGGCGGCGGCAACGCCCGCGAGCACCTCGGCGACCGCGGACCCAAGCACGGCGACGGAGCCAAGCTCCCGCCGTTCATCACCCGGGGCGTGCTGCTCGACGTGCCGGCCTACCGCGGGATCGAGGCGCTGCCGGCGCACGAGCCGGTGGACGCCGGGGAGTTGCAGGCGGTCGCCGCGCACCAGGGCGTGACCGTGCGCCCCGGGGACGTCGTCCTCATCCGGTCCGGCTACCTGAGCCAGTGGCCGGACCCGGAGGGGCTCGCCCGGCACGTCACCGCCGGCCCCGACATCACCGCGGCGCGCTGGCTGCTCGAGCAGGGCGTGGTGGCGGTGGGCAGCGACACCGAGACCTTCGAGGTGCAACCCGCCCCGGACCCGGGGACGCCGGCCAACCCGCAGCCGGTGCACACGCTGCTGCTCATCGAGAACGCCATCTACCTCTTCGAGTCCGTCTACCTCGAGGAGATCTCCCGCGAGCGGGTGTACGAGTTCCTGTTCGTCGCGCTGCCGCTGAAGATCGCGGGTGCGACCGGTTCCATGCTCGACCCGGTCGCGATCGTCTGAGCGGCGGCCTGCCGCTCGGACGTGGGAGGCTGCCGACGTGCGGGCGGACGAGGCCGACGGACTGGGCCGGCTGGCGCGGATCACCCTGCGCGGCAGCACCGACCGGATCCACGAGGTGCACCAGGGCATCGCCGACCGCGCGTTCCGAGCCCTCGGCTCGGCCGGGCGGCCGGTGCAGGTCGTGCACGACGCGATCACCGGCCTGACCTACTCGACCGTCCGCTTCGCCCTGGGCGCCGGCGCGCGGGTGGCCGGGGGAGCGGCGTCGCTGCGCGCGGGCGGCGGCGATCTCGATGCCGGCCGCGCGGGCCGCGTGGCGCTGGCGGTGCTCAACGGCGCGCACGGCGACCTCCTCCAGCGCGAGGCCCCCGCGCTCGCGCTCGGCATGACGGTGCGCGTGGCCGGCCGGGCCGTGCCGCCGGACGCCGACGCGCTGGGGAGGGCGTTCCCGGAGGCGACCGGGCGGCTCGCGGTCTTCCTGCACGGCCTCACCGAGACAGAGGACTCCTGGGGCTATGGCGCGCAGCGGCACCACGGCGACCGGTCGGTGACCTACGGCAGCCGGCTGCGCCAGGATCTGGGGCTCACGCCGGTCTACGTCCGCTACAACACCGGTCTGCACATCTCGGAGAACGGCCGCGCGCTCGACGAGCTGCTGGGCGACCTGGTGGAGCGGTGGCCGGTGCCGGTGGAGGACGTCGTCCTGATCGGGCACTCCATGGGCGGGCTGGTCGCCCGCAGCGCGCTGCACTCCGCCGGCGGCGCGACGGCGGACGCCCGCCGCTGGACGTCGCTCGTGCGGGACACGGTCACCCTCGGCTCCCCGCACCTGGGGGCGCCGCTCGAGCGCGGCGTGCACCGGCTCACCGCCCGGCTGGCCCGGCTGCCCGAGACCCGACCGCTGGCCACGCTGCTCACCCTGCGCAGCGTCGGCATCAAGGATCTCCGCCGCGGCACCCTGGTCGAGGCCGACTGGACCGGCCGCGACCTCGACGCGCTCGCTCCCGGCGGGCACACCCACGTCCCGCTGCACGACGGCGCCCGGCACTTCGTCGTCCTGGCGACGCTGAGCCGCAACCCCGAGGGCCGGCTGGCCGACCTGCTCGGTGACCTGCTCGTCCCGCCCCGCAGCGCCAGCGGGGACACCGGGGACGACGACCGGCTGGCCTTCCCGCCCGATCATGTGCACCGGATCGGGGGCCTGCACCACTTCGACCTGCTCGACCATCCCGTGGTCTACGCGCGGATCAGGGACTGGTTGCAGGACCGGCCCGAGGGGCCGCGCCCGGCCGCGCCCGACATGCCGCCGGAGGGCTGAGCAGGCATTCTGGCGCGGACACCGTGACCGCAGGCGGACTCGGCCGTTGATCCTTGCGAGCCGAAGGAGGCACCGTGGGCAGTGACGCCGACGAGGACCTGAACATCGTCCAGCGCATCATCAACTGGCGGGTGGGCGCCGCCATGGAGCCGCACCCGCCGAACGAGACGGTGCTGAAGCTCCAGCAGCCGTTCGTCGACCTGCTGGAGAAGTACTACTTCCGGGTCGAGGTCGACGGCTGGGAGCGCGTGCCGGACGAGACGTGCCTGGTGATCGGCGTGCACTCCGGCGGGGCGCTCACGATGGATGCGTGGTCGCTGGTCAACGCCTGGCAGAAGCACTTCGACGGCGAGCGCTTCCTGCACGGCACCGCGCACGACGTCCTCATGGCCTCGCTCGGACTCGGTGACTACTTCCGCGCCGTCGGGGTGATCGCGGCCAACCGGAAGAGCGTCGGGGAGGCGCTCGCACGGGGCGAGGACGTCGTCGTGTGGCCCGGCGGCGAGGTGGACTCGATGCGCAGCTGGTGGAAGCGGGACGTCGCGACGCTCGGCGGCCGCACGGGCTTCGTGAAGCAGGCGATCCGGTCCGGCGTCCCGATCCTGCCGGTCGCCACCGTCGGCGGGCACGACACGGTCTTCGTGCTGAACGAGGGCAAGTGGCTGGCGAACGCGCTGGACAAGGTCCTCGGCCTGAAGAAGACGCTGCGCGGGTCGAACCTGCCGATCATCGCCGGCTTCCCGTTCCCCATCGCGGTGGAGATCCTGCCGGCGCACGTGCCGCTGCCGGCGAAGATCCGCACCGAGCTGCTGGACCCGATCGAGGTCGACCACGATCCCGAGCGGGTGGACGACGCGGCCTACGTGCAGAAGATCTACGACCAGGTCGAGGCCGCGATCCAGGGCGGGATGGACCGGCTCGCCGCCAAGCGGAAGCTGCCGGTGCTGGCGTGACGTCGATCGGAGCCGCGCGGGCGGAGAACTGGCTGACCGAGCACGCCGACGGGGTCGATCCGGCCGAGGCGCTGGCCTGGTTCGACTCGCTGCCGGTGGTGACGCCCGACGAGATGCTGGGCCGCTGGCGGGGGAGCGGGCTGCTCACCGGCTCCCCGCTCGACGGGCTGCTGGAGGCCTACGGCTGGTACGGCAAGGAGTTCCTGGACGACGAGACGGTGCACCCGCTGCTGTTCGCCGACCGCTCCGGCAGGCCACGCGCGGTCGACCCGACGCTGCTGCCGGTGAACCTGCTGCGCGACTACGCCGGGTTCCTGCAACTCTGGCCGCTGCGCACCGCGCTCACCACGTTCCGGCCGCTGCTGTACACGAGCCGGCCGAAGGCGCGGTTGCGGGAGGTCGCCCACCGGGGCGTGGTCACCGCGGCGATGGTCTACGACTCGCTGCCGATCATCGACGTCTTCCGGCGGGTCGGTGACGACGTCCGGCTGGGTGCGATGGACATGCGCGGGCTGCCCGCGCCGTTCCTGTTCGTGTTGCGCCGCGACGACGGCTGAGCGGGGGCTCGCTCAGCCGACGACGCCGCGGACCGGCTCCGTCTCCAGCCCCGCGTTGTCCAGGTCCATGGACAACTCGTACCGGTCGGCCCGGTACCAGGACCGGGCGTGCTCGACGGCCTCGCCGCGGCTGTAGGAGACGCGGTCGAACCGGAGGACGGGCCCGGAACCGGGGATGCCCAGCAGCCGGCCCATCTCCTCGCCGGCGAGGGCGGCGCTCACCGTCTGCTCGGCATGGTCGATCGGGCGCCCGTAGTGCCGGGCGAGGGTGTCGTAGAGCGACGCCTGGAGGTCGCGCTGGTCGAGGCCGGGCAGCAGCTCGGCGTTGTACCAGGCGTCGTCGACCGACATCGGCACGCGATCGGCCAGCCGGAGCCGCCGGACGTGGTAGGCCGTGCTCCCCGGCGCGAGCCGCAGCCGGGCGAGGGTCTGCGGGGGTGGGACGACCGGTGCGGCCACCAGGACCACCGTCGAGGGCTCCAGCCCCATCCGCCGCATGTCCTCGTGGAACGACGCGATGTGCAGGCGGGACCGGGCCGGGCGGTGGGCGACGAAGGTGCCCTTGCCCTGCGTGCGGACGAGCAGGCCCTCGCTGACCAGCTGCCCGAGGGCCTCGCGCACGGTGATCCGGCTGACGCCGTAGTCGGCGCAGAGCTGGCGCTCGCTGGGCAGCATGTCGCCCGGCTCGAGCTGCGTCGTGGCCAGCTCGGCGAGGATGTTGCGCAGCTGCTGGTGCTTGGGTACCACGCCGTCGACGAGATGCAGCGGACCGGTCATCGGATCACCTCTCTCTCAGAACGGCTGGGACGGCAGTTTGTGCGCCAGCGTGTAGCGGTAGTAGTCGGCCCGCTCGAGCCCGGCCGCCGCCGCCTCGTCCACGACCACCGTGGCGTGCGGGTGCAGCTGCAGCACCGAGGCCGGGCAGCTGGCCGTCAGCGGCCCCTCGACCCCGGCCGCCACCGCGGCGGCCTTGCCCGGGCCGGTCGCGGTCAGCACCAGGTGCTCGGCACGGGCGATCGTGCCCAGTCCCTGCGTGATCACGTGGCGCGGCACATCCTCCGGGCGGTCGAAGAAGCGGGCGTTGTCCCGGCGGGTCTGCTCGGTCAGCGTCTTCACGCGGGTGAGCGAGGAGAGCGACGAACCCGGCTCGTTGAAGCCGATGTGGCCGTTGGCGCCGATGCCGAGCAGTTGCACGGCCACCGGTCCGCCGTCCCGCAGCCGCTGCTCGTACTCGCGGGCGGACGCGAGCGGATCGGGGTGCGCCCCGTCCGGGCCGTGCACGTCGACGTCGGCGATGTCGAGGTGCGAGGTGAGCTCGCGGCGGATCACCGACCGGTAGCTCTCCGGATGGTCGGCGGGCAGGCCGACGTACTCGTCGAGGTTGTACGTGCGCACCCCCGCGAACGACAGCCCCTCCTCGCGGTGGCGACGGATCAGCTCCCGGTAGGCGAACAGCGGGGACGAGCCGGTGGCGAGTCCGAGGACGGGCCGGGATCCCCCGGTCACCGCGGCGGCGAGGATGTCGGCCACCACCCGGCCGCAGTCCTCGGGCGTGGGGAGGATGACGACCTCCATGTCAGCGGGCCTCCCTGGGTCCGGTCGGGTACGGGTCGCCGACCCAGCGGCCCGCGCGCATCACGGCGCGGGGCAGCAGGTCGTCGTCGGTGATGAGCAGGTCGGCCCGGCGGCCGACCGCGACATCGCCGGCCTCGCCGTCCAGGCCGACGAGCCGCGCGGGGGTCGCCGTGGCGGCGGTGACCGCGTCGGTCAGGGGGACGCCGGCGCCGTGGACCGTGCGGCGCAAGACGTCGATCAGCCGGGCGGTGCCCCCGGCGATCGCGCCCCGGGTGCCGTCGTCGGTCGCCAGCCGGGCGACGCCGCCCTCGACGTCGACGGTCATCGGGCCCAGCGGGTAGCGGCCGTCGGGCATCCCGGCCGCGGCCATGGCGTCGGTGACCAGCGCGATCTGGCCGGGGCCCACCAGCGCGAAGACCGCTGCCACGGTCTCGTCGGCGAGGTGCACGCCGTCCCCGACGAGCTCGACCACCATCGCGCCCCGGGCCGCCGCGGCCAGGCAGGCGGCCACGGGGCCCGGCGCCCGGTGGTGCAGCGGGGGCATGGCGTTGAACAGGTGGGTGGCGCCCAGCTGCCGGCCGCCCGCCGCGGCGACGGCGGCGGTGGTCTGGGCAGCGGTGGCGTCGGTGTGGCCGAAGGACGGCGTGACGTCGGCGGCGGTCAGGGCGCCGAGGACGTCGGCGAACCGCGGGGTCTCCGGCGCGAGCGTCATCGAACGGACGGCGCCCTGCCCGGCGTCGAGCAGCCGGTGCAGCAGGCCGGGGTCGCCGGGCACGATCGCGTGCGGGTCCTGCGCGCCGCACCGCGCCACCGAGAGGAACGGTCCCTCCAGGTGCACACCGGCCAGGTGTCCCGCCGCGACCAGCGACGCCAGGACGCCGACCCGTCGTTCGAGGACGTCGGCCGGCGCGGCCACGAGGCTGCCGAGCAACGTCGTCGTCCCGTGCGCCAGGTGGTGGCCGGCGGCGGCGCGGATCCCGGCGGCGTCCGCCTCGGGGAACCCGTGCCCGGCGCCGCCGTGGCAGTGCACGTCGACCAGGCCGGGGAGGATCAGCCGACCGGGCGCAGGGGCGGGGAGTTCGTCGTCCGCACCCCCGTCCGTGGCCGGGCCGACCCAGGCGATGCGGTCGTCCTCCACCACGACGAGCGCGTCGTCCAGCCGGCGGCCGGAACTGATGAGGTCGCCCCGGACCAGCTTCCGCTGCGGCGGCACGGGCACGGGGTGGCTCCAGGTGACTCGGTTCGGATCTCGCTCGGACGGGAGTGCGCGGGACCGGCGTCGCTCCCGCCGGTCCCGCGCACTCGACGTCAGACGGTGCTGCCGCGCGCCGGTTCGCCCCCGCGGGCGGCGTCCTCCATGGGTGCGTTGCCCACGGCGGCGTCGGTGGCGGACGGGTCGGCCAGCGCCGGCTGACCGTCGTCGGCCGTCTCGTCCTCGCGGCCGGGCGTCTTCAGATTCCACTTGCGGATCACGAACCGGAAGACGACATAGTAGATCACCGCGTAGACCAGGCCGATCGGGATGAGCCACAGCGGTCTCTGCGCCTGCCCGAAGTTCAGCAGGTAGTCGATCGCCCCGGCGGAGAACGAGAACCCGTCGTGGATGCCCAGGCCGTTGACCAGGGCGAGCGACGTGCCGGTGAGGATCGCGTGGATGACGTAGAGCGGCCACGCGACGAACAGGAACGAGAACTCCAGCGGCTCGGTGATGCCGGTCAGGAACGAGGTGAGCGCCGTCGACAGCATGATGCCGCCGATGAGCTTGCGCTGCCCCGGCCGGGCCTCGTGCCAGATCGCCATGGCGGCGGCGGGCAACGCGAACATCATGATCGGGAAGAAGCCCGTCATGAACGTTCCCGCGGACGGGTCGTGGGCGAAGAAGCGGGTCAGGTCGCCGTGCTTGCCGTCGAAGTCGCCGAGGACGAACCACACGACGGAGTTGACGATGTGGTGCAGGCCCAGCGGCAGCAGCAGTCGGTTGACCACACCGAAGATGCCGCCGCCGATGACGGTGTTGGCGTTGACCGCGTTGGCGAGTGAGGTCAGCAGCTTGTCGAAGACCGGGTAGATGAAGCTCATGACGACGCCGATGAGCATCATCACGACGGCGGTGATGATCGGCACGGCGCGACGGCCGCCGAAGAAGCCGAGGAAGTCCGGCAGCTTGATGCGGTAGTAGCGCTGCCACAGCATGGCGGCCACCAGGCCGGTGACGATGCCGCCGAGGACGCCGAAGTTGATCAGCGCCTGGGCGCCGGTCTGGTCGGTCTTGCCCTCCAGCACGACCGGGCTCATGGCCTTGAAGACGCCGGCGAGGACGAGATAACCGACGACGGCGGCCAGCGCGGTCGAGCCGTCGGCCTTCTTCGCCCAGCCGATCGCGATGCCCACCGCGAAGATCAACGGGAGGTTGTCGAACAGGGCGCCGCCGGCCGCGGCGATCACGTCGGCGACGGTCTTGAGCGGGGAGAAGCGGCCGATCATGTCGGCCTGCCCCAGGCGCAGCAGGAGGCCGGCGGCGGGAAGGGCGGCGATGGGCAGCATCAGGCTGCGGCCGAGCCGCTGCAGGCCGGCCAGGTTCATCCGCCTCTTCCCGGTTCCCGGGGAGGCGTCGGCGGTCGGGTTGACGGTCGTGCTCATGGGACCTGCCTCGGAGAGTCTGAGGACGCTGTGTCTGTGGGTGGGGGACGGTCGGTGCGGCCGGTCCGACCCCGGGCTTCCTCCCGGGTTCCCTGTCGTTGCCGCGGGCTCCGCAACACCGGTAGGGTCCTGTCATGACCAGTGGTGAGACTTTGCTCTCAAATTCCTGGCAGAGTCAAGTGCGCGGCAGCGAGTCGTGACGGGAGCGTGACCCGGCCAGGGGCCGGGCCGAATGAAGGGAGGACGTCCATGTCCAAGGCGAGCGACATCGTGGCCGGCCTCGGCGGTGCGGACAACATCGTCGAGGTCGAGGGCTGCATCACCCGGCTGCGCACCGAGGTCAAGGACCCGGGGAAGGTCGACCAGGCGGCGCTCAAGCGCGTCGGCGCGCACGGCGTCCTGGTGTCCGGTACGGCCGTGCAGGTCGTCGTCGGCCCCGAGGCCGACTCCCTGGCCGACGACGTGCAGGACCTTCTGTGACGGTGGTCCACGCACCACTGGCCGGGCAGGTCGTGCCGCTGGCCGACGTGCCCGACCCGGTGTTCGCCGGCCAGATCGTCGGCTCCGGCGTGGCCATCGAGCCCGAGGACGGCGCGACGGAGGTGCTCGTCACCTCGCCCGTGGCCGGTCGCGTGGCGAAGGTGCATCCGCACGCCCTGGCCATCGCCGACGAGTCCGGCACCGGTGTCCTGGTCCACCTGGGCATCGACACCGTCAAGCTGCACGGCGAGGGATTCACGGTGCACGTCGCCGACGGCGACGAGCTCGACCTCGGGGCGCCGGTGATCACCTTCGATCCCACGGCGGTGCGGGCGGCCGGCTACTCCGCCGTCTGCCCGGTGGTGATCCTCGGCTCGCCCGCCGACAGCGTGCAGACGGCAGTCGCCGCCGGGAGTGCCGTCGTCGCCGGGGCGGAGCTGTTCAGCTGGTCGCCGGCGACGTGACGGGCGCACCGGCCGCCCTGCTCCTCGACCTGGACGGCACGCTCGTGCTCAGCGAGCCGGTGCACCGGCGCACGTGGCGCCACTTCTTCGGCCTCTGGGGCGCCGAGGTCGACGAGCACGAGTACGAGAAGACCTTCATGGGGCGCCGCGCGAGCGACGTGCTCGCCACCGTGCGGGGATCGTGGACCGGCCGCGACCTGCATGCGATCCAGGCGGAGATGATGGCCCACGCCCAGGCGCTCGGGCACGACGTCGACCCGGTCCCCGGTGCCGCTGACCTCATCCGGGCCGCGGCCTCGGCCGGCCTGCCCGTCGCCGTGGTCACCAGCGCCGCGCGCAGCTGGACCGAGGAGGTGCTCGGACCGGTGCTCGACGTGCGCGACCGGGTGCAGGTGCTCGTCACGGCCGAGGACGTCGCCACGGGCAAGCCCGACCCGGACGGGTACCTCGCCGCCTGCCGCCGGCTGGGTGTCGAGGCGGCCGCGTGCCTCGGGGTCGAGGACTCGGCGTCCGGGATCCGCGCCCTCCTCGGGGCCGGTGTGGGCGCCGTCGTCGGGGTCACCACCACCTCACCGGCGGCCGACCTGCTGGCGGCCGGGGCGCAGCTCACCGTCGCCGATCTGCGGGACCCGCTGCTGGTCTCGCTGGTCAGCTGAGCTCGGCGAGCAGACCCCGAATCCGTCGCTCGATCTCGTCCCGGATGGGCCGGACGGCGGCGACACCCTTCCCGGCGGGATCCTCCAGCGCCCAGTCGAGGTAGCGCGTGCCCGGGAAGACCGGGCAGGCGTCGCCGCAGCCCATGGTGATGACGACGTCGGACGCCTCGACCGCGTCGGTCGTGAGCACCGTCGGCTGCTGGTCGGAGATGTCGATCCCGACCTCTGCCATCGCCTCCACCGCCGCCGGATTGACCCGGTCGGCGGGCAGCGAGCCCGCCGAGCGGACCTCGACCGCGTCGCCGGCGAGGTGGCGCAACCACCCGGCGGCCATCTGCGAGCGCCCGGCGTTGTGCACGCAGACGAACAGCACGCTGGGTCTCACGCTGTCTCCCTCGGTACGACGACGTCGTCGGCGACGGCCGCGACCCGCGGATAGAGGAGGGCGACGGTGCCGACGGCGGCCGCAGCCCCGACGGCCTGCGCGAGCACGAACATCGGCACCGACGACGGTGCGATGCCGGCGAACGTGTCCGACAGGGTGCGGGCGAGGTCGATCATCGGGTTGGCGAAGCTCGTGGACGACGACCACCAGTAGGCGGCCGTGATGTACGCGCCGACCGCGAAGGGGGCCGACGCGGCACGCCCCGAGCGGGCCAGCCCGAAGATCAGCACCACGAGGCCGAACGTGGCCACCGCCTCCGAGAGCCACCGGCCGGCGCCCGAGCGGTCGGTGCCGGAGATCGAGACCGCCGACAGGTCGAACATGAGGTTGGCCGCGACCGCCCCGACGGCGCCGCCGAGCACCTGGGCGGGGAGGTAGGCGGCCACCTGCCGGCCGGTCACCCCGCCGAAGACGCGGTCGGCCAGCGTGACGACCGGGTTGAAGTGCCCGCCCGACACCGGTCCGAACGCCAGGATCAGCGCGACCAGCCCCGCTCCGGTGACCAGGGCGTTCTCCAGGAGCTGCAGGCCGACGTCGCCCGGCGACAACCGTTGCGCGGCGATCCCGGAGCCGATGACGACGGTGACCAGGCCGGCCGAGCCCAGGAACTCGGCCAGCGCCTGCCGGGCGAGCGGCCTCACGCGGAGGTCGGGACGGCGGTGTCGAAGAGGTTCGCGATCGCCGCCAGCGCGCCGGGGCGCACGGCGTAGTAGACCCACACCCCGCGCTTGTCGCGGTCGAGCAGCCCGGCCGAGTGCAGCACCTTCAGGTGGTGGCTGATGGTCGCCTGCGTGAGGTCGAAGGCGGCGTTCAGGTCGCAGACGCAGGCCTCCCCGCCGGCGCTCGCCGCGATCAGGCTGACCAGCCGGAGCCGCACCGGGTCGGCGAGGGCCTTGAGCAGCGGCGCCACCTGCTCGGCCTGGTCCGCCGGCATGGGCGTCCCGATCAGCGGCGTGCAGCAGGCGACCACCGGCTCGAGCAGCGGAAGCGGTGAGGGCATGCCGGACATCGTCGTCCGTCATATTGACAACTGTCAATGCATAGTGCTCCGATGAATGCAGACATCGATGTGTGTCGATGTCCTTCGGAGGAGGAATCCCATGTCCCGTGTCCAGCTGGCTCTCCGCGTCGCCGACCTGGAGGGCGCAGTCGACTTCTACTCGCGGCTGTTCGACACCGCCCCGGCCAAGCGTCGCCCCGGCTACGCCAACTTCGCCGTCGCCGAGCCGCCGCTGAAGCTCGTGCTGCTCGAGGGCGAGGCCGGCGAGCCCACCCGCCTGGACCACCTCGGCGTCGAGGTGCCGACGACCGACGAGGTGACCGCCGCGACGTCCCGGTTCGCGGACGCCGGTCTGGCCACCCGCGTCGAGGACGACACCACCTGCTGCTACGCCGTCCAGGACAAGGTCTGGGTCACCGGGCCCGGTGGGGAACCGTGGGAGGTCTACACCGTGACCGGCGACGCGCGCCCGGACCTGGAGGGCCGCACGGAGGTCGAGCTGTCCGAGGTCGCCGGCGACGGCACCTGCTGCGCCACTCCGGACCGGGCGGAGGCCGCTGCCTGCTGCTGACCGACGTGCCCACGCGGAACCAGGGTGAGGCGCATCCTTTCCCCGTGCGGCCGATGGGCCGGGCCGCGGAGGGAGGAGCCATGCGTCCCATCCACGAAGGTGTCGACCCGACGATGCCCCCGCCCGGGCCGGAGGGGTCTCCCGTCGCGATCCCGGCCGCCGACGAGCTCCGGGCGACGACCCTGCCGCCGGCCCGCCCACGGCCGGCGACGTGGGACCCGCGCTGGCCGACCCGCCGCGTCTTCGGCGTCGCCTTCACGGCCGGCACGGCGGTCGTGCTGGCCTACGTGGTGCTCACCGCCATCGGGGGCGTCGCCGGCGAGCTGATCCTGATCCTGCTCGCCCTGGTCCTCGCCCTGGGGCTGGACCCGGTCGTCGCGTGGCTGGTCCGCCACGGGTGGAGCCGCAGTGTCGCGGTCGCGGCCGTCACCGGCGCGTTCCTGCTCGTCGTCATCGGCGTCTTCGCGGTGATCATCCCGCCGATCGTGGGCCAGGTGGAGCAGCTGATCCGCGCCGTCCCCGGGCTCATCCGGGAACTGCAGGACCGCAGCAGCGTGATGGGCCGGCTGAACGCGCGCTACCACCTCCTCGACGCCCTGCAGCGGCAGCTCACGGGTGGGGGCGGGAGCCTGTCGTTCGGCGGGGTGCTGAACATCGGCCTCGCCGTGTTCGGCACGCTCGCCGCCTCGGTCACCGTGCTGGTCCTCACGATCTACTTCCTGGCCAACCTGCCGACGATCCGGCGGGTGTTCGCCCGCACGGTGCCGGCGAGCCGCCGGGCGCGGGTCACCGGCCTCGCGGACGAGATCAGCGTCCGGGTCGGTGGCTACGTCCTGGGCAACCTGCTGACCTCGGCGGTCGCCGGCGTCGGCACGTTCGTGTTCCTCGAGATCGTGCGCGTCCCGTATGCCCTCGCGCTCGGCGTCCTGGTGGCCGTGCTGGACCTGATCCCGGTCATCGGGTCGACCATCGGCGGGATCCTGGTCACGCTGGTCGCCTTCAGCGTCTCCACCGGTGTCGCGATCGCCAGCCTCGTCTTCTACGTCGTCTACCGGCTGGTCGAGGACTACCTGCTGGTACCGCGGATCATGGTCCGGACCGTCGACGTGCCGCCCGTGCTCACCATCGTGGCGCTGGTGATCGGCGGGTCGTTGCTCGGCATCGTGGGGGCATTCCTGGCCATCCCGGCGGCAGCCGCGATCCAGCTCCTGGTCACCCGGGTGCTGTGGCCCCGACTGGACGCGGCCTGAACTCCGTCGTCCCGCCGTGGCAGTCTGCCCGGAGCCGGACCAGGAGGTGCAGGCCAGGTGGGCCTCGATGACATCGCCGACGAGCTCTACGAGGTGCCGCCCGAGGAGTTCATCGCCCTGCGCAAGGAGCGCCAGGACGCCGCGAAGGCCGACGGGGACAAGGCCCTGGCCAAGGAGATCGGCGCGCTGCCCAAGCCGTCGGCCGCCGCGTGGGTCAGCAACCTCCTCGTCCGGGAGCACCGGGAGGAGATCGAGAACCTCGTGGAGCTGGGCACGCTGCTCCGCGAGGCGCAGGAGAACCTCGCCGGCGACCAGCTGCGCGCCCTCGACGTCCAGCGGCGCCAGCTGGTCGCGGCGCTGACCCGGCAGGCCCGGGCGCTGGCCAACGACCGTGGCCACCCGGTCAGCACCGCGGTGGCCACCCAGATCGAGGACACCCTCCGCGCGGCCATGTCCGACCCCGAGGCGGGCGAGGCTCTCCTGTCGGGACGGCTGACCTCGCCGATGTCCTACAGCGGCATGGGGATGACGGTCACGCGGCCCGCGCTGCGGCTGGTGAAGCCGCCCCGGCCCGCGGCGCCACCGAGACCGGCCCGGGAGAAGGCGCCCACGGCGCGCGGGGAGACCGCCGCCGAGCGGCGGCGCCGCGAACAGGAGGAGCGCCGGCGCGCCGCGGAGGCCACGCGCGAGCGGGAGCTGGCCGCGGCCCGGGCGGCCGCCGACGAGGCCTCGGCCGCCGCCGACGAGGCGGCGGCCGCGCTCGAGGAGCACCGGCGGCAGGCCGGGGAGCTCTCCGCCCGCCACGGCGAGCTGCAGGCGCGGGTCGACGAACTCGCCGACCAGCTGGCGGCCGCGGAGCGCGAGGTCGCGGAGGCCGCCGCGGCGCTCAAGCGGGAGGAGCGCCGACGGAGCGCCGCCGAGCACGAGGTCGCGGACGCGGCCGAGGCCCGCGGCCGTGCGCTCGCACGCGTGGCGCAGCTCGAGCAGGAGCGGCCCTGATCGGGGAGTTGCCGAGGGGCCCGGGCGGGTCGACACTGCGCGCACCGTCGACGTGGAGGTCGTCATGAGCTCACCCGAGGAACCGCGGACCGGCGACACGGCACCCGACCACTCGCGCAGCGGCGCCGACATCGCCGAGGCGATCGAGGTCGCCGAGGACGGCAGCCAGGTCGAGGCCGTGCACGACCGGGGCACGGAGAACACCACCGGACAGGCGCCGGTCGAGCAGACCTACGGCGACCCCGAGATGACCGAGGGCCAGGTCGTCCTCGGCGACGGCGAGGGGGGCCGCCACCGGCCGGCCGACGATCCCGCCGAGGGTTAGTGGCCCCGCTGCAGGGGCCCGCCGCGAGCGTGCGAGTGGCGGGGGGCAGCGGGGTCCTTGCTTAGGTCCAGAGGCCGACCCGGACGGTCGGCGCTGCCCGCCGGGCCGGCCGGGACAGCAGCGCCGTGGTCGCGTCCCGCGTGGTGAGGAAGCGCTGCAAGGCCCGTGCCGCGGTCGTCGCCCGCCCGTCGCCGGGCACGGTCGCCCACCACATCCCGGTCACCGGCGTGCCGTCCACCGGCAGCCGGACCAGGGTGCCGCGCCGCACGTCGTCCCGGACGCTGTGCGCCAGCGCGAGCAGGACACCGCGGCCCGCGCGGACGGCCCGCAGTGCCGCAGCCTCGCTGTCGTACTCCTCGGCTGCGGCGAGAGGCCCCGCCCAGGGTTGCTCCGTGCTGCCCCGGTCGGTCCCGCCCGGCCCGGTCACCCACCGGGATCCGGCCAGGTCCTCCGGCTGCAGCCAGGTGCGCGACACGAGCGGGTGGTCCGGACCGACGACGACCACCCGCTGGTAGCGCAGGAACGGCACCGAGTCCACCGGCTGCCCGGCGATGGCGGTGGGGCGGGCCCCGAGGACGACGTCCGCGACGTCGTCGTCGAGCGCCGTGGCGGCGCAGTCGGCCGAGCCGACCGCCAGGTCGACCGGGGTCCGCGGCGCCCGCCGCGCGAACTCGGTGACGACCGCCTCGGCGACGTGCTCGGCGCAGGCGGCGGTCGCGAGCACCCGCAGCCGTTGCGCGGAGGTCGCCGTCGCCACCTCGCGGCGGGTCCGCTCGGCCAGGCGGACGAGTTCCCGGGCGCGGGTGGCCAGCGCGGTGCCTCCGGGCGTGAGCGCGATGCCGGTGCCCGTGCGGCGGAACAGCGGATCACCCAGGTCCGCGCGCAGCGCCGCGACGGAGGCGGAGACCGCGGGCTCGCTCACGCCCAGCGCCGCGGCGGCCGCGTGCAGCGAGCCGAGCTCGGCCACGAGGGCGAACGTGCGGAGCTGGGTGAACGTCAATCAGGCCTCATAAGCGGTCGCTTAGGACGATGTTGACAGTGACGCAGGTCACGGACAAGGTCCAGAGCACCGGTCCTCAGCGTCGGGGCCCGGGTGAGGGGGTGTCCCCGTGCAGGTACCTGCTCCGTTCGACTACGTGCGTGCCACGAGCGTCGGCGACGTCCTCGAGCTCCTCGAACGGCACGGCCCCGAGGCCCGGGTGATCGCGGGGGGCCACAGCCTGCTGCCGATGATGAAACTGCGGCTGGCGCGGCCCGAGTGGATCATCGACATCAACGACCTCACCGAGCTGCGGCACATCACCGTGGACGGCGACTGGTTGCGCGTCGGCGCGCTGACCCGCCACGCCGATCTGCTGGCGTCCGACGTGATCGCGCGGCTGTTCCCGATGATCCACGACGCCGAGCGGGTGATCGCCGACCCGGTCGTGCGCAACCGCGGCACCATCGGCGGCTCGCTGGGGCAGGCCGACCCGGCCGAGGACCTCACCACCGTCTGTGACGTGCTGCGCGCCCAGGTCTTCATCACCGCGCGGACCGGCGAGCGGATGGTCGACATCCACGAGTTCCACCGCGGGCCCTACGAGACCGCCTGCGAGCAGCACGAACTGCTCACCGAGATCCGCTTCCCGATCGGGCAACGCCAGGGCAGCGCCTACGAGAAGGTCGAGCGGCGGGTCGGCGACTGGGCGGTCGGGGCGGCCGGCGCCGCGCTCTGGATGGCCGAGGACGGCACGATCGCCGACGCCACGATCGGGCTCACCGCGCTCGGGTTGGAGGGGTTGGCGACCGACGCAGCCGCCGTCCTCGTGGGCGAGCGGCCCAGCGAGGACCTGTTCGCCGAGGCGGCCGATCTGGCCCGCGCCGCCAGCTCGCCGATCGAGGACCAGCGCGGACCGGTCGACTACAAGCGCCACCTGGCTGCCGAGCTCACCCGCCGCGTGCTGACCCGGGCGCTCGACCGCGCCGCCCACCCGACCGCTGTCCAGGGAGGCTGACCATGCAGGTCACGATGACCGTCAACGGGACCGAGGTCACCCGCGACGTCGAACCGCGGCTGCTGCTCGTGCACTTCCTGCGCGAGTCGCTCGGCCTCACCGGCACCCACTGGGGGTGCGACACCAGCAACTGCGGCACCTGCGTCGTGCTCGTCGACGGCGAACCGGTGAAGTCCTGCACCGCGCTCGCGGCCATGACCGCCGGGCACGAGGTGCGCACGGTGGAGGGGCTGGCCGACGGCGCCACCCTGGACCCCGTGCAGCAGGGCTTCATGGAGGAGCACGGCCTGCAGTGCGGCTTCTGCACGCCCGGGATGATGCTCACCGCCCGCGCGCTGCTCGACCGCAATCCCCATCCGGACGAGTCCGAGATCCGCGAGGCCATCTCCGGCCAGATCTGCCGCTGCACCGGCTACGCCACGATCGTCCGCTCCGTCCAGTGGGCCGCCGCCCACCCGGCCGCCGCGACCACCGAGCAGGAGGTGCCTGCATGACCGAGCTTGCGAGGTCATCCAGGAACAGAGCACGACTCGTCATGGCGACGACGAGCGCCAGCGAGGAGGAGTCATGACGACCGTCCAGGAACGCTCGCCGATGCCGCAGGAGCGCGAGCCCAACCCCGCCCAGGGCGCCCCGGACCGGCCGATCGGCTACGGGCGCATCCAGCGCAAGGAGGACCCGCGCTTCATCCGCGGCAAGGGCCACTACATCGACGACGTCGTCCTGCCCGGCATGCTGCACGGCGCCATCCTCCGGTCGCCGCTGGCGCACGCCCGGATCGTCTCCATCGACACCACCGAGGCGCTGGCCCACCCGAAGGTGCATGCCGTCATCACCGGCAAGGACCTCGAAGGGCTCAACCTCGCCTGGGCGCCCACCCTGTCGGCCGACGTGCAGGCGGTGCTGGCCACCGACAAGGTGCGGTTCCAGGGGCAGGAGGTGGCGTTCGTCGTCGCCGACGACCGGTACTCCGCCCGGGACGCGCTCGAGCTGATCGACGTCGAGTACGAGGACCTGCCCCCGGTCATCGACGCCCGCCGCGCCCTGGACCCGGGCACGCCGGTCATCCGGGACGACAAGGAGGGGCAGACCGACAACCACATCTTCGACTGGGAGGCCGGCGACAAGGGCGAGACCGATGCCGTCTTCGCGCGGGCCGACGTCGTCGTCAGCCAGGAGGTGGTCTACCCGCGGGTGCACCCGGCCCCGATGGAGACCTGCGGCGCCGTCGCGGACTACGACCCGATCGACGGCAAGCTGACGCTGTACGAGACCACCCAGGCGCCGCATGCGCACCGCACCCTGTACGCGATGGTCGCGGGGATCCCGGAGCACAAGATCCGCATCCTGGCCGGCGACATCGGCGGCGGCTTCGGCAACAAGGTCGGCATCTACCCGGGGTACATCTGCGCGGTCGTCGGATCGATCGTCACTGGCAAGCCGGTCAAGTGGGTCGAGGACCGGTCCGAGAACCTGATGAGCACCTCGTTCGCCCGCGACTACATCATGAAGGGCGAGGTCGCGGCGACGAAGGACGGCAAGATCCTCGCCGTCCGCACGCACGTGCTGGCCGACCACGGGGCCTTCAACGCGACCGCGCAGCCGACCAAGTACCCCGCCGGGTTCTTCTCCATCTTCACCGGCAGCTACGACCTCGAGGCCGCCTACTGCTCGGTGACCGGCGTCTACACGAACAAGGCGCCCGGCGGAGTGGCCTACGCCTGCTCGTTCCGGGTGACCGAGGCGGTCTACCTGGTCGAGCGGATGGTCGACATCCTGGCCCGCAAGCTGGAGATGGACCCCGCCGAACTGCGGCTGAAGAACTTCATCCGCCCCGAGCAGTTCCCCTACAAGAACAAGACCGGGTGGGAGTACGACTCGGGTGACTACGCCCCGGCGCTGCGGATGTGCATGGAGCAGGTCGGCTACCCGGACCTGCGGCGCGAGCAGGAGGAGAAGCGGGCCCGCGGCCAGCTGATGGGCATCGGCGTCTCGTTCTTCACCGAGACCGTGGGCGCCGGTCCCCGCAAGCACATGGACATCGTGGGCCTGGGCATGGCCGACGGCGCCGAGGTGCGGGTGCACCCCACCGGCAAGGCCGTCGTCCGGCTGTCGGTGCAGACCCAGGGGCAGGGCCACGAGACGACGTTCGCGCAGATCGTGGGGGAGGAGCTCGGCATCCCGACCGAGGACATCCAGGTCGTGCAGGGCGACACCGACCAGACGCCGTTCGGCCTGGGCACCTACGGCAGCCGCTCGACCCCGGTCAGCGGCGCGGCGGTGGCCCTGGCCGCCCGGAAGGTCCGGGACAAGGCGAAGGCGATCGCCGCGGCGATGCTCGAGACGCGCCCGGAGGACCTCGAGTGGGAGAAGGGCCGCTTCTTCGTGACCGGTGACCCGTCGGCGGCCAAGACGATCCAGGAGGTCGCCCTCGGCGCGCACGGCACCGTCACGCTGCCGGAGGGGATCGACGGCAACCTCGACGCCGAGGTCACCTACGACCCGCCGAACCTCACGTTCCCGTTCGGCGCCTACATCTGCGTCGTGGACGTCGACGCCGGTACCGGCAAGGTGCACGTCCGGCGGTTCGTCGCCGTCGACGACTGCGGCACCCGGATCAACCCGATGATCGTCGAGGGCCAGATCCACGGCGGGCTGACCGACGGCGTGGGCATGGCGCTCATGGAGTTCATCGGCTTCGACGAGCAGGGCAACTGCCTGGGCGGCTCGTTCATGGACTATCTGATCCCGACCGCCATGGAGGTGCCCGACTGGGAGACCGGCTACACGGTCACCCCGTCGCCGCACCACCCGATCGGCGCCAAGGGCATCGGGGAGTCCGCGACCGTCGGCTCGCCGCCGGCCGTGGTCAACGCCGTCGTCGACGCGCTCGCGCCGTTCGGCGTCACGCACATGGACATGCCCTGCACCCCGGCGCGGGTCTGGGAGGCCATGCAGGGCCACCCGACCCCGCCGATCTGAAGAAGGACCCCGCTGCCCCCCACCGCTCGCAGGCTCGCGGTGGGCCCCTGCAGCGGGGCCGAACCGACCACCGGAATGGAGGTCTCTCCGCATGAGCGTTCCCGACACCGCCGCGGAGCTGACCCGCGGCCGGGAGCCGTTCGTCCAGGCCACCGTCGTCCGCGCCCAGAAGCCGACCAGCGCGCACGCCGGCGACACCGCGCTCGTGCGGGCCGACGGGTCGATCGACGGCTTCGTCGGCGGCACGTGCGCCGAGGCGTCGGTGCGCGAGTACGGGCTCATGACGCTGTCGACCAACCAGCCGCTGCTGCTGCGCATCGTGCCCGGCGAGGTGGCCCCGACCAGCTCGGAGGAGGGCGCGGTCACCGTGGCCAACCCGTGCCTGTCGGGCGGCTCGGTCGAGATCTTTCTCGAGCCGCGGGTGCCCGCCCCCCGGGTGCTGGTGGTCGGGGAGAGCCCGATCGCCGTCGCGCTCGCCGACCTCGGCCGGCCGCTCGGCTTCGACGTGCACCTGGTGTCCGGTGACCAGGCCCGGCCGGAGGCGGGCGACGCCGCGGTGGTGGTCGCCTCCCACGGCCGGGGCGAGGAGCCGGCGCTCACCGCGGCGCTGGAGCTCGGCGTCCCCTACGTGGGGCTGATCGCGAGCCGCATCCGGGGCGCCGCCGTGCTCGCCGCCCTGGACGTGAGCGACGAGCAGCGCAGCCGGGTGCACAGCCCCGCCGGGCTGGACATCGGCGCCCGCACGGCGGCGGAGATCGCGCTCTCGGTGCTCACCGAGCTGGTCGCGGAACGGCGGTCGGCGGAGAAGGTGGCCGCCCCGCCGCAGGGCCCGGCCGGCGCCCTCGACCCCGTCTGCGGCATGACCGTCGCGGCGGTCGACACCTCGCCGCACGCCACGGTGGACGGCGTCACGACGTGGTTCTGCTGCGAGGGCTGCCGGACGACGTTCCTCGCCGACCCGGACCGGTATGCCCGCGCCTCCTGAGCCGGCGCGGGCCGGCGCCGAGGACGACGTCCGGGCGCGCGTCCCCGACGTCGAGGCGCTGACCGCTGCCCTGGACGACGTCGACTACCTGGCCGACCCAGGACTCGCGACGGCGCTGTTCCTCGGCGTCCGCCTGCCCCAGCCCCTGCTCCTGGAGGGCGAGCCGGGGGTGGGCAAGACCGAGGCGGCCAAGGCGCTGGCCCGCGTGCTGGACACGCCGCTCTACCGGTTGCAGTGCTTCGAGGGCATCGACGCCGCCGAGGCGCTGTACGAGTGGAACCATCCCCGGCAGCTGCTGGGCATCCGGGTCGCCGAGTCCCACGGAACACCGCTGGGCGAGGACGACCTGTTCGGCGCCGACTACCTGCTGCGCCGGCCGCTGCTGCAGGCGATCGAGCACCCCGGACCGCGGCCCGCGGTGCTCCTGCTCGACGAGATCGACCGGGCCGATGCGGAGTTCGAGGCGTTCACCTTCGAGGTGCTGGCCGAGGCGGCGGTGACCGTGCCCGAGCTCGGCACGATCCGGGCGGCACACCCGCCGGTCGTCGTCCTGACGTCCAACCGGACCCGGGACCTGCACGACGCCCTGACCCGCCGGTGCCTCTACCACTGGATCGACTACCCCTCACCGGAGCGGGTGGCCGAGATCGTGCGGCGGCGGGTGCCGGGCAGCGACGCGTCGCTGGCGGTTCCGGTGGCGGCCGCGGTGGGCCGGCTCCGGTCCCTGGACATGGTGAAGCCGCCCGGCATCGCCGAGGTCGTCGACTGGGTCGCCGCGTTGAGCGTGCTCGGCCTGAAACGGCTGGATCCGGTCGCCGTCGAGGCGACGTGGGGTTCGGTGCTGAAGAACCGCGAGGACCAGGAGCTCGCCCGCACGCGCGGCGCCGCCTGGCTGGCCGGTGCCTGACCTCCCCGACATCGGACCCGGGCCGCTGGCGGTCGCGCTCACGACGGCCCTGCACCGGGCCGGGCTGCCCGCCCCGCCCGAGCGCGCGGCCGGCCTGGCCCGCGCCCTGGCGCTGGTCCCGCCGGTCGACCGGGCGGCGCTGTACTGGGCCTGCCGGGTCAGCCTGGTCACCGACCGCGCGCAGCTGCCGGTGTTCGACGCCGTGTTCTCCGCGGTCTTCGACGGTCGGCTCGACCCCGCCGACAGCCGCGGTGACCCCAACGCGCCGCCGCCGATCGGGTCCGAACCGCGCACCCGGCCGGTGCCCCCTGACGACCGGCCCGCCACGCCCGGAGACGGCGGTTCCGGCACGGGCGTCGCCGGCGGCGGGGAGGACGGCGAGGGCAGCGAGCGCGAGGTGCTGCTGGCCGCCGCGTCGCCGGAGGAGCGCCTGCGGCACACCTCGTTCGCGCAGCTGTCCGCCGACGAGCTGGCCGGCGTCCGCGACCTGGTCCGGCGCCTGGTCCTGAGCACTCCCGAACGGCGCAGCCGGCGGGTGCGCCCCAGTTCCCGCCGCGGCGACTCCCTGGACCTGCGGCGGACCGTCCGCGCCGCCCAGCGCACCGGCGGCGATCCCGCCCGGCTCGTCCACGCCACCCGGCGGAGCGCGCCCCGGCGAGTGGTCCTGCTGTGCGACGTCTCCGGGTCGATGGAGCCGTACACGCGGGTCTACCTGACCCTCCTGCAGGGCGCGGTCGCCGGCGCGCGCGCCGAGGCGTTCGTGTTCTCGACGAGGCTGACGCGGCTCACCCGCCAGCTGGCCGGCCGCGATCCCGACCTCGCGCTCGCCCGTGCCGGGGAGACATCCTCCGACTGGGCCGGCGGGACCCGGCTGGCCGAGGGCATCGGACGGTTCGTCTCGCTGCACGGTCGTCGGGGCCTCGCGCGGGGCGCGGTCGTCGTCGTGCTGTCCGACGGCTGGGCGACCGACGACCCGGAGGACGTCGCCGAGTCGATGCGCCGGTTGCGTCGCCTCGCGCACCGGATCGTGTGGGTCAACCCGCGGAAGGCCGCAGCGGGGTACGCCCCGCTCGTCGGTGGGATGGCCGCGGCGCTGCCGTATTGCGATGCGTTCGTCAGCGGGCACAGCCTCGCCGCACTGGAGCACGTCGTGGCGGCCGTCGCCGCGGACTGAGCTCACCCCATGGTCTTCTGGCCGTCGATCGTCTCCCGCAGGATGTCGGCGTGGCCGGCGTGCTGTGCGGTCTCGGCGATGATGTGCAGGAAGACGCGACGCGCCGAGCGCCGCGCCCCCGGCGGGAACCAGGGCGCCGCCGGCAACGGGTGCGAGACGTCGAGATCGGGCAGGGTGGCCACCAGCTCGTCGGTGCGGGCGGCGACGGCCGCGTAGTCGTCGAGCAGCCCGGCCAGCGTCTGGCCCGGCTCGAGCCGCCATTCCCGGGCCCACGCCTCGGGGCTCCAGTCGCTGCTCATCGCCTCGGGGCCGCCCTCGATGAACCGCACCCATGCCGCCTCCGTACCGGCGACGTGCTTGATCAGCCCCGCCAGCGTCAGTTCGCTGACGGTGGGCCGCTGGGTGGCCTGCTCGTCGGTGAGACCCCGCACGGTGAACCGCAGGAAGTTCCGGTGCGCCGTCAGCGCCTCGAGGAGGTCGGCCCGCTCGGCGCCGAGGGAGGTGGTCGTGCCGGTCATGGGGTCGCCTTCCGTCGTCCGTGCGTGGTCCTGCTGACGCTAGGACCGGGGGGTGACGATTTCTCAGGCGCGGCGGCCGGTGCGCTTCTGCTCGTAGAGGTTGCCGTCGGCGCGGGCGAGGACGGTGCCCAGGTCGTCGCCGGCCAAAGCCGTCGCGACGCCGGCAGACCAGGGGAAGTCGTGGGTCTCCTCCAGCTGGCGCAGGACCTGCCACGTGCCGGCCTCGTCGGTGCCGGGCAGGCAGAGCACGAACTCGTCGCCGCCGTACCGTCCGAGCAGGTCCGCGCCGCGCAGCCGTCGCGACCAGCCGGCGGTGAGCTCGCAGAGGAGGGCGTCGCCGGCTCCGTGTCCCTCCCGGTCGTTGACCACCTTGAAGGAGTCGAGGTCGAGGATCGCGAAGCTCAGCGGCTCTCCGGTCCGGTGCGCCCGGGCGAGGTTGCGGGCGGCCTCGCCCTCCCACGCCCGGCGGTTGGCCACCCCGGTCAGCGGGTCGGTCGTCGCTGCGGTGCGCAGGCTGTGCGCCAGCCGGCCCTGCGCCTCGGTGAGACAGACGGTCGCCAGCACCAGCGCCACCCAGGGCACGGTGAAATGCCCGGGCTCGGCGGCGATCGCGCCCGCGGTGGCGAACGCGACGAGGGCGAGGACGTGCAGCCGGGCGGCGGCGAGCCGGAAGAAGTACGCGGCGTACAGCCCGATGGCGATCAGGATCGGTCCGAGGCCGACGATGCCGGCGGCGGTCGCCGAGCGCCAGGCCAGCAGCCCCACCAGCACGCCGGCGAGTGCCACCGCTGCGTGGATCGCCGGCCAGCGGGTCCGTGCGCCGAGCACGGCGAACAGCGCTGCGCCGCCCAGGCCGATGACGCCGATGACGACGAACAGCGGCACGGGGCTGCGGGGATGCAGCGGCCAGACGGCCGCGGCCACGCAGAGCGCGCCGCTGCACGCGTAGAGCACTGCGAGCAGCGCCACGGGGGTGCGGCGATCGGCGTGCATGCCTCCATCCTCCCGCCGGAATGCCGGATCCGTGCGACCGGCGGACGGGGTGTCACCCCGGGTCACCGGCCGGTGAGCTCCGACGGCGAGGTGATCACGTCGACCATGGCGCCGTTGCGGTAGACGGTCATCGGCAGTGGCCGCCCGATCGACTCGGTGAAGAGCAGCCGTTGCAGGCTCTGGGCGTCGGCCACGGGCCGCCGTGCGGCCTCGAGCACGAGGTCGCCGGGCTTGAGCCCGGCGCGGTCGGCCGGCGCGCCGGGGACGACGTCGACGATCCGCAGTCCCCGGGTCCGCCCGGTGCGCTCGGCCAGCGTCCTCGGCAGCGGGGACGGCGTGCTGACCAGCCCCAGGTAGGCCCGCCGGACCCGGCCGTCCTCGGTCAGCGCGGCGATGATGCGCCGGCTCGTGTCGTTCATCGGGACGGCGAGGCCGAGCCCCCAGCCCGCGACTGCGGTGTTGATGCCCACCACCCGCGCCGCGGAGTCGGCCAGCGCGCCCCCCGAGTTGCCCGGGTTGAGCGCGGCGTCGGTCTGGATGACGTCCTCGACCACTCGCGCCGTGTGGCCGTCCCGCGTCGGCAGCGAGCGGCCCAGCCCGCTGACCACGCCGGCGGTCACCGAGCCGGCCAGGCCCAGCGGGTTGCCGACGGCGACGACGAGCTGCCCGACCCGCAGGTTCTCGGCGCTCCCGAGGACCGCGGGCGGTGGTGTCGCGCTGCGGGCCCGGACCACCGCGAGATCCGACAGCGGATCGGCGCCGACGACGTCGACGTCGGCCTCCGACCCGTCGCCGAACACCGCGCGGCCCCGGGTCGACTGCCCGACCACGTGGGCGTTGGTGAGCAGCAGCCCGTCCGCGGAGACGACGACGGCGGAACCGGCTCCACCGCGGCCGTCCCGACCGGTCACCTGCAGCGCGGCGACGTGCGGGGTCACCTCGGCCGCCACCGCCGTGACGATCCGCGAGTAGGCGTCCAGTGCCGCTTCGACGTCCGGTTCCGGTGCGGCGCTCATCTGCGGCCTCCCCGATGATTACTCGATTACGCGCTTCCAGTGAACGCCGTGTGGCGGCCGGTGGACAGGGCGTTCGTGCTGCCCTGAGCGAACACGCGCCGCCCACCGACCGGACGAGATCGCAGGCACCTGGTGCGCCGCCCCGCGGGGCCCTACCGTCGCACCTGCGGCTGACCACCAGCCGACCCCGCGTCCCGGGGCAGCGGCGGTGCCGACCCGGCGCCCTTTCCGTGCACAGGAGCGCGCGTGGTGGTCGACCAGTCGGTGGAACGACATCCGGAGCCGCTGCGCGACGCCCGGCCCGCACCCCCGGGCGCCACGCTCGGTGTCGAGGAGGAGTTCCACCTCGTCGACCCGGGGAGCTACCGGCTGACCCGGAGTCCGGCGCTCTCCGCGGCCGTCCTGCGCCGGGAGGCCGGCCCGCACCTGCACGCCGAGATCACCACCACGCAGCTCGAGGCGGTGACCGGCATCTGCACCACCCTGTCCCAGTTGCGGACGGAGCTGGTGACCACGCGAGCGGAGGCAGCGGGTGCGGCGGCGCGCGCCGGGGTGCGCATCCTGGCGTCGTCCACCCATCCGTTCGACAGCTGGCAGCAGCAGGACATCACCCCGGCGCCGCGGTACGAGGCGATGGTCGCCCGGTGGGCCGGGCTGGCCCTGCAGCAGGACATCTGCGGGTGTCACGTCCACGTCGGGGTGCCCGACCTGGAGACCGCGGTCGCGGTGATGGACCGCGCCCGCCCCTACCTGCCGGTGCTGCTGGCGATGACCGGCAGCTCGCCGTTCCACGACGGCGTCGACACCGGGCACCACAGCTACCGCACGATGTGGTGGTCGCGGTGGCCGATGACCGGTCCGCCGGAGTACCTGGGCAGCGCCGAGGCGTTCCGGGAGGTCGTCTCCGGGCTGGTCACCTCCGGCGTGGTCGCCGACGGTTCGCACCTCTACTGGGACCTCCGCCCCTCCAGCCACCTGCCGACGCTGGAGTTCCGGCTGGCCGACGTGTGCACCGAGGTGGACGACGTGGTCCTGCACGCCGGGCTGGCGCGATCGCTGGTGCGGGTCTTGGCCGCGCGGGCCGAGCGCGGGGAGGCCTGCTCCGACCTGCGGCCCGAACTCCTGCGCGCGGCACGCTGGCGCGCCGCCCGGTTCGGCCTGGACGGCCAGCTGTTCGACGTGCTGCGGGGCGAGCTCGTCCCCGCGCGCACCGCCGTCCGCCGGCTGCTCGCCGAGCTCCAGGACGACCTGCGCGACCACGACGAGTGGGACGTCGCCGTCGAGCTGACCGAACGGCTCTTCGAGCGGGGCACCTCGGCCGCCCGGCAGCGCCGGACGTGGCAGCGGACCGGTGACTGGCGCCAGGTGGCCGCCGGGATCGTGCGCGAGGGCACGGCCCTGGAGAGCGGCTGAGCCCTGCGCCGGGCTCCGGTCAGGCGGTGCGCCCGGTGTCGGGCTCCTCGAGGTCGATGTCCTTCGGCCCGCCGGTCTTCGATGCCTCGAAGTGGGGGCCGACGTGTTCCAGCGCGAGCCGGCCGTAGACCTGCTGCTGGGTCGCGACCCGCTCGGCGCGGCCGCGGCCCAGGAAGCTCACCGTCCAGTGCAGGACCGTGGTGATGCGGCTCTTGAACCCCACGATGTAGAACAGGTGCAGGGCCAGCCACATCAGCCAGGCGAGAAAGCCCTCGAACTTCAGCTTGCCCAGGTCCACGACGGCGGAGAACCGCGAGATCGTCGCCATCGAACCCTTGTCGTGGTAGCGGAACGGGCCCTGGGGGGCCTTGCCCGCGAGCCGCCGCTTGATGGCGTCGGCGGCGTAGCGGGCGCCCTGGATCGCCACCTGGGCGACCCCGGGGAGCTTGTCCAGCGACATCATGTCGCCGACGACGTGCACCTCGGGGTGCCCGGGCAGGGTGAGGTCGGGCTGGACCGCCACCCGGCCGGCGCGGTCCACCTCCGCGCCGGACTGCTCGCCGAGCAGCCGGCCCAGCGGGCTGGCCTGCACCCCGGCCGCCCAGATCTTCGTGGCGGCGTTGATGCGGCGCACCTGGCCGTCGGCGTCCTTGATCTCGAGGCCGTCGGCATCGACGTCGGTCACCATGGCGCCGAGCTGCACCTCGACGCCGATCTTGTTCAGCTGGCGGCGCGCGCGCCCGCCGAGCTTCTCGCCGAAGGACGGCAGCACGTAGGGAGCGGCGTCGAGGAGCACCACCCGGGCGGTCGTCGGGTCGATGTTCCGGAAGTCGCGGCGCAGCGTGCGGTGCGCCAACTCGGCGATCTGGCCGGCCATCTCCACCCCGGTCGGACCGGCGCCGACGACGACGAAGGTCAGCAGCCGGTCGATCTCGGCCTGGTCGGTGGCCAGCTCGGCCAGCTCGAAGGCGCCGAAGATGCGGCCGCGCAGCTCGAGCGCGTCGTCGATGCTCTTCATGCCGGGCGCGAACTCGGCGAACCGGTCGTTGCCGAAGTAGGACTGGCCGGCGCCGGCGGCGACGATCAGCTCGTCGTAGGGGTGCACGGTGGTGCGGCCCAGGACGTACGAGGTGACCGTGCGGGCGGTCAGGTCGATGTCGGTGACCTCGCCCAGCAGCACCCGGGTGTTCTCGTGCCGGCGGAGGATCTCCCGGGTCGGGGGCGCGATCTCGCCCTCGGACAGGATCCCGGTGGCCACCTGGTAGAGCAGCGGCTGGAACAGGTGGTGGCTCGTCTTGCCGATGACCGTGACGTCGACCGGCTCCTTGCGCAGGGCCTGTGCGGCGAACAGGCCGCCGAAACCCGAGCCGATGATGACGACGCGTGGCCGCCCGTTCGAGGAATCACTCGGGGCCGGGACACGCGCTGGTGATGTCGTCATGATGAATCCATCCTCCCACCTGGCCCTGTCCCGGCCCCTGCAGGGCCGGAGCGATCCAGGACACACTGCTTCCCGTCTCGCCTACCCGGGGTTCCCGCGACGTACCCGTCGAGGACCGCGGATGCGGTGCGGTCCCCTCATTGACCGTCGGTGCGGCCGCGCACCTCGGCGTAGCGCGCGCGGACGGCGTCCGCCGGAGCCGACTCGAACTCCTGGAGTCCCGGCTGGTCCCACTCCGGGGGAGCGCCCGCCCCCGACAGCGCCCAGGCGGCCTGGCGGGCTGCGCCGTCCGCGACGTACTCGCCCGGGGGTGGCACCAGCACCGGCCGGCCGAAGATCCCGGGCGCGAGCCGCTGGACCGCCGGCGACCGGGCGGCGCCGCCGATCAGCAGGACCCGCTCGATGCTGACGCCCTGGGCGATCACCGCCTCGATGCCGTCGGCCAGCCCGCAGAGCAGCCCCTCGACCGTGGCCCGGGCCCAGTGCGCGGGCGTGGAGGTGCGCAGCGTCAGCCCGTGCACCGAGCCCGTGGCGTGCGGCAGATTCGGCGTCCGCTCGCCCTCCAGGTAGGGCACGAGCACCAGGCCGCCGGCGCCCGACGGTGCCGACAGTGCGAGGTCGGAGAGCCGCTCGTGGTCCACCCCGAGCAGGGCCGCCGCGGCGTCGAGCACCCGGGCGGCGTTCATCGTGGCCACCAGTGGCAGGTGCAGGCCGATCGCATCCGCGAAGCCGGCGACCGTACCGGTCGGATCGGCGACGGCGGTGGGGGAGACGGCCGAGACGACGCCGGAGGTGCCGATCGAGACGATCACGTCGCCCGGGCGGGCGGCCAGGCCCAGGGCGGCCGCCGCGTTGTCGCCGGTGCCGGGCCCCAGGACGGCGGAGCTGCCGCGCAGCACGCCGACCACCTCCGCGGGCCCGGCCACGCGCGGCACCGCGGGCGTCCGTCCGCGCATCGCCCGTTCGAGGAGGTCCAGCCGGTACTCCCCGGTGCGCGCCGACCAGTAGGCGGTGCCACTGGCGTCCCCGCGGTCGGTCACCAGGGCGCCGAGGCCGCCGTCGTCCGACAGCTGCCAGGTCAGCCAGTCGTGCGGGAGGCAGACGGCCGCCGTCCGGTCGGCGTTCGCGGGTTCGGCGTCGGCGAGCCAGCGCAGCTTGGTGGCGGTGAAGGACGCCACCGGCACCACACCGACGGCGTCCGCCCATGCCTGCCGCCCGACCACTTCGTCGCCGTCCCCGAGCTCGCGGACGAGATCGGCGGCCGCGCCGGCGGAACGGACGTCGTTCCACAGCAGGGCGTCGCGGACGACGGCGCCGTCCGCGTCCAGGCAGACCATGCCGTGCTGCTGGCCCCCGACCGACAGTGCGGCGACGTCGTCGAGGCCGCCGGCCCCGGCAGCGGCCGCCGTGAACGCCTGCAACCACGCCCTCGGGTCGACCGACGTGCCGTCGGGATGGGGGGCGCGGCCGGCCCGGACGAGCGCGCCCGACTCCGCGTCCCGCACGACCACCTTGCAGGCCTGCGTGGAGGTGTCGACCCCCGCGACGAGGGTCACCGCCGAGTGCGGGGGAGCGGGGAGCACAGGATCATGGGCGGCACCCTAGCGACGGCACCCTTTCTTCGTCGGGGCGGCGAACATACTGTTCTGGAGCTGCCGCCGGGTCCCGCCCGCGTTGCTGTTCGGTAACGGCGCCGGGCCGTCTTGACCGCGGGCGCGCGGCGGAAATAATTTGTTGACCAGTCCGACAAATGGTCGTGACCGACCTGGGGGTGGCATGACCGACGAGCGCAGTCGCTTCGACCGCTCGCCCGGACACCGGCACACCCCGGCCGACCAGGCCACGGTCCGCCGCAGCAACCTCGGGCTGGTCCTCCGTCACCTGCGTGACGCCGGGTCCATGTCCCGGGCCCGGATCGCCCAGGAGACCGGGCTGAACAAGGCCACCGTCTCCAGCCTGGTCGCCGAGCTGATCGACCGGCGGCTGATCACCGCCGGCGACGTCGACCGCGCCGGATCCGTCGGCCGGCCCGGGCTGATCGTGCACCTGGACGGCGCGGGTGTCTGCGGGATCGGGGTCGAGCTCAACGTCGACTACGCCGCCACCCTGGTGCTCGACCTGCGCGGCGAGGTGCTGTTCGAGCACCTCATCGCTCTCGACGTCCCGGCGCTCGGTGCCGACGGGACCCTGGACGCGGTCGCCGCCCTGGTGGCCGAGGCCGTCGACGCCGCGCATGCCCGCGGGGCCGCCCCCGTCGGGCTCACCGTCGCGGTGCCCGGCCTGGTCCGCAGCATCGACGGCGTGGCGACGTACGCCCCCAACATCGGCTGGCACGACGTCGCCGTCCTCGACGGTCTGCGCGCCCGCACCGGCCTCGACTGCGCGATCCGCGTCGAGAACGACGCCAACCTCTCCGCGATCGCGGAGTGGGTCATGGGCGAGGAGGCCCGCACGCCGGATCTCGTCTACCTGACCGGCGAGGTCGGTGTCGGCGGCGGCGTGATCGCCGGCGGCCAGCTGCTCCGGGGGGTCGGGGGGCTGTCCGGCGAGGTCGGCCACACCGCGCTGGGGGATGCCGATGCCGTGTGCGGCTGCGGACGGCGGGGCTGCTGGGAGACCGTCGTCGGCCTCAGCGCGCTGCTGCGCGAGGCCGCCGACCCCGACGACCCGGTGCACGACCCCGAGCGCGACCTGGAGGTCCGGCTGGCCGAGATCGCCGCCCGCGCGGACGCCGGCGACGCCCGCACGCTGGCCGCCCTCGAGAAGGTCGGCACCAACCTCGGCACGGGCGCGGCCGTGCTGATCAACCTGTTCAACCCCGGCGTGATCATCCTCGGCGGCTACTTCGGCTTCCTCGGCCGCTTCTTCACCGAGCCGATGACCGCCGAGCTGCGGCGGCGCGTCTTCGGCCCGGAGCTGGCCGGCGCCCGGGTCGTGCTGTCCACCCTCGGCTTCACCGCCGCCGTCCGCGGCGGCGCGCACGTGGCCCTGGAAGCGGTGTTCGACGACCCCACCCTGGTGCCCATCTGCACCTCCGACGGCACGTCCGTCGACAGCACGACCCTCGACCGCACGACCCGGACGGAGAGCAGCGCATGACCGACTACACCCCCACCAAGGACGACAAGTTCAGTTTCGGCCTGTGGACCGTGGGCTGGCAGGGCGTCGACGTCTTCGGTGGCCCCGTCCGGCCGCCGCTGGACCCGGTGGAGTCCGTGCACCGCCTCGCGGAGCTGGGCGCGGCCGCCATCACCTTCCACGACGACGACCTGGTGCCCGACGACGCCTCGCGCGAGGAGACGCTCAAGCGCTTCCGCCAGGCGCTGGACGAGACCGGCATGGGCGTCGAGATGGCCACGACGAACCTGTTCGGCGCGCCCGTGTTCAAGGACGGTGGCTTCACTGCCAACGACCGCGACGTCCGCCGCTACGCCGTCGCCAAGGTGCTGCGCAACATCGACCTGGCCGCCGAGCTGGGCGCGAAAACCTACGTGCTCTGGGGTGGTCGCGAGGGTGCGGAGTCCGGCGGGAGCAAGGACGTCGCCGCCGCCCTCGACCGCTACAAGGAGGGTCTGGACCTGCTCTGCGGCTACGTGCGGGACAAGGGCTACGACATCCGGTTCGCCCTGGAGCCCAAGCCGAACGAGCCGCGTGGTGACATCCTGCTGCCGACGATCGGGCACGCGCTGGCGTTCATCAACTCCCTCGAGGAGCCCGACCGCGTGGGCCTCAATCCCGAGGTCGGGCACGAGGAGATGGCCGGGCTGAACTTCGCCCAGGGCATCGCGCAGGCGCTGTGGCACGGCAAGCTCTTCCACGTCGACCTCAACGGGCAGCACGGCCCGCGTTTCGACCAGGACCTGCGCTTCGGCGCGGGCAACCTGCGCGGCGCGTTCTGGACCGTCGACACCCTGCTCGGCGGCGGGAGCGGCCGGGCGTACGACGGCTACCTGCACTTCGACTACAAGCCTCCGCGCACCGAGGACATCGACGGCGTCTGGGAGACCGCGCGGGCCTGCATGCGCAACTACCTGATCCTCCGGGAGAAGGCGGTGGCGTTCCGGGCCGACCCCGAGGTCGCCGAGGCGCTGGAGGCCGCGCGGGTGAGCGAGCTCGCCGTCCCGACGCTGGGCGAGGGGGAGTCGCTGGAGGACCTGCGCGCCGAGACGTTCGACCCCGTGGCCCTCGGCGCGCGCGGTCTGCGGTTCGAGCGCCTCGACCAGCTCGCCATGGAGCACCTGCTCGGCGTCCGCTGACATCGGCGGGCGGTTGGGGCTGACACCGACCGGAGCGGGCGGGTGGGGGGTTCCGCCCGCTCCGGTCAGTCGCGCCGGCGGGCGGCCAGTGCCGCCAGCGCAGCCAGGGCGGTGAGGACGACGACGGTGGCGACCTCGACCCACAGCGACTCCCACCACAGGGCGGCGTCCGTGGACTCCTTGAAGCCGAACAGGCCGACGGTCGTGGCGACCACCAGGCCGCCGAGCGTGCCCAGGGCGGTGAGCGCCCCGAGTGCGGCGACCCACGCGAGCAGCGCCCGCGGGGTCACGAGCAGGAGCGCCGCGAGCCCGAACCCGGCGATGGTGTTGAGCAGGAACGCCGGGCCGATGACATCGATCGAGCGGTAGCCGTCCAGCCACAGGTGCAGGTGGATCCAGCCCATACCCGCCAGCAGCAGGGCGCCGAGCACCCGCAGCGTCCAGAGGACGCCGCTGCCCGGACGACGCCGGGTGATCGTGGGGGCGGTCATCAGGTCACCTGGACCGTGAGTTCCATCCCCATCGCCCGGTGGTTGCCGATGGAGCAGTAGAAGACGTACTGGCCCGGCGCGAGGTCGACCTTCAGGGTCGTCTTGTCACCCGGGCCGATGCTGTCGGACTTCGCCATGGTGGTTCCGTTCTGCTCGACGGCGAGGTCGTGCGTGGCCTCGCCGTCGTTGACCACCGTGATCGTGTAGCTGCCGGCCTTGACGTGGTCCTCGTCGAGCTTGATCTTGAAGTTGGTCTCGGTGGCCGTCAGCGCCTCCGTCTCCGACGAGCTGCCCGAGTCCGACGACGCGGCCGCCGAGGAGTCGGCGCTGCTCGACGCGGCCGCCGACGCGGTCGTCGTGCTCGCGCCGGCGTTCGAGCCGGAGGCGCCCCCGCCGCAGGCGGTCAGCCCGCCGAGGCCGAGGGCGAGCACCGCGGCGCCGGTCGCCAGGCGGGAGATGCGGCGCAGGTGGGGGATGCGGGACACGGGCTCTCCTCGTGGTCGGTGGCGGCCTGTCCCCCCTGACCACGACGCCGGGTCCCGATCGGTTCACCCGCCGACGTTGCGCTTGTGGATCTTGCGGGCCTTCGCCTCGGCCTTGGCGACCTTCTTCGCCGCCTTCCGGATCCGCCGCGGCTGCGGGCGGTCGATCGTGCCGCGGGTGAGCAGGCCGATGCCGATGCCCAGCAGCCAACTGTCCTTCGCGATCGCGAGGCCCTGCTCGGTCGGCGCGAGGCTGCCGGGCTTGCGCATGCCCGGCGTCCGCAGGTAGAGCCCGAGCAGACCGCCGGAGAACGCGGTCAGCGCGGCCCCGGCGACCGCTGTCGGCACGAACGGGGTCAGCAGGACGGCGCCGACGGCGATCTCCGTCGTCGACAGCAGCGAGGCGAACTGCTGCGGCTGCAGGTTCTTCAGGAACGGGTAGGTGCCCGCCGCGAAGCCGTGCATGCCGGCCGCGGCCTCGGCGTCGGCCCCGCGCTTGCCGAGGCCGCTGTTGAGGATGAACGCGCCGGCGGAGATGCGGGGAGCGATCTCGGACAGGGTGATGGGCAGACCCATGGGGACCTCGCTGCGTGGGATGCGGTTGTCGGGAGCCGGACGTCGGGACGGTGCCCAGGCTGCTCCCCGCCAATCCTGCTCGCCAGTGGTCAGCCCGTCGCGGCGCCGGCTGCCACCTCCCGGCACCAGCTCACGACCGCCGCCATGACCTCGGCGTCCACCGGGCGGCGCAGTTCTCGCCGGTAGCGGCTCAGCGACGGGAGCCCGGGCTGGGTGCGCAGCGTGTGCGTGACGTCGCGGAACCGGTGCGCGGTGACCGGCCCCGGGACGACGGCCTCGATGACGTCGAGGTCGGCCGGGTCGACCTGGAGGTCCTTGTCGCCGGTGATCGCCAGCACGGGGCAGGGGAGGCGGCTCAGGTCGCGGCGCGGGTCGTGGGCCATGAACTCGCGCGTCCAGCGGGCGTTCACCCTGGCCCCGCCGATCCGGGTGACGTCGGTCGTGGTGGTCCGGATGCGGTCGTGGTTGGCCGCCACCTTCTTCTCCAGGTCGGTGCGGAACAGCCGCAGCAGTCCCCGGACCGGGGCGGGCAGGGTCGGGGCGATCTGCCGGACCTGCCACCGCAGCAGTTCCTCGCCCGGCGTGGCGCTCATCGACAGCAGGACGACGCCGATGACCGACGGGGTGCGCGCGGCGACCGCGGCAGAGAGGATCGCGCCCTCGCTGTGCCCCGCCACCAGCAGGCGATCGGCGTCGACCTCGGGGCGTGCGGCGAGTGCGTCCCGGGCCCGGCCGAGGTCGTCGACGTTGTCGTACAGGCCGGCCCGGCGCCAGTCGCCCGGGCTGTCGCCGACACCGCGCTTGTCGTAGCGCAGCGAGGCCAGCCCGCCGTCGGCCAGGGCGTGGGCCAGCCGGCGGGCGACCTCGAACCGGCCGCGGCGATGGTTGGAGTCGCGGTCCAGGGGACCCGAGCCGGAGGCGATCACCACGCCGGGAACGGGGAGGTCGCCGTCGGGCAGGGTCAGCGTGCCCGCCAGCGGTGGATCGCCGGGCATGGTCAGGGGCAGCTCGCGCACGTCAGGCGGTGGGGGAGACGGCGGCGGCGAGGCCGGCGGCGTCGTCGGCCCCGAGGAGCAGGGTGTCGTACCGCTGGCCCGACAGGCGCAGCCGGATCGCCGGCTGGTCCCTCCGGATGCTCACGAAGGTGCGCTCGCCCGGCCGGCGCCACGTGCCGACCTTGCGCAGCCCGGGAAGGGCGAGGCCCGGCGCACGCAGGCCCCGGAGTTCGGCCAGCGGGCGCTCGACGACCTCGACGCTCCGGACGGCGGTCACGGGGATCTCGAGGTCGCGCAGCAGCCCGCCGATCTTCTCGCCGAGCGTGAGGTGGACGGTGACGGTGGTCGGGGTCAGTTGCACGGTTGCCATGCCCCCACTATTATCACTTCCGCGACTATTGTCAAGACTGATAACGATGGAGCTGCCGTGACGACCGCAGACCTGCTGCTGCACCCGGTGCGGCTGCGTGTCGTCCTGGCGTTCCTGGGCGATCGCACGCTGACCACCGGCGACCTGCGCGCGGAGCTCCCCGACGTCCCGATGGCGACGCTCTACCGGCAGGTGGCCACCCTGGTCGAGGCCGGGGTGCTGACCGTCGCAGCGGAGCGGAAGGTGCGCGGCGCCGCGGAGCGCAGCTACCGGCTGGTGACCGAGGCGGCCTCGGTGTCCGCCGAGGACGCCGCGACGATGACCGTCGAGGAGCACGGTCGCGCGTTCGCCTCGTTCCTCGCTGCGCTGCTCGGCGACTTCGGCCGGTATCTCGCCCGGGTCCCGCCCGGGACGACGCCGGATCTGGCCGGCGACCGCGTGGGCTACCGGCAGGCCGCCGTCTGGGTCACCGACGAGGAGTTCGACCAGATGCATGCCGAGCTGTCGGCCGTGCTGCAGGAACGCATCGCCCACGGGCCTGGTGGAGCGCGGCGGCGACGGCTGGTCAGCACGGTCCACCTGCCGGCCGAGTAGACCGACCCGCACGGAACGACCGAGGCCCGTGGCCGCCCCGGAAGGGGACGGCCACGGGCCTCGGTCGACGCGCGGACGGGTCAGCGGCCCCGGCGGGAGCGGGCGCTGAAGGACGCCGCCGACGACGAGCCGGCCCGGGCGGCCAGCTCGGCGCGGGTGCGTGCCGGACCGGACGCGCGGCCCGAGCCACCGGACTTCGCGGCACCGCCGGAGCTGTTGCGGCCACCGGACGAGGCGCCGCCGGAGGAGCCGCGGCCCGAGCCGCCGCGGCGCCGTCCGCCGCCGTTGCCCTGGGGCTGCGGCTCGGCGACGGGGGCCGGCTCGACGTAGGGCGCGGCCGGGCCGACCAGCGCGGTGATCTCCCGGGCGCCGGGCTTGATCGCCGACACCTCGGGGGTGATCCCGGCCTGGCGGGCCAGCGTGCGCACCTCGCCGGCCTGGTCGGGCGTGGCGATCGTGACGACGGCGCCCTCGGCGCCGGCGCGCGCGGTGCGGCCGGAGCGGTGCAGGTAGGCCTTGTGCTCGGCCGGCGGGTCGACGTGCACGACGATGGCGACGTCGTCGACGTGGATGCCGCGCGCGGCGATGTCGGTCGCGCAGAGCACCCGGGTCGTGCCGGCGGTGAACGCCTCGAGGTTGCGCTCGCGCGCGTTCTGGCTGAGGTTGCCGTGCAGATCGACGGCGGGCACGCCGGCCGCGGTGAGCTGCTTCGCGAGCTTCTTCGCCTGGTGCTTGGTGCGCGTGAACAGCACGCTGCGGCCGAGGCCGGAGGCCAGTTCCTGGACGATCCGGCCCTTGTCGGCGGCGTCGACGCGGAACACGTGGTGGGTCATGGTGCTGACCGGGGCGACCGCCGGGTCGACCGAGTGCGTGGTCGGGTTGGTCAGGTAGCGCCGGACCAGGACGTCGACGCCGTTGTCCAGCGTGGCCGAGAACAGCATCCGCTGACCGACCTTCGGCGTGCGGTCCATGATCCGCTTGACGCCCGGCAGGAAACCGAGGTCGGCCATGTGGTCGGCCTCGTCGAGGATCGTGACCTCGATCGCGCCGAGGTCGCAGTGGCCCTGCTGGATCAGGTCCTCCAGCCGGCCCGGACACGCGATGACGACGTCCAGGCCGCCGGCGAGCGCTTGCACCTGCGGGTTCTGGCCGACGCCGCCGAAGATGGTCGTCGTCCGCATGCCGAGGGCGCGGGCCATCGGGTCGACCACGGCGGCGACCTGGTTGGCCAGTTCGCGGGTCGGCACGAGGATCAGCGACCGCGGCCGCTTGGGCTGGCTGCGGCTGTCCGAGGCGGCCAGGCGGGCGACCAGCGGGATGCTGAAGGCCAGCGTCTTGCCGGAGCCCGTGCGGCCGCGGCCGAGCACGTCCTTGCCGGCGAGGCTGTCGGGCAGCGTCGCGACCTGGATCGGGAACGGGGCCGTGATGCCGCTGGCGGTGAGCACCTCGACCAGGGGCGCGGGGACGCCCAGGGCGTCGAAGGTGGTGTCGGTCGGCAGCACGGTGGCCACGTCACCGGCCGGCAGCAGGGGCGGGGTGGGGACGGCGGTCTGCGTACGGGCCTGGTCCTGGACCGGGCGGTCGCCGGCGGGACGGCCGCCGCGACCCCGGCCGCCGCGGCTGCGGCGGGGACGGTCGGGGGCGTTGCTGGGTGAAGTCATCGGTTCCTCAACACTCGAGTGGCCGAGCGACACCTCGGCGAGCGCGAGCGCAGGCGCGCCTGCACGGGGCAGGGCGGGCTCACGTCGTCGGCGAGACGTCGGTCAGCCGGGCGCACCTCGGTGGCGCAGCCTCAGCCCGACGTCGATTCCTGCCGCTCCGGATGAGCGAGGGCGGCGCCGGTACGTCCTACTCAACCAGATGGCCGCCCGGCGTGGTCCCGGATCGGGGGAGTGACACGTCACATCGGGTGAGCGCAGGATCACGGCTGCGCGGTCCGCTGGCCGGATTCCTGCTCCGAACGGCAGACCGGATCGTCGTGGCGGTCGGTGCGGCTTGTCATGCTGGATGCCGTGACCGTCCCGACCCGTGCCCACCGGATCCATCCCGCCTGGTGGGTCGCCGCGGTGACGTTCCTGGCCCTGGTGGGTGCCGCCGCGTTCCGCGCGGTCCCGGGCGTGCTGATCGACCCGCTGCGCGCCGAGTTCGGCTGGTCGGTCTCGACGATCTCCGCCGCCATCGCCGTGAACATGGCCCTCTACGGGCTGACGGCGCCCTTCGCCGCGGCCCTGATGGAGCGGATCGGCATCCGCCGCGTGGTCGTGTGCGCGCTGCTCGTCGTGGCGCTGGGCAGCGGGCTCACCGTCTTCATGACGGCGGGCTGGCAGCTGGTGCTGCTCTGGGGCGTGCTGGTCGGGCTCGGCACCGGCTCGATGGCGCTGTCGCTGGTGGCCACGGTGACCGGCCGGTGGTTCGTCGAACGCCGGGGGCTCGTCTCGGGCATCCTCACCGCGGGCGGCGCGGCGGGGCAGCTGATCTTCCTGCCGGTGGTCGCCGCCGTCGACTCCGCCCACGGCTGGCGGGCGGCGTCGCTCGGCACCACCGCCGCAGCGGTGGCGGTGATCCCGCTGGTCGCCTGGCTGCTGCGCGACCGCCCGCGCGACCTCGGCGTGACGCCGTACGGCGGGACGGCGGACGACGACGTCGAGCCGGTGCGCACCGGCGCCGCCCGCAACGCCGTCCGCGGCCTGGCCGAGGGCGCGCGCAAGCGGCCGTTCTGGCTGCTCGCCGTCGGCTTCTTCATCTGCGGGATGTCGACCAACGGGCTGGTGCAGCCGCACTTCATCCCGGCCGCGCACGACCACGGGATGCCGGTGACCACCGCGGCGGGGCTGCTCGCCGTCGTCGGGCTCTTCGACATCGCGGGCACGATCTTCTCCGGCTGGCTCACCGACCGCGCCGACCCGCGGGTGCTGCTGCTGGCCTACTACGCGCTGCGCGGGCTGTCGCTGTTCGCGCTGCCCACGCTGTTCAGCCCCGACCTGCAGGTCAGCATGGTCGCGTTCATCGTCTTCTACGGCCTGGACTGGGTGGCGACCGTGCCGCCCACCCTGGCCCTGTGCCGCGAGCACTTCGGGGCTCGCGCCCCGGTCGTGTTCGGCTGGATCTTCGCCTCGCACCAGCTCGGGTCCGCGGTCGCGGCCTTCGGCGGCGGGGTCATCCGCGACGTCACCGGCTCCTACGACCTCGCCTGGTTCCTCGCCGGCGGCCTGTGCATGGTGGCCGCGACTACGTCGATCTCCATCCGCCGCAACCCGCCGCCGCCGACGGAGACCCTGCTGCCCACCAACCCGGAGGAAGCAGCCGCGGCCCAGGCGCACGGCTGAGCGTCGGCGCCCCGGCGACCCTGGGGTCGGGTGCGTGCCGCAGTACGTCGAACACCCGAGCCGCGCCGGCCGCTGGCGGGACGGCGGGTTCGAGGTGCACCCGGACGCCGCCACCGCGACCGAGACGGTGTGGATCTCGCTCGGCCCGGATCCCGATGGCGAACCCGCCTGGGAGGGGCTGCTCGCCGTGACGCCGCAGCCCGACCTCGCGGTCATCGCCGCCGTCCCGGTTTTCGCCAACGACCTCAACCTGGGCGACGAGGTGGAGATCGTGTCCTCGGCCGAGGGGCCGCTGGTCGCGGTGCGGCCGGTGCACGACCCCGGGCGGTTCACCTTCCGTGTGGTGTTCCCCGACGCGCACGACCCGGACGACCGGTCATGGGTCGCGTTCCAGCAGGACCTTGAGCCGTTGGGGTGGTGGTTCGACGTGTACACGCCGTAGCTCGTCGCCGTCTCCGCCGACGGTGCGGTCGCCCAGCAGGTCGCCGACGTCCTCGCCGATGAGCAGCGCGCCGGACGGTGGGTGTACGAGACCGGCCGCTCGGTGTTGCCGGGAAGGCGGAGCTGAGGGGGCTTCCTCCGCCGCACCCAGGCGGACATCGGTGCGATGTGCTGCTCAGAAGAGGTTGACACTTAGTAACTCAGCGTAGTGGCGCACGCGAGTTGCTGATCGCCGCCGCCCGAATGCGCTACTCCCGCGTGCGCGGTCCTTTCGGCTCTTGACGCCGCCTGTTGGCGGGTGGATGGTTCGCCCTGACAAGCCGTCCGGGAGCCCGAGGAGGCAGCAGGCCGGTTACCCTGAGTAAGGGTAGAGGTGTCGTGTTCTCGACCCTCCCGCTCGCCGCGCCCGCTCTTCTCCGCATCCGTGAACGGCCGGGTCACGGCAGCGTGACCGCCGTGTTGGCCTCCCGACCCCCGTCAGAGGGCCCCTGCGGTGGGCCGTCCGCGTCTCAGAAGCCCATATCCGCCGCCCCGCCGCTGCCGGCGCTCGGCACCGCTTCCTAGAACTACGACGAAAGGCATCATGAAGCGAATCCTGTTCATCCTCGTCTCAGCTCTGATGACACTGTTCTTCACGACGACGGCGCAGGCCGCGGTCGTCACGACGACGAACGCAGCTGCGGCCCCCACGGGCACGCACCTGCAGACCGGAACGATCAGCTGCGGCGTCGGCTCGACCGGCCTGGTCACCTGTACCGCATACGAACTCGCAGGCGTCGGCAACGCGGACGCCACGGCGACCCTGAACGCCATCTACACGGCCACCGTCCAGTGCCGCAACCACGGCGGTCAGATCGTGGACGTCAAGTCCCAGGCGAAATCAGCGCCCACCACGACCGGCAAGCTCCGGTCGAAGAACGGCCGGCTCGACGTACCGGCGCTGAGTTCCGGACCGGTCCCGTCGGCGTCGGCCTTCGAGGCCCAGGCGACCTGCCCCAACGGCAACTGGACCAAGGAGCTGCTCGGCGGAACGATCGCACTCTCCAGCTTCACCTACACGCTGCACTTCACCGGTTTCACCGGCGACTACATCACCATCACGGGTCCGTAACCGGTACGTCGGGGGCGAGAGACAGGTGAGCCGGGACCTTCGGGTCCCGGCTCACTCCGCGTCGGGCAGACAACCTACTGGGCGGCGGCCAGCGCGGGGTCGACGGTGCGGCCGAGGATCAGGTCGGCGGCACGCTCGGCGAGGAGGATCGTGGGTGCGTTCGTGTTGCCCCGCACGAGGGTCGGCATGGCCGAGGCGTCCACGACCCGGAGGCCGTCGAGCCCGTGCACCCGCAGCTGGGAGTCGACGACAGCCTGGCTGTCCGTGCCCATCCGGCAGGACCCCACCGGGTGGTACAGCGACTCGAGGGTGTCCCTGACCGCGGCGCGCAGCCCTTCCCGGCCGCGCACGGTGCCACCCGGTGACCACTCGTCGCCCAGGACCGCGGCAAGGTGACCGGCCGAGGCGATCTCGCGCGCCTTCTCCACGCCGCAGACCAGGGCGTCGAGATCGCGCTCGTCGGTCAGGTAACCGGCGTCGATCGCCGGCGCCCACGTCGGGTCGGCCGACCGCAGGCGCACCGAGCCGCGCGAGTGGACGTGCACCAGCACGGTCGCGGCGGTGAACGCGTCGACGTCCGGGTCGACCTCGGCCTGCTTCCAGAACTTCACGGGCAGGAAGTGGAACTGCAGGTCGGGGGCGGACAGCTCGGGGTTGGACCGGGTGAACAGGCCGGCCTCGGCGAGGTTGGAGGTCAGCGGGCCGCGGCGGGCGCCGAACCACTGCGCGTAGCCCGCCGGCGACTCGGCCCGGAACAGCGACTTGCCCGACCGCACGTTCCACACCACCGGCACGAGCGGGTGGTCCTGGAGACCGGCGCCCACACCCGGCAGGTCGTGGACGACGTCGACCCGGACCTCGCGCAGGTGGTCGCCGGGACCGATGCCCGAGAGCATCAGTAGCTGCGGGCTGTTGATCGCGCCGCCGGAGAGCACCACCTCGCGGGTCGCGCGCACCGTGTGCACCCGCCCGCCGGCGCGGTACTCGACGCCGGTCGCGCGGCCGCCCTCGACCAGCACCCGGGTCGTGAACGCACCGGTGCGCACGGTCAGGTTGGGCCGTGCCTGCGCCGGGTGCAGATAGGCGTCGGCCGACGACCAGCGCCGTCCGCGCTTCTGGGTCACCTGGTACTGGCCGACGCCCTCCTGGCTCGCGGCGTTGAAGTCGTCGTTGCGCGGGTAGCCGGCGGCGACCGCCGACTGGATGACCGCGCGCGTCCACGGGTGCGGCGAGCGCAGGTCCTCGACGCGCAGCGGTCCGCCGACGCCGTGGTACCGGTCGGCGCCGCGGGCGTTGTCCTCCATGCGCCGGAACAGCGGCAGCACGTGCTCGTACGACCAGGCCCCGTCGCCGGTGAGCGACGCCCACTCGTCGTAGTCGGCCGCGGCACCCCGGATGTAGATCATCGCGTTGATCGACGAGGAGCCGCCGAGCAGCTTGCCCCGCGGCCAGAACAGCTTGCGGCCGCCGAGCCCGGGCTGCGGCTCGGTCGTGTAGTTCCAGTCGAGCCGGGTGCGCCAGGTCTTGTAGAGCCCGGCCGGCACCTGCACCTCGAGCACCTTGTCCGAGCCGCCCGCCTCCAGGAGCAGCACCCGCAGCGTCGGGTCCTCGGTCAGCCGGCCGGCCAGCGCGCAGCCGGCCGACCCGGCGCCGACGACGACGACGTCGAACTCCTCGCCGTCCAGGGGCCGGCTCACCGGTGCCGGCCGTGGATCATGCCCATGATCCGCGCGACCCCGTCCATGGCCGAGGCCGGACGGTTGAAGCTGCTCAGGTTGACCGGCAGCCCGTAGCGCTGACGGGTGATCGACTTGGCGCGGGTGAACTCCTTGAGGCCGTCCTCGCCGTGGATGCGCCCGAAGCCGCTGTCGCCCACCCCGCCGAAGGGCAGTGCCGGCACCGAGGCGAACGTCAGCACCGAGTTCACCGAGGTCATGCCGCTGCGCATCCGGCGGGCGAGGTCGAGGCCGCGCGCCTTGGACTTGGAGAAGACCGACCCGGCGAGCCCGTAGGACGTCGCGTTGGCCCGCTCCAGCGCCTCCTCGGCGTCCCGCACCCTGGCGATCGACAGGGTGGGCCCGAACGTCTCCTCGCGGATGGCGGCGGAGTCCTCGGGCACGTCGAGCAGCACCGTGGGCACGAGGAAGTTCTCGCTGGGGAACAGGCCGGGGTCGGCGTCCCCCCGCACGATCCGGCCGCCGGCGCTCTCGGCGTCCTCGATGTGCCGGCGCACGATGCCGCCCTGCGAGGCCATCGTCATCGGCCCGTAGGTGGCCTCGTCGTCCGAGCCCGGGCGGAGCTTCCGCACCTGCTCGGTGACCTCGGCGACGAACCGGTCGTAGACGGCGCTCGTGGCGTAGACGCGCTCGATGCCGATGCAGGTCTGCCCGGCGTTGCTCATCGCGCCCCACACGGCCGCATCGGCGGCGGCCACGACGTCGGCGTCGTCGTCGACGATCATCGCGTCCTTGCCGCCGAGCTCCATCAGCACGGGCACGAGGTTCTCCGCGCAGGCGGCCATGACCTTCTTGCCGGTCGGTGCCGAGCCGGTGAAGGCCACCTTGTCGACGCCCGCCCGGCACAGGGCGGCGCCGGTCTCGCCGAAGCCGGTGACGACCTGGAAGGCGTCGGCGCTGTCGGGTACGGCGGCCCGCCACGCGGCCGCCAGCCAGGCGCCGATCGCCGGGGTGAACTCCGACGGCTTGAAGACGACGGCGTTGCCGGCGGCCAGGGCGTAGGCGATCGAGCCCATCGGCGTGAACACCGGGTAGTTCCACGGCCCGATGACGCCGATGACGCCGAGCGGCTGGTACTCCAGGTAGGCGGCGTGGTTGGCCGCCAGCATCCCGGCTCGCACCCGGCGCGGACCGAGGGTCTTCGCGGCGTGGCCCCCGGCCCAGGCGAGGTGGTCGATGGCCAGGGTGATCTCGAGGATCGCGTCGGCGTGCGGCTTGCCGTTCTCGCGGTGGACCAGGTCCGCCAGCTCGTTCATCCGCCGGGCGAGGTAGCCGCGCCAGGCGGCGAGCCGCTGCTTGCGGCCGTCGAAGCCGAGCGCGGCCCACTGCGCTCCGGCTGCCCGTGCGCGATCCACCGTCTCGCGCACGGCGTCGGCGTCGTGCACGGGGAAGACGCCGACGACGGCATCGGAGGCCGGGTTCGTCGACTCGAAGGTCCGGGTGGTGGCATGGCGGTCCACGCTGCCGGCGGAGACGTCGGTGACGGTGTCCAGCTGATCCACGAGCGACATGCTGTCGCAGGTTACCCGCGAGTCACTTCCGGGACGAGTTCTCCGTCGGGTCGGCCTCGATGACGGCCCAGACCGACTTCTTGCCGTGCTGCCGGGACCACCCGTGTGCGGCGGACAGGTCCGCGACCACGTAGAGCCCGAAGCCGCCCAGGCCCGGGTCCCGCCCCTGCGCCGGCTCCGGCGGCACCTCGGTGGACCAGTCGCTGACCGTGACCAGCCAGCGGCCGGCGAGCCGGCTCAGCGCGACGGCCACCGGGGGACGGGCGTGCCGGAGAGCGTTGGACGCGAGCTCGTCGGCGACGAGCACCAGGCGTTCCGACCAGTGCTCGCGATCTGGTCGTTCGACGGTCCTGCTGCCGGTGAGCGTGGTCCGGAGCCGGGCCCGGAGCTTCGCCAGCTCGGCCAGGTGCGAGAGCTCCTGGCACCAGATCTCCCGGTAGCCCGGAGGCAGGCGTGCCGGTTGCCAGAGCCCCACCGCCACCGCCTCGTCGTTACCCGGCCCCGTCCAGACCGCATCGCCGCGGCACGGGTCCGGTCGCGGATTACGGAAGGAGCGGTGCCCGTTCGCGGGTCGCGCCAACCCCCGTGTCACCCGGAAGTTGGGCCGGCGCTGAACCGGCCGCTGCCACGATGGCCCCGTGACCGACCCCTTCGACACCGCGGGCATCCGCGCTCGCGTGCTCGACGCGTGGGCGGCCTCACCGGCGCGCTTCCGAGAGGACGCCAACGCCGAGGAGGACCTCGTCCGCGGCGGCTACCGCGACCGGCTGCTCGTGGAGCTCGCGCAGAACGCCGCCGACGCCGCGGTGCGTGACGGGGTGCCCGGCCGCCTGCGTCTGGAGCTGACCGCGGACACGCTGCGGGCCGCGAACACCGGCGCCCCCCTGGATGCCGACGGCGTGCAGGGGCTCGCGTCGCTGCGGGCGTCGGCGAAGCGCGAGCAGGCGGCCGGCGTCGGGCGCTTCGGGGTCGGTTTCGCGGCCGTGCTCGCGGTCAGCGACGACCCGGGGGTGGTCGGCATCGACGGGGGTGTGCGGTTCAGCGCGCAGCACACCCGCGCCGAGGTGGCCGCGCTACCGGCGCTGGCCGGCGAGCTGGGCCGGCGCGGGGGAGTGGTGCCGGTGCTCCGGTTGCCCTGGCCCGCCGCCGGGAGCGTTCCGGCCGGCTTCGCCACCGAGGTGGTGCTGCCGCTGCGCGAGGGCGCCCGGTCGGCGGTGGCGGCGGCCCTGGCGCAGCTGCCGGCCGACCTGCTGCTCGCGCTGCCCGGGCTCGCGGCCGTCGAGGTCGTCCTCGACGGGGTCCCGCGCAGCCTGGACATCGAGTGGGCCGACGGGTCGGCCGCGCTCACCGATGACGGGCGGACGACGGTCTGGCGGGTCGCGCAGCGCACCGGTGAGCTGGACCCCGCCCTGCTCGCCGACCGCCCCGTCGAGGAGCGGTCGCGCCGCGGGTGGATGGTGACCTGGGCCGTTCCGACCGACGACGGCGTCCCGGAGCCGCTGCCGGCGGGACAGGTGGTGCACGCGCCGACCCCGAGCGACGAGCCGCTGTCGCTGCCGCTGCGGCTGATCGCGCCGTTCCCCCTCGCTCCCGACCGGCGGCACGTGGCACCCGGGCCGGTCACCGACGCGCTGGTCGCCGCCGCGGCCGACACGTTCGCCGACCTCGTCGTCGCACTGCCCCCCGATCCGGTGCTGCTGCGCCTGGTGCCGCGGGCCGGCCTGGCCGGGGCCGCCCTCGACGCCGCCCTCGGGACTGCGGTGCTCGACCGGCTCCGCTCCACCGCCTGGCTGCCCGTCGCGGGGCGACCCGAGGACCGGCAGCTCCCCGAGCGGGCCGCCGTGCTGGACGACGCGACCGAGGAACGGGTCGACGTCCTGGCCGAGGTGCTGCCCGGCCTGCTGCCGGCGGACTGGTCGCGGCGATCGGACACCCCGGCCCTCGGGGCGCTGGGCATCCGGCGGATCGGGCCGGCCGAGGCGGTCGAGGCCGTCCGCGGGGTGCAGCGGGCGGCCGCGTGGTGGGGGCGGCTGTACGAGGCCCTCGACGGCGTCGACCGGGAGGAGCTGGCGGCGCTCCCGGTGCCGCTCGCCGACGGCCGCACCGCGCACGGCCCGGCCGGGGTGCTCCTGCCCGAGGAGGGCCTTCCGGTCGAGCGCCTCGGCCCGCTCGGTCTGCGGCTCGCCGAGCCCGCCGCCGTGCAGCACCCCGCGGCCCGGCGGCTGCTGGAGCGGCTCGGGGCGGTACCCGCGACCGCGGCCGCGGTGCTCGCCGACCCCGCCGTCCGCACTGCGGTGGAGACGTCCATGGACGTCGTGGAGGACACCCTCGACGGCGCGCCCGACCCCGCGGACCTGGCGCACGCCGTCCTCGCGCTGGTGAGCGCGGCCCGGCCTGAGCCCGGGGAGCTGCCGTGGCTGGCCGAACTGGCGCTGCCCGACGCGGCAGGCGGCTGGGCGCCCGCCGGGGAGCTGGTGCTCCCCGGCTCGGGGCTCGCCGCCGTGCTCGAGGAGGGCGCGCTGGGGGTCCTCGACGCCGAGACCGCCGCGACCGCCGATCCGGCAGCGCTGCGCGCGGTCGGGGTGCTCGACACCTTCGCGCTGGTACGCGGCGACGAGCCTGACGAGCTGGACGTGGACGGCGCCGACCGCTGGGCCGACGCGGTGCTCGACCGACTGCCGCCGGACGGGCCGCCGCCGGTCTGGCCCCCGATAACGGCGGTACGCGACCTGGAGCTCGTGCGGAACTGGCGGCGCGCGCTACCGATGCTGGCCGCCGCGCCGTCCGAGGCGTGGGCCGACGTCGTGCTGGAGGGCGTCGCCGCGCCCGGCTACCTGCGGTGGTGGCTGTCGGTGCACCCGGTGCTGGACGGCGCGCGGCCCGACCGGCTGCGGCATCCGGGGGGCACCGAGTTACAGGGACTGTACGAAGCGGCGACCGGGGGCGCCGAGGTCCTGGAGCGGCTGCGCCCGCCCGCCACCGTCGACGACGTCCTGGCCGACGTGGACGGCGCCATCGACCTGCTCGACCGGCTCGGCGACCCGGCCCGGACGGTCCGTCCCGAGGTGCTGCGGACGGTCTACGCCCGGCTCGCGACCGCGCTCGACGGGGTCGACGTCGACCCGCCCGAACGAGTGCGGGTGGCCCCCGATCGCGTGGTGGAGGACGCCGTCGTCCTCGATGTTCCCTACCTGCTGTCACTGGTCGACGAGCCGCTGGTGGCCGCGGGCGGGCGGCCAGGAGCGGTCGCCGATCTGCTGGACCTGCCGCTGGCGAGCGAGAAGGTGGCCGGCCGGATGACCGATCGTGGGCGGCGGCTGCGCTGGGCGGAGCTGCCCGGGGCCGGGCTCGCGGCGGCCCGGCTGGGCGTCGGGGAGCTCGCGGGGGAGGTGGCCGTGCACGACGGGCTGACGGTGGCCGGACGGACGGTGAGCTGGTGGCCCGAGGACGACGTCGACCACGTCGACGGCACCCCGGAGGCGCTCGGCCGGGCGCTGGCCTGGCGGGCCGGCGCGTGGCCGCTGCGGCAGGCGCTCGCGGAGGCATTCGCCTCGCCCGACCGCGGCCCTGAACTGGCCGCGGAGGACGCGGTCGCGCAGTGAGGCGCTATGCCTCCCTAGGCATTCCGCGTGCCCCCGTGCTTGGCCTGGTGCGCCTCCCACCGGGCCCGGTCGCGATCACGCGCGGCCTGGTTGCGGTCCCACTTCTCCGACCGCTTGCGCGCGCGGACCTGCTCCCGTTCCTCGAAGGTGGGGTGCTTGTCCCAGTCGCGGGCGACGTACGCGATGACCGCCCCGGTCACCAGCAGGGTGACCAGGAACGCGGCCACGATCGGGTCCAGCAGCACGAACGCGAGGGCGGAGACGGCCGCCACCAGGACACCCCAGAACACGATCCGCATCGTCACCCCCTCAGTATCCGCCCACTTGCCAGGCGGCCCGATGATCACCTACCTTCAGCGGAAGCGGTTCAACAGGAAGCCGTGAACCAGTGTCGGTGTCCTTGCGTCGCATTTCGTCGCGACCGTTCTTCCACTGGTCCGGATGGCTGGCCTGAGAGGCATCCCGTGACCGCGCCTGCACTTGACCCCAGCCCCGGTGACGAACTCGTCACCTTCGACGTCTCGCACGCCGGCTCCTCGGCTGCCGTCCGCGCCGCGGGGGAGATCGACTCCACCACCGCCCCGCTGCTGAGCCAGCACCTGAGCGAACTGCTCGACGCCGAGGTCCGCCAGCTCACCGTGGACCTTCGCGGGGTGACCTTCCTCGACTCCGCCGGGCTCTGCGTGCTGGCCACGATGCACCGCCGCGCCGTCCGCCAGGACGTCCGGATGCGGGTGCTCGCCGGCTCGCGCGCCGTTGTGCGCCCGCTGCAGATCACCGGCCTGTGGGACCTGCTGCAGGCCGAGCAGGTCGGCGACGCCACCCAGGTCGCCTGACCCTCCTCGCGGACGCTTCGGCAGGGCCCCTGCGCGGCCGGTTCGGCCCGGGGGCAGACTCGTGGCGACGAACGTCGCCGACGAGCCGGGAGGACCACCGTGCGAGAAGCGGTCATCTGTGAGCCACTGCGGACCCCGGTCGGGGGGTTCGGCGGTTCCCTGCGAGACGTGCCGCCGCACGAGCTCGCCGCGACGGTGATCCGGGCGCTGATGGAGCGCACCGGACTGCCGCCGGAGTCGGTCGACGACGTCCTGCTCGGGCACTGCTATCCCACGATGGACGCGCCGGCGATCGGCCGGGTGGCCGCCCTGGACGCGGGCCTGCCGGTCACCGCCTCGGGGCTGCAGATCGACCGGCGCTGCGGCTCGGGGCTGCAGGCGGTGCTCTACGCCGCCATGCAGGTGCAGTCGGGCGCCTCCGACGTCGTGCTGGCCGGAGGTGCGGAGTCGATGAGCAACGCGCCGTTCTACTCCACCGCGATGCGCTGGGGCGTCAAGGCCGGACCGGGCGTGCTGCTGCAGGACGGCCTGGCGCGTGGCCGGGTGACAGCGGGCGGCAAGAACCATCCGGTACCCGGCGGCATGATCGAGACGGCGGAGAACCTGCGCGCCGAGTACAAGATCTCCCGCGAGGAGCAGGACGAGTACGCCGTCCGCAGTCACCAGCGCGCAGCCGCGGCCGCCGACGCCGGCCGGTTCGCCGACGAGATCGTGCCGGTGACCGTGAAGGGCCGCAAGAGCGACACCGTCGTCGAGCGCGACGAGCACATCCGCCCGGACGCGAACGTGGAGACCCTCGCGAAGCTGCGCCCGATCATGGGCAAGGACGACCCCGAGGCGACCGTGACCGCAGGCAACGCCAGCGGGCAGAACGACGGCGCCGCCGTCGCGGTCGTGACGCACCCGGACAAGGCCGCGGAGCTCGGACTGCGCCCGCTGGCCCGGCTCGTCTCGTGGGGGGTGGCGGGGGTGCCGCCGCGGACGATGGGCATCGGCCCGGTGCCGGCGACGGCGAAGGCGCTGGCGCTGGCCGACGTCAAGCTCGCCGACGTCGACCTGATCGAGCTCAACGAGGCGTTCGCCAGCCAGGTGCTGGCGGTGACGCGCGAGTGGGGCTTCACCGACAGCGACTTCGACCGGACCAACGTCAACGGCTCGGGCATCTCGCTCGGCCACCCGGTCGGTGCGACCGGCGGCCGGATTCTGGCCACCCTGCTGCGCGAGATGGACCGCCGCGGCGCCCGCTACGGCCTGGAGACGATGTGCATCGGCGGCGGCCAGGGCCTGGCCGCGCTGTTCGAGCGGGTGGCGTGAGTGGACAGGAACGTGAGCATCGCAGCGAGGAACGAGCGAGGAGCGGAGCGTTCCGCGGGAACGAACGGGGGGGATGGCCTGATGGCCCGGGTCGCGATCGTCACCGGCGCCGCGCGGGGGATCGGGGCGGCGACCGCGCTCCGGCTGGCGCAGGACGGGTTCGCCGTGGCGGTGATCGACCTGAAGGAGGACGACGCCCGCGACACCGTGCAGGCCATCGAGGCCGCCGGTGGCCGCGCGCTCGCCGTGGGTGCCGACGTCGGCGACTCCGACCAGGTGCAGACCGCGGTCGAGCGGATCGCTACCGAGCTCGGGCCGCCGGTCGTCCTGGTGAACAACGCGGGCGTCACCCGCGACAACCTGCTGTTCAAGATGACCGACGCCGACTGGGACCTGGTCATGCACGTACACCTGCGGGGCTCCTTCCTCATGGCCCGGGCCGTGCAGAAGTACATGACCGAGCAGAAGTGGGGCCGGATCGTCAACCTGTCCAGCACCTCGGCGCTCGGCAACCGCGGACAGGCGAACTACGCCACCGCGAAGGCCGGGCTGCAGGGCTTCACGAAGACCCTCGCCATCGAGCTGGGCAAGTTCGGGGTGACCGCCAACGCGATCGCGCCCGGCTTCATCGTCACCGAGATGACGAAGGCCACCGCGGCGCGGATCGGGCAGGAGTGGGAGCCCTACGTGCAGGCCCGGGCCGCGGCCATCCCGGTCGCCCGGGCCGGCCAGCCCGAGGACATCGCGCACACGGTGTCGTTCCTGGTCAGCGAGGGCGCCGGCTTCGTCTCCGGCCAGGTCATCTACGTCGCCGGCGGCCCGCGCGCATAGTCCTCAGGTGCGCTCGGGGTAGCGGGCGCGCACGAACAGGTACGCGCCGAACGCGGCGATGCCCAGCGCCACGAGCGTGAGCAGGATCTGCCCGAAGGGCAGGTCCAGGATCTCGTGCATGGCACCGTCGAGGCCGCGAGCCTTGGACGGGTCGAAGGTGATGGCTGCCCAGAGCAGCAGCACCCCCACGCCGGCCAGCGCGACGCCCTTGCCGGGGAAGCCGACCTGCCCGAGCCGCTTGACCAGACGCAGGGCGGACGGCGACGCGTCGGACGTGTCGATCTCCTTGAGGAAGCGCTCGCTCAGGCCCTTGTAGACGTGGTAGACGCCCACGCCGACCAGAACCAGGCCGACGGCCCCGACGAGCCACCGGCCGGCCGGCCACGCGAACACACCGGCCGTGGTCTTCTGCTGCTGCTGGGAGCTGGACTGGCCACTGCCGACGGCGAACTTGATGGCGAGCACGGCGAGCACCACGTAGACGACGGTCTTGACCAGCGCCTTGCCGGACTTGCGCAGCGCCTTCACGCGGGCTTTCCCCGACGCGGTCCACTGGCCGCGCCATCGGAGCACCTCGGCGGCCTGCCAGGCGGCGAGGGCGATCAGCCCGACGGCGATCACCCACAGCAGCGGCTTGCCCACCGGGGAATCGGCCAGCGTCGACATCGCCCCGGACTGGTCCGCCGACTTGCCGCCCCCGCCGAACCAGGCCAACTGCACCGCGATCCAGGCGACCAGCAGGTGCACGACGCCGTAGGCGAGCAGGCCGATGCGGGCCAGGTTCTCGAGCGTCTCGCTGTTGCCCGCTTCCTGGGCATCGCCGATCGCTGTCCGAGCCGTTCCACGTGCGCTCATGGTCAGGCTCCTCCGACTCGATGACCAGCGGTTCAGCGTGCCACAGGACACGGGGACGGTGCCTGCCGAACGCCGCTCCGGGTGAGGGACACTGGGGGCGTGGCGAACGGCATCCTGACCGCGGGCAGCTCCGGAGTGGCGACACCCGACGACGCGCGGCGGGCCTGGCCGCAGTGGCTGGCGCTCGGCATCGGCATGATCGCCGTCGCGGTCGTCTCGGTGTTCTGGGACGCCGCTGGTGCGCGGCTGCTGCTCGGCGCGTCGGGCCTGTTCCTCGCCGTCCGCGGCGCCCTGCTCCTGCGCGGGGCCCGATCCGGTGCGGTCGGTGGATCGCTGGCGGGCCGTGCCCGGAGCCTCGGCGCCGGTGCCCTGGGCCTCGGCGCCGCCGCACTGGCCGTGGCCTCGTCCTCGGGTGTCGTGGCCGCGCGGGTGCTGCTGGTCGTCGTGCCCGTCGTCCTGACCGCCGGAGCGGTCGGGCTGCTCGGCCGGGGCGCGGTCGCGCGCCGGGGTGGGCAGGCGCTGCTCGTCTGGACCGTCCTGGTCACCGGGCTGCTGGTCGCCACCGGCGTCGCGCAGGGCTGGGCCCGGGCCGCCGACGTCGCCACGGTGGTGGCCGCGCTGGCGGTCGCCGTGCTCGGCGTGCCGCTGATCGTCGCGTCCGTCGGGCTGCGCCGGGTGGCTGCCGAGCCGCCTCCGGCGCCCGTCCCGTCGGCCTGCGCGGGCTGCGCCTGCGGCGCGGGTGGCTGCAGCCTGACCTGACGGGACTTTCGGACCAGAAAGTCCCCCCGGGTTCAGCGCGTCGTGAGGCCGGACAGCTCCGGCAGGAGCTCGCCGGGCTGGACCACGCCGAGCCGCTGCGTCGCGCGGGTGAGCGCGACGTAGAGGTCGTTGTGCCCGCGCACGCCCTCGGCCACGACGCCGGCTGGGTCGACGACGAGCACCGAGTCGAACTCCAGGCCCTTGGCGCCCGCCGGGGTCAGGACGACCGGGCCCGCGGTGAGGTCGTCGGAGGACTCGGGCAGCGCCGCCACCAGCGCGTCGACCCGGCTGGGCGGCGCGATGACCGCCAGCGTGCCCTCCTCGGCCTCGAACTCCGCCGCGGCCTTCGCCACCGCGGCGGAGAGGTCGTCCTCCGCCACCCGCAGGACCCAGGGCGGGACGCCGGTCGAGCGGACCGAGCGGCCTGCCGAGGCGCCGGCCCCGCCGGCCGCGAGCACCGCGGCGGCGACCTCCATGATCTCGGCGGGGGTGCGGTAGTTGACCGTCAGCTCCTCCAACCGCCAGTGCGTGCCGAGGTGCGCGGTGAGCACCTCGCCCCAGCTGGTCGCCCCGGCCGGTGACCCGGTCTGGGCGACGTCGCCGACCACGGTCATCGACCGGGTGGGGCACCGGCGCAGCAGCAGTCGCCACGCCATCGCCGAGAGCTCCTGCGCCTCGTCGACGATCACGTGGCCGTAGGTCCAGGTGCGGTCCGCGGCGGCCCGCTCGGCCGTCGTCCGGACGTCGCGCACCTCCTGACGCGCGGCGAGGCCCTCCGCGTCGAGCAGGTCGAAGGCAGCGAGCTCCTCGGACTCGGCCTCGGTCTCGGCGTCCTGCGAGCGGGAGCCGTGCAGCAGGTCGAGCGTGGCCTGCGCGTCCCGCCGCCGGCCTTCCTCCTCGCGCCGGGCCCGGTTCCGCTCCGCGGACTCGTCGACGCCGAGCAGTTCGTCGGCCTCGTCGAGCAGCGGGACGTCGGACGGCGTCCACGGCGAGGAGGGAGAGCGCAGCAGCAGGTCGCGATCGGCGTCGTCCCAGCCGGGTGTGGCGGCGACCAGCCGGGTTCGTGAGGCGAACAGGTCCCGGAGCAGCCGCTCCGGGGTGAGTCGCGGCCACAGCCGGTCGATCAGGGCGTGCACGGCCGGTTCCGCGGCGACCTCCCGGCGGAGCGCCGCGACGTCGGCCGCGTCGAGCAGGCTTGCGCCTCCGCGGACGTCGGCCCCGAGCTTGTCGGCGTACTTCTGGGTGAGCCGGTCGATCACCCGGCGGGCGAAGACGGGCCGGGCCTCGTTGTGCAGCCGCGAGGCGGCGCGGGCCCGGCTCTGCGCGCGGGTCGCGTCGCTGGGGGTGAACCGCAGCGCCGTCCCGTCGATGGTGACCTCGACCGGACCGTCCGGGACGACCTGTCGCGCGTGCACCGCCGCGGCGATGACGTCCGCCATCGCCGGTCGCCCCTTGACCTCGGCGACCTCGGGCCGCTCGGCCCCATGGGCGTCGAGCCCGGGGCGCAGGGTGCCCAGGTCGGCGAGCACGACACCGGTCTCGCCGAGGGAGGGCAGCACCTCGGCGATGTAGCGGAGGAACGTGGGGGAGGGGCCGACGATGAGCAGGCCGCTGCGGGCGAGCCGCTCGCGGTGCGTGTAGAGCAGGTAGGCGGCGCGGTGCAGGGCGACCGCCGTCTTGCCGGTGCCCGGACCGCCCTGGACGACGAGCACGCCGCGGTGGTCGGCGCGGATGATCCGGTCCTGCTCGGCCTGGATGGTGCGGACGATGTCGGTCATCCGGCCGGTGCGGGTCTGGTTCAGCGCGGCCAGCAGCACCGACTCCCCGGCCAGGCCCGACCGCTGAGGGATTCGGCCGTCGTCCAGGGCTGCCTCGTCCAGATCCAGGGCCTCGTCGGCGATGGAGACGACGGTGCGGCCGCGGGTGCGGATGTGCCGCCGTCGGCGGACGCCGAGGTCGTGCAGCGGCGTGGCGGTGTAGAACGGTTGAGCCGCCGGGGCCCGCCAGTCGACCAGCAGCGGCTCCTCGGCGCCGTCCTCCGACTGCAGCCCGATCCGGCCGACGTACCGCGGCACGTCGGTGTCGCGGCGGTCGAGCCGGCCGAAGCAGAGGCCGCTCTCGGCGGCGTCGAGCGCGACCAGCCGCTCGGTGTAGAGCTGCACGGTCGCCTCGCGCTCACCGACGGCCTGCGGGTTGTGCGCGACCAGGGCCAGTGCGTCGTCGAGCCGGCCGACCACCTGCTCCCGGATGTCGTCGAGCCGCCGGTGCAGGCCGGTCACGTAACCCTGCTCGGCGGCGAGCTCCGCGTCGTGGTCGGGAGCGGGGCGTGCTGAGGACAAGCTGTTCTCTCTCCATCGGGTGCAGCGCCACTACCCTCGGGGCGTGGCTGCCGGCGTGCTGTTCGCACTCACTCTGCCGGGCCTGGTGGTCCTGCTGGTGGTGCTGGCCGCCCTCGAGCATGCCTGGTCGCGACTCGGGCGGCCGAGTCCCCTGCACCACCGGGCGCGGCACGCGGTGTCGGCGGGTGGTCTCGACGTGTTCTCGGCGGCCCTGTTCCCCGGTAAGGCGGTCGACCTCGAGCAGCAGCGGGTGCGGGAACTGCGCCGGGACGACGTCGAGGACGGCGCACCGCCGAACCGCATCGATCTCGACGCCGGCGTGGTCTATCTCGACCGGAGATAGTCCTCCAGCCGGTCGGCGAGCTCGGCCGGCCGGCTCAGGGCCACCAGGTGGCCGCCCGGGATCTCGTCGGGCACCAGGCCCAGCCGCTCCCCGGCGATCCGCCGCTGCAACTCCGCGGGGAACAGCCGGTCGTCCCGGCCGACGAGCACGCGGGTCGGCACGTCCGGCCAGGCGTCGAGCGGCCACGGGTCCTCGAACGGCCGCATCGACTGGGTCAGCTCCTGCTGTCGAGCGGCCGCGGTGACGTCGGCCGGGACGTCGTGGAAGTAGACGGTGTCGTCGTCACTGCCGGTCAGCCCCAGGCGCGCCAGGTGCGCGGCCTGGGCCTCCGCCTGTCCGGTGGCGCCCCACCAGTCGCCGCCGGTCTCCCCGGGTCGCGGCACCATCGCGTTGAGCAGGACCAGCAGCTCGACGTCCACGCGGTCGCACACCAGTGGCGCGGTCAGGCCGCCCATCGACTGGGCGACCAGGACGACGGGGGAGCAGTCGCCGATCGCCGCGACGACCGTGTCCGCGTAGGCGGCGAGACCGGCCGAGTCGTCGCCGGTGGGCAGCTCGACGGGCACGACGGCATGGCCGCGCCGCTCCAGCTCGGGGGCCAGGCGGTGCCAGAACCAGGTGTCCCCGCCGGCGCCGGGGACGAGCACGAAGGTCGACGTCACACCTGATCCGACGTCCGCGGCGACCGGAACTCATCGCAACTCACACGGCGGGGGGAGCGCCCCGCAGGCGGACGACGAACGACCGGTAGTCCTGCCGTCCGTGCAGGCGCCAGGCCAGCCGCGCGGCGGGTGAGAGCCCGTTGAGCAGGCGGGCGCGGTCGGTGGCGCAGGAGTCCTCGAGGGCGAGGCCGAGGACGAGCAGCTGCTCTCGCGCGGACAGGCGGCAGCGGAAGGACCGGGCGATGGCCGCCCAGTCGCCGGCCGAGAGGTGTTCCGCGAGCATCGGCAGCAGGACCGCCTCCTCGTCGGCGGTCTGCGCGTCGACGGTGTCGGCGAGATCGAGGCAGGCGAGGGCGAAGGCGTCGCGGGCCGGGGCGGTGCCGGCGACCTGCCACTGGCGCGCGGCCGTGGACACGTCGCGCAGCATGTGGTCGATGCGGGCGCAGCGTGCCGTCCAGTCGCCCACGAGCCGGCGCGCGGCGGCGCCGCGGTCGGCCGGGACGGCGCGCAGCAGCGCCGGCCAGACGGCCTCGCGCTCCACCGCGTGGTGGTGCAGCAGGACGCGGCCGATCAGGTCGGCGTGGTGGGTGAGCGTTGCGGTGCGCTCCGCCTCACCCGCGGGCGCCCAGCCGGCCAGCTCGCCGAGCAGCCGCAGCTCGCGGCGGACGAGCTGGTGCAGCACCCGCTGGTAGGCCACCGCACGGCAGGTCGAGGGAACGCAGGCGCCGGCGGAGAGGGTCGGGAGCGCGGGACCGGGCAGGGGGGAGCGGGGGACCGGGATGGTGCCGATCGAGCCGACCGTGACGGTCATGAGGGCACCTCGGAGAAGGAGTGCGGGGGGTGGGATGCGGGCAGGGTAGGGGCGCGGCGGGAGCTGCGACAGGGGATTGCGGCCGGTCGAGGGAGCCGGACGCGGGTGTTCTGGCCGTCCGTGCGGCGTCCGTGACGGTGGGTGAGACCGCCGGTGGGCCTCGTCGGTCCTACTAGGCTCGACCGGTGGGCACCGTCCTCACGCGGAACTGCGTGACCGTCAGCGGGGTGCCGTCGGGGCGCCCGATGGTCTTCGCGCACGGATTCGGCTGCGACCAGGCGATGTGGCGGTTCGTCGCGCCGGACTTCGAGGTCGACCACCGCGTCGTCCTGTTCGACCACGTCGGGTCCGGACGGTCGGACCTGTCGGCGTATGACCCCGAGAAGTACAACTCCCTGCGCGGGTACGCGAGCGACGTGGTCGAGATCTGCCGCGAGCTCGGTCTCAGCGACGTCGTGTTCGTCGGCCACTCGGTGAGCGCGATGATCGGCGTGCTGGCGCTGCGGGAGGCTCCGGAGCTGTTCGGCGCGCTGGTGATGGTGGGCCCCAACCCGCGATACGTGAACGACGGCGACTACGTCGGCGGGTTCAGCCGGGCCGACATCGCCGACCTGCTCGACGCCCTCGACAGCAACCACCTCGGCTGGTCGGCCCAGATGGCCCCGGTGATCATGGGCAACCACCCCGAGAACCCCGAGCTGGCCGAGGAGCTGACCAACAGCTTCTGCCGCACCGACCCCGACATCGCCCGGCAGTTCGCCCGGGTCACGTTCCTCTCCGACAACCGCGCCGACCTGGCCGCGGTCGCCGTCCCGACGCTGGTCATGCAGTGCAGCGAGGACGTCATCGCCCCCGACGTCGTGGGCCGGTACGTGCACGGCGCCATCCCCGGCAGCACGTTCGCGCAGCTCGACGCGGTCGGCCACGTGCCGCACCTGAGCGCGCCGGAGGAGACGACGGCGGCGATCCGGTCGTTCCTCGCCGGGTGATGGCATGACTGGCACGCCCGGGGATCCGCGCACCCAGCTGGGCCGGCTGCTCGAGGACGACCCGGCCGATCTCTACGAGAACGCCCCGATGGGCTACCTGTCGGCGCTGCCCGACGGGCGCATCGTCAAGGTGAACCGGACGTTCGGCGCATGGGCGGGGCGGTCACCCGAGGAGCTGCTCGGCATCCGGTTCCACGACCTGCTGACCATGGGCGGGCGGGTGTTCCACGAGACGCACGTGCTGCCGCTGCTGCGCATGCAGGGAGCGGTGCGGGAGATCGCGCTGGACGTCGTTCGCGTCGACGGCTCGGTGCTGCCGTGCCTGATGAACGCCGTGGAGGTGCGCGACGACGAGGGGGCGCCGCTGCTGTTGCGGGCGACCCTGTTCGAGGCCACCGCGCGCCGCCGCTACGAGCGGGAGCTGCTGAACGCGCAACGGGCCGCGGAGGAGTCCGAAGCACGGTCGCGGACGGTGCAGCGGGTCGTCTCCGACCTGGCAGCGGCGACCACCGTGGCCGACGTCGCGCGGGTCGTCGTGGAACGCGGCCGGGACGCGCTGGGCGCCTGTGGGGCCGGGCTGGTGCTGGTCGAGGAGAGCGCGGCGGACGACGTGCCGCGGCTGCGCACCGAGCATTCGGCCGGCCTCTCCGAGGAGCTGCTCGGCGAGTTGCGCGCCGCGGCGCTCGGGCAGCTCTCGCTCGAGCTCGCCCAGGGCGTGCGGACGGTGACCCTGGACGACCGGCTGCGCGCCGAGCGCCCGGAGGTGGCGGCGGCCCTGACCGCCGACGGGCTGAGCAGCCTGGTGCTGGTGCCCGTGGCCGCCGACAGCCGGCGGCTGGGCGTGCTGGTGCTCGGCCTCGGGACCGTCGGCGGCGGTGATCTGATCAGCCTCGACGAGCCGGGCGCCGTGCAGGCGACGGGCCCGGCGGACGTCGAACTGCTCTGGACCCTGGGGCGGCAGGCCGGCCAGGCGCTGGAGCGCGCGCGGCTGTACGAGGAGACGGCTCGACATGCGGAGCGGTCGGCGTTCCTGCTGGAGGCCGCCCGCCTGCTCGCCTCCGCGGCGGACGTCCAGGAGACGGTGGAGCGGCTGGCCGTCCTCGCGGTGGAGCGGCTCGCCGACGTCTGCGCGATCGACCTCACCACCGAGGGCGGGGTCAGCCGCGCGGCGGTGCGGCACCGCGACCCGGCCCTGCAGCCGGTCGCCGACGAGCTGCGGCTGCGCCAGCTCAACCAGCGCCGGTCGCCGCACCCCGCGCAGCAGGCCATGCGGCAGCGGCGGACGGTCTGGGTGCCGGCGCTCGACGACGAGCTGCTGGAGCAGATCACCGTCGACGACCGCCATCGGCGGATCGTCCGCGACCTGCAGCTGGTCAGCATGATCGCGGTGCCCTTCGTCGTGGACGGGCGGCCGCTCGGGGCGATCACGCTGGCGGCCGACGCCCGGCGCGGCCGGTTCACGCCGGCCGACGTGGAGGTCGCCGAGCAGCTGGGCCTGCAGGTGGCGCTCGTCCTCGCGAAGGCGCAGCGCTACGAGCTCGACGTCCGCACCTCGCACACCCTGCAGGCCAACCTGCTGCCCCCGGACCCGCCCGAGGTCGCCGGGCTGCGCCTGGCGGTGCGGTACCTCGCGGCCACCCACGGGGTCGAGGTCGGCGGCGACTTCTACGACGTCGTCCGGCTGCCTGACGAGCAGATCGCGTTCGCGGTCGGGGACGTCGTCGGGCACGACATCACCGCGGCCGCGACGATGGGCCAGCTGAACTCGGTGTACCGGGCGCTGCTGGTCGACCGGCCGGCGCCCAGCGCGATGATCGACCGGTTGCAGGCGTCGTGGTCGCTGCTCGGGCTCCAGCGCATGGCGACCGCGCTGTTCGCGACGTTGGACCCGGCGACCGGTCAGCTGCGGATCGCCTCGGCCGGGCACCTGGCCCCGCTGCTGCTCGCGGGCGGGTACGCGGAGTTCCTGCCGGTGACGCCCAGCCGGATGCTCGGGGCCCCGCCGGCGCCGGCGCCCGCGCTGGAGTGGTCGGGCGTCCTGCCGGTGGGGGCGACCCTCGTGCTGTACACCGACGGGCTGGTGGAGAGCCGGTCGGCAGACATCGACGAGGGCCTCGCGCACCTGCTGGCCGCCGTGGAGGCAGCCGACACGACCGATCCCGACGAGCTGTGCGACCGGCTGCTCGGCGACCTGACCGGAGCGCACCGTGCCGACGACATCGCGCTGCTCGTCCTGACCCGCACCGGGTGAGCGGAGGGCTTGACCCGCGGCGGTGGGCTCGCGACGCTTGATCGGTCCGAGGGGATCGGGATGGGCGAGATCGACGACAGCACCGTCGCCGGGCTGAAGGCGAGCCTGGTGCGTGCCTTCGAGCAGGGGGACGCCGGCATGGCCGCCTCGCTGTACGAGCCCGGCGCGCGGCTGCTGCCGCCCGGTGCTCCCGTCATCACGGGGGAGGACGCCATCCGGGACTTCTTCAAGCGGCGGTTCGACGCCGGGTCCGACGGTGGGGTGCTGGAGACGGTGCGGATCGACGTGTACGGGGACGTCGCGGTCGAGGAAGGTCGGTACGGACGGCGCTCCGGCGAGCAGCTCCTCGACAGCGGCAAGTACCTCGCCGTCTTCCGGCGTCAGCCCGACGGTGGGTGGCGGTGGGCGATCGACATGTGGAACTCCGACGCGGGGTGAGTCATGACCGACACGGTTCCGGTGAGGCCGAGTTCGGAAAATCCGATAGCCGACGCGATCGACGGCGCCACGGGTGACTGGTCGATGTCGGGCGACGCGATGCGGTGGTCGCCCGAGCTGGCCGCGCGGGGCCCGGCCGCGGCCGAGTTGCGGGGCGTGGAGGTGGCCTCCGGGGTGGGGACGGGCCTCGGCCTGGACATGACCGGCATGCGCCGGCTGGTCACCGGCGCGCTGAACTCCCTGGGCAATGTGGCCAACGACGTGGTCAGCGAGTTCCGCCAGCTCACCCGCGGCGGGTCCGCGGATGACTGACGGCGATTGTCGAGCTGCGGCCGACGTGCGCCCGGCGCACCGGGTCGGCCTTCATGAGGGCATGGATGGTCGTTCGGCCGACTCGGAGTACCTGTGCGGCTTCCTTCGTCGTCAGGTCAACGACGGGAAGCGGTCTGACTCCTGCGGCGGACGCGATCGCCTCGACACACATGGCGTGGTAGCCGTTTTCTCGAAGAGGCGCATGGGCGCTTCAATCGGCATCCGCCGGGTCTCGTCGGGAGCGTAGGTGCCCGGCATTGCCCCCTGGGCTCGTCCTCATCGGCCGTGTGGAATGTGAATCCCTGACCGAGACGACGTTCGTGTCGGCGCCTGTCGAACAACCCTCGAGCACTCAGGTCTGCTCACGGGCACGCTCACGGAGCGCGCGTTTGAGAACCTTGCCCGTTCCATGCCGGGGCAACTCGGGGATGAACTCCACGACCTTCGGCGTCTTGAAACCGGCCAGCTTGCCTCGGCAGTACTCGAGCAACTCCGCCTCGGACAGACTCGCACCCGGCTTGAGCACGACGTATGCCTTGGGCACCTCTTGCCACTTGGGATCGGGCATCCCGACCACCGCCGCCTCGTGGACGGCCGGGTGCCCATAGATGACTCGCTCGATCTCCATGCTCCCGACGTTCTCCCCACCACTGCGGATCATGTCCTTGAGCCGATCGGTGATGGTCAGGTTCCCGTTCTCGTCGAGGAAGCCGCCGTCACCGGTGTGGAGCCAGCCGTCCTGCCGAGGCTGTTGGGCCTTCTCGGGCGGGGCCCAGTAGCGTGGGCTCACCTTCGGCCCGCGCAGTACGATCTCCCCCTCCACGCAGGTGCCGACCGGATTGCCGGCAGGGTCCACGATCTGCAGCTCGAGGAAGTCGACCGCCTTGCCCAGGGTCCCCAGGTGCTCGTGCGCCTTCTCCTCCGGCACACACGTGATCGTGCTGCAGGCCTCGGTCATGCCGTAGGCCTGGACGAGGCGAGCGTCGCCAAAGAGTGAACGGATGTCGGCGTAGAGCTCACCTGCGCCCGCACCGAAGATGACCCACCGCACCGAATTCAGGTCCATCGCGGAGTGGTCGACCTGGCGGAAAGCGTGCAGGATCGACTGCGCGAAGATGCCACCCGTCACGCGGTGCTCCTGGATGAGCTCCAGAGCCGAGCGGGCGTCGAACTTGCGCATCAGCACGAGGGTTCCGCCCAGGAACAGCGCAGTGAATCCCGGCGCGTCGATCGCTGCCACGTGGAAGAGGGGCGACGACACCAGGACGACGTCGCCCGAGGTGAGCTTGAGCTCGCTGGTCTGTCCCAGCATGTTGCACAAGACCATGCCGTGTGTGATCACTACGCCCTTCGGCCTGCTGGTCGTTCCCGAGGTGTAGAGGATCCGCTGAGGGTCATCGAACGCGACGTCGACCACAGGCACCTCCGCGCCGCGGTGCGCCTCCACGACGTCATCGAGTCCGGGCCAACCCTCGAGGCCGGATCGGTCGAGGCAGACCGAGAGCCGCAGGTCGTGCCCCGCGCACACCTTCTCGGCGACCCCGATCATCTCGGCGTCGACCAGGGCGGCAATCGCACCCGAGTCGTGGAACAGGTAGTCCAGTTCGTCGACCTGGAGGCGGACGTTGAGCGTGACGGCAATGGCCCCCACCCGGTAGACGGCCATCAGGGCCACGACGTAGTTGATCGAGTTGCTCCCCAGGAACGCGATCCTGTCCCCACGACCCAGGCCAGCCTCACGAAGGCGATCAGCGAAGGCGTGCACCCGCTCGGCCAGCTCGCCATACGTGCACGATTCGTCCTGGCACACGAGCGCCATGGCGTCTGGCCGACGACGTCGCTGTACGTCGACCAGCGCTCCGGTGTTGATGGTGCTCACGGTGCTCCTTCGCGAGAGGGACGAGGCCTGTCGTCGACCCGGGACCGGTGGATGGTCTCGGGACAGTGGCTGTCCTAGGTGTCGAATGGAATGTCTGCGGGATCCAGGTGGATGTCGATCAGAACCGGGCGGTCACGATCGGCGATGGCCTTGGCGACCGCGTCGAAGTCGGCGAGCGAGGTCACCGTGACTCCCGTGGCGCCGAGCGCGGCGGCTACCGGCGCGAGGTCCGGCCAGTCGAAGGTCGAGAGATCGGGATCCATGTCCCGGCGGCTGAACTGGATGTGCTCGGCACCGTAGGCACGGTCGTTGAAGACGGCGACGATCAGGTCCACCCCATGCCGGACGGCCGAGTTGAGCTCGGTCAACCCGCCCAGCATGAAACCGCCGTCGCCCGTGACGAGCAGGACGGGCCGGTCCGGCCGCCCCACGCCGACGCCGATGGACTCGGCCATGCCGAGGCCGATCGACCCGAAGTTGATGGTGTGCACGAAGTCCTGAGGGCCTGGGACCGACAGCCGCTTGACGCACTCGGGCCAGAAGCGGCCACCGTCCATCACCAGCACCCGATCGTCGGGGACGGCCTTCTCCAGGCACTGGATAGCCGAGACGAAGTCGACGAATGCATCGTCTCGCTCGATGGGTGGGGACTCCGGCATGAGAGCGGTGCCGACGGGAACGGTCGCAGCGAAACCCGTCGGCGCAATCCCGGCTTCGTCCAACAGAGCATGGACGGATCCCGCCGCCTCGGCCGCGTCGCCCACCACTCCCAGGAAGGGATCGGTGTGGCGGGCGATCGCCTGGAGGTCGGAATCGACCTGGATCACTACCTTGCCCGCAAGCACCGCGCCCTCCGCGGTGGTGAAGCGATTCAGGCTCGCACCGAACGCGATGACAGTGTCGGCGCGGGCGATGACGGCGGCGGCAGCAGGCGTGCTCATCGTGCCCAGGACACCCACATCGCCGGGGCAGCCGGAGAACAGGCCCTTGGCTTTGATCGTGGTCGCCAGGGGCGCACCGAGCCTCTCGGCGAGTGCCACGAGAGCGTCGCGGGAGGCCCGATCGATCGCCCCACGACCGGCCAGAACCAGCGGACGCCGGCTCGACGCCAACAGGCCGACGGCGGCCTCGACCGCCTCGGCGTCGGGCGACACCCGATGTGACACGGCGGGGGACGAGGGACGGACCTCGTCCACCGCCTCCAGCCACTGGAACTCGATCGGCACATTGAGGACGACGGGGCGCCGTTCGGCGGTGGCGCGCCGGTACGCCGTGTCCAGGTCCTGCACGGCTGTGCTCGGGGTACGGACCTGTTCGAAGCCGGCTCCTGCGGCCGCCGCGACCTCACGTTGGCCGATGTCCTGCAGGTGCTCCTTGCGTGCCGTGGGCGTGTCGCCGGCGATCAGCACCAACGGGATCCTCCCGCGCACACCTTCGGCGAGGGCGGTGACGGTATTCGTCAGCGCCGGACCGTGCGTGACGGTGGAGATCCCGATGCGACCCGTGGCTTGGGCGTATCCCAAGGCCATCAATACAGCACCCGCCTCGTGGGCGGCGGACACGTAACGTCCGCCCCGCTTCCGGAAGTGGTCGACCAGGTAGAGGTTGGCGTCGCCGATCAGACCGAAGAGCGTATTGCTGCGGGCCAGTACCCCCTCGGCGAGTGCCTGGTGCGTGTACACGGTGATCTGCGCTCCTCGGTGTCTGGCAGTGGGGGGCGGCCGTTCAGGCCGTGATGCCGTGCTCTGCCCGGAAGGCCTTCGTCTCCTCGTACGTCGGCAACTTGATGATCTCGACCAGGTTTCCGTCCGGGTCCTGGCAGAAGAACACGACGACCTCGCCGTAGTTGACGAGCGTGTTCGTCTTCGGTTCGGAGTTGCACGGCACGCCCATCAGCTGCATTCGCGCATAGATCTCGTGCACCGTCTCGGCATCGACGTGGAACGACAACGAGAGGAAACCCGGATCCCCGGCACGCTTGGGTCGGGAGTCGACCGGCACGGGCAGGTCCCACTGGATGAGCTCGACCTGCCCGATGCGGGTCGGACCCTGTAGGAACACGGACCTGCCGGTGGTCCCGTGAGGCAGGGCGAGGGTTTGCCAGGTGGTCTCGTTTCCTACGGGCATCTCGAGCGTCTTGCGCATCCCGAGCCCGCTCTCGTAGAAGTGCACCGACGCGTCGAGGTCTCGGACGCTGATCGCGACGTGGTGGATCTCGGCGACCGCTGACATGTCAGGCCTCCAGTGGTTGACGGAAACGGGGAATGTCTCTGCGGCACAAAGGGTCAGGGACTGGTGCGCCGGCTTCGGGTCGAGGCGGCTCCAGAAGGGCCGGAGGACGAAGTGGTTGAACCGATGTCGCGAAGCTGACCGATGCGCGCGGCGGTGTGGTCAGGATCGCCGACGAGGAACCTGTTCTCCCGGAGATGGTCGAAGGCTTCGCTGCCCGGTACTGGGCCGACGCGAGGATGCCGAACGTCATCTTGTGCTGTCGTCGCCCAGGCGATTGCCGAGCCGGAAGAACGGAGTGACGGCCTCGTCGCGCTCGCGCAGGGCCTGAGAGAGGCCCTTGTCGCGGCGCTCCTTGACGAAGTTGAACTCGCCCTCCTGGAGGGAGAGATTCGTGGCCCATCCGTGGCCCACCCACGCGGTCATCTCACCGACCGCCTTGCCGCGCGCCTCCTGCGCAAGGCGCATCATCGACTTGCCCATCATCAGGCCGTCGAGCGGCATGAACGAGATGGCCTGGCAGTAGTCACGCACCCACTGGTCGAGCTCGTCGTCGGGGACAACCTTGTTGACCAGGCCGGCCTCCCGCGCCTCCTCGGCACCCAACGGCCGCATCGTCAAGATGATCTCCTTCATCTTCTTCAGGCCGACGTTCTCGATCCATGCGTTCATGTCCTGAGGAGCGCCCCCGAGGTAGCGAAAGGCAGGATGCGTGAACTGGGCGTTGGGGGTGGCCAGCACGATGTCCGCGTTGAGGGCGACCTTGAGGTGGCCGCCGTAGCAGTAGCCGCGCACCGCGACGAGCGTGGCCTTGAGCGAGTTGGAGATCGCCTCACCGAACGCCATCGACAAAAGGTTGCGGTCGGGCAGAATCCGCTGTCGCTGGGCGGGCGTCTGCTTCTTCTCGCCGGACTCCTGACGGCGGTAACCGATGTAGTGACCGAGTTCGGCTGCGTCCGCACCGGTGCCGAAGACCGGGCCGTTGGCGCGGAACACGATCGTCTTGACCTCGTCGTCGTACTCCGCCTCGCTGACGAGGTCACCGACCCGTTCGAAGGCCGCGACCGGGATGGCGTTGAGCTTGTCGGGAGCGTTGAAGGTGATGAAGGCCGCGGATATGGAGGGGTCTTTCTCGTAGGTAACGACCTTCTCCAAGACTGCTGGGTCGGTTTCCATCTTCTCGTCGTTCCAGACGTTCTTGAGCAGTTCGTACACGTTCTTCTTCATATTTTTGCCTTTCAACCGATGGGTCCTGCAGGCGCGAATCGCCTGCCTATCGTCCGATGGGTGGTGCAGCCCGTCACTAGCCGCACGGTGGTGCTCAGCGCGAAGAGATCAGCTCCTTGTCGCGCAGCTGGGGAGTCACCTCAGAAGCGAAGCGCTCCATGGATCGGGTCGAGCGAGGGAGGGATGTCGAGGACTGCGCTTCCTCCGCCAGTCGCACTCGGTCGTCCCACGGCAGCACCAGCACGGCGCTGCCCACGGTCACATTCCTGGTGCGCTCGGCGAGGACCGAGCGCAGCAACAGCGGGTTGCCGAGGAGCCCGGCGCGGGAGAAGTGGTGCTCGGCCATCCGGCCGAGTCGAATCCGAGCTCGTCGGCAAGGGCCCACATCGTCGATCGTGTCGAGCAACACGTCGCGATCGGCCCCGTCTGCAGGAAACAAGTGCATGACTCCGAACTTCACGTCGCCCCCGCGGGCTTGCAGCGCGGCCTGTATTCCAACCGGTCGGTATGCTAGAGACTCGCGGTCGGCAGCACAAGAGCCCCCAGGCCACCCTGGTGCTCGGCCTGCGTCCTCGGCCAACGCAAGGCGCGAACGGGGGGAGCGGCGACGGTGCTCGTCGGGGAACCGATGGCCTGGGTGTCGCCGGTCGAGATCCCCCAGGGCTGATGCAGAGCGGTGAGACGAGCGCCTGGGTTGCGGGTTCGAGGGCGCGCCCGGGCCGTGTGGTGATCTGGAGGTGTCTGACGCCGTCGATCACCAGCGAGGGGGCCGTGTCCGCGCCTTCACCTTCCCGAACCGTTCTGTTCGACGCAGGCACCGATGCGGGCCTGTCGCCCGGTCGCCTGGGTTCGGCCGAGTCGGTCAGCCTGCTGCAGGTCTGGCCCCCGTCCCTGACCCGTGCGACGGGGTCGTCACGTTCGGCAGCTACGAGTGACTGGTCGATGTCCGGGGACGCGATGCGCTGGTCGCCGACCCTGGCCGCGCGGGCAGGGTGCGCGGTGAGCGGCGTGGACTCGGCCGCCGGCGTCGGGACCAGCCCCGGGCTGGACATGACCGGCATGCGCCGGCTGGTCACCGGCCCGCTGAACTCGCGGGGGCGGTGGCGAGCGACGTCGTGAACGATTTCAGCAAGCTGACCCCGCCGCGTCCCCGCGGACGACGATCTCGCCCCCTGACGCCGAGATCGCGTCGGGAACCCCAGTGGCAGGCGTCACGGACGGGATTTACGAGTCCCTGTCGGGTTCGTTGACACCGTGTGATCTCCGTCGCTAACATCCCGACCAGTCGGAACCTAACGCCGACCGCACCTTCCCCGTGCGGATGCTCTCCACCCTCCCACCTCTGGAGCGTCATGAAGCTTCCACGCCGTCGACCGCGGCGATTCGCCGCTGTCGCACTCTTGGCTCTGCTGTCCATGCTGGCCACCGCCTGTGGCTCCGGCGACTCGGGAGGCGGGAAGGACGCCACCCCGGCTGCCGCCGAGTTGTCCACCGCGCCGCTGCGTGTCGTGCTCGCGGCAGAGCCGAGCACGTTCAACCCCGTGCTCACCCTGTACAGCACGCTGCGCATCGTCGGCCCGATGTTCGACCCGCTGGTGGGCATCGACAAGAAGACGCTGGAGCCCAACGACTCGGGTCTCCTCACCAAGTGGGAGCGGGTCTCGCCCACCGAGTGGCGGTTCACCGTGCGGGAAGGCGTGAAGTTCCAGAACGGCGAGCCGTGGGACGCCGCTGCCGCGGCGTTCACGATCGAGAAGTACCGGGACGAGCCCACCAGCGGCTTCGCCCCGTACTACAAGCGCGTGGTGTCGGCCACCGCCGAGTCGCCGACGTCGCTGCTCGTGACGACGAACGGCCCCTACATCGCGATGCCGCTGGTGCTGACCACCGCCATGGGCGTGCCGCCGAAGCACTACGCTGAGGTCGGCGGGCAGGGCTTCAGTGCCGCGCCGGTCGGCACCGGGCCGTTCAAGTTCGACTCGGTGCAGTCGGGGCAGAGCCTGTCGCTGGTGGCCAACAAGGACTACTGGCAGGGAGCGCCGAAGCTCGCGGGCATCACCTACACGTGGGCTGCCGACGCAGCTACTCGTGCCGCCCTGCTCCAGAGCGGTGGCGCGGACGTGGTGGCGGATCTGCCGAGCGAACTGCTCGACCAGATCGACAAGGCCCCCGACACGAGCGTGCTGAACGCGCCGTCGCTGTACAAGATGGCGCTCACGATGAACGGTCTCCAGGGGACGCTGTCCGACGTCAAGCTCCGTGAGGCCGTGCAGTCGGCCATCGACTACGACGCCCTGGTGAAGACCCTCTTCGGTGGTGTCGGAGCGCGCCCCTCGGCGTTCTTCACCGGCGATGTGCTGCCGAACGCGCCGAAGCTCAGCTATCACAAGTTCGACCTCGCCCACGCCCGGGAGCTGGTCAAGGCCGCGGGTGGCTCGCCGACCCTGCGCTTCCTGTACACGACCGGCTTCTACCCGAAGGACAAGCAGGTCGGTGAGGCCGTCTCGGCGATGCTCGAGGCCGCTGGGTTCACCGTCGAGCAGGTGCCGCTGGACAACACCGAACTGCGCAAGCAGCGCAACACGGGCAACTACTCCCTCTACATGGTGCAGATCTTCCCGGTGTTCGCCCACCCCGACTCGTTCTTCGGGTTCTTCACTGGCAGTGGCGCCGCGGTGAAGTACTGCCCCGATGCGGCCGGCTACGACGCCCTCCAGGCGCAGGCGCTGACGGCGACCGACGAGGACGCCAGCTACAAGGTGTACTCCCAGCTGGAGAAGAAGATCCTCGATGAGGACCGCTGCAACGCGATCCTGTACGACCAGGTCATCTCCTACGGCCTGTCCGACAAGGTCAAGGGCTTGGCGCCCGCGCTCGACGCCGTGCCGGACCTCTACAAGGTCTCCCTGCTGAAGTGAGCCGGCGGGTCCGGGCTCCGATCGCGGAGCCCGGACCCGCCCCAGCTCGCGGCGTGCTCGACCTCGTCGCGCGCCGCATGGCCACCCGTGCCAGCCGAAACCCGTACCCGCAGAGCAGTGGAGGCATCAGGCCGTGAGCCAGGAGACCGTCGACGACGTCGCGCAGGTGGGGCCGGAGGCGGCGTCGGCTTCCTCCCGCGACGTGGCGGAGTGGGTGGCCAAGCAGAGCATCCAGGAACTCATCTACCGGCGCGCACGCGCAGCCGATCGCCGTGACGTCGAGCTGGCGCGGTCCTGTTACCACGAGGGAGCCACCGAGGACCACGCCGGCTTCATCGGCTCGGCGACGGACTTCCTGGCGCAGTCCCCGATCACGTGGACCGAGCAATCGCCCATCCGGACCATGTGGCACTTCGTCTCCAACACGGTGATCGATCTGGACCTCGACGCCGGCGCCGCGGTTGCGGAGTCCTACTGCCTCGTCGAGATGACAGGTGACCTCGGGGACGGCGACGTGACGATGCTGGTGGGCAGCCGGTACCTGGACCGCTTCACGTGCATCGGCGGCCGCTGGGGGATCGCCGCGCGGACCCTGGTCTTCGACTGGTCCCGCGTGGACCCGGTCACCGTGCCCTACTGGACCGCCGCCGGGAAGCCCCTCGACAGGCTGCCGTTCGGCCGGCCGGACGGCACCGATCCCTTGTACCGGTTCGTCGCGCGCGGACCGCGCTAGTGACGACGAAGGAACAGGACGACACCTTGACCCGTACCCCTGTGAACCATATCTTCGACATACCGACCGTCCGTTATCCATACCGAAGAAGTGGACCAGCGGACGAGCCCGCGGAAAGGACGGTTGACGTGACGCAACCCGACAGCGTGCTCGACGTCAAGAACCTGTCGGTGGTGCATCCCGCGCGCGGCCGCCGGGGCACTGCCGTGGCCGCCGTGGCCGACGTGTCGCTGACGGTGGGCGCCGGGCAGATCGTCGGTGTCGTCGGCGAGTCCGGTTCGGGCAAGACATCGCTGGCCATGGCGGTCGCCGGAGTCGGGCGGGTGACCTCCGGCGAGATCAGCGTCTCGGGGCGCAAGCTCGGGCCGCGCATGTCGCGCGACACCCGGGCGGAGATCCAGGTCGTCCTCCAGGACCCGCACGCCTCGCTCGACCCCCGGCAGAGCGTGCGGCGCGGACTGCGCGAACTGCGGCGCATCCACCCCAAGCGGACCGCCTGGACGACGGACGACGTGTTGCTCGCGAAGGTGGGCCTCTCGACGGACATGCTCGACCGGCTGCCGCATCAGATCAGCGGGGGACAGGCCCAGCGCGTCGCCATCGCGCGGGCGCTGCTGTTGCGCCCGAGCCTGCTGCTCGCGGACGAGCCGACCTCCGCGCTCGACGTCTCGGTCCAGGCCCAGATCCTGCACCTGCTCCGGAGCCTCCGCGACACCGAGGGTCTCTCGATCCTGTTCATCAGCCACGACCTCGCCGTGGTGCGGACCCTGTGCGACGAGGTCCACGTGATGTTGCGCGGTGAGGTCGTCGAGCACGGGGCCACGGCCAGCGTCTTCGACCACCCGCAGCAGGAGTACACGCGCAAGCTCCTGAACGCCATCCCCGGCCGGCACTCCCCGGACGATGCCGCCCGGGCATCCGCGGCGTTCTCGACGACGGTCGGCTGAGGAGGCACCGTGATCCGCTTTCTCCTGGGCAAGGCCTGGCACGGCCTGGTGACGCTGCTGCTCGCCGTCACGATCGCCTTCTTCCTCGCGCGGGGCACCGGTGACCCGGTGCGCGAGATGCTCGGCGACCTGGCCAGCGACGAGCAGGTCGCGGCGCTGCGCGCCCAGCTCGGCCTCGATCGGTCGCTACCGATCCAGTTCCTGAACTTCCTGAAGGACCTCGTGACCTTCAACCTCGGGGATTCGCTCCGCTACCACTCGAGCAACCTCGACCTCATCCTCAGCCGCTTGCCGTCCTCGGCCCAGCTCGCTCTGGCCGCCATGCTGATCGCGGTGGTCATCGGCGTCCCACTCGGTATCTGGGCGGCGGTCAAGGAGGGCCGGCTGGCCGACCGCGTCGCCTCGGTGATCGCCCTCACCGGGCAGTCCATCCCGCTGTTCTGGCTCGGGCTGATGCTGATCCTGTTCTTCGCCGTCGGCCTGGGGTGGCTGCCGGCCGGGCAGTCGACCGGGTTCAGCTCTCTGATCCTGCCCGCGGTGACCCTCTCCACCCTGCCGATGGCCCAGATCGCCCGGCTGACCCGGTCAGGCATGACCGAGGTCCTGGGGGAGACCTTCGTGTCCGCGTCCCATGCCCGGGGCCTGGCACGGTGGCGGATCATCCTGCTGCACGCCTTCCGGAACGCGTCGCTGCCGGTCATCACGATCATCGGTCTCCAGGCGGGCACGCTGCTCTCGGGCGCGATCACCGTCGAGTTCGTGTTCGCCTGGCCGGGGCTCGGGACGTTGGCCACGCAGGCCGTCCAGACCCGGGACTTCTCGCTCATCCAGGCCATCGTCGTGTTCGGCGCCCTGGTCTTCGTCGTGATAAACCTGCTGGTCGACCTGCTCTACGGCGCGCTCGACCCGCGGATCAGGGACGGTGTCGCGTGACCATGCTGCAGAAGGCCCCTCGCATCACGCAGAAGGCCACCGTCGTCCGGGCGCGGGGGGCGCGGGGTGTTGCGGTCCTCGGCATCCCGCTGCTCGTGATCGCGGCGGTGTGCTTCGCCGCGTCGCTGCTGCCGCTGCCCGACCCCGCGCACCAGGTGCTGTCCGACGCCGTCATGCCCCCCGCGTGGATGCACGGGGGCACCTGGTCGCACCCGCTGGGCACCGACCACCTCGGCCGCGACATGCTCTCGCGGATCATCCACGGCGGGCAGCTGACGTTCATCATCGCGCTCGGCGGCATGCTCGCCGGCGCCATCCCGGGAACCCTGCTCGGACTGGTCAGCGGCTTCTACCGCGGAGCCGTCGACACCGTGATCTCGCGCGTGGTCGAGGCGCAGCTCGCGCTGCCCTTCATCCTCCTCGCCATCGCGATCATCGCGGGCCACGGGCGGTCGATCGGGGTGCTCGTCGTGGTGCTGGCGATGATCGGCTGGGCGCAGTACGCGCGGGTCATCCGTGCCGAGACGCTCTCGTTGCGCGAGCGGCCGTTCGTCGTCGGGTTGCGCTGCGCCGGCGTCTCGACGCCACGCATCCTGCTCGGCCACCTGCTGCCCAATCTCGCCGGCACGGTGATGGTGCTGACCACCCTGCAGATGGGCACCGTGATCCTCGCCGAGAGCGCGTTGAGCTTCCTCGGTCTCGGCGTCGTCGCCCCGCAGATCAGCTGGGGCGCGATGCTGGCCGACGGCCGCGACCAGCTCACGCAGGCCTGGTGGATCGCGGCATTCCCGGGACTCGCCATCACGGTGGTCGTCCTCCTGGTCAACCTGCTGGGCGACGCGATGCGCTCCTGGCTCGACCCCCGGAAGCGGCGGTTCTGATGAATCCAGTGCTCGAGATCGACGGTCTCACCGTGGAGGCGGCGACCTCCCGGGGTCCACACGTCCTGGTCGACGACGTCCGGCTGGCCATCGGCCGCGGGCAGATCCTCGGACTCATCGGCGAGTCCGGCAGCGGCAAGACGACGACGGTGCGCAGCATCCTCGGCCTGCTGGACCGCAACGTCTCCGTGGTCGGAGGCCGCGTCGCGGTACTCGGGAAGACGGTCCAGGCACCGGGTGAGCAGCATGTCGACACGGTTCGGGGACGGCACGTCGGGATGGTCTTCCAGGGTGCGTCGTCGTCGCTGGACCCCCTGATGACCGTCCGGCGGCAGCTGCGCGAGGTCGTGGGCACGCACATGCCGGAGCTGTCGAAGCAGGAGCGGGACGACCGCATCGCCGGCGTGATCAGGCGGATGGGGTTCACCGACGTGGACCGGGTGCTCGGCTCCTTCCCGCACCAGTTGTCCGGTGGGATGCGGCAGCGGATCGCCATCGCGCTGGCGGTGGTCACCGAGCCGGAGGTCCTCATCGCCGACGAGGCGACGTCGGCGCTGGACGTGACCACCCAGGCGGAGGTCGTCGACCTGCTCCGTTCCCTGACGGTGGACTCCGGGATGGGCATGGTGTTCGTGACGCACGACCTGCGTCTCGCAGGCGAGATCTGCACCGAGATCGCGGTCATGTACGCGGGCCAGATCGTCGAGACCGGCGCGGCCGCGGACATCGTGACCGAGCCCCGGCACCCGTACACCAGGGCGCTCCTGGCGGCCATCCCCGGGTGGGACGGCGGCGAGATCAAGGCGATCGAGGGGTCCGCGCCGCGGATCACCGAAGACTGGGTCGGCTGCCGGTTCGCGCCGAGGTGCCCGCGCGCCGAGGAGATCTGCCGGACCACGACCGTCCCCTGGGTCACGGTCTCCGACGGCGGTCGCTCGCTGTGCCACTTCGCCGCCGAGTTCGACTTTCAACAGGTGCCGGCGCCCGCGGGGCGCCCGGCGTGACCGGCCAGCCCGGCGGGTTCGTCGATGTGGTCGCCGGCGACGGCGTCGCGACGGTGACCTGGTCGCGTCCGGAGCGGCGGAACGCCATCGGCGTGGACGTGTGCGACGAGCTCATCGCCACCCTCCGGCACCTCGCGGAGCAGTCCGAGATCCACGTCGTCGTGCTCTCCTCGGCGCTGCCCCCGTTCTGCGCCGGCTGGGACACCTCCGACTTTCCCCGTCTGGCCGGCGCCGCACCCGCGGAGCTGGCCGACTTCTTCCGGCACGGTCGCACCCTGCTCACCACGCTCGGGGAGCTGCCACAGGTCACCGTCGCCGCGGCGGGCGGCGCGGTCCTCGGCTTCGGGTGCGCCCTGCTCACCCGGTGCGACATCGTCCTCGCCGCCGACGACTGCGTCTTCGGTCTCCCGGAAGTCGCGCTCGGCATGCCACCGGCCACCGCGGTGCCCGAGCTGCTGTCGGTCATGACACCGCGTGCCGTCCTGCACTGGGCCAGCAGCGGGGACCGGTTCGGTGCCGACCGTGCTCGTGCCGACGGCCTCGTGACCGACGTGGTGCCGGCCGCCGACCTCTCGGCTGAGGCCGCAGCGCTCGCCGGTCGGCTGGCCGGACATCCTGGCGGTGCCGCGAAGGTGACCAAGCAGCTCGTCCGCCGGATGGCGGGTCTCGAGCTCGACCGGCGGGTCGCCATGGGCGTGGAATCCGCCATCTCTCGATTTGCCGGTCAGGTGCCGGTATGAGCCAACGACCCGTCCGCCGCGCCGGCCGACGTCATCCGGAGGTATGTGCATGACCGGGCCCACAGGAACCCGACGACTGCGTGTGGGGATGTCGCTGTCCGCGCACTACAGCCCCGGCGCCGACGTCCGCGCCGGCTTGCGGGACACGATGGAGCAGGTGGCCCTCGCGGAGGAGGCCGGTCTCGACACCGTTCTGCTCGGACACCACTACCTCACCCGATCGCAGTTCCTGCAGCCGCTGTCCACGGTGGCCTACCTCGCGGCCCGCACCGAGCGGATCCGGCTCGGCTTCGGCGTGTACCTGCTGCCGCTGCACAACCCGCTGGCCCTGGCGGAGGAGTTCGCCACCCTCGACCACCTGTCCGGGGGCAGGCTGATCCTCGGGCTGGGCACCGGGTACCGCGGCGTCGAGTTCCGCGCGTTCGGCGTCCCGGAGGAGGAACGCTTCAAGCGCCTCGAGGAGTACGTGGGGGTCATGCGCGCGCTCTGGTCGGGGGGGCCGGTCACGCACGCCGGCTCGTTCGGCCAACTCGACGACGCCCGGGTACTGCTGCGGCCCGTCGAGCCGGGTGGCCCGCCGCTGTGGCTCGGCGCCTTCGGCGAGGTGGGGATGCGACGCATCGCCCGCCTGGACGCGTCCTGGGCCGTCGCGCCCAACGGTGATCTGGCCGAGGTCGGCGAACGCATGTCGCAGTTCCGCGAGGCGCTGCGGACCCACGGCCGCTCGCTCGATCGCGACTACCCCCTGCTCCGGGAGGGGTGCGTCGCGCCGACGCGGCAGGAGGCGGTCGCGGCGTCCGCGCCGTTCCTGGCGGAGCAGTACGAGAACTATCGGGGGTGGAAGCACGGCGCCTCCGTCGAGGAACTGATCGACGGCCAGGCGGTCATCGGAGCCCCCGACGACGTCATCGAGCGGCTGTCGCGCTACGCGGCCCTCGGCTACACCGACGTCGTCATGCGACTGCAGTGGACGGGGATGCCGCAGGCGGACGTGCTGCGCTCCATCCGGTTGCTGGGCGAGGAAGTCATCCCCGCGCTCGGCGACGTCCCCGTCGCGCGACCGACCGAACCGCCGGCGGACGCCACGGAGACCACGGACAAGGGGGTGCGGGTCTGATGTCGTCGATGAACTTCGGACGCCTGGTCGACGTGCAGCGCGTGCGGCGGGGAACCGAGCCGGCGCTGATCACGGAGGAGGGCGAGCAGTGGACCTACGAGCGACTCGCCGACGCCGTCCATGCCACGGCGGCGTTCCTCACCGAGCGCGGGGTCGGCAGGGGTGACCGCGTCGCCCTGATGGGCATGAACTCCGCCGAGTACGTCGCGGCAGTGCTGGCGGTCTACCGGCTGGGTGCGGTCGCCGTCCCGCTGAACTACCGCTTGCAGGCCGAGGAGCTGGAATTCCTCGTCCGGGACTCCGGTGCCGTCGCGGTCATGGCCGACGCCGAGTTCGTCGACGTGCTCGACCCGATCTGCGACGACCGGTCCATCAGCACCCGCCTGGTCGTGCACGGCCGCTCCGCCACCTCGACGTGGCTCCCGCTCAGCCAGGTCATGGCCGATCACTCGGGCAGCCGCGTGCCGTTGTGCCCGGTGTCCTTCGACGACCCCCAGCGGATCATGTACACCTCGGGGACGACGAGTCGTCCCAAGGGCGTGGTCATCACGCACGGCATGGCCACGCTCAACGTTCTCGCACAGACCAGCGAGCTCGAACTGACGTCGTCGGACACGGCGCTGGTGTCCTCGCCGCTCTACCACGTCGCCGCCTGGGACTCCCCGGGAATCGGGGTGCTGTTCAACGGCGGCCGGCTGGTCATCATGCGGCGGTTCGACGCGCCCCTCGCGCTCCGGCTCATCGAGGACCACCGGGTTACCGGCGGGATCTTCGTGCAGGCCATCCTCCACGGCCTCCGGGCTGCGGCCGACGGCTCCCGGGACCTGTCCTCGCTGCGCTGGATCATCTTCGGTGCCGCGGCGGGGGAGCTGTACCGGGAGGTCCAGGAGATGCTGCCCACGACGCGGCTGGTGCAGGCCTACGGGATGACCGAGGCGTGCAGCTGCATCGCGTACATGGATGTGGCGCACGCTGTCTCCAAGCGCGGCTCGGTGGGGACGGCGGTGCCCTTCGTGGAGTACCGGGTCGTGGATCCGTCGGACCGCGACGCCGGGCCTGGCGTCGCCGGGGAGGTCGTGCTGCGGGGCCCCAAGGTGACGCCGGGCTACTGGCACGACGAGGAACTGACGGCCGAGGCCTGGCGCGGGGGGTGGTTCCACACCGGCGACGTGGGGATGGTGGACGAGGACGGCTTCCTCTACATCACCGATCGGCTGAAGGACATGATCCGCTCCGGCGGGGAGAACGTCGCCAGTCAGGAGATCGAGCGGGTGATCTACAGCCATCCGCTGGTCGCGGAGGCCGCCGTCGTCGGGGTTCCCGATCCGCGGTGGCAGGAGGTGCCGCGGGCCTATATCGTCCTCAAGCCCGGGGCATCACTGACCGAAAGGCAGCTCATCGCGTATTGTCGCGACCACTTGGCGTCCTTCAAGACGCCGAAATCCGTGGTGTTCCTCGGGGAGTTGCCGCGCAATCCTTCCGGCAAGGTGCTGAAGCGAGTCCTGCGGGAAGAAGGGTCGACCGGCGAACGGGCGCTCTCCGTGTGACGAGCGCCGGACGGCGGCCCTGATGGTCAGTCAGCGTCGCGAGGGAATCAAGGAGAGACGGGCCCATAATGGCTGGCAATGCAGCGCGGACCCACGTTCGCGGTAGTTATGCACCGGCGGAGACGCGCAAGGCGCTCCTGGAGAGTGCTCTGCGGCTGTTCGACGAACGCGGGTACCACGCCACGTCGGTCGAGGACATCGTCAACGAGGCCGGCGTGACCAAGGGCGCGCTCTACCACCACTTCTCCGGCAAGGAGGAGATCCTCCATCAGATCCAGGAGGACTACATCGACGACCGGCTGCGGAACGCCAAGCTGATCCTGGAGGAGTTCGACACTCCCGTGGATCGACTCAAGCAGCTGATCCTCGAGTCGCTCGTGGGGATCGAGCGCTTCCGCCCGCACGTGGCCGTGTTCACCCAGGAACGCCGGTTCCTGACCGAGGTGCGGTTCGCCGCCATCAAGGACAAGCGCGACGAGCTCGACGGGATCTACGAGTCGATCATCCGGCAGGGCGTGGAGATGGGCGTCTTCGGTCGCGACGTCCAGCCGCGCATCGCGTCCTTCGGCGTCCTCGGGATGCTCGGGCTGGCCTACAACTGGTACCGCCCGCACGGGAAGCTCAGCGTCACCGAGGTGGCCGAGCAGCTCAGCGACCTGGTGCTGGGCGGCCTTCTCGTCCGCGACTGACGTCGGTCCGGATGCCGAGCGTGCCTGACGCCCTGCCGGACTACGCGGACCTCTCGCGTCCCGGGGGAGGAGCGCCCGCGACCTGGGGTCTGTGGGGTGACCGAGATCGGCTCGGGACGCTGAACCTGCTCGGTCCCGACAGCGCGCGGCGAGGCGCGGCCTGCGTCCGCACGGGGCGGTCCTTCGCCCTCGACCTGCCCATGGATCTGCTGGATCCACCGCTGTTCGGTCGGGATGCTGTCAGGCACACCATCCTCGGCGACGACACCACGCTCGGCCGGGACGACCTGGTCAGCGGGTGGAACACGCAGGCATCCAGCCAGTGGGACGGGTTCCGCCACATCCGTGACCCGCTGTCGGGCTACTACGGGGGTCTGCAGGGGGCCGAGCACGGCGTCGATGTCTGGGCGGCGCACGGGATGGTGGGCCGCGCCGTGCTCCTCGACGTCGCTCGGTACCGCGCCGCCCGGGGCCGGCCCCTCGAGCCCTCCGATGCCGACCTCGTCACGGCCGAGGACCTCGACGCCTGCCGTGCTGCGCAGGGCAGCCGGATCGGGCCCGGTGACATCGTGCTGATCCGCACCGGCTGGGTCGACTGGTATCGGGAACTCGACGCGGAGGGCCGTGCCCGCGTCGCCGACAAGACGGCGATGCGCACGCCCGGGTTGCTGGCCGACGCGGACACGGCCGCCTGGTTCTGGGACCACCGGGTGGCGGCGGCGGCGGCCGACAACCCCTCGTTCGAGGCGTGGCCGCTGTGCAGCGGCGCCCGCGACGGCGAGCAGCCGCTGCACGTCCGGCTGCTCGCCGGACTCGGCATGCCGATCGGCGAACTCTGGGACCTCGGGCCGCTGGCCGAGGACTGCGCTCGTGCCGGGAGCCATGACGCGTTGCTCGTGTCGGCTCCGCTGCGTTTGGTCGGCGCCTGTGGCTCGCCGGCCAACGCCGTCGCCGTCCGCTGACCGACCTCTCGCGGGAGCGGCCGCCCCGGCCGTCCTGACCGAGCGCCTCCGAGCGGGTCTCCCGCGCCGCCTGCTCCCGCGCCGAGCAATTCTTCCGCCGTCTCCGTTCTGCCGCTTGACCGCTCCTCCTGCACTCAGTACCGTGCATACCGGTCGGAATGTATTCGAGGAGGACCTGGCATGAAGTTCGGCGTGATGAACCTTTTCCCTGCTGAGGGTGCGGATGACGCCCAGGTGCTCCACGAGACGCTCGAGGAGATCGAGATCGCCGACCAGCTCGGCTTCGACTCCTGCTGGGTGGCCGAGCACCACTTCTCGCGCTACGGGATCCTCGGTAACCCGCTGATGCTGGGCGCGGCCATCGCGCAGCGCACGCACCGCATCACCATCGGGACGGCGGTCGTCGTCGTCCCCCTCCACGACCCCATCCGCATCGCCGAGGACGCCGCGCTCCTCGACATCCTGTCCGGAGGACGCCTGGTCCTCGGCATCGGGCGCGGATACCAGCCGGGCGAGTTCAACGGGTTCCACAAGGACCGTTCGGCGAACAAGGAGACGTACGCCGAGATCGCCGACATCCTCCAGCTGGCCTGGACCAAGGACACCTGGTCCTACGAGGGCAAGCACTTCCAGTACCAGGACATGTCGATCTTCCCCCGGCCGATCACTCCCGGGGGGCCGCGCATCCTGCACGGCACGTCCTCGCCGGAGACGTTCCGTCAGCGCGGTCTGAACGGCGACCACATCATCGTGTCCTCGAACTTCACGCCGATGGCGCGCCTCAAGGAGCACTACGACTCCTACCGCGACGCCCTGTCAGAGGGGGGTCATCCGGTCGACGGTTTCGACCTGCCTTTCATGCAGCAGGTGTGGGCGGGGGAGAGTGACGACGGCCTGCAGGCGGCTGCGGAAGCTGCTCTGACCTATTACCGCGGCGTCGGCAAGGTCATTCCCGGGTCGACCGAGGCGATGGAGTCCGAGCGCGACTACTACGAGCGGGTGAAGCGGAACATCTCGCTGCTCACGGTCGAGAAGACGCTGACGCACGGCGGCAACTTCGGGTCGGTGGACCGCGTCGTGGACACGATCAGCCGCCTGCGCGACGAGCTGGGGATCACCCATTACATCGGCTGGTTCCACATCCCGTCGATGGACCGCAAGCGGGTGCTCGATTCCATGGAGACCTTCGCCGCGAAGGTGATCCCGCAACTGCAGTCCGCCTGATCCGATCCGCACCTCCTTCCCCCTCGACAGAACCGGAGACTTTCGTGAGAAAGAGCGAGTACGAACTGCTTGCGTCGCAGTGGGACGCGGAGGGCATGGCGATCGACGAGAAGGCGATCGAGGACTCCGTGCTCTACGAGAAGAACGCGGACAAGGCCGTCGCGTACATCATCTTCAACGTCCCGGAGAAGCTGAACGGAATCCCGGTCGCGGCCTTCGAGCGGGTGGGTGACCTGATCCGCGAGGCCGAGATGGACGACGAGGTCAAGACCATCGTCTTCAAGGGCAACGGCGACGCGTTCGGTTCCGGTGCCGACGCCGCCGAGCTCGGCTACTACATCGGGTACGGGAAGAACAAGAAGGGCGAGCGCACCGGGCGGCCGGCCCAGCGCCAGAGAATTCTCCCCGACCGCAACCTGCTGTCCGAGGCCCTCGCCAACAAGGTGACGAACTGTCTGAAGGCCACGATCTGCCAGGTGCACGGGTACTGCTACGGCGGGCACATGAAGATCGCGCTCGGCGCCGACATGATCATCGCCTCGCCCGACGCCCAGTTCACCCACCCTGCGTTCCGCTACCTCGGTAACGCGCCCCAGGACATGTGGCTGTGGGTCGAGAACCTCGGCTACAAGAAGATGCGCGAGATCATGCTGACGATGCGCCCGCTCGGTGCCGAGGAGGCCGAACGCATCGGCTTCGTCAACCAGGTGGTTCCGCGCGAGGAGCTCGAAGCAGCCGTGGACGAGTACGTCACGGCGATCTCGTTCATGCCGCTGGACGGCCTGATGATGGGCAAGTCGATGATGCGGATCGCCATGGAGGCGCGCGGCAAGGGTGTCGGCGAGGTCGGGAACTGGATCGGTCACGCCTGGGCGACGAACCTGTCCCTCGGTGAGGGTGAGTACAACTTCGTCAAGGAACGCCGGGACAAGGGCCTGGCGCAGGCGCTGAAGGACCGCGACGCCGCGGTCGCCCCTCGGTTCCGGCTCGGCGGCAAGCTCGGCTGACGCGACGCCCGGAGGAGGACGACCCATGGTCGGAGAGATCCACCACGTCGCGGTCAGCGTGCGGGACCTGGAGAAGTCGATCCCCTTCTATCGCGACGGGCTCGGCCTGCGGATGACGCTGGACATGCGCGTCGGGGGAGAGACCCTGCACGAGCGGATCCGGGTTCCCCGCGGGGCGACCGGCCGGGCGGTGTACTTCCAGGGGCCGACGCGCATCGGGCAGCTCGAGCTGATCCAGTGGGAACTCCCGGTCCCGGAGGACAGCCGGCCCAAGAGGGCCGGGGACCCGGGTGTGTTCTCGTTGTCCTTCCCGGTGCCCCGCGACGAGATGCACGAGGTGTACGCGCGGCTCGTGGCGATGGGCGTGGAGTGCTACCACCCGCCCGCCACGAGCGTGCTCGACAACTACGGGCCGATCACGATGTTCATGTGCGAGGACCCGGACGGGATCCAGGTCGAATTCGTCAGCCTCCCGTCGCCCGACGAGGTCCGTGCCTTCCGGGCCCAGCCACGTTCAGCGCAGCCCACGCGAACCCACGAACAGGAGCAGCAGGGATGAAGTTCGGCATCTTGGCGTCGCACCAGTACCTCCCCGAGGACGATCTGCGACAACGCCTGGGAGAACTCTGGGACCTCACCGAACTGGCGGCGGAGAGCGGCTTCGACGCCATCTTCGCGATCAACCACTTCCTGGCCAACCTGCAGACCCCGCAGACGATCTCCGTGGTCGCGAACCTGATCCGGCACTCGGGGAACATGACCGTGGGCACGAGCCTGGTGATCCTGCCGGCGTTCCACGCGGTCCACATCGCGGAGGAGTTCGCCACCCTCGACCACATGGCCGACGGCCGCCTCGTCCTCGGCGTCGGGGCGGGGTACCGCAACAACGAGTTCGCGGCGCTCGGCATCGACAAGCCGAACCGCTTCCGGAAGATGCACGAGCAGATCCGGCTGATCCGGGACCTGTGGACCGGCGAGCGCGTCGACTTCGACGGCGAATTCCACTCGGTGCACGACACCATCTGCGTGAAGCCGCTGCAGCAGGGCGGGCCGCCGATCTGGATCGGCGCCGGTGGCGAGATCTCGGTCCGCAAGGCCGCCGAGCTCGGCGACGCGTGGATCATCCCCGGCAACTCGCCCAAGCCGGACTGGCACGTCAAGGCCATCGCGAACCACGACGACGCCCTGGTGAAGGCAGGCAAGTCCCGCGAGGGCCGCGAGTACCCGATGATCGTCAACGTCTACACCGGGGCGTCGACCGAAGAGGCCCGCGAGACCGTCCGGCCGTTCGTGGAGAAGGAGTACTTCAACTACGCGGAGTACCCCCAGCTCTCGTTCCAGAAGGACAAGTTCGAGTGGATGTGGGAGAACCTCTTCATCGTCGGTGACCCCGATTTCGTGGCGCAGCGCATCGAGCGCCTCCAGGGCATGGGCGTCAACCACATCATCCAGCGACCGTTCTGGCTGGGCATGTCCCACGAGCGGACCGTCGAGTCCGTGAAGCTGTTCGCCAAGGAGGTCATGCCCCGGTTCGCCCGCTCGGGGCCTGCGTGAGCCCGCGGCCGCCGGCCGCTCGCCACGCACCACGCGGAACGGTGCGGGGGATGTGGGCATGAACTTCGCATCGTTGCTCGACCACCAGGCGGCCGTCCGACCGGGGGTCGAGGCCCTCGTCGCCGCGGAGGCGCGCTGGTCGTTCGCCACCGCGGCCTCGGACGTGCGGCGGCTCGCCGCCGGCTTGCGGATGCGGGGGGTCGGTCAGGGTGACCGGGTCGCTGTCGTCGCGACGAACCGCCCGGAGTACCTGCTGCTCGCCCTGGCGGTCTACCGCATCGGAGCCGTGCTGGTCCCGCTCAACTTCCGGCTCACCGCCAATGAGCTGCGGGACCTCCTGGCCCGCAGTGGTGCGTCGGTCGTGGCGAGCGAGCGCCCGTTCCTCGAGGCGGTGGCGAAGGCCGCCGACTCGCTCCCGGCGGTCGTGCTGCGGATAAGGCTGGACGGGGACGACGCCGACGGCTGGACGCGCTGGTCCGGCGTCGCGGCCGGCGACGGGGACGACTCCCTGGCGGATCTGGAGGGCTCGGAACCGCAGCGGATCATGTTCACGTCCGGGACGACGAACGCACCCAAGGGCGTGGTCGTCACCCATGCGATGGCGATCACCAACGCCTACACCCAGGTCGTGGCGCTCGACGTCCGAGTGGGGGACAGGATCCTCGTGTCCGCCCCCCTGCACCATGTCGGCGGTGCGGACCTCCCCGGCATCGGTGCGTGGCTGCAGGGTGCGACCCTCGTGCTGCAGCCACGATTCGACCCCGAGGAGACGCTGAGGCTCCTGGTCGACGAGCGGATCACCGGCACCACCATGGTCCAGACGATGCTGCACATGCTCCGTCGGCCGGATGGCGGGCGCATCAGGCCCGGACCAACACTGCGCTGGGTTCTCTTCGGGGCTCTCCCGATGGAGGTGTGCCGCGAGATCTCGAGCCTCCTCCCCGGAGTCCGCCTCATCCGCGGATACGGCATGACGGAGACGATGGGCGGCGTCACCTACCTTCCGGATGTCGCATCGGCCCCCGATGACGTCGCCGTGACCGCCGGGTGGCCGGTGCCGTTCGTCGATGTCCGGACGGTGGACGGCGAGGGTCGCCCGACCGAGGTGGGCGTGCCGGGGGAGATCGTCGTCCGTGGCGCGAAGGTAACCGCCGGCTACTGGCGCGACGAGGGCGCCTCGTCCACCACCGTCGTCGACGGCTGGGTGCACACGGGCGACGTCGGGGTGCTGGCGCCCGATGGAACGCTACGTGTCACCGATCGACTCAAGGACATGATCCGCAGCGGCGGCGAGAACATCTCCTCCGCCGAGATCGAGCACGTTCTCTACGGCCACCCGGCGGTCGTCGAGGCCGCAGTAGTAGCAGTGCCCGACGAGCGCTGGGTCGAGGTCCCGAAGGCGTTCGTCGTCCTCCGGCGCGCCTCGGAGGTGTCGGGACAAGACCTGATCGAGCACTGCAAGGACCGGCTCGCCCGGTTCAAGGTGCCCGCCGCGGTGGCCGTGGTCGACGAGCTGCCGAGGACCGCCAGCGGGAAGGTCCTGAAGACGGCCTTGCGTCACCTGGCGGCCGCGGACTCCCACCGGGGCTCCGGCGAGGGCGAGCCCTGACGGTGGGTGGCCGGGAGGTCGTGGCCGACGTCGAGGTCCTTGCCGAGGGACTGGATGTACCGGAGGGGCCGATCGTCGACGACGACGGCTCGGTGCTCTTCGTGCAACTCCGGTCCGGACTGCTCTCCCGCCTCGGGCAGGACGGCGTGGTGCGCACCGTGGCGGACTGCGGGGGAGGACCGAACGGCGCCGCGTGGGCACCGGACGGGAGCGTCCTGGTGTGCAACAACGGCGGTGCGGAATGGGAGCACCTGGGGGGAGCGCTGTATCTGCCCACCGTCCACGGGCCGGACAGTCCGACGGGGTGCATCCAGCGCATCGACCCGGCGACGGGACGAGTCGACGTCCTCTACGACCGTTGCGACGACCGGCCACTGATCGCGCCCAACGACCTCGTGGTCGACGACCAGGGTGGCTTCTGGTTCACCGACTTCGGGCGGGTCCACGCGGAGACGATCACCCGCGGATCGGTCTACTACGCGGCGGTCGACGGCTCCGCCATCACGAGGGTCATCAGCGGCCTGGACCGACCCAACGGCTGCGCGTTGACACCTGACGGCCGGCGGCTGGTGGTCAGCGAGACGGCGACCGGTCGGCTGTGGTCGTGGGAGGTGACCGCACCCGGCACGGTGACGTCGGGGAAGCGGACGTACCGCGGAGCCGGGGGCGGGGACCTGTTGTACGCGGCGCCGGGGAACGACCGGTTCGACTCCATGGCGATGGAAGCCGGTGGCAACGTCTGCGTCGCCACGTACTTCGGTCGCGGGGTGAGCGTGGTGTCCCCGGAAGGGGAGCTCCTCGAGCTGGTCGTGGTGCCGGGCGATCCGCTCGTGACGAACCTGTGTTTCGGCGGCACCGATCGGCGGACCGCCTACATCACCTCCCCCGGTCGCGGGGTCCTCTATGGCTGTCGCTGGCCGAGACCCGGCCTCGTCGCTTCGCGACCGCGGTGCGCGTGATCGTCTATTCCATACATACCGACCGGCTGGTATACACCGTGCACCGGACTCCGGATCCGCGCGCCGACGCCGTCGGGCAGACCTCCGGACCGACCGACGGATGGGCAGGAGAGGACGTTCCATGAAGCGAGTTCTCATCGCAGCGATCGCAATCGGCTCCCTGGTGGCGTGCTCCCAGCCCACCGGAGAGGCGTCGGGCAGCAGCGACAGCACGTCGCGGACCTACCACATCGGCGGCCTGGCCGCCCTCTCCGGCTCCTTCGCGCCCGTCGGCAAGCAGAGCGAAGCCGGGATGCGGACGGCACTCACGGAGATCAACTCCACGAAGTTCCTGGGCGACGGCGCGACCCTCGACCTCGACATCGAGGACACCGGCGGTGACCCGGCCCGGGCGATCGGCGCGGCGACGCGCTGGGCCCAGGACCCGAAGGTCCTCGGCGTCGCCTGCTGCGTGTTCACCCAGGAAGCCGTCGCCGTGCAGCCTGTGCTGCCGGCGGCCGGGGTCCCGATGGTGCTGAACGGATCGGTGAACGCGGCCCTGGTGCAGAGCGAGAACGTCTACCGCGGATTCCCGCTCGTCCAGGCCGGCGATACCGAGGTCGCGGACGCCGTCCTCAAGGCCCAGCGCCCCAAGAAGGTGACGGTGCTCTACACGCAGGACAACGAGGGCATGACCGACGCGAAGGACAACATCTCCGGGGTCCTGTCGCGCGCCGGCATCACCCCGCAGTTGGTCGGCGCCCAGACCGCGGACACGAGCTACGCCGGCCCGGCCACCCAGATCGCTGCCGAGAACCCGGATCTCGTCATCGTGCTCCTGCTCGGCAACTCCAACGGGCAGGCCGTCAAGGAGCTCCGCGACCGCGGCTACCAGGGCACGGTCGTCGCGGACACCGTCGCCTCCGCCGCGGCCGTGTGGGGCGTCGGGGGTGAGGCACTGGTCGGCACCCTGATGGCGGTCGCCTTCGATCCCAACAGCGACGAGAAGGCCAGCAAGAACTTCGTCGCTCGGTGGAACAAGGCCTTCCCCGACCGCGAGCCGGACCAGGTCGGTGCGATCGGCTACATGTCCGTCTGGCTGCTGGCGCGCGCGATCAAGGCGGCCGGTACGGCCGACCGCGCCGCGGTCGGCCGGGCGATGGCGGAGATGAAGACGGTCGACACCCCCATGGGGCAGCTCGACTACAGCGGCACCCGCGAACCGCGCAAGACCGACCCGTTCGCGCTGGTCCAGTGGGACAAGGCCGGCGGCGGGTCACTCGTGGCCTGGGACGGCACACTGGAGGGAATGCTGCACCGGCCGAGTGGTGCCTGATGGACCTGTTCCTCCAGCAACTGGTCAACGGGATCGCCCTCGGATCCGCCTACGCAATCTTCTCCATCGGATTCGGGCTGCTCTTCGCCAACCTGGGGCTGCTCAACGTCGCCATGGGGTCGTTCGCGACGGTAGGGGCGCTGGCTGCGTACTGGGCTATGGGCAACCTGGGCGTGCCGTGGCCTCTCGGGGTCGCGGCCGCCTGCCTCGCCGGCAGCGTGCTCGCACTGGTCGTCGATCGAGTCGCGTTCGAACCGCTCCGCCGCCGTGGCGACGCATCGAGTCTGACGCCCATCATCTCGAGCATCGCCGTGTGGATCACGCTCGACGCCCTCGTCTTCATCGTCACCGACGCGCAGCCGGTCTCCTATCCGCTGGATGAGTTGCCTGCCGGTCAGGTGGCCGTGGGCCCGGTGAGCCTCCCGGTGATCCAGATCCTCACGATCGGCTGCGCAATCGCCGTCACCGCCGGCCTCTATGCCTTCCTCCAGCGCTCGACGTTCGGCATGGCGATCCGAGCGGTCAGCGGCAGCCCGCGCTCGGCGCTGCTGGTCGGTGTGCGCCCGCAGTCGGTCGTCGTGGTGACGACCCTGATCGCCGGCGCTGTGGTCGGGCTGGCGGGCGTCCTGGACGGTTTTGCCAGCAACAATGTGACCCTGGCCCTGGGGCAGGGCTTGTTCCTCAAAGGTTTCGTCGCAGTGATCATCGGCGGGTACGGCGACGTCCGGGGGGCCGCTCTGGGCGGCCTCCTGATCGGGGTGACCGAGGTTCTCGGCGCCCAGTACATCTCCAACGACTTCCGGGACGTGATCAGCATGGGCTTGCTGCTGCTGGTCCTGCTCCTGCGGCCGCAGGGGATTCTCGGGACGCGTGAAGCCGTGGTGAGGGCCTGACATGAACCTGTGGAACATGTACGGCACGACTCTGCAGTTCGGCCTCATCGCCGCGCTGTTCGCCCTGTCGTGCCACGTGACGCTGTGGCGGGGCATCCTCAGCCTGGCCAGTGCACCGGTGGCCGCGGTCGCGGGCTACACCTCCGTCACCCTGGTGGCCGGCACGGGTGTGCCGTTCGAGGTCGCGATGGTGGCCGGGGCAGCCGCAGGAGCGATGGGCGGACTCCTCGTCGGCCTCATCCTCATCCGCCTGGACAGCCACTGGTTCGCTCTCGGCACGGTCGCGCTGGTGATCATCGTGCGGGTGCTGGCGGTCAGACTCGACGGCGTCACCCACGGGACGACCGGGATGGTCGTGCCGGCCGGCGTCCTGCCGTGGCACGTGTTCCTCAGCGTGGGCCTGGCCTGCTTCGTGTTCGGCCGCATCCGCCGATCCTCCTTCGGTCTGGCCGCCGAGTCGATCCGGTCCGACCCCCAGGTGGCAGCCGGTCTCGGCGTGCCGCTGCGCCGGCACGGGCTGCAGGCCCTCGCTCTTGCCGGGTCGGTCGCCGGGGTGGCCGGGGTGCTGTTCGCAGGCCTCAGTCGGTACGTCTCGCCGGACACGTTCTCGGTCAACCTGGCCTTCACCATGCTCGCCGGCGTCGTTCTCGGCGGTGCGTACTACTGGCCCGGCGCGATGGTGGGCGGCTTCCTCTTCGCCGTCCTCCCCGAGGCGCTACAGACCGTGATGCCGCGCGGTGTGCAACTGGTCAACGGGCTCCTGCTCCTCGTCGTCGTCCTCTTCCTGCCGAACGGTCTCGTCGATCCGCGGCGGCGGGGCCGGCGGAGGAGACGGATGGCCGGGTCGCCCTCGCCGAGCGCACCGCCGATCGAAGTGCCGTCATGAGCGGCGCGGCGCTGGAGCTCCGGGAGGTGACCAAGCGCTTCGGCGGGCTGACCGCGCTGGACGCGATCTCGTTCAGGGTCGCCCCCGCCTCGGTCTTCGGTGTGATCGGACCCAACGGTGCCGGCAAGACCAGCCTGCTCAACGTCGTCTCCGGGTTCTACCGGTCCGACGGGGGAGAGGTGCGGGTCTTCGGTGGACCGCTGCCGCCCGGCGCCGTCCGCGCAGCCGCACAGTCCGGGGTGGCGCGCACCTACCAGAACGTGCGTCTGTTCCCCGGGCTCACGGTGGAGGAGAACGTGGTCGCCGGCATGTACCGGCACCGGCGCGCGGGCGCGTTGCACGCCGTCGTCCTGTCCTCCCGGGAGCGGCGCGAGCGCCGGGCGTGCCGCGACCGGGCGCGAGAACTCATGCGAAGGGTCGGCCTGGGCGACGAGCTCGCCGGCCGTCAGGCCGAGATGCTGTCCTACGGCGACCAGAGGAGGTGTGAACTGGCGCGTGCACTCGCGGCCGAGCCGCGGATCCTGCTGCTGGACGAGCCCACCGCAGGCATGAACTCCGTGGAGTCCCGGCAGCTGGGTGACCTCGTCGCCGGCCTGGCCGCGGAGGGGATGACCGTGGTGCTGGTGGAGCACAACATGGAGGTCGTCCAGGAGTACTGCGGATCCGCGGTCGTGATGAATTTCGGCCGGCTGCTGGCCAGCGGGCCGCCGCGCGAGTGTCTGGAGCGAGATGACGTCCGGGAGGCCTACTTTGGGACCAGAGTCGATGCTGAACGTCTGCGGGCTCACGTCGGGATACGGCCGGATCGAGGTCCTGCACGAGGTTGACCTGAGCGTCCGCCCGGGCAGCCTGGTCGCTGTCATCGGATCGAACGGCGCCGGCAAGACGACCTTGTTGAACACGATCGCGCGGCACCACGCGGCCTGGCGCGGGCAGATCCACTATCAGGGACGCGACATCACCCGACTGGCCGCCTTTCGGGCCGTGCGAGCCGGCCTGGCACTCGTCGCGGAAGGTCGCTTCGTCGCGGCCGCGCTCACCGTCGAGGAAAACCTGGCGATCTGCCGGTACGCCGAACGTGGAGTCCAGCGCGACCTCCAGCAGCGGGTCTACTCGCTGTTCCCACGGCTGGCCGACCGCAGGTCCCAGCACGCCGGTCTGCTCAGCGGGGGCGAGCAGCAGATGCTCGCCATCGCCCGGGCACTGATGACCGACCCGGCCCTGCTCCTGCTCGACGAACCCGCGATGGGTCTGGCGCCGTCCGTTGCCGACATCGTGTACGAGTCCGTGCTCGAGGTGCACCGGGCGGGGCTCTCCGTGCTGCTGGTCGAGCAGAATGCCGAGCTCGCCCTGAGCATCTGTGACACGGCCTACGTCCTGCGACGCGGTGAGGTGGTCATGCAGGGCGATCCGGCGACGGTGCGTGCGTCGTCGGACTTCGAGGCCGCCTACCTCGGCTGAGCGGCGTACCCGGGGGGTGCCGGCGGAAGCCGGCACCGGCGGGCACAGGCGGCCGGACCGCCCCCCGCTCACTCGGGCCGGCGTCCTCCGCTCGCGCGCGTCACGGCATCCGCGCCGGCGACGAGCCGCTCGCTGAGCCGCTTGATCTCCTCGTAGGCCAGCACGTCCGGCAGGCCGAACAGCTTCAGACCCATCTCCGCCGTGCCGTCGGGTCCGAAGACCGGGGCACCGATCGAACGCACCCGGTACGACCGTCCCGGCCGCAGGTCGGCCGGCTCGTAGTGCTCGCCCACCTGCTCCATCAGGCGCCGCAGCAGCAGCCCTGTCGCGGCATCGTCGTGGCCGCCGTTGGAGAACGTGGCCATCGTTCGCTCGACCTCCGGGTGCACCGGGGTCAGAAGGGCCAGCGACCAACCTCGGCGACGCACGCGGTCCAGGGCTTCGGCGTAGCGGGCGCGGTCCACCGCGCTCGGGGGCGACACCGCGGCCTGCATCCAGGCCTCGAACGCCTCGTCGGGGGCCCAGGCGACGTGCAGTGCGCCGTAGGGAGGTACCCAGGGCAGCCGGGTGCCCACGCGGCTGACGATCGACGAGGGGGTGGGCCCGGCGCTGGCGATGTGCACGAGCTCCCCACCGACCGGCACCTGCGCGATGCACTCCAGGGAGAGGTCGTCGGCGATCCGTTCCATCTCGCTGCGCGCGAGGTCGGCCAGCCGCAGCTGCTGCATGAGGTCGGCTTCCATCGGGGCGACGAGCGACAACGGGGTGAACCGGCCGTATCCGCCCTGGAAGAACAGCAGCGGCAGGGTGGGCTTGTTGACGTCGAGCGCCTCGACCCGGCCGACGACGATGTCGTGGTCACCGCCGTCGTAGACGGCGTGCAGGCGACAGTCGATCCAGGCGACCGCGGCGTCGAGGATCGGCGCACCGGAGGCGGCCGGGTGCCACGGCACCCCGGCCCACTTCTCCGTCGCCGTCTTGGACGCGAAGGTGCGGCACAGGGGTTCCTGGTCGGCCCCCAGCACGTTGATGACGAAGGTGTCCGGCCGTCCCATGCTGCGATAGGTCGACGAGCTCTTGTCCGGGAGGAATGCCACCAGCGGCGGGTCCAGGGACACCGAGGTGAAGGAGCCGACGACCATCCCGAGGGGGTGGCCGTCCTTGATCATCGTGACGACCGTGACGCCTGTCGGGTAGTGGCCCAGGACGTAGCGGAACAGCCCGGAGTCGAGCTTCGCGCTGGCGGTCATGTCCGTCATCCGTACCTCCCGGGCTAGCATTCCGACTAGACGGTATCTTTTGGGCTAAGGTGCGTCAACACGGCTCCGCCGCCCGTTCGTTGCGCGCGAGCCGGTCAGGCTCGAGACAGGAGACGCAGCATGAGCGCGACCCGTACCGCACCGGCCGAGCGAGAGTCCACGCCTGTCGAGGGTGCGTCCCCGAGGGCGCTCGGTGCGGGCCCCGCGGATCTGCGGGGCTTTCTGACGCCGCGGCGGGTGGCGCTCATCGGCGCGAGCGAACGCTCGGGCTGGACGGCGCTGGTGCTGGCCGGTCTCGACGCCTCACCGGGGCTGCACGAGGTCGCGCTGGTCAACCCGCACCGCCCCGTCGTCCATGGGCGTCGGACCGTGCCTGATCTGGCAGATCTGCCCGCACCGCCCGACCTGGTGTTCGTGATGGTCGGGCCCGGGCAGGTCGTCGGGGTCGTGGAGTCCGCGCTGACGCTGGGCACCCGGGACTTCGTCGTGCTGTCCTCCGATCTCGCGGAGCCGGGGCCCGGAACGGCGGTCGCGCACGAGCGGCTGGTGGCCGCGTGTCGCGCCCACAGGGCGCGGCTGCTCGGGCCCAACGTCAGCGGCTTCCTGAATGTGGCCGACGGGATCCGGCTGTTCGGGCTGCCCGTACCGGACGACCTCCTACCCGGCGACGTCGGGGTGGTCATGCAGTCGGGTGGGCTCGCGACCCATGTGCTGTCCCTGTGCCGCAGCTGGGGCGTGGGGGTGAGCTCGCTCGTCACGACCGGCAACGAGGCCGTGATCACGGCGACGGACGTGCTCGATCACCTCGTGGACGACGAGGCCACCCGCGTCATCGCCCTGTTCCTCGAGTCCGTGCGGCGGCCCGAGACCTTCCGATCGGCGGCCCTGCGGGCGGCGGCGGCCGGCAAACCCATCGTGGCCCTGCATGTCGGCAGCTCGTCGCTGGGCCGGGCGGCCGCCCTCTCGCACACCGGTGCCCTGGTCGGCGACCACGCCACGACCCGTGCGGCCCTCGAGGACGTGGGGGTCGTCATGGTGGACACCCTGGAGGACCTCGTCGCCACGGCGTCGCTCCTCCGGGCGCATCCGCGTGGTCTTCCCGGGGGACGGATCGCCGTGGTCGCCGCCTCGGGGGGCGCCTGCGAGCTGATCGCCGACGCCGCCGACGGGCTCGGTCTCGAGCTGCCGGCGTTCCCGGATCGGCTGCGCGCCGCGCTGGCCGAGCGGATGCCGGCCTCCGCCGACGTCCAGAACCCGCTGGACGTCACCGGGCTCGTCGTCAAGGACGCCGACCTGCCCTTCGTCGCGACGGAGCTGGTGTCGGCGCACGGACGTGCGGACTACGACGCGCTCGTGCTGCAGTCCGTGGTGCTTCCCGCACGTCCTGGCCCCGACGCCGACGCCGTCCGGCAGCGGTTCCGGCGGCTCGCGGACGCCGTCGGCCGGAGCTCCGTGCCCGTGGTTCTCCAGACCGGCGGGACCTACTCCCTGAGCCCGTTCGCCCTCGAGCTGGTCGCGGACAACGGACTGACCGTCATGCCGGGGATCGCCGCGGGCACCAAGGCGATCGAACGGGCGGCACGGTGGTCGCAGCTGCGGGAGCGTGCGCTGCGCAGCAGGCCGTCCGTGCCGGCGGTCGCGGTGGATCCCGGCGCCGGCGACGGTGCGGCGATCGAGGGGGTGCTGCGGGAGTCCGGTGTCCCGATGCCGCCCGTCCGGCTGGTCACGTCTGCGACCGAGGCCGTGCGCGCCGCCGACGAACTGGGCTATCCGGTCGTGCTGAAGATCGCCAGCGAGCAGGTCGCGCACAAGTCCGACGTGGGCGGTGTCGCCCTCGACCTGCGCGACGCCGACCAGGTGGGTGCCGCGTTCGACCGGGTGGTGAGCGCGGTGCGGGCCGCCGTCCCGACGGCGGTGGTCGAGGGTGCCCTGGTCGCCCCGATGCGCCCGCCCGGCGCGGAACTCCTCGTCAGCGTGGTCAACGACCCCACCTGGGGACCCGTCGTCACGGTCGGGTCCGGCGGCGTCCTCACCGAGCTGCTGGGGGACGTCGCGGTCAGGATCGCGCCCCTCGCGGAGCAGGACGTCGCCGACGCCGTCGCGGAGCTGCGTGTCTCGCGGCTGCTGGCCGGCTTCCGCGGTGCGGCCCCGGCGGACATGGCAGCTGTGACGGCGGCCGTCCTCGCCGTGGAGCGTGCAGCCCGAGCGCTGGGCCCCCGGCTTCGGGCGCTCGAGGTGAACCCGCTGTGGGTGTCCGGCGGCCGCGTCGAGGCCCTCGACGTGCTGGCCGAATGGGTGCCTTGAGCGCCGGCGATGGTGGACAGGACGGCAGCCGGAAGCCTATATTCCGACCGGTCGGTACTACCCCTTGAGTGATGGAGGCGCGCGGTGCCACGCAACCTCGTGCAGGACCTGGAGGCGCGGGCCCGCCGGAACGGCGACCGCACGGCGCTGATCCACGAGGACGGGCGGACCTGGACCTACGGGCAGCTCGACCGGGCCGCCTCCGCGGTGGCCGGACTGCTCTCCCGCCACGCGCTGCCCCGGGGAGCACGGATCGGCGTCCACCTGGCCAACGGGCCGGAGCTGGTCCTCGCGCTGACGGGGTGCTGGAAGGCGGGCCTCGTGCCCGTTCCCATGAGCGGGCTCTACAACGTCGACGAGGTGCGGGCCTGCATCGCCAAGACCAGCCCGGCGCTCGTCGTGGCAGCAGCGCCGGACACGCTGGGAGTGGACATCCCCGTTCTCACCGTGGCCGAGCTCCGGGCCGCCGGAGAGGCCGCCGTCCGGCCGGGCGCGGACGCGCCGTCGGTACCGGCACCCGAGCCCGCCGAGGACGAGGAAGGACTCGTGCTGTTCACCGGCGGGTCCACCGGTGCACCGAAGGCCGTCGCCGTCACCCATTCCGGGACGTACGCGTCGATGGCCACGCTGGCGGGCGCGCAGAAGGGGGCCGGAGAACGGGTCGACGGCCTGTACCCGATCACCGACGAGTCCGTCGCGCCCAACCTCGTGCTGCTCCCGCTGTTCCACGGAGGCGGCATCCAGTCGCTGTTGTTCGCCTGGCACGTCGGGCGGGCCGTGCTGCTGGTCGAGCGGTTCTCGGTGGAGCGCATCGCCCGCCTGGTGCCCGAGCACCGGGTGGACAACCTCTTCCTGCTGCCCACCATGGTGTACGACCTCACCTACGCCGCCGACGACGTCGACCTGACCTCGGTCGGCAAGGTCCTGGTCGCGGGGCAGCGGCTCGATCCCGAGCTGAAGTCCGCCTTCGAGAACCGCTTCGGCGTCATCGTCATGTCGAACTACGGCTCGGCCGAGCTGGGGCACGTCGCGGGCTGGAGCGCACGCGACGTCCGCGAGGGCCGGTGGAAGCCCGGGTCGGTGGGCCGTGTCTACGACGGCGTCGACCTCGAGATCCGCGACGAACAGCGGGTCGCCCTGCCGGTGGGGGAGACGGGCGAGATCTGGGTCCACTCGACCCGCACGAAGGGTTACGTCGACGCCGCCGACGCCGAGGCCTCGCTGATCGTCGACGGCTGGGTGCGCTCCGGCGACGTCGGCTACCTGGACGACGACCGAGTGCTCTTCCTCGTCGGGCGGACCCGTGAGCTGATCAAGACCGGGGGCTTCCAGGTCTGGCCCGCCGAGCTCGAGGGCGTCCTGCGGCAGCACCGCGCCGTGGCCGACGTCGCGGTCGTGGGCGTTCCCGACGAGCGTCTGGGCGAGGTCCCCATGGCGTTCGTCGTGGCCCGAGAGAACGTCGAACCGGCCGAGCTCATCGCCTGGTGCCGCGACCGGCTGGCGCACTTCAAGGCGATCAGGAAGGTGGCCTTCCTGGACGTCCTGCCCCGCAGCGAGGCCGGCAAGGTGCAGCGGGCCGAGCTGTTGGCGCTCGTGGACGGCGACGCGGTGGTCGCGAGCGGGCCGCGGTGAGCGGGGACGCCCTCCGGCTCGGGCAGGCCGACGCGGCTGATCTCGCCTCGGCGGCCCGGGCCGCTGTGGACAGCGAACCGGTCGAGGTCCTCCCGGGGCTGTGGTCGCTGCCCGTCGAGATCCCGATCCCGTCCCTGAAGGCCGTCAACGTGTACGTCCTCGAGTTGTCCGGCGGCGGGATCGCGCTGGTCGATGCCGGCTGGGACAGCGAGGAGTCCTGGCGGAGCATGGCCGGGGCGCTGCGGCGGACCGGACACGCGCTGGAGGACGTCCGGACCGTCGTGGTGACCCACGCGCACCCCGACCACCTCGGCCTCGCGTACCGGCTGGCGGGCCGCTCGGGCGCCGAGGTCGTGGTCAGCGACGTCGAGGCCGCGCGGCTGCGCGGCGGGACCAGCGCCCCGCTCCACTTCCGCGATGCGTTGCAGGAGACGTATCCGCGCTGGGGCGTCCCCGCGCCGGAAGTGGAATCCATGCTCGCCCAGAGCGCGCCCTCGTCCGAGGCATCCTGGGTCACGCCCGTCACCGGTGTGGCCGACGGCGAACTCCTCGACCTGCCCGGCTGGTCGGTGCGCGCGGTGTGGACCCCCGGTCACACCCAGGGCCACCTGTGCCTGCACGACGTCGGCAACCGCCTGCTGTTCTCCGGCGACCACGTGCTCCCGCGCATCACGCCGGGCGTGGGCGTGCACCCCGCGGAGGAGACCGACGCCCTGGGCGACTTCCTCGCGTCCCTGGACAAGGTGGCCGCACTGGACGTCGACCTCGTCCTGCCGGGCCACGAGAACCGGTTCACCGGCCTGCGCGAGCGGACCGGTTCGCTGACCGCCCACCACGGCGACCGCCTGGAGGAGGTCGAGTCCGTCGTACGGACGGCGCCCGGCCTCTCCTGCTGGGAGGTCACCCAGCGGATCGGGTGGTCGCGGCCGCTGGAGCGGTTCGGACCGCCCATGGTCCGGGCCGCCGTGGCGGAGACCATGGCCCACCTGGTGCGGCTGGAACGGCTCGGCCGGGTGGAGCGCCGCGGGCCGGCCCCGGAGGACGACCGGCCGGAATTGCGCTGGGCCCCCCTGCTCGCCTGACCTGACCACCAGAACTCTCTCAGTTCTCCGGAGGAGATCCCCGTGACCGCAACCTCACCGACCACGGCCGCTGCCCCCAGCGCCCCGGCCCTCGACGTCAGCCGCCTCACCGTCGGGGTGCTGGGTGGTACCGGCCCGCAGGGCCGGGGCCTCGCCGTTCGGCTGGCCGCGGCCGGCCAGCGGGTGCTGCTCGGCTCGCGCGAGGCCGACCGCGCCGCGCAGGTGGCCACCGAGATCGCCCAGCGCGCGGCCGGCATCGCCGACGGCGGGGGAGACGTCTGGGTGCGCGGCGGCGGCAACGTGGACGTCGCCGGTGCCGCGGACCTCGTGATCGTCGCGGTCCCGTTCCCCGGGCACGCGGCCACGCTGGCCGACCTCGCTCCGCCGCTCGCCGGCAAGGTCGTCGTGGACTGCGTCGTCCCGATGGGCTTCGACCAGCAGGGCGCGTACGTCCTCGACGTGCCCGAGGGTTCGGTGGCCCAGCAGGCCGCCGCCCTGCTGCCCGACGCGCACGTGGTCGGGGCGTTCCACCATCTGTCCGCGGTGCTGCTCGAGGATCTGTCCACGCGCACCATCGACGGCGATGTCCTCGTGGTCGGTGACGACCGCTCGGCGACCGACACCGTGCAGGCCCTGGCCGGGCGGCTGCCGGGCATGCGCGGCATCTACGCGGGACGGCTCCGCAACGCGCGTCAGGTCGAGGCGCTGACGATCAACCTGGTCTCGATCAATCGCCGGTACAAGGTGCACGCCGGCATCCGGGTCACCGACGTCTGACAAGACACATGACGACTCCGTTGCCCGCCCCGTCCGTGTCCACGCTGCACCGCGCGGTCACCCGCGCCGAGCGCGGTGTGACGCTGGACGCCACGGAAGCCGAGACCCTGCTGCACGCCCGCGGGCTGGGCGAGGGTGAGCCGTTGGACCGGTTGCTGGCGGCGGCCGGCCGGGTGCGCGACGCCGGGCTGGCGTCGGCCGGGCGGGCGGGGGTGGTGACCTACAGCCGCAAGGTGTTCATCCCGCTCACGCACCTGTGCCGCGACCGCTGCCACTACTGCACGTTCGTCACGACGCCGGGTCAGCTCCGGGCGCAGGGCAGGGCGCCGTTCCTCTCCCCCGACGAGGTCCTCGACGTCGCGCGGGCCGGGGCCGCGATGGGCTGCAAGGAGGCCCTGTTCACCCTCGGTGACCGGCCGGAGGACCGCTGGCCGGTGGCCGCGCAGTGGCTGGAGGCGCACGGCTTCGACTCGACGCTGGGCTATCTGCGCGCGATGGCGATCCGGGTGCTGGAGGAGACCGGGCTGCTGCCGCACCTCAACCCGGGCGTGCTCAGCTGGGAGGAGATCCAGCGGCTCAAGCCGGTGTCGGCGTCGATGGGGATGATGCTGGAGACGACGGCGACCCGGTTGTGGTCGACCCCGGGCGGCCCGCACTTCGGCTCCCCGGACAAGGAGCCGGCGGTGCGGCTGCGGGTGCTGGAGGACGCCGGCCGCTCCGCCGTGCCGTTCACCACCGGCGTGCTGCTCGGGATCGGGGAGGACTACGCCGAGCGGGTCGACGCGATCGGTGCGATCCGGGCGTCGGCGCAGCGGCACGGGCACGTGCAGGAGGTGATCGTGCAGAACTTCCGGGCCAAGCCGCGGACGGCGATGGCCGCGCACGACGACCTGGAGCTGCAGGAGTACGTGGCCGCGGTCGCGGTGACCCGGCTGCTGCTCGGACCCAAGGCGCGGGTGCAGGCACCGCCGAACCTGTCGGACTCCACCGAGCTGGGGCTGCTGCTGCGCGCCGGGGTCGACGACTGGGGCGGGGTGTCGCCCCTGACGCCGGACCACGTGAACCCGGAGCGGCCCTGGCCCAATATCGACAAGCTCGCGGCGCTGACCGCCGAGGCCGGCTTCACCGTCCGCGAGCGCCTCGCGGCCCAGCCGCCGTACGTGCTGGCACCGGAGCCGTGGCTGGACCCGCGGGTGCGCCCGCACGTCGACGCCCTCGCCGGCCCGGACGGTCTCGCCGTCGAGGGCCGGCACCCGGTCGGGCGGCCGTGGCAGGAGCCGGACGAGGCGTGGACGGCTGCCGCCGGGACGGGCCGGGTGGACCTGCACGTGGAGGTGGACACGGTCGGGCGGACGGCGGACCGGCGCAGCGATTTCGACGCCGTGTACGGCGACTGGTCCGAGCTGCGCGACCGGACGGTCTCCGCCCGGGACGGGCACACCACGGCGATCGCGGCCGGTGACCGGGAGGTGCTGGCCGCCCTGCGGCACGCCGAGGCCGACCCGGCCGGGCTGTCCGACGCCGAGTACCTGGCGCTGCTGGGCGCGGACGGCCCCGACCTCGAGGCGCTCTGCGCCCTTGCCGATGCCGTCCGGGCCGACGTCAACGGCGAGGACGTCACCTACGTGGTGAACCGGAACATCAACTTCACCAACGTCTGCTACACCGGCTGCCGGTTCTGCGCGTTCGCCCAGCGGCGCACCGACGCCGACGCCTACACCCTGTCCATGACCCAGGTCGGTGACCGGGTCGACGAGGCGTGGGCGGCGGGGGCGACCGAGATCTGCATGCAGGGCGGCATCCACCCCGACCTGTCGGGCACCGCCTACTTCGACCTGGCGCGGGAGGTGAAGGCCCGCCGGCCCGGCATCCACCTGCACGCCTTCTCCCCGATGGAGATCGTCAACGGCGCCGCCCGCACCGGCCTGTCGTTCCGCGACTTCCTCACCGCCGCCAAGGAAGCGGGGCTGGACTCGATCCCGGGCACCGCGGCGGAGATCCTCGACGACGACGTCCGCTGGGTGCTGACCAAGGGCAAGCTGCCGACCGCGACCTGGCTGGAGATCATCCGCACCGCGCATCAGGTGGGGATCCCGACGACGTCGACGATGATGTACGGGCACGTCGACGCCCCCGCGCACTGGGTGGCGCACCTGCGCACCCTGGCCGCGGTGCAGGACGAGACCGGCGGGTTCACCGAGTTCGTGCTGCTGCCGTTCGTGCACCACAACTCCCCGATCTACCTGGCCGGGGTCGCCCGGCCGGGCCCGACGGTGCGGGAGAACCGGGCGGTGCACGCCGTCGCCCGGCTGCTGCTGCACGGCCGCATCGACAACATCCAGACCTCCTGGGTCAAGCTGGCCGACGCCGGCACCAAGGCGGTGCTCCAGGGCGGGGCGAACGACCTGGGCGGCACGCTGATGGAGGAGACGATCAGCCGGATGGCCGGCAGCGAGAACGGGTCGCTGAAGACCATCGCCGAACTGGAGGCCATGGCCGCCGCCATCGGCCGCCCGGCCCGGCAGCGGACCACCGACTACGGCACCCCGTCAGCCGAACGACTCGCCACCGCCCGCTCCGACGAGGGCCGCCGCCGGCTCACCCTCTCGATCACGCCGTCGTGACGTCGTCAGGCGGCTGGTCCGTCGTCGTCCCCCTCAAGCCACTGCACCGGGGGAAGTCCCGGCTGCGTGTGCCGGTGCCGCTGCGGCGCGCCCTCGTCCTCGCCATGGCCCGTGACGTCCGGGACGCCGTCCTGGCCTGCGATCAGGTCGAGGAGATCGTCGTCGTGACCGCCGATCCCGGCTGGCACCGGCTGCTCGGCGTCCCGCGGCTGCGCTTCGTCGCCGATCGGCCCGGTGACTCGCTGAACGACGCCCTCGGCCGGGGCGCTGCCGCCTGCCGGTCCGCCCGGCCCGGCTGCGCGGTCGCGGCGCTGACCGCCGACGTCCCGGCGCTGCACCCGGACGAGTTGACGCTCGCGCTGGACCACCCGGACCCGGCGGGGACCTGGTTCGTGCCCGACGCCCAGGGCAGCGGAACGACGCTGTACGCGGCCGGTCGCCAGGCGCCGTTCCGGCCGCGGTACGGCGCCCTCTCGCGGGCTCGTCACATCGGGGCCGGAGCCCTGGAGGTGTGCATGCCGGAGTGCGCCGGGATCCGGCAGGACGTCGACACCGCGGACGACCTCGAGCGGGCACGGTCCCTCCCGCTGGGGCAGCACACCCGTGCGGTCGTGTCGGCGATGGCGGGAGCCGTACGCGGATCGTGCCCGCCGCTACCGGGCCGTGCTCACCGCGTCACTGCCCTGCCCCACGTCAGCGCCGGCTGACCGACCGCGGTCGTGCTTGCCGGCCGCACCGGATCGACGGCTGTCAGCCGGCCCGGGACGGCGTCGACCAGGTGGTGCCCCAGCCGGTCGCGCTTGGTGCCGAGGTACCGGATGTTCTCGGGGTGCGTGCCCACGACGAGCGGGACGCGCGCGGTGACCTTGATGCCCCGTTCGTCCAGCGCGGCCACCTTGTCCGGGTTGTTCGTGAGCAGCCGGACGCTCCGGACGCCGAGTTCGGTGAGGATGTCCGCGGCGGACCCGTACTCCCGCGCGTCGACGGGAAGGCCGAGCGCGGTGTTCGCGTCGACGGTGTCGAGCCCGGCGTCCTGCAGCGCGTAGGCCTGCAGCTTGGACAGCAGGCCGATGCCGCGGCCCTCGTGGCCCCGCAGGTAGACGACCACACCCCGGCCGGCCGCCGCGATCTGCTCGATCGAGCTGTCCAGTTGCGGACCGCAGTCGCAGCGGCTCGAGCCGAGCACCTCACCGGTCAGGCACTCGGAGTGGACGCGCACCAGGACGTCCTCTCCGTCGGTGAGCCGTCCGTCCGGGCCGAGGCCGGCCACGAGCGCGACGTGTCCCTCGCCGTCGGCCTGGTCGGCGTAGCCCACGGCGGTGAGCAGACCGTGCCGCGTGGGCATCCGGGTCTCGACCACCCGGCGGACGAGCAGTTCCTGGTGGCGCCGGTACTCCTGCAGGTCCGCGATCGAGATCATCGCCAGGTGGTGCTCGTCGGCGAAGTCGCGGCAGCTCGGCGCCCGACGCATGCTGCCGTCGTCCGCCACCAGTTCGGCGATCACCCCGGCCGGCTCCCGGCCGGCGAGACGGGCGAGATCCACGGCCGCCTCCGTGTGGCCGCCCCGGACGAGCACCCCGCCGTCGCGGGCGCGCAGGGGGAGGAGATGGCCCGGCCGGGTGAGGTCACCGGGCTGCGTCTGCGGGTCGGCGAGCAGTCGAGCGGTGCGCGCGCGGTCCCGAGCCGAGATGCCGGTCGTGACGCCGTCGCGGGCGTCGACACTGACCGCGAACGCCGTCTGCATGCGGTCCTCGTTCTGGTGCACCATCGCCGGGATCCCGAGGCGATCCAGCGCCGGCCCGGTCATGGGCAGGCACACGAGACCCGAGGTGTGCCGCACGATGAACGCCATCCACTCGGGCGTCACCGCGTCCGCGGCCATGATCAGGTCGCCCTCGTTCTCCCGGTCCGCGTCGTCCACGACCACGACGGGGCGGCCCGCCGCGATCTCGGCGAGCGCGAATTCGACGCTGTCCAGCCCGACCGGCGCCGCGAGCGCCGACCCGAAGGCCTCTGAGTCCACCTGCACCGACGGCTCCGTCCGTTCCGGGCGCGAGTGCCAGAGCAAGGAGGCCATCGCCCCCGGTGGAGAGCGCGAGCGCTTCCACCGGGAGGGCGTGCTGCCTCCCATCCGGACTCTGACCGTCGGTCCTGGAGTTCCACCAGATCAACCGACCGATCTCTCGGCCGGGTCGCGGACTGTCACCGCCGGTAGGGAATTTCACCCATCCCTGGAGCACGCGCTACGTGTGTCGTAGTACCTCGAGCATGACACCCGGAGGAGCAGAATGCAATACCGACCGGTCGGTTTTTTGCGATCACGCGTGTCGGTGCAGGCCGCCGTCGACGTGGATCGTCTCGCCGGTGATGTAGGAAGCTCGCGGGGAGGCGAGGAAGGCGATGAGGGCCGCGACCTCGGGTGGCTCGCCGAAGCGCCCGGCCGGGATGTTGGCGGCGATCACGGCCGCCCGCTCGGCGGGCGGGTAGTTCTGCCGCACCTGCTCGCTGTCCACCCGGCCCGGCGAGACGCAGTTGACGGTGATGCCCTCGGCGGCCACGGTGCGCGACAGCCCCTTGGCCCACACGCGCGTGGCGGCGACCGCCGGAAACGCGGTGCTCACTCCCAGCGGCTCGAAGGAGCCGATCAGGTTGATGATCCGGCCTCGCCCGCTGGACGCGAGGTCGCCGAGCAGCGCCTCGGCCAACCGGCGCTTGGCGTGGAAATTCAGCTCCATCTGCCGTTGCCACAGGTCTTCGTCGCGCACCGCGCCGCGGGGGTCGGACCGTCCGGCGTTGTTGACGAGGACGTCGATGCCGCCGAAGGCCCGGAGGGCCTCGGTCCGGATCCGCTCCGGAGCGGACTCCTCGGTGACGTCCACGGGAACGAGGATCGGCTCCTCGCGGCCGGCCGTGAGCAGGGCCTCCCGTAGTTCCTCCAGTCGCTCGCGCCGCCGGGCCACCAGCACGAGCCGGACGCCCTCCGCGGCCAGCTCCTCGGCCACCGCGCGACCGATGCCCTCGCTGGCACCGGTGACGATGGCGCGCGCGCCGGCAAGCTCAAGATCCATCCCGATCCTCTCGACAGGGCGGGCTGCCCACGTCGGGAACGGGGCGTTGACCGCTGCGGCTGCGGGACCATACCATCCAGTCGGTATCTAGGAGGCGATGATCATTCCTGACCCCGACCGGTTCCTCGACCGGCTGCACGGCCTGGCCGTCGACCTCGTGCGGCCCCGGGCCGGCGAGATCGACCGCACCGACACCTACCCCGACGATCTGCAGGCGCACTTCGCGGCCGAAGGTCTGTTCTCGCTCACGTTGCCCGCCGAACTGGGCGGTCCGGGCCCCGGGGAACCATCCGGGGTGACGGCGCTGACCCGCGCCACCGAGGTGATGGCGCAGCACTCCAGTGCTGCCGGGCTGATGCTCCTGCTGTCCCGGCTGCCCGCCGCGCCGATTCTTCTCGGCGGGACGGCCGACCAGCAGCGGGAGCTGCTCGTGCCGCTCGGGCGGGGAGAGACGCGGGGCGCCTTCTGCATGTCGGAGCCCCAGGCCGGCAGCGACGTCCTCGGTCTGGCCACCACGGCCGAGCCGGACGGCGGCGGCTGGCGGCTCACCGGGAACAAGGCGTGGGTGTCCGGCGCCGGGGGCGCGGACTGGTTCGTCGTCGTCGCGACGGTCGGGGACCCGGCCGAGCGCCGGGCCGGCGCGCTGCGTGCCTTCGTGGTCGACCGTGCGGCGACCGGCGTGACGGTCCGACTGCACCAGCGCTCGTCGGTTCGAGGGGTGAGTCTGGGCGACGTCGTCCTCGACGGGGTGCGTGTCCCGTCCACCGCGATCCTGCCCGGGATCACGGGTCTCGGGCCGCTGCTGGGATCGCTGGCGACGATGCGCCCGGTCGTGGCGGCGCGGGGCCTGGGCCTGGCCCAGGGCGCGCTGATGGAGGCGGTGGGATACGCCGAGCAGCGCACGGTTGCCGGGAGCCCCCTCATCGACCAGCAGGGCCTGCAGTGGCAGCTCGCGAGGGCGGCCTTGGACGTGGAGGCCGCCCGGCTGCTCACCTACCGCGCGGCCGAGCTCGTGGACACCGGTCGCAGCGGTCCGGCCTATGCCGGGCAGCTCGCGCTCGCCAAGCTCGCCGCGACCGAGTGCGCCGTGCGGGTCTCCGCGCTCGCTGCGCAGGTGTTCGGCGCCGCTGGGACCGACGCCGGGCACGTGGTCGAGCGGTTCCACCGGGACGCCCGGAGCCTGACGGTCGTGGAAGGGACGTCGGAGATCCAGCTCGGCATCATCGCGCGGGCCGTCCAGGACCGGCGGATCTGGTGGGAGCCGAAGGGAGCGAGTGCGTGAGCGGCTCGGACACCGCGCGCGAGCAGGCGCTGCCGATCACCGACTTCGAGACGGTGCTCACGACGACCCGGGCGGTCCGGCGCCGGCTCGACTTCGATCGCGCCGTGCCTCGGGAGGTGGTCCTGGAGTGCCTCGATCTCGCACTGCAGGCACCCACCGGGGCGGACTCGGAGGACTGGCGGTTCGTGCTCGTCGGTGACCCGGACGTCAAGCAGGCCGTGGGGAAGGAATACCGGCGGGTGTTCGACACCCACGTCGGTCCGCGGCTGCCCGGGCTCCTGGACACCACGGGTCCCGCCGAGGGGCAGGAGACCCCCGGGGCGGAGGCCGCGCGCCTGCGCAGGGCGCGGGTGTACTCGGGCGCCGCTCATCTCGCCGAGAACATCGGGCGCGCGCCCTGGCTGGTCCTCGCCTGCGCGGGGCGGGGCCGGCCGACGCCGGCGAACGCGGCCTCCCTGTACGGCTCGGTGTTCCCGGCCGTCTGGTCGTTCCAGCTCGCGCTGCGGTCCCGCGGCCTGGGATCGATCATCACCACCCTGCACCTGCGCGAGCCGGACGGCGTCGCGGAGATCCTCGGCGTCCCCGACGACGTCACCCAGTGCGCCTTGCTGCCCGTCGCCTACACGATCGGCACGGACTTCCGCCGCGCGCCACGCAGACCGGTGGCCCAGGTGGCCTTCGGGGACCGTTGGGGCCGGCCGCTGGACGGGGGCTGAGGCATGCGGGTCATGGTCACGCTGGCGCCGGCCGACCTCGGCGTGCTGCGCCGGCAGGTGCAGGCCCTCGAGGCAGCCGGCGTCGACGCCGTCGGCATCGGTGACTCACCCGGGTACCACGACACGTACGTCGCCCTCGCGGTCGCCGCACAGGTCACCGAGCGCGTGCGGCTGGGCCCGATGGTGACCAACGTCGTCACCCGCACGCCGCAGGTGACCGCCCGCGCGCTGCTGTCGCTGGACGAGCTGGCACCGGGCCGGATCTTCGCCGGCATCGGAGCCGGTGACAGCGCGCTGGCGGGTTCACGGGTGACGCGGGCGCCCCTCCAGGAGCTGCGGGCCGGACTGGCGACGGTCCGGGAGACCGTGGACGCGGCGCCGGGAGGACGCCGGGTGGAGCTGGTCGTCACGGCGAACGGGCCGCGCACCCTGGCGCTCGGCGGCGAGGTCGGCGACGCCGTCGTGTCCGGGGGAGGGGTCGACGACGGCGCGGTCGCGCGGGCGCGCCAGGCGGTGCGGTCGACGGGAGAGGGCGTCGCGTTCTGGGTCGTGGCCCGGGTGGCGTTCGGGGACGACCGGCACGCCGCCGCCCGTCAGCTGCTGCCCTTGCTCGCGTCGGGCGCGAACCACGTGCTGCGCGTCCCGTCGGAGCTCGCCGCCCTGCCCGACGACGTCCGGTGCCGGGTCGTCGAGCTGCTCGAGCAGTACGACTACGCCGCGCACGGCCGGCGCCACGGCAACCCCAACGCCGATCTGGTGGAACGGCTGGGCCTGATCGAGGCGCTGGCCGACCGGTTCGCCGTCGCAGGCTCACCGGCCGACGTCGTGGACGGACTGTGCCGGCTCGCCGCGCGCGGGGTCGAGGGGGTGGTGATCCCGGCCGTCGGTCTGGACGTCGACGAGCTCGTGCAGCACCTGGGGCGCGACGTCGTCCCGGCCCTGGGCCGCCGGCTCGGCGCCTGATGCCGGCCCTGCCGCAGGCACTGCAGGCTCTGGGGGTCGGGAACTACCGGCGGTACGTCCTCGCGCAGGTGTTCGCCAACGCCAGCATGTGGATGCACCGGACCGCGAACGTCTGGCTCGTGGTCGAGCTTTCAGGCGGCGACCCGGTCGCGGTCGGCGTCGTCACCGCCCTCCAGTACGCCGCGATGATCCCGTTGAGCCTCGGGGGTGGGGCACTCGGGGACAGGTTCGACAAGCGGCGGCTGCTGCTCCTGACCCAGGGCGTCGTGCTGCTCGCGAGCGCCCTGCTCGCCGTCCTGGTCCACCGGGACCTGGTGACGCTGGGGCCGGCCTATGCCTTCGCCGTCCTGCTCGGGATCCCGGCAGCCCTGGACGCCCCGGTGCGTCTGTCCTTCCCCCGGCAGCTCGTGCCGCGCGCGCTGCTCGCGCCGGCGGTCGCGGTGAACGGCGGTGTCTTCCAGCTGGCCCGCGTCGTGGGCCCCGCGCTGGCCGGCGGTCTCATCGCCCTGGGGGGCACGGCCCTGGCGTTCGCGGTGGTGGCCGCCTTCGCGCTGGCGGCGAGCCTCTCGCTCGCCCGCGTCCGGCGCATCCCGGATGCCGAGGAGGACGTCGACGAGAGGGACGACGGCCCGCCGCAGCGAGCGCTCACCGTCGTGCGCCGGCCGCCCTACCTGGTTCCCCTCCTCGGTGGCCTGGCCGTGGGGATCGGCATCACGAACGTCCAGCTCGTCGTCCCGCTGATCGTGGCGGAGGACGGGGGTGCCGCCGGCGGGGCGTTCGGCGTCCTGCTGGCGGCCATCGGCCTCGGCGGTGTGACCGGGGCGGTGGCAGCCTCGTCGCTGCGTGCCGCACCGACGAACCGGCTGCTCGTGCTGGCGGCCCTCGGTTTCACGGCGGTGACCCTGGTCTTCGCCACCGTGCCGGCCGGCTGGCTGATGGCGGTGAGCCTCTTCCTCGCCGGCGCGATGATGCAGCTGTACGGCACGATGGCGATCTCCGCGCTGCAGCTCCGGTCCCCGGTGCGGCTGCAGAGCCGGATGATGAGCTACTACGTGATCGCGTTCTTCGTCTGGACGCCGTTCGGCTCGCCGGCGTTCGGTCGGCTGGCCGATCTGATGGGGCCCCGCCAGGCGCTGGGCCAGGTGGCCGTCATCTGTCTCGCCCTGACCGGCTGGATGGCGCTGCTCTCCCGTGCGCGCGGCGTCCGGACGGCCCCGGGGGTCACGGGCGGATCGTGACGCTGCCGGGGTCCCCGCGGCCGAGGAAGTGTCGGCCGAACGCCTCCCACTCGAGTTCCAGGCCCGCGCCGGTCGGCACGTCGCGGACTGCGCGGAGCAGGCGGGTCATGTCCTGCAGCGCCGGGAGGGGGTGGCCCTCGAGCGTCGCGGTCACCTCGTCGACGGTCGGGACGAGCGCCTGGGCGGCCACCACGTGGCTGACCAGTCCGAACTCCGCCATCTGTGCCGCCGTGAACCGCTCGCCGAGCAGGAGCATCCGAGTGGCGCGCGCGGCACCCACGGCGCGCACGAGCCGTGCCGATCCTCCCCAGGCCGGGATGCGGCCGTGCGGGAGGTGCAGGTCGCCGAACTCGGCGTCCTCGGCGGCCACCACCAGGTCGCACGCGAGGACCAACTCGAGGCCCCCGGCGAACGCTGCGCCGTTCACTGCCGCCACGACCGGAACGGGGGCGTCCGCGATGCGGTCGACCAGGTCCCGGATGCTGCCGAGGAAGGCGAGCCGATCCCGCGCGGCACCGAGATCCGCCGATGCGCGCACGTCGGCGCCCGCGCAGAACGCCCGCCCGGTGCCGGTGAGCACGAGGGCGCGGACGGTGGCGTCACCGGCGGCCTCGTCGAGCCACGCGGCCAGGCCGTCGCGCACCTCCGGCCCGAGGGCGTTGGCCCGCTCCGGTCGGTCGATCCGGGCCCACAGGGCGGCCCCGCGCCGGGTCACCTGGACGTAGCTCATGGCTCGACGACCAGCTTTCCGAACGCGCGGCCGGACAGCAGCCGGCTGAACTGGTCCGGTGCCGCGCCGAGCGGGCAGACCGAGTCGATGAGCGGCCGGACCCCGGAGGTCACGAGGAACCGGATCAGCTCCCGCAGCTCGGTCAGCGTGCCCATGGTCGAGCCGTGCACGGTGATCTGCCGGGAGAACAGGCGCGCGAGGTTCGTGGGGGCGTCGAAGCCGGACGTGGCTCCGCACAGCACGACCGTTCCGCCCGGCCGGACGGCAGCGAGGGACGCGCGCCACGTCGCCTGGCCCACGGTGTCCAGGACGACGTCGCAGTCGTCGGGCAGGCGCTCGCCGACGAGGAAGACCTCGTGGGCCCCCAGCTCGCGGGCGCGAACCGCACGGTCCTCGTCGCGCGTGACCACGCGGACGGCGAGGCCGGCGGCGACGGCCAGCTGCACCGCAGCGGTCGCCACACCGCCACCGGCCCCCTGGACGAGAACGGTGTCGCCGGGCCCGGCCTTCGCCTTGGTGAAGAGCATCCGGTACGCGGTCAGCCAGGCCGTCGGCAGGCAGGCGGCCTCGGCCCAGCTGAGTTCCGGTGGCTTGGGTACGAGGTTCCGCCGGGGCACGGTGATCCGCTCGGCCAACGTCCCGTGGCCCGCGTCGCTGAGGACCGACCGGGCCGGGTCCAGCGTCTCGTCGCCGTGGCCACGGTCGGGGTTCCCGAGAACGCCATGGACGACGTAATCGTTGCCCTCCTCGTCGACGCCGGCCGCGTCGGTGCCGAGGACCGAGGGCAGGCCTCCCCGGGGCACGACGTCGCCACGCAGGGTCCAGATGTCGTGATGGTTCAGCGCGGCCGCACGGACGTCGAGCCGGACCCAGCCGTCGGCGGGGTCGGGATCGGGTCGGTCGGAGACGGCCAGGCCGGAGAGCGGGTTCTCGGCGGAAGCGGATGCTGCGAGGATGGCGATCACGGGTGCTCCCCAGAGGTTCGGACGCTCAGGCCAGCGAGGTTGTCGACAACATACCAACTAGCCGGTACGGTCCCAGCTGTGCCGCCGGAGAGCACGTGGGCGAGACCGACCAGCCCGCTCCGGCGCCCCACCCCTAGTCGGCGCCACGACCACGGAGGAATCGTGACCATCGAAGCGGCAGAGACCCGGACTGCATCGTTGCGAGCCGAGCTTCGCGCCTGGCTGGAGGAGCACCGGCAGTCTTCGCTGGCCGGGCGAACCGAGTACGAGGTCGAGAACGACGCCTGGCGCAACCCCGACTCGCCGCTCTTCGACGACTACACGGCCTGGGAGCGTGCCTCCCTGGAGGCTCGGCTCGTGTGCCCCCACTGGCCGGAGGAGTACGGCGGACGAGGCCTCGACGAGCTCGAGATGGCTGTCGTCGCCGAGGAGTTCGCCCGGGTCGACATGCCACGGGTGACCCGGGGCATGGGGGAGCGGCTGGCCGGACCGGCGATCCTGGCCCACGGCACGGTCGAGCAGAAGGCGCACTTCCTGCCGCGCATCGTCAGCGGCGAGGACCGCTACTGCCAGGGCTTCTCCGAGCCCGGCGCCGGGTCGGACCTGGCAGCGGTCTCGACGCGCGGAGTCGTCGAGGGCGACGAGATCGTGATCTCCGGGCAGAAGATCTGGACGTCGCGCGGTCACCTCGCCAACGTGCTCTTCCTGCTGTGCCGCACCGACCCGGCCGCGCCCAAGCACAAGGGCATCTCCTACGTCCTGGTCCCCATGCAGGACAACGGGATCGAGGTCCGCCCGCTGGTCACCATGGCCGGGGAGGACGCGTTCTGCCAGGAGTTCATCGACGGCGCGCGGGCGCCGCTGTTCAACGTCATCGGCGGCCTGAACAACGGCTGGCGCAGCGCGATGACCACCCTGGGCAGCGAGCGTGGCGCGGTCGCCGCCGTCCAGCACCTCCAGTACGAACGCGAGTGGACGGCGCTCGTCGAGCTGGCCCGCGAGCGCGGCCGGACCGACGATCCCCTGCTGCGCCAGCAGCTGGCGTGGGCGTACAGCCAGGTGCACGTCATGAAGGCGACCGGGCAGCGGGTCCTGGCGAAGCTGGCCTCGGGCGGCGAACTGGGCGCCGAGGCGTCGCTGACCAAGCTGGTCTGGAGCGAGTACCACCGCCGGCTGGGCGAGATCGCCATGGACGTCGAGGGCGCCGACGGGCTCGTCCGTCCCGACGGCGACGGCTATCGGGTCGACCGCTGGCAGAAGGCCTGGCTCGCCAGTCGCGCGGAGACCATCTTCGCCGGCACCAGCGAGGTCCAGCGCCGGATCGTGGCCGAGCGGGTCCTGGGCCTGCCCAGGTCGAACTGACGTGCCGACCTCCGAACTGGCCCGCGCGGTCGGGCAGGGGAACGCGGCCCCGACGACCGGCCGATCGCTGCCGTACCCGGATCTGCGCAGCCTCTTCCGTCCGCGGTCGGTGGCCCTGGTGGGTGCGACCGAGCGGTCGATGTGGTCGGTCAACGCCTTCGCCAACCTGCGGCGGCTCTCGCCTGACGTCGAGGTGTTCTGCGTCAGTCCGACGCGTGACGCCGTGCACGGCGTCCCGGCCGTGCGGTCCCTGACCGACCTCGGCCGGCCCGTCGACCTGGCCTACGTCATGTCACCGCGGGAGACGATCGCGGACATCGTGCGGGAGGCCGCCGCGACCGGCACGCGGAGCGCCGTCGTCCTCACCGCCGGGTTCGGGGAGACCGAGGACGGTCGCGCACACCAGCGCGACCTCGTCGCGGCCGCCCGGGAGACCGGCGTGCACGTCCTGGGGCCCAACGGGAGCGGCTTCGTCGACGTCGGTCACGGGGTGGCGCCCTTCGGCTTGGCACTGCCGCCGCTGCCCGACCCCGGCCGCGCTTCTTTCGTCCTCCAGTCCGGTGGACTGATGAAGCCGCTCCTCGGTCTGGCCCGGTCGTGGGGCGTCGGCGTCGGCATGCTGGCCGGCACCGGTAACGAGGCCGCGCTCTCCGTCGCCGATGTCGCGCGCTACCTGGTGGAGGAAGAGGACACCGGCGCGGTGGGGCTGTTCGTGGAGGCGTTCCGTGACGCCGACTCCTTCCGGGCGCTGGCGGCCCGGGCGCTCGACCTGGATCGGCCGCTCGTCGTCCTCAGCGTCGGCCGCAGCGAGGTGGCCCGGCGGTCGGCGCAGTCGCACACGGGGGCGCTGGCGGGCAACGCCGACGTGACGTCCGCGGTGCTGCGGGACCTCGGCGTGGTCGAGGTGCACAGCATGGAGGAGCTGGTCGCCACCACCGACCTGCTGGCGCGCGGCATCCGGCCACGGGGCGGCCGCATCAGCGTCGTGTCGGCGTCGGGCGGTAGCTGCGAGCTGGTCGCCGACAAGGCGGCCGAGCAGGGGCTGACCGTGCCGGAGCTCCCGCCGGCCGCGGCCGAAGAGCTCGCCACGCTGTTGCCCGGCTTCTCCCACGTGCACAACCCGCTCGACGTGACCGGCTACGCGACCGTGGACGCCACCCTGCCGGTCCGGGCCGCCGAGGTCGTCGGGCGCACCGCGCCGGACGCGTACGACATCCTGCTGTTCCAGGCCTTCGTCACCCCCGGCGAGGACCCGCCGAATCCGGACGCCGTGCGGGCGCACTTCTCCTCGATCGCCGACATGGCGAGCCGGCTCGACGTCCCCGTCCTCCTGCAGGACGAGGTGGCCGTCGGCATCAGCGACTTCGCCCGCCGACTGTTCGCGGACCTGGGCCTGGTCCGCCTGCCCGGCATCCAGCCCGGCCTGGACGCGGTGGCCGACGCCGTGCGCTACACCGCGGCGCGCGACCGGCTGCTCCGTCGATCGGCGCGCACGGCGGCCTCGCCCAGCGGGCAGCACGCGGATCCGCTCGACGACGGTCCCCTCACCGAGGCGGCCACGCTCGCCGCCCTGCAGCGGCACGGGGTTCCCGTCGTGCCGCACGCCGTGGTCCGGGACGGGGCCGAGGCGGCGGCCGCGGCCGCGTCGATGGGCGGCCCGGTCGTGCTCAAGGTCAGCTCGGCCGACGTCGCGCACAAGTCCGACGTCGGCGGCGTCGTCCTCGACGTCGAAGGCGACGTGGCCGTTCGCGACGCCGTCACCTCCATGCTCGAGACCGTCGCCGAGAAGGCACCCACGGCCCGGCTGGACGGGGTGTTCGTGGCGCCCTTCCGCCGCGGAGGTGTCGAGCTGATCGTCGGGGTGAACCGGGACCCGGTCTGGGGACCGGTACTCGTGCTCGGCATGGGCGGCGTCCTCGTGGAGCTCCTCGCCGACGTCGCCATCCGGCCGCTCCCGGTCACGACGACCGACGTCGAGGAGATGCTCCAGCAGTTGCGCGGGGCGCCGCTGCTGCGGGGCGTCCGCGGCCAGGAGCCGGCCGACATCAGGGCAGTGGCCGAGGCGGTGCGGGCCGTCGCCGATGCCGCGCTCGCCTGGGGGGATGCATGGGAGTCGATCGAGATCAACCCGTTGAGGGTGCAGGGACGCGACGTGGAGGCGCTGGACGCGCTGGTCATCCGGTCGCGGTCGGACAGCAGGACGGCGGACGTCGCGAAGGGGTCGAGGTCATGATCACGTTGGGGTTCACGAAGGAGCAGGAGGCGCTGCGCGCGGGCGTGCGGCGACTGCTCGCCGAGCAGTGGGGGAGCGACCGGCTGCGGGTCGCGCTGGACGACCCGGAGCCGTACGACACGGGTCTGTGGAAGACGATGGCCGAGCGGCTCGGGCTGCACGCCATGGCCATCCCGGAGGAGTACGGCGGCGCCGGGTACGGGTTCGCCGAGCAGGCCGTCGTCCTCGAGGAGATGGGGCGCAGCCTGCTGCGCGCTCCCTACCTGTCGACCGTGGTCCTGGCCGCGACCGCGCTGCTGCGCGGGGACGACGAGGCGTTGCGGCAGGAGTGGTTGCCGCGGATCGCCGCGGGCGAGGTGGTCGCGTCCCTCGCCCACGTCGAGGACGACGGCGACTGGTCGGCGGCGGCGCCGCGGACGCGTGCCGCGGCGGACGGCGATGCGTGGCGGGTCACGGGGAGCAAGTCCTTCGTCGTCGACGGGGCGCAGGCCGACCTGCTGCTGGTCCTCGCGCAGACCGACGACGGCGGCGACGTGCTGGTCGCCGTCGACACCCGCGGCGGCGGGGTCACTGCTGTCGACGTGCCTCCCCTCGACCTCACGCGCCGGCTGGCGACCGTCACGCTGGACGGCGCGTCCGGGCGGGCGGTGGCCGTCGGTGCCCGGGCCCGCGAGGTGCTCGACGAGACCTTGCGGGTGGGTGCTGCCGCGCTGGCGTGCGAGCAGGTCGGGGGCGCCGAGCGCTGCCTGGAGATGACCGTCGAGTACGCGAAGGTGCGCGAGCAGTTCGGTGCGCCCATCGGCAGCTTCCAGGCGGTCAAGTTCATGTGCGCGGACATGCTGCTGCAGGTCGAGGCGGCCCGTTCGGCGGCGATGTATGCGGCGTTCGCCGTCGACGGCCGGACCGACGACCTGGCGGTCGCCGCGTCGGTGGCGAAGGCGGTCTGCTCGGAGGCCTACACCGCGGTGACCGCATCGACGATCCAGGTGCACGGCGGCATCGGCTACACCTGGGAGCACGACGCGCACCTGTACTTCAAGCGCGCCAAGGCGTCGGAGATGCTGCTCGGCGAGCCGGCGATGCACCGCGAGCGCCTGGCCGCGCAGGTCGGGATCTCCGCGTGAGCGGCGGAGGAAAGGCGGTTCCCCAGCCGACGCCGGACACGCAGCCCTACTGGGACGGCGCCGCGGCGGGGGAGTTGCGGCTGCCCCGCTGCCGCGACTGCGGGACCGCGTTCTTCTACCCGCGGTCGGTGTGCCCCTCGTGCTCCTCGACCGACATCGAGTGGTTCGCCGCCTCCGGTCGGGGGCGGCTGTACTCCTTCCTCATCGCGCACCGCCCGGCCCCGGGGTTCGAGGACGACGTGCCCTACGCCATCGCGGTGGTGGAGCTGGCCGAGGGCCCCCGCCTGATGTCGAACATCGTCGGTGTTCCGAACGACCCCGAGCACCTCGTCCTGGACATGGAGCTCGAGGTCGTGTTCGACAAGCACGGCGACGTCGCCGTGCCCAAGTTCCAGCCGGCGGGGAGCATGCGATGAGCGTTCGGGGAAAGGTCGCCGTCATCGGGGCCGCCGAGTCGGAGCGGATCGGGCGGGTCCCCGACAAGTCCGCGCTGCAGCTGCACGCGGAGTCCGGCCTGGCGGCCGTGCGCGATGCCGGGCTCACCATGGCCGACATCGACGGCGTGGCGTGCGCCGGTGAGAGCCCGGTCGACGTGGCGCACTACCTCGGGATCCGGCCCGCCTACCTGGACGGCACCATGGTCGGCGGCTCGTCCTTCCTGCTGCACGTCCGGCACGCGGCGGCCGCGATCGTGGCGGGCCTGTGCTCGACGGTCCTGATCACCCACGGCGAGTCGGGCCGGTCGCGGGTCGGCATGCAGCCGTGGGCGCCGGCGCCGCAGTCGATGCGCGGGCAGTTCGAGGTCCCGTACGGCGGCGTGTTCGCTCCGTCGACCTTCCCGGTCGGCGTCCTGCGCTACATGAAGCAGTACGGCATGACGCCGGAGCAGTTGGCCATGGTACCCGTAGTCCAGCGCCGGTGGGCCGCGCTCAATCCCCGGGCGAAGCTCCGGGAGGAGATCACCGTGGACGACGTCCTGTCGTCGCCGGTCATCTCCTACCCCCTGCATTTACTCGAGTGCTGCCTGGTGACCGACGGTGGCGCGGCGCTGGTGCTGACGTCCGCGGACCGGGCCAAGGCCGCGCCCAAGCCGCCGGTCCACTTGCTCGGCGCCGGCGAGGCGTCCGAGTCCTCGTCGATCTCCGCGATGGCCGACCTGACGTCGTCGCGGGCGTTCGCCGACGCCGGGCGGGCGGCGTTCGCCGAGGCGCGGATCGGCCACGCCGACGTCGACCACCTGATGCTCTACGACGCGTTCGCGCACGTTCCGCTGTACGGCCTGGAGGACCTGGGCTTCGTCGGCCGCGGTGAGTCCTTCTCCTTCGTGGCGGACGGGCACACGGCACCCGGCGGCTCGCTGCCCACCAACACCAACGGTGGCGGGCTGTCCTACACCCACACCGGCATGTACGGCATGTTCGCGATCCAGGAGTCGGTCCGGCAGGTCCGCGGGGAAGCGGCGGCCCAGGTCGACGGCGTGCGCACCAGCGTCGTGCTCGGCAACGGCGGGTCGTTCATGAGCGCCGGCGTCCTGGTGCTCGCGTCGGCCGAGGTCGCGGCCGCCTGATGACCCAGGAACCGATCGAGACGAGGAGTGACATGACAGGACTGTGCGAGGGACGGGTCGCCGTCGTCACCGGCGGCGGCGCCGGCATCGGACGCTTCCACGCCCTCGAGCTGGCCCGCCAGGGCGCCCGGGTCGTGGTGAACGACCCCGGTGTCTCGCGGGAAGGCGCCGGGGGATCGACGAGTGCGGCCGACGCGGTGGTCGAGGAGATCGTCGCCCTGGGCGGGGAGGCGCTCGCCGACTACGGCGACGTGTCGGACACCTCCTCCGCCGACGCCCTGGTGGCGACGGCCGTCGAGCGGTTCGGCCGGCTGGACGCGCTGGTCAACAACGCCGGCATCGTCCGCGACCGCACGCTGACCAACATGTCCGACGACGAGTGGGACGACGTCATCCGCGTCCATCTGCGCGGGACGTTCGCCCCCTCGCGTGCGGCCGCGCGCTACTGGAAGGACCGGGCGAAGGCGGGTGACCAGCTGTCCGCGCGGCTGATCAACACGACGTCGTCCTCGGGCCTGCTGGGCAACGTCGGGCAGACCAACTACGGGGCTGCCAAGGCGGGCATCGCGAGCTTCACCGTCATCGCCGCCATGGAGCTCGCGCGCTACGGGGTGACGGTGAACGCCGTCTCGCCCGGGGCCCGGACCCGGATGACCGACGGGTTGATGGAGGAGCCCGAGGGCGACTTCGACCCCTACGACCCGGCCGCGATCTCGCCGCTCGTGGCGTGGCTGGCGAGCGAGCGCTCCAGCGGCGTCACCGGGCAGGTTTTCGCGTCCAACGGCGGGCTCCTCGGCGTGTACGAGGGCTGGAACGTCGGGCCAACCGAGCAGCTGGACCGGCTCTGGACGGCCGAGGAGATCGACGGGCCGGTGCGCGAACTGCTGGCCCGCTCGGTGCAGAACCCCCGGCTGCCGCAGCTGGACCAGGTCTGACGTGGCGGTCGATCCTCGGGCCGTCGGCCGCGTCAGCGATCCGGTCGAGGTGTCCTGGACCTCGGACGACGCGCTGCTCTACGCGGTGGCGGTCGGTGCGGGCCAGGAGCCGCTCCGGGAACTGTCGCTCACGACCGAGAACACCAGCGGGGTCGCCCAGCAGGTGCTCCCCAGCTTCGCCGCGCTGCTCTCGCAGCGGGTTCCGCGGCCGGACATCGGCGAGTTCGACCGGTCGCAGCTCCTGCACGCCGAGCAGCACCTGGAGCTGCACGCCCCGCTGGCCAGCTCGGGCCGGGTGGAACTGACCGCCGAGGTCGCCGGGATCGAGGACAAGGGCCACGGCGCGCTGGTGTGGACGTCCGTCCGGGGGCAGGACCCGGCATCGGGCAGGAGCTTGTTCACCACCCGCTCGGCCGCGTTCATCCGGGGTGAGGGCGGCTTCGGGGGAGAGCGGGTGCGTGCTCCCGAGTGGCAGCCGCCGGCGCGCTCGCCCGACGCCGTCGTCACCTACACGACCCGCCCGGAGCAGGCGCTGCTGTACCGGCTGACCGGCGACCGCAATCCGCTGCACTCCGATCCCGGGTTCGCGGCGCGAGGCGGGTTCGCGCAGCCGATCCTGCACGGGATGTGCACCTTCGGGTTCACCTGCCGCGCCCTCGTGACGGCGGCGGGCGAGGGCGCCCCCGGGGCGATCACCGGGATGGGCGGCCGGTTCAAGGCGCCGGTCCTCCCGGGCGACTCCCTCGACGTCCGGCTCTGGATCGACGGCCGCACGGTGCTCTTCCAGACCCTCCGCGGCGACGGCACGGTCGTCATCGACCGCGGCGTCGCGAGCCTCGTTCACGCGAAGGCGAAGTAGCGGAGGTACAGGTAGGGCACGCAGAGCAGCACGGTGACCAGCGTGACGAGGCAGCCGTACTTCGCGAACTGCCAGAAGCCGATCCGGTAGCCGTTCCGCTCGGCCAGTCCCAGCATGACGACGTTCGCGCTGGCCCCGATCACCGTCGCGTTGCCGCCGAGGTCGGCCCCCAGCGCCAGGGCCCACCAGAGCACGTTGCCGGGGTTGCCCGTCTGGTGGGCGACCGACTCGACCAGCGGTGCCATCGTGGCCACGTAGGGGATGTTGTCGATGACGCCGGAGAGCGCCGCCGAGCCGCCGAGCAGCAGGAAGGTGGCTGTCTGCGGGCTCCCATGGGTCGCGTCGGCCACCCAGGTCGCCAGCTGCTCGATGACGCCGACCTTGATCAGGGCGCCCACCATCACGAACAGGCCGGCGAAGAAGAGCAGCGTGGGCGCCTCCACCTCGACCAGGTACTCCTTGGGCGGGAGGCCGCTGATGAGCACGAGGATGCCGGCGCCGAGCAGGGCGACGACCGCGGGCTCGTAGCCGAGCCGGGAGTGCAGGACGAAGCCGACCAGGACCAGGACGAGGACGGAGCCCGACTTCAGCAGCAGCCGCCGGTCGGTGATGGCTGTTCGCTCGTCCAGCGCGCAGACCTCGGCGGCCCGGACCGAGTCGTAGCGGAAGGCGTGCCGGAACATGATCCGGCACATCCCGATGAGGACGAGCACCAGCGCCACGATGATCGGGGTCAGATGCGCCAGGAAGTCGTTGAAGGTCAGGTCGCCCCGGCTGGCGATGATGATGTTGGGCGGGTCGCCGATGAGGGTCGCCGTCCCGCCGATGTTGGACGCGAACACCTCGGCGATGAGGAAGGGCACCGGCGGGACGCCCAGGCGGTCGCAGACCACGAGCGTCACCGGTGCGACGAGCAGCACCGTCGTGACGTTGTCGAGGAGTGCCGACGCGATCGCGGTGAGCAGGACCAGCAGGGTCATCACGCGGAACGGCCGCCCGCGCGCCTTCTTCGCCGCCCAGATGGCCGCGTACTGGAAGACGCCGGTCTGGCCCAGCACGCCGACGATGATCATCATGCCCAGCAGCAGGAAGAGGACGTTCCAGTCGATGCCGGTCTCGCGGGAGTTGACCGCTTCATCGAAGTCGAGGACGCCGGCCGCGAGGATCAGCCCGGCCCCGCCGAGCGCCACCTGGACGCGGTGCAGGCGCTCGGTGGCCAGCAACACGTATGCGACCACGAAGACCCCGACCGCGACCACCGTCATGCATGCACCGCCGGGGGAGGTTCGGAGCGCCCCCGGTCAGGGGGACTTCGTGCTCGAAGAGAATAACCAATATAAGGGATTACTCCTGGCTCGGATCGGTTCCGCGCCGCTACCCTGGGCAGATGACTACCGCCTCGCGTCCGCGCGACGACGGCTCGGCGCCGCGGCCGATCAAGCGCGGCGCGAAGGTGGCCGAGGCTCTGGCGCAGGAGATCGTGCACGAGATCGTCTCCCGCAAACTGGCGCCGGGCACGCTGCTGCCCTCCGAAGCGCAGATGCTCGATGACTACGGCGTGGGGCGCGGGTCGCTGCGCGAGGCGCTGCGCATCCTCGAGGTGCACGGACTGATCACGATGAAGCCAGGCCGCAACGGCGGCCCGATGGTCGTCGAGGTGCGCACCCGCGACTTCGGCCGCATGTCGACGCTGTTCTTCCACATGGCGGGCATGACGTTCCAGCAGCTGATCGACGCGCGTCTGGTCATGGAGCCGCTGATGGCGCGGTTGGCCGCCGAGCGCCGCGGCGAGGAACTCGACGTCCCTGACGCCAAGCGCGTCGCGGTCGAGGACGACGACACCTACTTCGACGCCACCCAGGACTTCCACAAGACGGTCGCCTCGATGTCTGGCAACCCGGTGCTCAACCTGATGGCCATGTCGTTGGAGGACATCTTCCACGACCAGGTCAGCGGGCTGCTCTTTCCGAAGACCAAGCGGCGCGAGGTGCTGGGCGTTCATCAGGACATCGCCACCGCCATCAGCGAGGGCCGGGCCGACGACGCCGAGAAGCTGATGCGCCAGCACATGCTCGAATACGCGGAGTACGTGCGGAAGCGCAAGGGCCCGCTCATGGACGAGGTCGTCGACTGGAAGTGAGGACGGCGCCGGTCGGCCGGCGCCGCCCCCTCCTTACTTCGGCTGCATCCGGATCGCGCCGTCGAGCCGGATCGTCTCGCCGTTGAGCATCGGGTTGTCGATGATCGCCATCGCCAGCCGGGCGAACTCGTCCGGCTGACCCAGCCGCCGCGGGTGCGGGGTCATCTGGCCGAGCGAGTCGCGCACGTTCTGCGGCAGCCGGGCGAGGATGGGGGTGTCGAAGGTGCCCGGGGCGATCGTGGCCACCCGGATCAGCTTGCTGGAGAGGTCGCGGGCGGCGACGAGCGTCAGTCCGACGATGCCGGCCTTGGCCGAGGCGTAGGGCAGCTGGCCGATCTGGCCCTCCCACGCGGCCACCGAGGCGGTCAGCACGCAGACACCGCGCTCACCGTCGACGGGCTCGTGGGCGGCCATCCGCGCCGCTGCCTGGCTCAGCACGTTGAACGTGCCGATCAGGTTGACCCGGACGATCTGCTCGTAGAAGGCCAGATCGCCGGGCTTGCCCTCCTTGTCCACCACGCGCATCGCCCCGCCGCGGCCGGCGCAGTGCACCAGGGTGCGTAGCGGAGCGAGCTCGTCAGCCGCCTCGACCGCGGCGGCCACGGCCTCCGGGTCGGTGACGTCCGCGGGCACGAAGCGCGTCTTCCCGCCGAGCTCGTTCGCCACTTCGGCGCCTGCGGAGGTCGGCAGGTCCACGATCACCGTGGGCACGCCCTTCTCCACCAGGCGCCGGGCGGTGGCGAGGGCGAGTCCGGAGGCCCCGCCGGTGACGACGGCGGAGCCGGCTGTCACGTCCATGGTCAGTTCCCTCCGTAGCTCAGGTTCTCGAGCACCAGGGCGTTGGCCATGCCCCCGGCCTCGCACATCGTCTGCAGCCCGTAGCGCTCCCCGGTGTCCTCGAGGTGACCGAGCAGCGTCGTGGCCAGCCGGACGCCGGAGGCGCCCAGTGGGTGGCCGAGCGCGATCGCGCCTCCGCGCGGGTTGAGCCGGTCGTCGCTGACGCCGAACTCCGCCTGCCAGGCCAGCGGCACCGACGCGAAGGCCTCGTTGACCTCGAATGCGGCGATGTCGTCGATCGAGAGCCCGGAACGCGTGAGCAGCTTGTGCGTGGCGGGGATCGGCCCGGTGAGCATCATCAGCGGGTCGTCACCGGTCACCGCGGTGGCGACCACCCGGGCCCGCGGGGTGAGCCCCAGGGCGGCGGCGCGCTCCTCGCTCATGACCAGCAGCGCGGCGGCGCCGTCGGTGAGCTGGGAGGAGTTGCCGGCGGTGATCTTCCAGTCCAGCTCGGGGAACCGTGCCGCATGCGGGCTCGTGGCGAACGCGGGCTTGAGCGCGCCCAGCTTGTCCACGGTGGTGCCGGATCGGATGGTCTCGTCGGCGGTGACCGTGCCGTCGGGCGTGGTGATCGACGCGATCTCCCGGTCGAACGCGCCGTCGGCGCTCGCCCGCGCCGCCCGCTCGTGCGAGGCCGCCGCGAAGGCGTCGAGCCGCTCACGGGACAGGCCCCACTTGTCGGCCACCAGTTCGGCGGAGATGCCCTGGGGCACCAGGCCCGGCGCGTACCGGGCGGCGACGAGCGGCCCGTGCGGGTCGGCGTCGCCGCGCGCCGAGCCCATCGGCACCCGGCTCATCGACTCGACGCCGGCGGCCACGACGATGTCGTAGGCGCCGGCGATCACGCCCTGCACGGCGAAGTCGAGGGCCTGCTGGCCGGATCCGCACTTGCGCTCGATGGTCACCGAGGGCACGTGCTCGGGCCAGCCCGCGGCGAGGACAGCCTGGCGGCCGGGGGTCGCCGACTGTTCCCCGTTCTGTCCCACGCAACCGACGAGTACGTCGTCGATCGAGCCCGGGTCGAGATCGTTGCGCACGGCCAGGGCCTGGAGCACCTGGGCGAGGAGGTCGACGGGGTGGACGCCGGACAGCGCCCCACCCGGCTTGCCGCGACCCATGGGGCTGCGGACAGCGTCCACGATGACAGCTGCGGGCATGCTCGTCCTTCTCTCCTGAGGCGTCGGCATTGACAGCTTAAACATGAATACCTTTAACATGGAAGGGTGCAGCAGTCGCGTTCTTCCGAGAGCCTCGACGGAACGGTCGCGCTGGTGACCGGGGCGGCCCGCGGCATCGGCGCGGCCGTCGCGGAGCGGCTCATCGCTGCTGGGGCCAGGGTGGCCGTGGTCGACCGCGAGTCGACGGCTTCCCTGGCCGACCAGCTGGGTGCGCTGCCGGTCGTCTGCGACGTGGCCGACGAGGACTCCGTCCGCTCCGCCGTGGACCGCGTGACCGCCGAGCTCGGTCCGGTCACCGCTCTGCACAACTGTGCCGGCATCAGCCTGCACGGCCGCGGCGACGGCCCGGTCGACCAGGCAACCACCGAGGCCTGGCAGCGCACCCTCGCGGTCAACCTGACCGGCACGTTCCTGGTGACGAAGCACGTCCTGCCCGGAATGGTCGCCGCCGGCGGGGGAGCGATCGTCAACACCTCGTCGGTCGGCGGCACGACGATGGGCGTCGCCACGGCCGCCTACTCCGCGACGAAGGCCGGCGTGATCGGGCTCACCAAGTCGCTGGTCGTGACCCACGGCCGCCTCGGTGTGCGGACCAACGTCGTCTGCCCCGGCGGCGTGGCCACCGACATGGCGCAGGGGCACGATCGCACGCCCGAGGAGCGCGCCGCGATGCTGGCGACGATCCCGGCGGGACGCATCGCCGAGCCGGGAGAGATCGCCGAGCTGGTCGTCTTCCTCCTCGGTCCGGCCTCCTCCTACCTCAACGGCGCCGTCATCACCGCCGACGGCGGCTGGACCACCTGACCTCTCCATTCTTCGTCCCGATCCCAGGAGCACCCGTGACCTTCGACCTGCCCGACCGCCACCGTGACCTGCTCGAGCGCGCCCGCGAGGTGGGGGAGAAGGTCCGCTCGCAGGCCGCCGAGGCCGACGCCGCCACCACCGTGCACGAGGGCATGCGGGCCGCCCTGCGGGAGAGCGGGCTGGCCGGGCTGACCGTCCCGGCCGCCCACGGTGGACTCGACGAGAAGGTCGACTCCCTCGCCGTCACGGTCGTCCGCGAAGCCTTCGGTGGTGTCTCGGCGCACCTGGACTCGCTGTTCGCCATGCAGGGCATCGGCACCTACGGTCTGGCGGTGGCCGCCAGCGAGCGGATCCAGCGGGAATGGCTGCCGCGGGTCGTCGAGCTGGACGCGATCGCGGCGCTCGGCCTCACCGAGCCGCAGGTCGGTTCCGATCTGAAGTCGATCACCACCACCGTCGTGGAGCGGGACGGCGAGCTGGTCGTCAACGGGCACAAGTCGTTCATCACCAACGCGCCGTCCGCCGCGTTCGTCGTCATCCTGGCCAAGGAGGGCGACGGCTACTCGCTGGTCTTCGTCCCGACCGACACCCCCGGCGTCCGGATCACGTCCGGACCCGACCTGATCGCGCCGCACATCATCGGCGACGTCGTCCTCGAGGACGTGCGCGTGCCGCTGGACTCCCGCGTCGGTACGCAGGGGCAGGCCTTTCCGCTGGTGCTCCAGACGCTGGCGACCTTCCGGGTGTCGGTGGCCGGCTCCGCCGTCGGCCTGGCCCAGGCAGCGCTCGACGAGGCGGTGGCCCACACGACGTCCCGCGAGCAGTTCGGCAGCACGCTGGCCCGGCTCGGTCCCATGCCGCAGCTGCTCGGCACCTCCTGGATGGAGGTGGAGCAGGCCCGCCTCATGACCTACGCCGCGGCGACCCGCGCCGCGGCCGACCCGCTCGGTGCTCTCCACTGGTCGTCGATGGCCAAGGTGGCGGCCACCGAGACCGCCGGCCGCGTCGCCGACCGCTGCGTGCAGATGATGGGCCGCTTCGGGGTGGTCACCGGCTCGACGATCGAGCGGCTGTACCGCAACGCGCGGCCGATGCGCATCTACGAGGGCGGCAACGAGGTGCTGCTCGGTCAGCTGGCCAAGACGCTCACCCGCGCACCGCGCGCCTGACCGGCCCTCAGGCCAGGAAGCCGCCGTCGACCGGATGGAACGAGCCCGTGACGAACGAGGCTGCGTCGCTGGTCAGCCAGACGATGAGGGCGGCGACCTCGTCCGGCTCGGCCAGCCGCCCGAGCGGGTGCCGCGCGGCCAGGGCGGCGCGGGCCGGCTCGTCGGTGCGCGCCTGCAGCATCGGGGTGTCGACGAAGCCGGGCCCCACGGCCGTGACGCGGATGCCGTCGGGGGCGTGGGCCTGCGCCGCCGACCGGGTCAGGCCGAGGACGCCGTGCTTGGCGGCGGTGTACGCCGGGGCGAGCGGTGCACCGGCCGCGCCGAAGATCGACGCCACGTTGACGACGGCGCCCCCGCCGCCGGTCGCGCGCATCGCCCGGATCTCCTCGCGCAGGCAGTAGAAGGTGCCGTCGAGGTTGACCGCCAGGACCCGCCGCCAGTCGTCGGCGCCGTAGTCGGCGACCGGCACGGCGGGACCACCCACCCCGGCGCAGTTCACCGCGACGTGCAGGCCGCCCCACTCGGCGACCACGTTGCCGACCGCCTGCTCGACCGCGTCGGCGTCCGTCACGTCGACCGGGACGGCGACTGCTTCGCCGCCCAGTTCCCGGACGACGTCCGCGGTCGCCTCCGCCGACGCGGCGGAGAGGTCGAGCGCCGCGACGCACGCGCCGGTGCCGGCGAGCTGCAGGGCGGTGGCACGCCCGATGCCCGACCCCGCGCCGGTCACCAGTGCGATGCGGTCCTGCGCCATGGAGCCTCCTCGGCCACGGACTCCGCGACCCTCGAAGTGTTCAGAGAACGGTCGTTATGCGACGCTTGCCAACTCTGATCATAGATGACATGTTTGAGACGTCCCGTACATCGAGGAGGACCCACGGTGAAGGCAGCAGTCCTGACGAAGTTCCACGCGCCGCTCGAGGTGCTCGACGTGCATGTGGCGGACCCGGCGCCGGACGAGGTGATCATCCGCACCGTCGCCTCCGGCGTGTGCCACACCGACCGGACCATGCAGCTCGGCGCGCAGCCGCTGACGCTGCCGCTGGTGCTGGGTCACGAGGCTGCCGGCATCGTCGAGCGGGTCGGCTCGGCGGTCACCTACGTCAAGCCCGGTGACCCGGTCGTCACCTGCCCCTCGGCGTTCTGTGGCACCTGCGAGTGGTGCATGCGCGGGCTGCTGCAGCACTGCGACGACAAGCGGCGTGCCCGGCCCGCCGGCCAGCCGCCGCGGCTCACGCTCGACGGCGCCGACGTGGACGCGTTCGTCGGACTGGGCGGCTTCGCCGAGACCATGCTCGTGCACGAGCGGGCGGTGGTGAAGGTCCCGGAGGAGATGCCCCTGGATCGGGCGGCCCTGCTCGGCTGTGCCGTCATCACCGGCATGGGCGGGGTGCTCAACACCGCCCGCGTGCAGCCGGGGCAGACCGTGGCCGTGATCGGTTGCGGGGGAGTGGGTCTCAATGCCGTGCAGGCCGCGCGGTTCGCCGGCGCCTCGCGGATCATCGCCGTGGACCGGCTGCCCGCCAAGCTGGCATTGGCCCGCGAGTTCGGTGCGACCGATGTCGTGGACGCGAGCTCCGCCGACCCGGTCGAGGCGGTGCGCGAGCTCACCGGCGGGGGTGTGGACCACGCGCTGGAGGTGGTCGGCATCCCGACCACGATCGAGCAGGCTTTCGCGATGCTGCGCACGCGCGGCACGGCGACGGTGATCGGCGTCGCCCGCCCCGAGCACCGGATCTCGCTGCCCGCCGTCGAGTTGCTGCTCGAGAAGCGGCTGCAGGGCACCAAGCTCGGCTCGAGCCGCTTCCGGCTCGACATCCCCCTGTACTGCCGGCTCTACCTGGACGGCCGCATCCGGCTCGACGACCTCATGTCGGCCGAGATCGGGCTCGATGGAGTCAATGCCGCCATGGAGGCGCTGGACACGGGCGAGGCGGCTCGTTCGGTCATCACCTTCGCCGGTTGATGCATAAGAAAAGCTGGTAAACCTAATCATGGTTAGCTAAGCTGGCGTCACGCGCAGCGACACGGACGGGATGCACATGCGGACGTACACGGAACTGGTGCCGAACTTCGCCGATCAGGACGACTGGACGGTGGGGACGGTGCTCCGGCACCACGCGGACCGCCGTCCGGAGTCGGTCTTCCTGGACCTGCCGGAGGAGGACCTGACCTTCACTTACGCGCAGACCCTGGAGCAGGCGGAGTCGGTCGCCGACCGACTCGCTGAGGCCGGCGCGCTCGCCGGCGACCGGGTGCTGGTCATGGCGGCGAACTCCTCGCAGTTCCTGCGCACCTGGCTCGGAACGGGGCTCGGCGGCACCGTCGAGGTGCCGATCAACACCGCCTACGAGGGCGTCTTCCTCGAGCACCAGATGGTCACCTCGGCTCCGCGGTGGGCGGTCATCGACGACGTCCAGGCAGCCAAGTTCGTCGCCGTCGGCGAGCCCGCCCGGGTCATCGAGCGCTTCTGGGTGATCGACACCGGCACCCTGGAGCAGGCGCTGCAGACGCTGCGTGACGCCGGGTGGTCGGCCGCGCCGTGGGACGAGCTGGCCGCGGGTGCGCGTCCGGGTGCGGAGTTCGTGAGCCCCCGGCCGCGTGACCTCGCGTCCATCTTCTTCACCTCCGGCACGACCGGCCCGTCCAAGGGGGTGGCGATGCCGCACGCGCAGATGTACTTCTTCGGCCAGGAGGTGGTCTCCCTCCAGCGGCTCACCCCGGACGACGTCTACTTCACCTGCACCCCGCTGTTCCACGGCAACGCCCAGTTCATGGCGGCCTACCCGGCGCTGATCGCCGGCGCCCGGCTGGTCTGCCGGCCGAAGTTCAGCGCGAGCCGCTGGGTCGACCACCTGCGGGAGTCGCGGGTGACGGCCACCAACCTGATCGGCGTGATGATGGACTTCGTCTGGAAGCAGGCGGAGCGGCCGGACGACGCCGACAACGTGCTGCGCACCGTCTTCGCCGCCCCGACGGCGACCTCGATCCTCGAGGGCTTCAAGAAGCGCTTCGGCATCGAGGCGTTCACCGAGGTCTTCGGCCTCACGGAGACCAGCGCGCCGATCCTGTCGCCCTACGGTGAGGACCGGCCGGCCGGCGCCGCCGGACTGCAGGCCGCCGACTGGTTCGACGTCCGGCTGGTCGACCCCGAGACCGACCGTGAGGTCGCGATCGGCGAGGTCGGGGAGCTCGTCGTCCGTCCGAAGAACCCGTGGACCTGCTCGATGGGCTACTTCGGCATGCCGGAGAAGACCGTCGAGGCCTGGCGCAACCTCTGGTTCCACACCGGCGACGCGCTCCGCAAGGACGCCGACGGCTGGTACTACTTCGTCGACCGGTACAAGGACGCGCTGCGCCGCCGGGGCGAGAACATCAGCTCCTACGAGGTGGAGCAGGGGCTGCTCTCGCACCCGTCGGTCGTCGAGTGCGCCGTCATCGCGGTGGCCGCCGACTCCGAGGCCGGCGAGGACGAGGTCATGGCCTACGTCGTCGCGACGGCCCCCGTCGATGCCGCCGAGCTGTGGGACTGGTGCGAGGGGCGCATCCCCAACTTCGCCGTCCCGCGGTTCATCCGGATCGTCGACGAACTGCCCAAGACCCCGTCGGAGAAGGTGCAGAAGGCCCAGCTCCGGGCCCTCGGCATCACCGAGGACACCGCCGACCGGCTCGTCCCGGTCCCGGCCGGCGCGCGCTGAGCCGGCCATGGACTACACCGAGGACCCGCTGCACCGGGAGATCCGCGAGGCCGTCCGGGCCATGTGCAGGGACTTCCCGGACGAGTACTGGATGGAGCACGACACCTCGCACGAGTTCCCCTGGGAGTTCTACGCGGCGGTGCAGAAGGCAGGCTGGCTCGGCCTGACCATCCCCGAGGAGTACGGCGGCGGCGGACTCGGCGTGACCGAGGCGGCGATCGTCGAGCAGGAGATCTCGGCCTCCGGCGCCGGCATGGGCGGCTGCAGTGCCGTGCACATCGGCATCTTCGGCTTCCACCCGATCATCGAGCACGGCTCGGAGTCGCTGAAGCGGCGCTTCCTCCCGCAGGCGGCCAGCGGCGACCTGCACGTCTCCTTCGCCGTCACCGAGCCCGACGCCGGTACGGACACCACGAACATCACCACGACCGCCCGCAAGGTCGACGGCGGCTGGCTGGTCTCCGGCAAGAAGGTGTGGATCACCAAGGCGCAGGAGGCGCAGCGCATGCTGCTGCTCTGCCGCACCAGCCCCCGGGAACCGGGCGCGAAGCGGACCGCCGGCATGACCCTGCTGTTCGCGCCGATCGACCGCGACCGCGTGCAGATCCGGCCGATCCCCAAGATGGGCCGCAACGCCGTCGACACCAACGAGCTGTTCATCGACGGCCTGTTCGTCGCCGACGAGGACGTCGTGGGAGAGGTCGGACACGGCTTCCGCACGATCCTCGGCGGGCTGAACGCCGAGCGGGTGATCGCCTCGAACGCGGCGCTCGGCATCGGCAAGGCGGCGCTGCGCCGGGGCACCGAGTACGCGAAGCAGCGGGAGGTGTTCGGCCGGCCGATCGGCCAGAACCAGGGCATCGCGTTCCAGCTCGCCGAGGCGCGGATCCGGCTCGACGCCGCGGAGCAGGTCGTCCAGAAGGCGGCCTGGATGGTCGACCGCGGACTGCCCTGCGGCCGGGAGGCCAACGCGGCCAAGTTCCTCTGCGCGGAGGCCGGTTTCTACGCCGCCGACGTCGCTCTGCAGGTGCACGGCGGGTTCGGCTACGGCAAGGAGTTCCACGTCGAGCGGTACTTCCGCGAGGCGCGGCTCATGCGGATCGCCCCGATCAGCCAGGAGATGGTCCTCAACTACACCGCCGAGCACGTGCTCGGCCTGCCCCGGAGCTACTGATGGTCCCGTACCGCACCATCCTCTTCGTTCCGGGCCACAAGCCCGCCTGGATCGACAAAGCGCTGGCTGCCGGCGCCGACTGTGTCGTCCTCGACCTCGAGGACTCCGTGCCGGCCGACCTCAAGGCCGGTGCCCGGCAGACCGTGGCCGACTCGATCCGGACCGTCCGCGAGAAGGACCCGCGCGTGGGCGTGTTCGTGCGGGTCAACCCCCTGGACACCAAGCTCACCGGGGCCGACCTGGAAGCCGTCGTCGTCCCCGGGCTGACCGGGGTCTTCGCACCGAAGATCAGCACCGCCACCGACGTTCTGCGCTATGACGCCCTGCTCGACCACTTCGAGGCGCGCAACGGCGTGACCGGCCTGGAGTACATCGTGCCGGTCGAGATGATCGGGGCGATCCACGACGCCCGGGAGATCGCGGCGGCCTCGCCGCGGGTGGGCGCGATGATCGGCCCGACGGCGGAGCACGCGGACATCGCCCGCGCGGTCGGCTACCAGTGGACGCCCGAGGGCCTGGAGACGCTCTACCTGCGCAGCCGGATCCTGCTGGCCTGCCGCGAGGCGGGCATCCACCCGCTCACCGGCCTGTGGGAGAAACTCGACGACCTCGCCGGGCTGAAGGCGTTCGCCGAGCACGGCCGGCAGCTGGGCTTCCGCGGGATGGTCGTCATCCACCCGAGCCACGTGCCGGTGGTCAACGAGGCGTTCAGCCCGACCGCCGACGACGTCGCCTTCCACGAGGGGCTGATCGCCACCTACGAGGAGGCCGCCGCCGCCGGCCACGGCGCCGTCCGCTACCGCGGGGTGCACATCGACAAGGCCCACGTCGACACCGCGCGCGACTGGCTCGAGCTCGCCCGGGCCCTGCCCGGTGCGGCAGGAGGGGAGGGCTGACATGCGCGGCCTCTACTTCGAGGAGTTCGAGGTCGGCCGGGTCTACCGCCACCCGTTCACCCGGACCGTGACCGAGTCGGACAACGTGCTGTTCACGTCGCTGACGATGAACACCCAGCCGCTGCACCTCGACCACGAGTTCGCGAAGACCACCCCGCACGGGCGCCCGCTGTTCAACAGCCTCTTCACCCTCGCCCTCGTCGGTGGCTTCCACGTGCTGGAGCTGACGTTCGGGACGACGCTGGGCAACCTCGGCTACGACTACGTGAAGTTCCCCAACCCGGTCTTCCACGGCGACACCTTGCGCGGCGAGACCACGATCCTCGACAAGCGCGAGAGCCGCAGCCGCACCGACAGCGGCATCGTCTGGTTCGAGCACCGCGGCTACAACCAGCGCGACGAGCTGGTGATGGTCTGCACCCGCGTCGGCCTCATGACCAAGTCCCCCGAGAACGGCGGCAGCATCCCCGCGCTCGCGTCCACCTCCGGCAGTTCCTCCAGCGACGCCGGAACACCCCTCCCGACGGCAGTCCCCGAGAGGCAGAACCCATGACCGACAACGCGCCCCTGACCGGGATCACCGTCCTCGAGCTGGGCACCATGTACGCGGCGCCGACCGCCGGTCGCATGCTCCGTGACTTCGGCGCCCGGGTCATCAAGGTGGAGGACCCGCGCACCGGTGACTTCGCCCGGCAGTGGACCCCCCGCCACGAGGGGCTGTCGATCGGGTTCGCCCGGCTCAACTCCGGCAAGGAGTCGATCGGCATCGACCTGCGGCGCCCCGAGGGGCGCGAGCTCGTCCGCCGGCTGGCCGCCCGCGTCGACGTCGTCGTCGAGTCCTTCCGGCCGGGGCGGCTCGAGGACTGGGGCCTGGGCTACGACGTCCTCTCCGCCGAGAACCCCGGCCTGGTGCTGGTGCGGGTGTCCGGCTTCGGGCAGACCGGTCCGTACCGGGAGCGCCCCGGTTTCGGCACGGTCGCCGAGACCGCCAGCGGGTTCGCCTTCATCAACGGCTGGCCGGACTCGCCGCCGACCTCGCCGCCGTTCGGCTTCGCGGACTCCATCGCCGGTCTCTCGGCCGCCTTCGGCACCATGACCGCTCTGTTCAACCGCGACCGCACCGGTCGGGGCGACGTCGTCGACGTGGCGCTCTACGAGCCGCTGATGTTCATCCTCGGCGACATGGTGCTCAACTACACCGCCAGCGGGCACGTCCAGCAGCGCGTGGGCAACGGCTCGGGCTCGGCGTCGCCCCGGGGCATCTACCAGGCCGCCGACGGCTCGTGGCTGGCCATCGCGGCCTCCAATCAGACGATCGCCATGCGGCTGTTCAAGGCGATGGGGCGGCCGGAGTTCTGCGACGACCCTCGGTACGCGACCAACGTCGCGCGGATGGAGAACAACGACGAGCTGCAGGAGCACGTCAAGGTGTGGGTCGCCGAGCGGCCGCGTGACGAGGTCCTCGCCGACCTCGAGAAGTCCGAGGTCGTCGCCGCGCCGGTGAACGACTCCCGCGACGTCGTCGAGGACCCGCACTTCCTCGATCGGACCCTGGTGGAGATGGCCGGCACCGTGCTCGGGCCGAAGGCGCTCGTGCCCGGACCGGTGCTCCACCTGGGCAGCTACGCGGGGCCGCTCTACGACGGCGTGCCCGAGATCGGGGAGCACACGGAACAGGGCCTCGTCGAGCTGCTGGGCCTGTCGTCGGACGAGCTGGCCGAGCTCGACCGCGCCGGCGTGATCGGCCCGGAGCGGGTGCCGGCATGACCGCCCCCGCGGCCCGGCCCGGGCCGACGCTCGACCTCAGCGGCAGGGTCGCCCTGGTCACCGGCGGCAGCCGGGGGCTGGGCCGGGAGATCGTGCTCGGGCTCGCCCATGCCGGGGCGGACGTCGTCATCGCCAGCCGCGACCTGGAGAGCTGCGAGAAGGCGGCGGCGGAGGTGCGCGAGCAGACCGGCCGCCGGGCCCTGCCGGTGTCGGCGCACGTCGGCCGCTGGGACGCCCTCGACGAGCTCGTCGAGACGGCGTACGGCGAGTTCGGCAAGGTCGACGTCCTGGTGAACAACGCCGGGATGTCACCGCGCTACGACACCGTCGCCGATGTCAGCGAGCTGCTGTTCGACAAGGTGCTCGGGGTCAACCTCAAGGGCCCGTTCCGGTTGGCCGCGCTGATCGGCACCCGGATGGCGGCCGGCGACGGCGGCTCGATCATCAACGTGTCGAGCACCGGGGCCGTGCGGCCGCGGGCCGACATCGTGCCCTACGCCGCGGCCAAGGCCGGGCTGAACGCGATCACCGTCGGCCTGGCGCATGCCTTCGGGCCGACCGTGCGGGTCAACGCCATCATGTGCGGAACCTTCCTCACCGACGTCAGCGCGGCCTGGGACATGGACGCCTTCGGCCGCCGCGCCGCGGGCTTCGCGATGCGCCGGGGCGGGGAGCCGCAGGAGATCGTCGGGACCGCGCTCTACCTGGCCGGCGACTGGTCCTCGTTCACCACCGGATCGGTCATCACCGTCGACGGAGGACAGCCATGATCATCGACGTCCACTGCCATGCCTGGCCCGACGCGATCGCCGAGCGGGCCCTCGGCCCGCGCGTGCCGCAGCTGCCCCGGGTCGGCGACGGGAAGATCTCCACCCTGCCGACGGTGCTGGAGGCCTCCGGCGTCGACCGCGGGGTGCTGCTCGGAATCGCCGACACCGCCAAGTACGTCGACGGCGTCAACCGGTTCGTCGCGCGCAGCCGTGGCGGACGACTGCTGGGCTTCGGCACCGTGCACCCCGACCTGTCCGTCGAGGAGAACCTGGCGTCGCTGCGCAGCAACGGCATCCCCGGGGTCAAGCTGCACTCGTTGTTCCAGGGCTTCGCCTACGACGACCGCCGGGTGTGGGACATCCTCGAGGCGTTCGGCTCCGAGATCGCGGTCATCGCGCACGTCGGCAAGGGCGGCGACGCGGAGAGCAACGAGCGCGCGACACCGAAGATGATCCGCGACATCGTCCGGCAGTTCCGCGACCTGAAGCTGATCGCCTGCCACTTCGGCGGCTACCACCGGCTGGAGGAGGCCGAGGAGGAGGTGCTCGGGGAGAACGTGTACCTCGAGACCTCCTGGCCGCCCACGATGGCCGAGCTCGCGCCCGAGCGGGTGCGCGCCATCATCGACCGGCACGGCGCCGACCGGATCGTCTTCGGCTCGGACTGGCCGATGGCCGACCCCGCGAAGGAGATCGCCGCCATCCGTTCGCTCGGCTACGACGACGAGACCACCGCCGGCATCCTCGGCGGCAACTTCGCCCGGCTGATGGGCATCGCCGAGGGCGAGCCGGCACCCGGTCCGATCGAGGAGGTCTCCCGTGGCTGACGACGTGCTGGTGGACCAGCGGGGCGGCGCCACCTGGATCACCCTCAACCGGCCCGACCGGCGCAACGCGTTCGACCCGGCCATGTCGACGGCGATCGTCGAGGCGATCGAGGGTGCGACCAGTAGCCGGGCGATCGTGATCACCGGGGTGCCCGGCAGCTTCTGCGCCGGCGGTGCGCTGGGCAACCTCGCCGAGCCCGATGTGACGACGATGCGGGGGCTGTACCGCAGCTCCCTGCGGCTCTTCGATGCGATCCGGCAGAGCCCGCGACCGGTGATCGCCGCGGTCAACGGGCCGGCCGCGGGCGGCGGTAACGAGCTGGTGATCGCCTGCGACCTGGCGATCGCGGCCGAGTCGGCGACCTTCGGGCAGACCGGCCCCCGCGTGGGCAGCGCACCGGTCACCGGCGCCACCAACGTGCTCGGCGTCCAGATCGGCGAGAAGCGGGCCAAGGAGATGGCGTTCCTGTGCCGGCGGTACACCGCCGCGCAGGCGCTGGAGCTGGGGCTGGTCAACTCCGTCGTCCCGGACGACGAGCTGGTCGCCGCGGTGGACGCGCTGGTGGCCGAGATCTCCGTGCTCTCGCCGCGCTACCTCGAGATCGCCAAGGTCAGCTCCAACATGTGGTGGAACGCCGCCCGCGACTCGTTCTCGACCGGTCTCGGCATGCTCGTCCAGGCGATCGGAAGCCCCGACATGGCCGAGGGGGCGCAGGCCTTCCTCGAGAAGCGCAGGCCGCAGTTCCCCCCGCCGGACGCGTGACCGGTCTGCTCGACGGCTGCGTCGCCGTCGTCACCGGGGCGGCCAGCGGCATCGGCCGGCGGACGGCGCTGGCCCTCGCCGAGCACGGTGCCCGTGCCGTCGTCGTCGCCGACCTGCGCCCCGAACCCCGGGAGGGCGGCCCGACGACGGTCGACGTGCTGGGAGAGCGGGGCACCGAGTCGGACTTCGTGGCCACCGACGTCCGGCGGCGGGCGGACCTGGCCGCCGCCGTCGGGGCGGCCGACCGCTGGGGCGGGCTGACGGCGATGGTGAACTGCGCCGGCATCTTCCGGCGTGAGGACTTCCTGGAGGTGACCGAGGACGAGTTCGACCTGATGGTCGACGTCAACGTCCGCGGCACCTTCTTCGGCTGCCAGGTGGCGGCCGCCGCCATGGGGCGAGGTGGTTCGATCGTCAACCTGGCCTCGGTCGCCTCGTACCGCGGCTCGGTCGGGCACGCCAGCTACCACGCGTCGAAGGGCGCGGTGCAGTCGCTGACCTATGCGCTCGCCCAGGAGCTCGCACCTCGGGGCATCCGCGTCAACGCGGTCCATCCGGGAGCGGTGGACACGGCCATGATGCGGGTCGACGAGCAGGTGCTCACCCGGCCGGACGTGCGGGCCGCGTTCCCGCTCGGCCGCGCGGCGGAACCCGCCGACGTCGCCGGAGCGGTCGTCTACCTCTGCTCCGATCTCGCCTCCTACGTCTCCGGAGCGTCCCTCACCGTGGACGGCGCCGTCGGGGCACGGGGTTGACCCCCCCGCCTGCGAGGACCGTCCTGCTGGTCATCGACATGCAGACCGGCTTCTGCTCGCCCCACGGCAGCGGTGCCCGGGCGGGACTGGTCCTGGAAGACGTCCCGGACGTCGTCGCCGCGCACGTGCGGTTGCTCGCGGCTGCGCGGGCGGCCGGCGTCCCTGTCGTCTACACCCGCTACGGCTGGCACCTGAACGGCGTGGACGTGGACCCGGCGATCGAGGCGGCCTTCGGCCCCGGTTGCTTCCGCTGGGGGACGGCGGACACCGAGATCTTCCGCGAGCTGGCACCCGGCCCCGAGGACACCGTCATCGACAAGCCGCGCTTCGACTGCTTCCTGTACACGGAGCTGGACCTCGTGCTGCGCCGGCTGGGTGTGGAGGAGCTGCTGCTCACCGGGGTCGCGACCAACGGTTGCGTGGAGACCACCGCCCGCACGGCGACCCAGCTCGGCTACCGCGTCGTCGTTGCGGAGGACGCGACCACGGCGCTCGGTCATCGGCACCGGGCGGCGCTCGACTCGATCGACGGCGCGTTCGGCACGGTGCTGCCCTGGCGGGAGGCGATGGCTCGATGGTGAACGCAGGGGCCCGTCGGTGGCCCGGCCTCATGGCGGGCTATCCGCGACAACCGCAGCCGAGTTACCCGCTCACCGAGGTGGACCTCCTGCGGGCGACCGAGCTGCCCGACATCGTCCCGGCCGACCCCGAGCTGCGGCGCTCCTGGGCCACCGGGCTGGCCACGGACGCGACCGTCTACGGGCTGGCCGCGGTGCTGCAGTACCGGCAGATGTACCGCCACGCGATCGACACGGCCGACTCGACCTACGTCGGCTTCAACCGGCTTCGGCATGACCGGGAGCTCGCCCGTCCGGGATACGCGGCGTTCACCACCGCCAACGTGGACACGCTCTACTCGCACGCGTGGCTGGACCTCTCGGCTGGTCCCGTCGTCATCGACGTCCCGGCCATGGGCACGCGGTACTACACGCTGCACTTCCTCGACGCGTACAGCAACGCCACCAATCTGAGCACCCGGACGCTCGGGCCCGACGGAGGGCGCGTCGCCGTGGTGCCGGCGCGGTGGTCCGGCCCCGAGCAGCTGGACGGCGTCCCGGTGTTCCGGGTTGCCACCCCGTACGTCTGGCTGCTCATGCGGATCCTGGTGCGCGGGGCCGCCGATGCGCCGGCGGTGCACCGGCTCCAGGACGGCGTCCGCCTCACCCCGCCGGCCGTGCGCGATCCAGCCCCCACACCGTTCGTCGTGCCGCCGCCCCCCGACGACGAGCTGGACGGCGCCGCGTTCCTCGCGATCCTCGACGAGGTCCTCCGTCGCAACGGAAGCCCGGTGCAGGAGGACGCGCTCGTGCACCGCTACCGCGGGCTGGGCGTCGGTGCGGACGAGCCCCTGGACCCCGGCGCCTGGGACGACGTGCTGGCCGCGGCCGTGGAAGACGGTTACCGCCTCGGGTTGCGGCTGGCCGCCGGTGTGCGTGCGCAGCGGGGGATGCCCGCTCCGGGTGGCACCGGCTGGCGCACACTGCACTCGGGCTCGTACGGCTTCAACTACCTGCACCGCGCGGCCACCAATCTGGTCGGTCTCGGCGCGACCGTGCGGGAGGAGAACGCGTCGTTCACGACCTTCGTCGACGGTGGGGGAGAGGTCCTTGACGGCGGACGGGGCGGCTACGTCATGTCGCTGGAGCCGCCACCGGTCGACGGGTTCTGGTCGCTCACGGTCTACGACGCCGGCACGCAGGACCTCCATCCCAACCCGCTGGACCGCTACGGGCTCAACGACCAGGATCCCCTGGTCGCGGGGCGGCCGGGACCGGTCGAGGTGCTGCTCGCCGTTGACCGGCCGGAGCCGGGGACCCCCGGGATCTGGGTGCCGGTACCGGCCGGGCCGTTCTACCTGGTGATCCGTGCCTACCTCGCCTGCTCGGAGGTGCTGGCCGGCGAGTGGGCTCCGCCGCCGGTCCGGCGGACCCTCGGCGGCGCTGGGTAGTCAGCGCGGTCCGAGCCGTTCCACCGCCGGCGGCCGCCAGGTGTCGAAGGCCGGGAGATCGGGCGCGAACAGCCGCATCATGAGGTAGAAGGCCCCCTCTGGTGCCGGCAGCCAGTTCGCGGGCTCATCCGGCGGTTCCGGCGAGACGGTGAGCGTCAGGGACCCGTCGGAGCCTCGGAGCAGGCCCGGGGTGCGGTCCCCGACGGCGTACCGGTGCGCGACGTTCGGCACCAGGAAGCCGTGCTCGTCGTACAGCGTCACCGACCAGAAGGCCCGGGCCGGTGGCTCGGCGCCGACGGGGAACCGGACCCCGTACCGGGAGTCGCCCGACAACTGGCGGCCGTCGCCGTCCACATGGGCCACCGGGTAGAGGCCCTCCTCGGGCACGGTCACGTAGATCTGGTCGCGGGTGACCGCGGCTCGCAGCAGGTGGTCCGCACCGAACCGGGGCCCGGTGGGGTTCACCGTCCAACCGTTGACGGTCCGTCCCAGGTCGCGCGCCTTGGCCGCCACGATCCGCCGCCCGTCGGCGAGCCCGCGGAGTACCTGCGCCCGGTCCGCCGGCGACAGGGCGTCGTCGAACCCACCGGCCGGAGTCAGCCCGATACCGGCGAGGGTCTCGAGGAACTCCGCGTCCGGGTACCCGAACACCTCCTCGCGGACCACGGTCCCCAGCTCGCCGAGGAAGGCCAGGCGCGCGTCGAGGGCGTCCGGCGGCGCGAGGGGGCGCTGTGCGGGCACGGGGTTCGGGCCGTCGTCACCGGCGAGGAAGCGGCGGAGCGTCCGCAGCCGGACGCCGTCCTGGAGGGCGTGCACGGCCGCCAGGTCGTCGGGGCGGCCCGGGTCGACCAGCATCCGCCCCGGCAGGTTGAGGTACCGGGTCGTGCTGCGCACACGCGCCAGCCCGTCCGGCACCGGTCCGTCGTAGGACGGACCGGTGATCAGCACGGGCGGCAGCTGCTCCCCGTGCGTCCGCGATCCGAGGGCCACCTCCGACGACGTGTCGGAGTGCGCGAACTGGAAGGCGTAGTAGCGGTCCGGGATGCGAGGGGACTCCAGGACCAGGGGCTCGTGGGCGAGGTCCAGCCAGGCCGAGCAGTACAGGGTGTCGGTACTCACCCCGACCCCCGCGCGGTAGGAGGGATCCGACGGCCGGCGCTGCCGCCCGAGGTTGTTCAGCGGTGCGCCCGGCGACGTGGGGCCCGGGGGGACGAACGGGTCGTCGGGCAGGGTCCGCCGCTGTCGCAGCCGGGCGGCCTCGACGTAGGGGAACCCCCACACGTAGGCGCGCAGGGCCAGGTCGTAGGGCGACGAGGAGTCCGCCGCGAAGACCTCGGCGGTCGACGCAGGCAGCGCCGTCGTCGCACCGCCGAGGTCCGCGGTCACGCGTCGACCAGACCGATGAGCGGGTCCTCGGTGCGCGGGGGGAGGGCGATCGACTTCTTCTCGATGTAGGTCTGCAGCCCCTCGGGACCCATCTCCCGGCCGATGCCCGACTGCTTGTAGCCGCCGAACGGCGTCCCCCAGGCCTGCGGGGCGCCGTTGATGCTGACCATGCCCGTGCGGATCCGCCGCGCCACCCCGAGCGCGACGTCCACGTCGGCGGACCAGACCGAGCCCGACAGCCCATAGGGGGAGTCGTTGGCCAGACCCACGGCGTCGTCGACGTCGTCGTAGGCGATCAGTGCGATGACCGGGCCGAAGATCTCCTCCTGGGCCACGCGCATGGCGTTGGTGACCGAGGCCAGGAGGGTCGGCTCGACGTACCAGCCCTTCCCGACCGACTCCGGGCGATTCCCGCCGGTCGCGATGTCGGCGCCCTCCGCGCGGGCGATGTCGAGGTACCGCTCCACGTTGTCGCGCTGCCCGGAGCTCACCAGCGGGCCGATGAACGTCTCGGGGTCCATCGGGTCGCCGACCTTGAGCGCGGCGATGGCGGCGGCCAGCGCGTCCCGGGCATCGGCCTCGCGCCCGCGCGGGACCAGGACGCGGGACTGCGCGATGCACAGCTGCCCGTTGACGCTCAGCGCCATGGGCAGGATCGCCTTGACCATCGCGTCGATGTCGGCGTCGGGGAGGACGACGGCGGCGGACTTGCCGCCGAGCTCCAGGGTGACGCGGGCCATCCGGTCGGCGCAGATCTTCATGATCATCTTGCCGGTCTCGGTGCTGCCGGTGAACCCGATCTTGTCGACGTCCGGGTGCCGGAGCAGGTGGTCGCCGGCCTCGCGGCCCGACGGCAGGATCGAGAGCACCCCTTCGGGGAGCCCCGCCTCCGCGAGGGCCTCGCCCAGCGCCATGATCGTCAACGGCGTCTCGCGAGAGGGCTTCACCACCACCGAGCAGCCGGCGGCCAGCGCCGGCGCCACCTTGATCGTGGGCGAGCTGAGCGGGCCGTTCCAGGGGGTGATCGCAGCGACCACCCCCACCGGCTCCTCGACCACGATGCTCGTGTTGGCACCGTCGCTGCGGACGTCGTCGAAGTTGCGGCCGGTGATCAGGTCGGCGTAGTAACGCAGGTGACGGATCGGATTGGGCACGTGCGCGCGCTCGGAGAACCACAGCGGGCAGCCGAGCTCGGCCGTGAGCAGCCGCGCCAGCTCCGGCAGCCGCTTCTCCAGCCGGTCGGCGGCGTCGCGCAGTACCGCGCCGCGCTCGTCCGGCGTGCGGTCCCGCCACACCCCGGAGTCGAACGTCTCCCGGGCCAGGCCGATCGCGCGGTCCATATCGTCGATGGAGGCCAGTTGCACCCGCGCGACGGGTTCGAGCCCGGCAGGGTTGACGACGTCGATCTCCTGGCCGCCGGTGGCGGACTGCCAGCGTCCGCCGAGCCACAGTTGCTGGGTGTTCATGCCGTTACCTCGTTCGTCGGGTGGGTGGGGGGTGCGAGAAGTGCGCGCAGGTCGGACGTGATGAGGGGAACGACGGCGGCCGCCGACTCCACGCGGGCGGTGAAGCGGAGGAAGCCGTGGACCAGACCCCGCAGGCGGTGCAGCCGCACCGGGACGCCGGCCCGGGTGAGCGCGTCGGCGTAGGCCAGCTCCTCGTCCCGCAGGGGATCGAGGCCGGCGACCACGAGCACCGCCGGCGGCAGCCCGGCCAGGGTGCCGGCACGCAGCGGGGAGGCGCGGGGGTCGGTGCGGGCCGCGACGTCGGGCAGGTAGTGGTCCCAGAACCAGACCATCTCCGCGCGGCCCATCCCGGCGACCTCGCCGTGGTACGAGGGCCGGTCGAGGTCGGCGTCCAGCACGGGGTACACGAGCAACTGCGCGGCCAGCGCAGGCCCGCTCTCGTCGCGGGCCCGCAGCGCGCAGGCCGCGGCCAGCGCACCACCGGCGCTGTCGCCGGCGATCGCCAACGGTCCGCCGTCGGCCAGCTCGTCGGCCGCCCAGCGCAACGCCGCCCAGGCGTCCTCCAGCGGTGCGGGGAACGGGTGCTCGGGCGCCAGCCGGTAGTCCAGGGACAGCACCGTGCAGCCGGCCTCCGCGGCGAGGTGCCGGCACAGCGCGTCGCTGTGCTCCAGGTCGCCGGTCACCCAGCCGCCGCCGTGCAGGTAGACCAGCGTGGCCACCGGCGCACCGCCGGGCGCGGGGTACAGCCGCGCGGGCACCGGTCCGGCCCCGCCGGGCACGGGAAGGTCGCGGACGCCGGCCAACTCGGGGCCGGGGGCCATCAGCCCGTCGCCGGCGCTGATGCGTGCCCTGGCCTCCTCGGGGGTCAGCGCGGTCAGCGGCGGCGCGCCCGCGGCTGCCGCCGCGCCGAGCAGCGCGGCGAACTGCGGGTCGAGCGACCGGGGGAGCGTGTCGGTCACGGCGTCCTCTCCGGAGCGCTCAGGCGGTACGGAAGCCCTCGTAGTCGCGGGCGGCGATCTCCTCGCAGTGCTGGCGGTAGGTGCCGACACCCCCGACGTAGGGCATGAAGACGCGCGGCTTGCCGGGCACGTTGGCGCCGAGATACCAGGAGTTGCCCTTGATGAAGAGCGTCGCGGCGGCCACGTCGTTGACGTGCTGCACCCAGGCGTCCTCGGCCGCGACGTCGGCTTCCACGACCGACTGGTCGTTCTTCGTCAGCCACTCGACGAGGTCGCTGATGAACTCGATGTGCTGCTCGATGGAGACGACGACGTTGCTGATGACCGACGGGCTGCCCGGGCCGGTGACGATGAAGAGGTTGGGGAAGCCCGCCGTCCCGACACCGAGGTAGGTGCGCGGACCCGCGGCCCACTTCTCCTTCAGCGACAGCCCGTTGCGGCCGCGGATGTCCACGCGCAGCAGTGCCCCGGTCATCGCGTCGAAGCCGGTGGCGAAGACGATCGCGTCGAGCTCGTACTCCGCCTCCGTCGTCCGCAGCCCCTTCTCGGTCAGCTCGACGATGGGGGCGGTGCGGACGTCGACCAGCGACACGTTGGGCCGGTTGTAGGTGGCGTAGTAGCCGGTGTCGACGGTGACCCGCTTGGAGCCCATCGGGAACCCGGACGGGATCAGCTTCTGGGCGACCTCGGGGTCCTTCACGATCTCGCGGATCTTGCCGCGCACGAACTGCTGCGCCGTCTCGTTCGCGCGCTCGTCGGCGAGCAGGTCGTTGAAGGCGCCGATGAAACCACCGCCGCCCACCTGCCAGCGCGCCTCGTACTCGGCGGCGCGCTCCTGCTCGGAGACCGCGAGCGCGGACCGGTCGTTCCACTGGCGCACCTGCCCGTTGCGGCTGTAGCGCATCGTGCGGCGCAGCTCCCGGTACTTGGCCTTGATCTCGTTCTGCTCCTCCGCCGTCAGCGGCCGGTTGTGTGCCGGCAGGCTGTAGTTCGCGGTGCGCTGGAAGACCGTCAGGGAGTCGGCCTGCTCGGCGATGATCGGGATCGCCTGGGTCCCCGACGACCCGGTGCCGATGACGCCCACGCGCTGACCGGTGAAGTCCACGCCGCCGTCCGGCCAGTGCGCCGTGTGGTACGTCTGGCCCTGGTAGACGTCCATGCCCGGGAAGTCGGGCACGCGGGCCGCGCTCAGGTTGCCGGTGGCCATGATCACGAAGCGCGCACGGACAAGGTCACCCTTGTCGGTGGTGACCCGCCAGGCCTGGTCGCCCTCGTGCCAGACCGCGCTCTCGACGCGGGTCTCGAGCTGGATGTCGCGGTAGAGGTCGAAGCGCTCGGCGACGTGCTCCATGTACCGGAGCAGCTCCGGCTGGGCGGGGTACCGCTCGGTCCACTCCCACTCCTGCTCGAGCTCGGGGGAGAAGGAGAAGGAGTACTCCATGCTCTCGACGTCGCAGCGCGCGCCGGGGTAGCGGTTCCAGAACCAGGTGCCGCCCACGCCGGTGGCCACGTCGTAGGCCCGGACGGAGTAGCCGAGCTCCCGGAAGCGGTAGACGCCGTAGAGGCCGGCGAAACCGGCTCCGACGATGAGGACGTCGAGCTCGCGGGTCGGCTCGGCACCCTCGGGCCACTGAGGGTGCGGGTGCTCGGCCAGCGGGCCGAACGGCGGGTCGTCCGGCGCGCCGCCCGGCACCTCGCCGGGAACCTCGCGGGACACGATCCCGGGGACCTCGGCGGGCACCGGGATCACGGTCGGGTCGGTCGTGGCGTCCTGCGACATCGGGCGTCCTCCCGGAGCTGGGGTCGGCGCGGCGGCGCCGCGCGACTCGGTCCGACCGCGCGTGGCGGTCGCTAAACCATGCGTATGGATACTAGGGTCTGTTGGGTGCGTCACGCTAGAGGCTGGTAAACGCGAGCTTCCCAGCCGTCGCTTGACCGGGCTCGACGCGGTGACCTACGTTCGATTTTCTTATCAGGGTTTGCCTCGCAATGGAGCAGGAGGCCGGTCGCCATGTCCGCCACGGAACGTCCCGAGCTGTTCGTCGGCGGCCGCTGGGTCCCGCCGAGTACGGGGGAGCGGGTCGAGGTCCGCAATCCCGCGACCGGGCAGTACGTCGGGACGGCGGGGCTCGCCTCGCCCGCCGACATCGACGACGCCGTCACCGCGGCGCGCGCGTCGTTCGACGCCGGCGTGTGGGCCGACGCGGCCCCGGCCGAGCGGGCGGAGGTGCTGCACCGGGCCGCCGACCACCTGGAGAAGCGGTCGGCCGAGCTGGCCGCCCTCATCACCTCCGAGCTCGGCTGCCCCATCTGGTTCAGCGAGCGCGCCCACGTGCCCAACCCGATCCGCCACTTCCGTTTCTACGCGGACCATTGCCGCGACTTCCCCTACGACGAGCGCCGCACCGACGGCACCAACGCCAGCATCGTCACCCAGGTGCCGGTCGGCGTCGTCGGGGCCATCACGCCGTGGAACGGTCCGCTCAGCACGCCGTCGCTGAAGGTGGCGCCCGCCCTGGCCGCCGGCTGCTCTGTGGTGCTCAAGCCGCCGCCGGAGACCCCGCTCACCGCCTATGCGATGGCCGACGCGCTCACCGAGGCCGGCCTGCCCGAAGGCGTGCTGAGCATCCTGCCGGGTGATCGGGAGGCCGGGCAGCACCTCGTCGAGCACCGCGAGGTGGACAAGGTCGCCTTCACCGGCAGCACCGCCGCCGGCAAGAAGATCATGGCGACCTGTGCCGACCGGATCGCGCGCGTGACCCTGGAGCTCGGGGGCAAGTCGGCCGCCGTCGTCCTGGACGACGCGGACCCCGAGACCGTCGCCTGGGCGCTGCTGCCGATGGCGCTGATGGTCAACGGGCAGGCCTGCATCGCCCAGACCCGGGTCCTCGTGCCGCGCTCCCGCCGGGCCGAGTTCACCGAGGCGCTGGCCGAGGCGATGCGCGCGCAGCGGGTCGGCGACCCCATGGCGCGGGAGACGATCGTCGGCCCGATGGTCAGCGAGCGGCAGCGCGACCGGGTGCAGGGCTACATCGACCTCGGCCGTGACGAGGGCGCCCGGCTCGCCGTCGGCGGAGAGCGGCTGCAGCTGCCCGACGACCTGGCCGGCGGCTGGTTCGTCCCGCCGACCCTGCTGGTCGACGTGCAGAACTCGATGCGGGTCGCGCAGGAGGAGATCTTCGGCCCGGTGGTCGCGGTCATCGACTACGACGACGACCGCGAGGCCGTGGCGATCGCCAACGACTCCCGATACGGACTGTCCGGCTCGGTGTGGAGCGGCGACGAGGAGCGCGCCGTCGGCGTCGCCCGCCGGATCCGCACGGGCATGGTCAGCATCAACGGCCGGCCGCAGGCGTACGGCACCCCGTTCGGCGGGTTCAAGGAGTCCGGGGTCGGCCGTGAGATGGGGCCCGAGGGCTTCCGGGCCTTCCTCGAGACGCAGTCCATCGCCGTCACCCCCTGACCGCGCACCCAGCCCGAGGAGAGCCTCCGATGTTGACCCCTGCCCGGCTGACCGCGTTCTTCACGCCGCGCTCGTTCGCCCTGATCGGGGCGAGCGACAAGTCGACGTTCTCCGCGTTGATCCACCGCAACCTCACCGAGGCCGGGCACGCCGAGAACACCTACCTGGTCAACCCGCGCAGCGCGAGCGTGCACGGCCGGTCCACCCACCCGAGCTGCGTGGCCATCGGCCGGCCGGTCGACCTGGTGTTCGTGATGGTCCCCGCCGCCGCCGCGCCGGACGCGCTGCGGGACGCCGCCGCTGCGGGTGCGCGCGGCGCCATGGTGCTGAGCTCCGGCTTCGCCGAGGCGGGGGAGGAGGGCCGCGCCCGGCAGCGGGAGCTCGTGGCGCTGGCCGAGGAGCTCGGCATCGTCGTCCTCGGGCCGAACGTGCTGGGCTTCGTCAACGTCGCCGCCGGGGTACCCGCCATCGCCCTGGCCGCACCGCCGTCCCGCGCCGGGCGGGTCGGGCTGATCTCGCAGAGCGGGGCCAGCTGCGGCGCCATGAAGGACTTCGCCGAGCTGGCCGCGGTCGGGCTCTCGCACATCATCACGGTGGGCAACGAGGCCATGGTGACCGTGGGTCATCTGATCGACTTCCTGGTCGACGACCCGCAGACCGACTCGATCGCCGTGTTCATGGAGGCGATCCGCGAGCCGCGCGTCTTCGAGGCGGCGGCCCGGCGGGCCGCGGCGGCCGGCAAGGCGATCGTCGTCCTCAAGGCGGGCAAGAGCGAGCTGGCCGCGAAGACGGCCGCCTCGCACACCGGCGCGCTCGTCGGCGACAACCGGGTCGTCGATGCGGTGTTCGAGCGGCTCGGCGTGATCCGGGTGGACACCGTCGAGGACATGCTGGTGACCGCCGGCGTCGCCGCACACACCGGCCCGCTGGAGCGGCCGGGCATCGGGGTCGTGTCCATCTCGGGCGGCGCCTGCGACATCGTCGCGGACCTCGCGCAGGACGCCGGAGCCGTGCTCGCGGAGCTGTCGGCGGAGACCGAGAAGGAACTGATCGACGTGCTGCCGGCCTTCGGGCACGTGCACAACCCGCTCGACATCACCGGCGCGGCGATCATCGACCCGACGATCTGGCCGCGGTCGATCGCCGCGGTCGGGAACGACCCCGGGATCGGCGTCGTCGTCGCGATCAACAGCCTGCCGTGGCGCGGCGACCCCGGGCCCTTCTACGGGCAGAAGTACGTCGACGCGATCGGCCAGGGCATGGCCGAGGCGCCGGTGCCCGGCATCTACCTGACGCAGGTGACCCAGCCGGTCGGCGCCGATGCGCGGGCGGTCCTGGAGACCGGGGGAGTGCCGCACGTGGTCCCGGGGCTGCGGCTGGGCGTGGACGCGCTCGCGCGGGTCGCCGACTGGTCGCAGCGGCGGGCCCGGGCGGTGCCCGACGACGGTGCCGTGGTCCCCGTCCGCGACGTCGACCGCCGGCCGTGCTCCGAGGTCGACGCCAGGAACCTCGTCGAGGCCGCGGGCGTCCCGGTGGTGCCGGCCCGGCACGTCCACTCCCCGGAGGAGGCGGCGCGGGCGGCCGCGGAGTTCGGCTGCCCGGTGGCCATGAAGATCGTGTCGGCGGACATCGCGCACAAGACCGACCTGGGCTGCGTGCGGCTCGGCGTGGGTGCCCAGGACGCCGCGCGCGTCTACGAGGAGATCCTCGACGCCGGACGGTCACCTGCAGCCGGTGGCGCGCGCCTGGACGGCGTCCTGGTGTCCCCGATGCGGGACGGCGGGGTCGAGCTCCTCGTCGGCGTGAGCCGGGACCCCGACTGGGGGCTCATGCTCGCCGTGGCGCTGGGTGGGGTCCTGGTGGAGGTGCTCGACGACGTCGCCCTGGCCCCGCTCCCCGTGTCGCCGGACCAGGCGCGGCACATGCTCCAGCGACTCCGCGGCGCAGCCCTGCTCCGCGGCGTCCGCGGGCGACCGCCGGCCGACCTGGACCGGCTGGCCGAGGTCATCGTGTCCGTCGGGCGGCTCGGGCAAGAGCTCGAACCGCACCTGGAGTCCCTCGAGGTGAACCCGCTCCGGGTGTCGGGAGCGACCGTGGAAGCCCTGGACGCGCTCGTCGAATGGCGGTCCTGAGGTCGGTCGAACCGGCACTCGGGAGGGCCGTTGGAAAGATGCGTAATCTATGCGCATGGAACCCTTGACCTAAGTCCCAATCTAGGTTCATGATTCCCATGTTCGTGACCGGAGTCACGGCCTTGCCAACACGCCTCGTCGGCCCGGCGCGACGAGCTGAGTGACCGGAGTAACTCGTGGTGACACTGCACAATCGGAAGGCTCGCGTCGGCACCGTGGCGCTCGGCCTGGTGGCCGCGCTGGCGCTGTCCAGCTGCGCGGAGAAGGGTGCGAGCGGGGGTGCTGCTTCCGGGTCGGGCGACGGTGTCGCACTGGGCGCCTCCAAGGACGAGTACAAGGCCGCGTTCAAGGACGTCGACCCGATCACGCTCAACACCCAGAGCCCGTCGCCTCAGGGATCGGTCACCGGCGCCAACGTCGAGGCCTATCTCAAGGCCGTCACCGAGTGGTCCGACGGCAAGATCAAGTTCAACATCGCCTACTCGAACGCCGTCGCGCCGCCCGCCGAGATCGACAACGCGCTCAACGACGGCCGCCTCGACCTCGGCCAGGTCCTGCCGATCTACGAGCCCTCCGACTACCCGGCCAGCAATGCGCTGATCAACGCCGGGTTCATCTCCGACCAGAGCGCCGTCGTCGGCACGCTGCAGTCCAACGCCTGGCCGAACGAGGTCGCGTTCAACACTCCGGAGATCACGAAGGAGTTCGAGGACCACGGCATGCACGTGCTCGTGCCGATCTACAACTCCGGCGTCAACGCGTTCCTCTGCGGCAAGCCGAGGAACAGCACGTCGGCGATCAAGGGCGCCCAGGTGGCTGTCGGCGGCACCGCCCAGTCGGCGGAGATCGAGGCTCTCGGCGCCGCTGCGGCGTCGGTGCCCTACACCGAACTCTTCGAGAGCCTCCAGCGCGGCGCCGTTGACTGCTCGGTGTCCAGCCTGACCGTCGGCGTGCTGGGCGGCTTCATCCCGGCTGCGCCGCACATCGTCATCGACCCGGAGGCCGGCTTCGCGCTCGCGCCCGGTGCCATGGCCATGAGCAAGACGACGTGGGACTCGCTGCCGCTGGTCGCCCAGCAGTTGTTCTTCGACAAGATCGACGTCTTCATGGGCGTCAACGTCGACAAGAAGATCTGGCCGAACACCGCCGACGCCGTGAAGAAGGCGCACGAGGCGGGCGGCAGCGTCCAGACGTTCGACGCCGGCGCGGAGAAGGCCCTGCAGGACGCCAACAAGAAGCTGCTGGCGGAGCTGCGCAAGACCACTGCCCTGGACGGCGACAAGCTGGTCGACGCCTCGCAGAAGGCGGCCAAGGAATGGCAGAAGAAGGTCCAGGATCTCGGCTACTCGGACTCGGTCACCTACGACAAGTTCGACACCTCGTACGACCCCTCGAAGCTGACCGCCGACGCGTGGGCGAAGAAGCTCATCGAGGACGTCTTCTCCAAGCACCGCCCGTCCTGATCCACGCGGGGCCGGCCGCGGTGCTCCCGCCGCGGCCGGCCCGCCCCCTACCCCCCTGATCCGGCCCTGCGGAGGCGGACGTGAGCACTGCAAGCTCTGCGGCACCCAGACGACGCTCCGTCGTCGAGCTCTTCATCGAGGTCCCGGCCGTCATCGTCACGTTCGTGATGATGGTCCACATCACCCTCAACGCCCTGATGCGTACGTTCGCCAAGCACCCACTGCCGAACACGCTCGAGCTCGTCCAGTACTGGTACCTGCCGTTCGTCGCCTTCCTCGGCTTCATCGCGGCCCAGTACCGCAACCAGCACATCGCCGCCGACCTCATCTACGAGCGGCTGCCGAAGGTCGTGAAGCCCTACGTCCTCGCGCTGATGTTCTTCCTCTGCGCCGTGACCAGCGCCGGCTTCGCCTGGTACGGCTGGCCGGAGGCCGTGCACGCCTACCAGACCACCCGTACCGCCGGCGTGAGTGACCTCATCTCCTGGCCGACGTACTTCCTGCCGCCACTGGCCTTCGGTGTCCTGACCTTCCAGTTCGCCTGGGCCGCCTTCCGTTCCTTCACCCATCCCGAGGAGGGCCAGGTCGTCGGCGACATCGACGACGTGCTCCTGCTGGAGGAGATCCACGACGTCGAGATGGAGAAGAAGTGACCACCACCGACACCACCCTCCCGCCGGCGGCGACCGCCGGCATCGGGGTCGAGGAGCAGGAGCCGCAGCGAGACGGCGCCCGCTCCTGGATCGTCCTGGCGATCACCCTCGTGATCGTCGTCGGCTCCACCATCACGCTGTTCCTGCCGCTCGTCCCGGAGGCGCTCGGCTCGGCCGCCTGCATCCTGATGCTGGCGCTGATCTTCCTTCGGCTGCCGGTGGCGGTCGCGATGATCGTGCCCGGCCTCCTGGGCATGTACGCCCTCCGCGGGTGGCCGCTGGTCGCGAGCACCATGACGACGATGCCGTACCAGCAGATCGCCAACTGGACGCTCAGCGTCGTGCCCATGTTCATCCTCATGGGGCTGCTGCTCTGGAAGGCCGGGCTGACGGAGAGCCTCTACGCGGCCGGCCGGCAGTGGCTGAGCTGGCTGCCCGGCGGCCTCGCCGTCGGCACGAACATCGCCGGTGCGGGGCTGGCCTCGGTCAGCGGCTCGACGGTCGGCACCACCTACGCCCTGGCGCGGATCGGCATCCCCGAGATGCTGAAGGCCGGCTACGACAAGCGACTGGCCATCGGGTCGGTCGTCGTCGCCGGACTGCCCGGCCAGTTGATCCCGCCGAGCATCATGCTGGTCATCTACGCCGGCATCACCGAGGTGCCGATCGGGCCGCAGCTGCTCGCGGGTGTCGGCCCCGGTCTGCTGGTGTCGGCGCTGTTCACCGTGATGATCGTGATCTTCGCCAAGCGGTGGGCGAAGGCACGGCCCGTCGCCGCCGCCGACGAGCAGGAGGCGCCGTCGTGGAGCGGCCGGATCAAGAGCCTCGCCAACGTCTGGCCGGTGCCGATCATCATCGCCGTCATCGTCTACGGGATGTTCTCCGGGACCTTCACGGCCACGGAGGCCGGCGCCGCTGCCGCCGTCGTCTCGATCCTCATCACGGTGATCTGGAAGTGGGGCAACCACCCGTTCCGGGCGATCTCGGACGCCTCGATCGCCGCCGTCGCGAGCGTCGGCTCGATCTTCTTCATGCTGGTCGGCGTCCAGGCGCTGTCGTCGATGTTCACCCTGACCGGCATCAGCACCGGCTTCGCCGACCTGGTCGAGAACATGCACCTCAACCGGGTCACGTTCCTGCTGGCGATGACGGTGGTCTACATCCTCCTCGGCACCTTCATGGAGCCGCTGCCGATGATGGTCCTGACGATCCCGGTGCTCATGCCGACGCTGACGTCGCTGGACATCTCGCTGCTCTGGTACGGCGTGTTCGCCGTCTTCATGGGCGAGCTGGCGATCCTGAGCCCGCCGGTCGGCATCCTGGCCTTCATCATCCACCAGATCTGCCGGGAACCCGAGGTCAACCAGGGCCAGAAGATCACCCTGAACGACGTGTTCAACTCCGTCTGGTGGTTCATGCCGATGGCGGTGATCGTGACCGTGGTGTTGATCTTCTTCCCGGAGATCGCCACCTGGCTCCCGTCACTGTCGGCCGGCGGACAGTGAGAGGGATTCGATGAGCGAGACCATGCGCGGCTGCCCCGTCAGCCACACCGAGTACGGCACCGACACCGGCCTCTACGAGCACTACGCGCTCCTGGATGCCGACCGGGAGGCCACCCGGTTCTCCTTCAACGACACCCGCCCGCGTGGCTTCTGGATGCTCCAGCGCTACGAGGACGTGCTCGAGGGGTTCCAGAAGCACGACGTCTGGACGACGCACGCCCGCAGCGCGCTGAACCCCGAGCCCGGCATCCCGCTGCTGCCGCAGGACCTCAACGGCCAGGAGCACGTGAAGCTGCGCCGGATCCTCAACCAGTTCTTCGCGCCGGCCGCGGTGCGCCGCATGGAGCCTCTGGCCCACCAGCGGTGCATCGAGCTGATCGAGGAGCTGAAGCCCAAGGGGTCCTGCGACTTCGTCGCCGAGTTCGCCATCCGGTACCCGACCGACATGTTCCTGGACCTGCTGGGGCTGCCGGTCAGCGACGGCGAGTTCTTCCTACCGTGGTCGGAGGCGCTGTTCGCCAGCTTCTTCGGCGGCGACAAGGAGGCGGCGGCGAAGGCCAAGGCGAACATCATGGAGTACTTCGGGCAGGCGGTGGACGACCGCCGGAAGAACCCGAAGGACCCCAAGGAGGACATGGTCTCGCGGCTCGTGGAGGCGCGGATCGACGACGTCCCGCTGTCCCAGGACGACATCCTCGTGATCATGATGACGCTGATGCTGGCGGGTCTGGACACCACGCGGAGCGCGCTGGGCTACATCTACACCCACCTGGCCCAGCACGACCAGGACCGGCAGCTGATCATCGACGACCCGAGCACCGTGCCCGCGGCCGTCGAGGAGTTCATCCGCATGTACCCCCTGGTCTTCCAGGCCGGCCGCGAGGTGCAGGAGGCGGAGGACTTCCACGGTCTGCCCCTGGAGAAGGGCGACGTGATGTGGCTGGGCATCGCCCAGGCCAACCGCGACCCGCGCAAGTTCCCCGAGCCCGACCGGTTCGTCCCCGGTCGCAAGGGCGTCAACCAGCACCTGGCGTTCGGCGCCGGCCCGCACCGCTGCCTCGGCATGCACCTCGCGCGGCTGGAGCTGATCGTCGTCCTGCAGGAATGGCACGAGCGGATCCCGCACTACCGCATCGCGCCGGGTGCACAACTGACCGAACGGGGCGGGCAGCTGACCATGCCCACCCTGCCACTGGAATGGGACGTCTGACGGTGCTGATCTCGATCGACTCGGCCAAGTGCATGGGCCACGGCCGGTGCTACACGGTGGCCCCCGACCTGCTCTCCGACGACGAGGAGGGCTTCGTCGCCCAGTCGGGGCAGACCTGGGAGATCCCCGAGGGCCTGCTGGGCCAGGCCCAGGAGGCCGCCGAGAACTGCCCGGAGCAGGCCATCGCGATCCTGGAGGCTGCGACCTCCGATGCTTGAGCACCTGCGCGTCCTGGACCTCACGGACGAGCGGGGCCTGCTCTGCGGACGGATGCTCGCCGACCTCGGGGCCGACGTCGTGCAGGTCGAGCCGCTGGGCGGCTCGCCGGCGCGCGCCGTGCCGCCGGTCGCGGCGTCGGGCACCTCGCTGTACTGGGAGACGTTCGCGGCCAACAAGCGCGGCCTGGCGGTGGACCTGGACGACGAGGCCGGTATCGCACTGGTGCGTGACCTCGCGGCCCGGGCGGACGTCGTCGTCACGTCGCTGCCCGCGGCCTGGCTGCGCGAGCGAGGACTGGACCCCGACACGCTGCGGGCGGCCTCGCCGGAGCTGGTGTACGCGCACGTCAGCGCATTCGGCTGGTCCGGCCCGAAGGCCTCGTACGCCGACAGCGACCTGGTCGTCTGGGCCGCCGGTGGACCGCTCGACCCGCACCGGGGCGAGGACGGGACGCCGCTGCGGATCAGCGTGCCGCAGGCGTTCCTGCACGCGGCCGCCGACGCCGCGGCCGGCAGCCTGATGGCGGTGCTGGCGCGTGGCACCACCGGCCGCGGGCAGGTCGTCGACGTATCGGCGCAGGCCAGCGTCGGCGTGGCGACCTTGGCGCGCAACCTCGCGGCCGTCGTCGGCGACGAGCACCCCGAGTGGCACCAGCAGCCGGTCGCCGGGCGCACCGACCAGAGCGGCAGCGGGGCGGCGACGCCGATCCGGCTCAAGAAGTGGCAGTGCGCCGACGGCATGGTCGAGCTGCACCTGTCGATGGGCCCGGCCGCGGGCGGCTTCACCAACTGCCTCTTCGGCTGGCTGCGCGACGAGGGAGCGGTCGACGAGCGCATCGCCGCCTGGGACTGGCGCGTGCTGCCCCAGCGCATGGTGTCCGGCGAACTGACCGCCGACGACCTGGACGAGGCGCGCGCCGCCGTCCGGGCGTTCCTGCGCACGAGGACGAAGGCCGAGGTGCTCGAGGCGGCGCTGCAGCGGCGGCTGCTGTGCATGGCCATCTTCGACACCGGCGACATCGCCGCGTCCGACCACCTGCAGGAGCGCGGCTTCTGGGCGACGGTCGACATCGACGGCACCCTCGTGCGCATCCCCGGCCGGATGGCGCAGATCAGCGGCGACGGCATGCCCGAGGTCCGGCGGCGCGCACCGCGGGTGGGCGAGCACACCGACGAGGTCGTCGGCGACTGGCTGGGCGCATCGGTCGGAGCGTCCCGATGACCGGCGCCCTCGACGGACTGAAGGTGCTCGACCTGTCCTGGGTCGTCGCCGGCCCGCTGATCGGCCGGACGCTCGCCGACTTCGGGGCGCAGGTGGTCCGGGTCGAGTCCGGCACCCGGGTGGAGACGGCGCGGCTGATGCAGCCGTTCTACGGCGGGGTGCAGGACAAGGAGAACTCGGCGCTCTTCGGCAACTGCAACGCCGGCAAGCTCGGCATGACCCTCGACCTGAAGTCCGCCGACGGGCAGGCCGTCGTCCGCGACCTGGTCGCCTGGGCCGACGTCGTCGTCGAGTCGTTCTCGCCCGGCCAGCTGGCCCGTTGGGGTCTCGACTACGGCACGCTGTCGGCGGCCAAGCCGTCGCTGATCATGCTGAGCACGTCGATCGCCGGGCAGACCGGTCCCTGGACGAAGCTGGCCGGCTTCGGCAACGTCGGCTCCTCGCTGTCCGGTTTCCAGGACCTCGTCGGGGACGCCGACGGTCTGCCCTGGGGCCCGTTCGGCCCGTACACCGACTACGTGGGGCCGCGGGTCGCGCTGGTCGCGCTGCTGGCCGCGATCGAGAACTGCCGTCGCACGGGCCAGGGCCGCTACATCGACGTGGCCCAGGTCGAGGCCGGCATCTTCTTCCTGTCACCGCAGGTGGCGCACTTCGGACTGGACGGCACGATCGCGCACCGGCGCGGCAACGAGGACGAGGCGCTGGCCCCGCACGGGGTCTACCCGTCGCAGGCCGAGGACGGCGCCGAGCGGTTCGTCGCCGTCGTCGCCCGCACCGACGAGGACTGGCGCCGGCTGGCCCCGGCCATCGGCCGGCCCGACCTGGCCGAGCGCGCGGACCTCGCCACCGCCGAGGGACGGCGCGCCGCGGCCGACGAGCTGGATCGCGCGATCGCCGCGTGGACGGCGGGCCGCACAGCGGCCGCGGCCGAGGAGGCGCTGCAGGCCGTCGGCGTGCCCGCGCACCGCTCGTCGTCCAGCGCCGATGTCTGCGCCGACCCCCAGCTGGCGCACCGGGGACACCTGGTGGCGATGGACGATCCCCGGCACGGCACCGCCTGGGTCGAGGGCCCGCGGTACCTGCTGTCGGAGACGCCCGGGCGTCCCAGCGGTCCGGCGCCGACCCTGGGCCGGGACAACGAGACCGTCCTGCGCGACGTCCTCGGCTACCCCGAGGACCGGATCCGCGCCCTGACCGACGGAGGCGTCCTCACGTGACCACCGCACCGACCGGGACGGCCTGGCAGCAGGAGTGGCAGCCGGTCATCGACGCCGTCGGCCGCGACTTCAGCGACGGCGACGTCGTCTGGGGCGGCGACGCTGTCGAGCGCGGCGCGATCCGCCGCTACCTCGAGCCGCTGGAGTTCGACTGCGCCCTGCACACCGACCCGGAGGTAGCCCGCGCCGCCGGCTTCGCCGACGTCACGATGCCCTACACCGGGTTCATGCCGTGGACCCTCCCGGTGGCCTGGCGGCCGGGGGAGACGCTGTTCGACAGCGCCGACCGCGACGCCCAGCCGGTGCGCAGCGCGATCAACAACCCTGACATGGGCCTCGGGCCGAAGACGACGGGCTTCTTCGGCACGGAGATCGACGTCGACTTCTACCGCCCGGTGGTCGCGGGGGAGCGGCTGGGCCGCCGCGGCCGGAAGCTGCTCTCCTGCACGCCCAAGGAGACCGGCGTCGGGCGCGGCGCATTCATGAAGTGGGAGAGCGAGGTCGTCACCGAGACCGGCGAGGTCGTCGCCCGGGTCCGGATCGGCACCTACGCCTACGTCCCGAAGGAGAAGTCGTGACCACCGTTCTTGCCGGCCGGTTCTTCGAGGACGTCGCCGTCGGTGAGCAGCTGCCGGTCGTCGAGTACCCCTTGACCGTCTACCGGCTGGTGATGGCCGCAGGTCAGAACCGGGATTTCAACTCGATCCACCACAACTCCGAATACGCGCAGAAGACCGGCGCACCGGAGATGTACGCCAACACCTCGTTCCTGATGAGCTCGTGGGAGCGGTGCGTCCGCGACTGGATGGGCCTGTCGGGGACGATTCGCAGCATCCGCGACTTCCGGATGAAGTCGTTCAACGTCGTCGGCGACACCATGCGGGTGCTCGGCGAGGTCACGGACACCCGCGTCGAGGACGGTATAGGCGTCGTCGACGTGGCCGTCCGGTGCGAGAACTCGAAGGGCGTGACGGTCGGCCCGGGCACGGTGACCGTCACGCTGCCCCGGCGTGAGGAGACGCAGGCATGACGTCCGAATTCAGCCCGAGCTCGGCCATCGTCGGCCTCGGCATGACCGAGCTGGGCCGGGTGTACGGGAAGACCGCGACCCAGTTCGCGGTCGAGGCGATCCAGCTCGCCGCGGCCGACGCCGGCCTGCTCCTGGCCGACATCGACGGCCTGCTGGTCAACCCCGGCGTGAAGAACGACACCGACCTGCGGCTGCAGTCGGCACTGCAGATGCGCAACACCCGGCTGCTGGCCGGCCTCCAGGGCTTCGGCTCGTCGGCCGGGCAGATGGTGCAGTACGCGTCGATGGCGATCGCCGCCGGCATGGCCGACGCCGTCGCCTGCGTCTACGCCGACGCCCCGCTCACCGAGGGCAGGAGCGCGGGCGCCGCTTACGCCGGCCAGCCCCGGCCCATGGTGGGGGTGAGCGCACTCGCGCCGGCAGCCGGACTGCGCGCGGCGCCGGAGCGGTACGCCGTCGCTGCGCGCCGGCACATGGAGACGTTCGGGACGACGAGCGAGCAGCTCGGCGCGGTCGCGGTCGCCGCGCGCCAGTGGGCGGGGATGAATCCGCAGGCGCAGATGCGCGAACCGATCACGCTCGAGGACCACCAGACCTCGCGGATGATCGCCGAACCGCTGCGGCTGCTCGACTGCTGCCTGGTCAGCAACGGCGCGATCGCGATCATCGTGACCAGCGCGGAGCGGGCGGCGACGCTGCGCCAGCCGCCGGTGCACGTCTGGGGCTGGGGTCAGGCGCACCCGGGCTACGTCAACCGGCGGGGCAGCGAGTTCGGCCTGGTCACCGGGGCGGCGAAGTCGGGCCCCGACGCGCTGGCCATGGCCGGGGTGAAGGTCGACGAGATCGACGTCCGCCAGATCTACGACTGCTTCACCTACACGACCATGATCACGCTCGAGGACTACGGCTTCTGCGCCAAGGGCGAGGGGGGTGCGTTCGTCGCCAGCGGTGCGCTCGGTCCCGGCGGGAGCCACCCGACGAACACCGGCGGCGGCGAGCTGTCGTCGCACTACATGTGGGGCATGACGCCGCTCTCCGAGGCCGTCATCCAGGCCCGCGGCCAGGGCGGTGACCGCCAGGTCGACCGCCGCGACCTCATCATGGTGAGCGGCAACGGCGGGGTCCTCGACTTCCACTCCACGCTGATCGTCAGCCCGCACGCGAAGAAGTGAGCGCCATGAGCCTGCACCCCCTCGTCCGCGACGACTTCTCGGCGCCGTTCTTCGACGCCGCCGCCCGCGGGGAGCTGCTGTTGCGTTTCTCGCCCAGCAGCGGCGAGTGGTCCGAACCGGCGGCGCTGGTCTGCTCGGCCACCCAGGCCGACGACCTGGAGTGGCGCCCCGCGGCCGGTCGCGGGCGGATCGTCAGCTGGACGGTGAAGCCAGGCCGCGCGAAGGACGACAAGCCCGCCGTCGACACGGTCATCGCGATCGTGGAGACCGAGGAAGGGCCCTGGCTGACCCTGCAGTTCCCGGACACCGACGGCGCCGCACTGAGGAGGGACGCCCCGGTGCGGATCGACTTCGTCCAGCCCGAGGGCGGCGAGTCGGTGCCGATCGGTCGCCTCGCCGCCTGACCCGCGGTCGCCGACCGCACGACGAGGGCGCCGACCCCACGCTGCCGCGTGTGGTCGGCGCTCTTTCGGCGCGGTCGGGGTCGGTCAGCTACCCGTCCAGTTGGGGGTGCGCTTCTCGACGAACGCGAGGGCACCCTCCTTGGCGTCGGCGGAGTTGCGGATCGGGTCGACGAACTCCTGCTGGCGGTCGAACTTCTCCTCCAGCGGCCAGTCGACCGAGCGGACGAGCACCTGCTTGGACGCCGCGAGCGCGAGCGGGGCGTTGGCCGCGATCTCGTCGGCCAGCTCCAGCGCACCGGCCAGCGCGCCGCCGGCCTCGGTGAGTCGGCTGACCAGGTGGGCGTCGGCGGCCTCGGTCGCCGGCCACATGCGCCCGGTCAGGACCAGCTCCATCGCCAGGTGGTACGGGATGCGGTGCTGCAGCCGCAGCAGGCCGCCGGCCGCCGCGGTCAGGCCGCGCTTGACCTCGGGCAGGCCGAACTTCGCCGCGTCCGACGCGACCACGAGGTCGCAGGACAGCACGATCTCGAAGCCGCCGGCCAGCGCGAACCCCTCGACCGCGGCGATCAGCGGCTTGCGGGGCGGCCGCTGCACGAGCCCGGCGAACCCGCGCCCCTCGACGACGGGACGCTCGCCGCGGGCGAAGCCCTTGAGGTCCATGCCCGCGCAGAACGTTCCGCCGGCCCCGGTGATCACCGCGACGCTCAGGTCGGCGCGGGAGTCGAACGTCTCGAGCGCCTCGGCGATCTGGTGCGCCATCGCCGTCGACATGGCGTTCCTCGCGTCGGGCCGGTTCATGGTCAGCACTAGGACCCGGCCACGCTCCTCGACGAGAAGGTCGGACTGCTCGGGCGCGCTCTGATCGCTCATGGACTCTCCTCGATCGGTCTGTGGTGTGATAATGCTTATCCTGGTTTTGCGTTGTCAACCGGCCACACGCGGCCGTCCGGAGGTGGCGCGGTGCGCATCGTCGTGGTGGGGGCGTCGCTGGCCGGCATCCGCACCGTCCAGGGCCTGCGCCGGAAGGGGAGCACTGCGGAGATCGTCCTGATCGGCGACGAGCCCGGCAGCGCCGACGGCCTCGCCGCCGACCGGCCGCCGCTGTCCAAGGCGTTCCTCGGGGACCCCACCGTCGCGGCGCCGCCGCTGGTCGCGGCCGACGAGCTCATCGGCCTCGGCGTCCGGCTGGTGCACGGCCGGGCCACCGACCTCGACCTGGACGCCCGCCGCGTCGCGCTGCACGGTGGCGGGCAGGAGCCGTTCGACGAGCTGGTCGTCGCCACCGGATCCACCCCGCGCACGGTGCCGGGGCTCGAGCCGCGGCCCGGCGTGTGCGCACTGCGCAGCGCCGCCGACGCCGACGCCATCCGGGCGGCCTGCGCTGAGGGTGCCCGCGTCGTCGTGGTGGGCGGAGGGTTCATCGGCGCGGAGGTCGCCTGGACGTTGCACGCGCGCGGGCTGCGGGTCACCGTCGTCGAGCCGCTGCCGACGCTGATGGTCCGCGGGCTCGGGCCGGAGATCGGCGCCGCATTCACGCGCCGCCACGCCGCCGCGGGCATCGACCTGCGCATGGGGGCCGGGGTGGCGGCCATCGAGGGCGCCGACCGGGTCGAGGCCGTGCGGCTGACCGACGGTGAGCGGGTGTCGGCGGACGTCGTCGTCCTCGGGCTCGGCACCGTGCCGGAGACCTCCTGGCTGGTCGACTCCGGGCTGGACCTGCGCGACGGCGTGGTCTGCGACGAGCAGCTCGCCGCCGTGGGTGCCGTCGGCGTGCGCGCCGTCGGGGACGTCGCCCGGTGGCGCCACCCCAGGTACGGCGAGGACGTCCGCGTCGAGCACTGGACGAACGCCGTCGAGACCGCCGGTGTCGTCGCCGCCAACGTCACCGGGACGCCGACAGTGCACGACGCCGTCCCCTACGTGTGGACCGAGCAGCTCGGCGGCCGGCTGCAGGTCACCGGCAGGGTGCGGCCGCAGGACGAGCTCCGCGTGGTGCACGGCGACCTGGACGGCGAGTTCGTGGCGGTGACCGGCGCGGACGGTCTGCTGCAGTCGGTGGTCGGCTTCGGCGCCGTCAGGCCGATGATGCGGTACCGGAAGCTGCTCGCTGCCGGGGCCGGCTGGGACGAGGCTGTCGCGCAGGTCGAGGTGCCATGACCCGTCCGCAGGATGCCGGGAGCATCGCACACGCGGCGCCGGCGCGGAGCCCCCATCCGGACTACCGCTTCTCGCTGGCGAACGAGCGCACCCTGCTCGCCTGGATCCGGACCGCCCTGGCCCTTGTGGTCGGCGCACTGGCCGTCGTCCAGTTCGTGCCGGAGGTGGGTGTCCCCGGAGGAGCGACGGTCATCGCGTTCGGGATGGTCATGCTGGCGATCGCCATGGCCGTGGGCGGCTACCGGAAGTACGGCCTCAACGAGCGGGCGATCGCTGAGGACGTCCCGTTGCCGGCCGGCCGGCTGCTGCTCGCGATCGTCTCCGTGGTCGTCGTCCTCGCCGTCGTCGTGGGAGTGCTGTTCCTGCTCGGTGAGATGGGCCGATGAACCAGGAGGTGTCCGTCGGCGTGCGCGCCGAGACGCAACCTGAGCGGACGAAGCTGGCCTGGCAGCGTACGGCGGTCAGCTTCCTGGCGGTCGCGGGACTGCTCGCGCACGCGGCGGCGGTCGAGCACCGACGGGTTCCCGCTCTGCTGGCTGCGGCACTGGTCGGGCTCTCGCTCGCCGTCGGAGGAGCCGTCGCTCCCCGGCGCTACCTGCAGGTGCTCCGCGCCGTCGAGGAGGGGGCCGACGTGCGGGCCCCCCGCAGAGCGGCCGCCCTGACGATCGCTGTGGTGGTGGTCGCCGCGGCCGCCCTGGTCGAGGTGCTGGTGGCCGCAGGTACTGCTGCCGATTGATCAGTCGCTCGAACACTGACAACGATGCCCATGTCCTGATGCCGGTCGCCGATCGGAGTGCTCCATGACTGCGTTCGCCGAGTCGGAGCCGTGGGGGCCGGAGCGGCCGACGCACCCGGAGTGCGCCCCGAACGTCGTCATCGTCCTCGTCGACGACATGGGCCTCTCCGACATCGGCTGCTAAGGAGCCGAGATCTCCACCCCGAATCCCGGCTTCCGCTGCATCCGGCGGGCTGGTTGACCGGCCGGAGTATTCCGGCATAACATGCGCATGGATCGGGACGCTGACCTGGCGCCCCTGACGCTGGGAGGCCCCGTGGTCGAACGCACCGTCGAGCAGCGCGGGCGCGTGGTGATCCGGTTCGCCGGTGACTCCGGGGACGGCATGCAGCTGACCGGCGACCGGTTCACCGCTGAGGCCGCCGCGTTCGGCAACGACCTGGCGACCTTCCCGAGCTTCCCGGCCGAGATCCGGGCGCCGCACGGGACGCTCGCCGGGGTCTCGAGCTTCCAGCTGCACTTCGCCGACTACGACATCCTCACCCCGGGCGACCGCCCCGACGTGCTGGTGGCGATGAACCCGGCGGCGCTGCGGGCCAACGTCCGCGACCTGCCGGCCGGTGGGGTGCTGATCGTGGACACCGACGAGTTCACGCCGCGGAACCTGGCGAAGGTCGGCTACGCCGCCGACCCACTCGAGGACGGCTCGCTCGACCCGTACACGGTGCACCGCGTGCAGATGACCGCGCTCACCACGGCCGCGCTCGCCCCGCTGGGCATCGGCAAGAAGGAGGCCGAGCGCAGCAAGAACATGTTCGCGCTGGGTCTGCTGGCGTGGATGTACTCGCGCCCGACCGAGGGCACCGAGCGCTGGCTCCGCGAGAAGTTCGCCCGCCAGCCGCAGATCGCCGAGGCCAACGTGCTGGCCTTCCGCACCGGCCACGCCTACGGGGAGACGACCGAGTCGTTCGCGGTCACCTACGAGGTGGCGCCCGCCGTGCTGCCCGACGGCACCTACCGGCAGATCACCGGCAACACCGCGCTGGCCTACGGCATCGTCGCGGCCGGCCGGCGGTTCGGGCTGCCCGTGTTCCTCGGCAGCTACCCGATCACCCCGGCGTCGGACATCCTGCACGAGCTCGCCAAGCTCAAGCGGTTCGGCGTGACGACCTTCCAGGCCGAGGACGAGATCGCCGGGATCGGCTCGGCGCTGGGCGCCGCCTACGGCGGCGCGCTGGGGGTCACCACCACCTCCGGTCCCGGCATCTCGCTGAAGAGCGAGGCGCTCGGGCTCGCCGTCATGACCGAGCTGCCGCTGCTGGTCATCGACGTGCAGCGCGGTGGCCCGTCGACCGGGTTGCCCACCAAGACCGAGCAGTCGGACCTGCTGCAGGCGATGTTCGGCCGCAACGGCGAGGCGCCGCTGCCGGTCGTCGCGCCGTCCTCGCCGTCGGACGCCTTCGACGTCGTGGTCGACGCCGTCCGCATCGCCGTCACCTACCGGACCCCGGTCCTGGTGCTCTCCGACGGCGCGATCGCAAACGGCTCGGAGCCGTGGCGGCTGCCGGAGGCGGCCGACCTGCTGGAGACCCCGGTGTCGTTCACCACCGACCCGAACGGCCCGGACGGCGCGTTCCTGCCCTACGCCCGCGACGAGCAGACCCTCGCCCGGCCGTGGGCGGTGCCGGGCACGCCGGGGCTGGAGCACCGGATCGGCGGGCTGGAGAAGGCCGACGGAACCGGCAACATCTCCTACGACCCGGCGAACCACGACCTGATGGTGCGGCTGCGCCAGGCCAAGATCGACGGCGTCGACGTGCCCGACCTGACCGTCGAGGACACGGACGGGAACGCCGACGTGCTGGTGCTCGGCTGGGGGTCGACCTTCGGCCCGATCGGCGCGGCGGTGCGCCGGCTGCGCGCGGCCGGGCACAGGGTGGCCCAGGCGCACCTCCGCCACCTGAACCCGATGCCGGCGAACACCGCCGACGTGCTGCGCAGCTACCGGACGGTCGTCGTCCCGGAGATGAACCTCGGCCAGCTGGCCTTCCTGCTGCAAGGCCGGTTCTGCGTGCCGGTCACGTCGATCACCAAGGTCGCCGGCATGCCGTTCGGCGCTGAGGAACTCGCCGAGCTCATCGCCTCTCACGTGACCGAGAAGATCGAGGTGCCGGCATGACGACGATCGACCTGGGGCTGCCGGTGCTCGGCGGGCTGGACCGCGTGCCCACCGCCGAGGACGTGCAGAAGGCCAAGGACTTCGCCAGCGATCAGGAGGTCCGCTGGTGCCCCGGCTGCGGCGACTACGCCGTCCTGGCTGCCGTCCGGTCGTTCGTCCCGACCCTGAACATCAAGCGCGAGAACACCGTCTTCATCTCCGGCATCGGCTGCTCGTCGCGCTTCCCGTACTACCTCGACACCTACGGCATGCACTCGATCCACGGCCGGGCGCCGGCGATCGCCACCGGCCTGGCCACCGCTCGGCCGGACCTGTCGGTGTTCGTCGTGACCGGGGACGGCGACGCGCTGTCGATCGGCGGCAACCACCTGATCCACGCCCTGCGGCGCAACGTGAACCTGACGATCCTGCTGTTCAACAACCGCATCTACGGGCTGACCAAGGGCCAGTACTCGCCCACCTCGGAGGTCGGGAAGGTCACCAAGTCGACCCCGATGGGCTCGCTGGACCACCCGTTCAACCCGGTGTCGCTGGCCCTGGGAGCGGAGGCGACGTTCGTCGGGCGGGCGATGGACTCCGACCGCAAGGGCCTCACCGCGGTGCTCGAGGCGGCCGCCCGGCACCGGGGCGCCAGCCTGGTGGAGATCTACCAGGACTGCCCGATCTTCAACGACGGCTCCTTCGACGTGCTGCGCCGTCCGGACGACTCCGAGTCCCGGGTCATCACGGTGACCCCCGGGCAGCCGATCACCTTCGGCACCGACGGCCGCTGGGCGGTCGTGCGGCGGGGCTTCGGCCTCGGCGTCGCCCCCACCGCCGAGGTCGCACCCGAGGACGTCGTGGTGCACGACCCGAGCGATCTCGAGCTGGCCTTCGCGCTCTCCCGGCTGTCCGACCAGGGCCTGGACAACGCGGTGTTCGGCGTGCTCCGGCAGGTCGCCCGGCCGACCTACGACGACCTCGCCCGCGTCCAGGTGCAGGAGGCGGTGGACGGCGGCGGCGCCGACCTGCTCGGCCTGCTGCACGGGCGCGACACCTGGACGGTCCGCAACGGGGCCGTGCTCGATCTTCCGGCCTCTGGAGGCACCTCCGCATGAGCGACACCATCTCCGTCCTGGGCGGCACGGGCGCCCTCGGCCGCGCCCTGGCCCTCCGGCTGGCCCGCGCCGGCCACCCCGTCGTCGTGGGGTCCCGCGACGCCGAGCGCGCGCGGACGACCGCCGACGACCTGCGCGGGCTGATGGCCGAGGCGGGCAGCGAGGCGCGGATCGACGGCGCCGGCAACGAGGAGGCGGCCGCGGCCGGCGAGATCGTGCTGCTCGCGACGCCGTGGGACGAGAGCGGGGAGAGCATCGCCGCTCTGGCCGACGTCCTCGCCGGCCGGCTCGTCGTCTCCTGCATCAACCCGCTGGGCTTCGACGCGCAGGGCCCGCACGGTCTCGCCGTCACCGACGGCAGCGCCGCCGAGCAGGCCGCGAAGCTGCTGCCGGCCAGCTCGGTCACCGCAGCGTTCCACCACCTGTCGGCCCCCAGCCTCGCCGACCTGGACAAGGACCTGTCCGGCGAGGACGTCCTCGTCTGCGGGGACGACGCGGCGGCGCGGGCCCGGGTGGTGGCGCTCGCCGCCGCCGTCACCGGCCGGCCGGGCGTCGACGTCGGTGCGCTGCGCCAGGCCCGGGTGCTGGAACCGTTCACCGCCGTCCTCATCGCGGTCAACAAGAAGTACAAGACGCGGGCCGGCGTACTGCTCACCCATGTCGACGTCACGCGTGGGGCGGTCTGAAGGGCCGGTACGCCGACCTGTACAACCGACCTGACGCACGGCCATACCGACGTGGGAGTCGCTACATGAGCAGCAATTCGTTGACCCTGGCGCCCGCGCCACGATCGGAGGCCGCCGAGCGCGTGCGGCTGGAGGTTCGGGAGTTCCTGGCCGCCGAGCGCGCCGCTGGCAGCTTCAGCACGCACGTCGACACCTGGCTGTCCGGCGTCGACCCGGCCTTCTCCAAGAAGCTGGGTGAGCGGGGCTGGCTCGGCATGACCTGGCCGAAGCAGTACGGCGGGCACGAGCGCTCGGCGATGGAGCGCTACGCCGTCACCGAGGAGTTGCTCGCCGCAGGTGCGCCGGTGGCCGCGCACTGGATCGCCGACCGCCAGTCCGGCCCGAACCTGCTGAAGTTCGGCACCGAGAAGCAGCGGCAGGAGATCCTGCCGCGCATCGCCTCCGGTGACTGCTTCTTCGTCATCGGGATGAGTGAGCCCGACTCCGGCTCCGACCTGGCCTCCATCCGCACGAAGGCCACGCGCAACGCCGACGGCGACTGGGTGGTCAACGGCGCGAAGGTCTGGACGTCGAACGCCCACCACTCGCACTACGGGATCGTGCTGGTGCGCACCGCGCCGGTGGACACGGCCGACCGGCACGCCGGCATGTCTCAGCTGCTGGTCGACCTGTCGCTGCCCGGCATCACGATCAACCCGATCCGCATCCTCGACGGCGGCCACCACTTCAACGAGGTGGTGTTCGACGACGTCGTCGTCCCCGGCGACATGCTGCTCGGCGAAGAGGGCAACGGCTGGCACCAGGTGACCGCCGAACTCGCCTTCGAGCGGTCCGGTCCGGAGCGCTTCCTGTCGACATATCCCCTTGTCGCCGAGTTCGCTCGTCGAGTTGCCGACAGCGGTGACCCGGCGGCGGTTGCCGCACTGGGTCGGATCTCGGCCCGCCTCCTGGCGCTGCGCCAGATGTCGCTGCGGATCGCTGCGGCGCTCGACCGGGGGGAGCTGCCGAACATCCCGGCGGCGCTGGTCAAGGACGTGGGGACGACGTTCGAGGGGGACGTGATCGAGGAGATCCGGAAGGTGGTCGACGTGACGCCGTCGCTGGACTCACCCGATCCTCTGGGCAGAGCGCTCGCCGAGGCGCAGCTGCACGCGCCGGGCTACACGCTGCGCGGCGGCACCAACGAGATCCTGCGCGGGATCGTGGCGCGCGGACTGGGCCTCCGATGAGCGACCAGGACCTCGTGGTCGGGACCGTCCGGGACATCCTCTCCGGCTACCCGCCGTTCGTCCTGGCGCCGGAACGGCCCTGGGACGACGGCCTCTGGGGCGCCCTGGCCGATGCCGGGCTGACCGGCGTCGGGCTGCCCGAGGAGGTCGGCGGCTCCGGCGGCGAGCTCGCCGATGCGGTGGCCATCGTGCGGACCCTCGCGGCCGGTGCCGCGGCGGTGCCGGTGGCCGAGCAGCTGCTCGTCGCCGGCCCCGCGGTCGTGGCGGCCGACCTGGATCTCCCGCCGGTCGACGAGCCGCTCACCTTCGCGCTCGGCCCCGCGGTCACGGCGCACGCCTCCGACGACGGCGACGGCCCCGGCCGGTTCACCCTCAGCGGCACCGTCGCCGACGTCGCGTGGAGCGGCGCCGCGAAGCGCCTCGCCGTCCTCGCCGCCGGCGCGGCCGGGCCGGTGCTGGCGCTCGCCGACGTGTCGGCCATCGAGGCGACGTCCGCGGTCAACCTCGCCGGCGAGCCCCGCGGCTCGCTGGTGCTCGACGACGTCCCGGCCTCCGGCGCGCTGCTGACCTCGGCGCAGGTCGAGGAGCTGAAGGCCCGCTACGCGCTGGCCCGCGCGGTGCAGCTCGCCGCCGCGCTCGAGCAGGTGCTGGCCTGGACCGTGCAGTACGCCGGCGAGCGGCAGCAGTTCGGCCGGCCCCTGGGCAAGTTCCAGGCCATCCAGATGGAGCTGGCCGAGATGGCCGGCGAGGTCACCGCCGTGACCGCGCTGACCGACGCCGCCGTCCAGGTGCTGGGCCGCGGCGACGACGTGGTGCTCGCCGCCGCGGCCGCCAAGGTGCGCGCCGGTACGGCGGTGGAGGTGGTCGCCCGGCTGGCCCACCAGGTGCACGGGGCACTCGGGTTCACCCAGGAGCACAAGCTGCACCACCTCACCCGCCGGCTCTGGTCGTGGCGGGACGAGGCCGGCAGCGAGCTGCACTGGGCCCGCGTCCTCGGCGCCGGCCTGCTGGCCGAGGGCCCCGAGCTGTGGCCGGCCCTGACCCGCGCGCTGTGACCGAGGAAGGGAGAGGCATGACCAAGGACGACCTCGAGGAGATCAGGCAGCGGCTGCGCCGCCTGGAGCAGATCGAGCAGGCCCGGAACTTCCTGCACACCTACGCGCAGACCCAGGACGACCCCGACCCCCAGCGGGCCGCGGCGCTGTTCCGGGAGGACGGCACGCTGACGACCTCGTTCGGTGTCGTGGCCGGCCGGGAAGCGATCGCCGAGTTCTACACCGGGGCGTTCGCCCGGGACACCACGCAGAAGCGGCACTACATCGTCAACGAGCACACGACGTGGCTCGAGGACGGGCTGGTGCGGATCCGGTCGTACTTCCTGTTCGTCGGCCGCGGCGAGGACAGCTCGCGGATCGGCTGGGGCCAGTACGACGACACGATCGACGTCTCCGGCGAGCGGCCATGCTTCGCCACCAAGGCCATCGACCTGGAGATGCGCACTGAGCTGTCCGACGGCTGGCCCCTGGACGCCGCATGACCGGCCGCTTCGACGGCCGCGTCGTGGTGGTCACCGGCGGTTCCAGCGGCATCGGCGCGGCCACCGTCCGCCGGTTCGTCGCCGAGGGCGCGCGGGTGGCGATCGCCGACGTCCAGGACGAGCCGGGCAGGGCGCTGGCCGCCGAACTGGGGGAGCGGGCGGAGTACGTCCGCACCGACGTCTCCCAGGAGGCAGACATCGAGGCCCTGGTGGACGGCGTCGTCGCCCGGCACGGGCAGCTCGACGTCTTCTTCGCCAACGCCGGCGTGTTCGGGGCGGTCGGCTCGATCGCGGAGACCCGGGCCTCCGACGTCGACCTGACGATCGCGATCAACCTGCGCGGCGTCCTGCTCTGCCTCAAGCACGCGGCACGCGTCATGCTGCCCCGGGGGAGCGGCTCGATCATCGCGACCTCGAGCCCCGGCGGAATCATCGGCGGCGTCGGCCCGCACACCTACAGCGCGACCAAGGCCGGCGTCATCGGGCTGGTCCGGTCGGTGGCCGCCGAGCTCCGCCGCTCGGGCATCCGGGTGAACACCGTCGTCCCCGGGGCCGTCGTCTCGGCTATGACCGCCGAGGTGGTCGCCGGTGACGCCGCCGACCTCGGCAGGACGGCGGAGGCGATGGCGAAGAACGCCGTCATGGGCCGTCCCGGGATGCCCGAGGACCTCGCCGGCGCGGTGGCGTTTCTGGCCGGCGACGACGCCGGCTTCGTCACGGGCACCGAGCTGCTGGTCGACGGGGGCTACACGCACGCCTGGGGTCCCGCGCCGTTCAGCCGCGGCTCCTTCTCCGGCTCGGGCGCCCTGCTCGAGGCCGGCCGCCGCACCGATCCGCACTGATCCCTATCGCAGGAGGAACCACGACGATGTTGGGCGACAAGACGGTGCTGGTCACCGGGGCCGCGCGGGGCATGGGCCGCGAGATCGCCATCGAGGCCGCGCGACAGGGCTCGGCGCATGTCGCGGTCACTGACGTCGACAAGGCCGGGCTGGACGAGACCGCGGACCTGGTGCGCGCCGCGGGCGCCGACGTGCACGTCGCCGTCGCTGACCTGCGCCGCTCCGAGGAGATCCGCACCGCGGTGGACAGCACCGTCGCGTGGGCCGGTGGGCTGGAGACACTGGTCAACAATGCCGGGGTGATGGAGCACTTCTTCACCGACCCGGCGAACGTGACTCTCGAGGGGCTGCCGGAGGACGTCTGGGAGACCGTCTTCGACATCAACGTCAAGGCGATCTGGCTGGCCACCAAGTTCGCCGCGCCGGCGCTTCGGGCCTCGACCCGCGGCCCGTCGGTCATCAACGCCTCGTCCGTCGCCGGGCTCACCGGCTACCGGTCGCCGGCCTACACCGCCAGCAAGGGCGCGGTCGTCCAGCTCACCCGCTCGATGGCGATCGAGCTCGCGCCCGACGTGCGGGTCAACTGCTACGCCCCGGGCTCCATCAAGACGCCGATGAGCGACGCGCACCTGGCGGCCGGCGCCGACCCGGTCGCCACCGAGCGGGCCATGAGCGGCACCCACCTCATTCCGCGCCGCGGCGAGGTGCGCGAGATCGCGCAGGCGGTCTGTTTCCTCGCCAGTGACGCGGCGTCCTTCCTGACCGGCGTGATCCTTCCGGTCGACGGCGGAACGACGGCCTGGCGCGGCGTCCGCGACTGAGCTGTCCCGCGGCGCCTCCCGCCCGGATCAGGTCGGGGCTCAGCGGGGGATGATCAGCGACTTCCCGGTGGTGCGGCGGCCCTCGAGGTCCGCGTGCGCTCGCGCCGCCTCGGCGAGCGGGTAGCGGGCCCCGATCCGCACGTTCAGCGAGCCGTCAGCGACCCGGCCGAACACGTCCGCGGCCCGCTCGAGCAGCTCGGCGCGGTCGGCGATGTAGGCCGCGATCGAGGGCCGGGTGAGGAAGAGCGAGCCGCCGTGGGCCAGCCGCATCGGGTCGAACGGCTCCACCGCCCCACTGGACGCACCGAACAGCACGAGCATCCCGCGCCGTCGCAGGGAGGCCAGGCTCGCATCGAAGGTCGCCCGGCCCACGCCGTCGTAGACGACGCGCACGCCGCGCCCATCGGTGAGGCGCCGCACGCCGTCGAGGACGTCCTCGCGGTCGTATCGGATGACCTCGGCGGCGCCGGCGGCACGGGCCAGTTCGGCCTTCTCGTCGGTGGACACGGTGGCCAGCACTCGCGCGCCCCGGCGGGCGGCCAGCTGGGTCAGCAGCAGCCCGACACCTCCGGCCGCCGCGTGCACGAGGATGTCGTCGCCGTCGCCCACGGGGCAGGTGCTGGTGCACAGGAACTGGGCCATGATGCCCTGCAGCAGGACGGCGGCCGCCTGCTCCGTGGTCACCCCGTCCGGGACCGGCACCGCGCGTTCGGCGGGCACGACGGCGGAGGTGCTGTAGCCCGTGCCGTTCACCATCGCCCAGGCCACCCGGTCGCCGACCCGGAGGTCGTCCACGCCGTCGCCGACCGCCGCCACCGTTCCCGCGCCCTCGCATCCGGCGACGAACGGCGTCTCCATCGGGTACCGGCCCTCCCGCTGGTACACGTCGATGAAGTTCACCCCGGCCGCCTCGACCTCGACGAGCAGCTCGCCCGGGCCGGGGGAGGGAGTGGGCAGCTCCCGCACCTCGAGGACCTCCGGCCCGCCGCTTCTCCCGACCACCACCGCCTGCACGTCGTCCTCCTGTCGCGGCGCCGCCGTCACAGCGCAGCGGCCAGCTGGTAGGCCTGCCTCGTCGCCCACGCGAGCCGCCGGGGCGCGAAAGCGTCACCGAGCACGTGCGCCTCGATGCCCCGTGCGGTGAGCTCGTCGAAGAGTGCGCTCTCCGGGACCGCGCCGCACGCCAGCACCACGCTGTCCACGCCCTCGACCTGCCGCACCGTGTGCGAGTACACGTTGCGCAGCCGGACCCGGCCCGGCTCGATCGACACGGCCGACTCGTTGCACCGGATGACCACGCCGTGCCGGTCCAGCCGGGCGAGCGCCGAGCCGAGCAGGTAGCGGCTGACCGCAGGGGCGGGCTGCGCGCTGCCGTGCACGAGGGTGACGGCGTGGCCGCGCTCGCCGAGGAAGTCGGCGACGGCGAGCGGCGCGAGGTGGTCGTCCTGCGCGATCACCAGCACCCGGTGGCCGAGCTCGGGCTGCCGGGCCAGCACGTCGACGGCGGTGTGCACGAACGGCAGGTCCTCGCCGGGGATGCCGGGCAACCGCGGCCGGCCGCCGGTGGCGACGACGACGACGTCGGCGCCGTACTCCGCGACTGCGTCGGCGTCGGCGCGCCGGCCCAGCTGCAGCCGCACCCCGGCGCGGACGATCCGCCCCTCCTGCCACCGCAGGTAGCTCGCGTAGTCGCCGTACCGGGGGGCGCGGGTGGCGACGGCCAGCTGTCCGCCCACGGCGTCCGCGGCCTCCCACAGCTGCACGTCGTGGCCGCGCTCGGCGGCGATGCCGGCCGTCTCCAGCCCGGCCGGACCGGCCCCGACGACGAGCACCCGCCGCGGGATGGCCGCCCGCGGGAGCGGCCCGTCGACCTCGCGGCCGGCGGCCGGGTTGACCGCGCAGGTGAAGCCGATGTTCTCGATCAGCCGCCGGCTGATGCAGTCGTTGCCGCCGACGCAGGGGCGGATCTCCTGGGCCCGGCCCTCCCGCGCCTTGGTCAGCAGGTCGCCGTCGGCGATGACCGCGCGGGCCATGCCGACCCAGTCGGCGTGCCCGGCGGCCAGCACCTCCTCGGCGACCGCGGGGGAGGTGACCCGGCCGGTGTAGACGACCGGCACGGACACGGCCGCGCGGACCTTGCCGGCGAGGTCGGACCACTGGGCCGGCTCGTGGTGGTGCGACTGGATGTAGCTCGGGCTGCCCCACGGGCTGCCGATCGCCATGCTCAGCCAGTCCACCAGGCCGGCGTCCTCCAGCCAGCGGGCGATCTCGACGGCACCGTCGATGTCGTAGCCTCCCGGCTCCTCCTCGCGCAGGTTGAGCCGCACGCCGACGGCGAGGCCGGGCCCCACCGCCTCGCGCACCGCGCGCAGTATGCGGGCGGGGAACCGCAGCCGGTTCTCCAGGCTGCCGCCGTACTCGTCGTCGCGGCGGTTGGTGAGCGGGGAGAGGAAGTACTCGAGCATGTCGTCGTGGTTGAGGTGCAGCTCCACGCCGTCGGCACCGGCCGCCTTCACCTGGCCGGCGCCGTGCCGGTACTCCTCGACGAACCAGTCGATCTCGTCGCGGGTCAGCCCGTGTGGAACCAGGTTGATGACCGGCCCGCTGAGCACCGGCGACGCACCGTGCGGCATGCCGCCCTGCAGGATCATCTGCACCGACAGTCGGGTGTCCTGCTCGTGCAGCGTCTCGGCGAGTCGGCCGACCCGGTCGACGAAGTACGGCTGGCGGAAGTGACCGTGGATCTGCGCGCCCACCCCGGTCGGCTCGAAGCCGGCCGGGATCGGGTTGCGCACGTGCGCCGAGACACCGTCCACCCACCCGGCGGAGGCGCGCGCCCGCCAGTAGGCGATGTGCGTGTCGGCCTCGCGCTCGGTGCCCCACAGGGAGGAGACCAGGTGGCCGTGCGGCGTCAGCACCACCCGGTTCTTCACGCGCATCGGGCCGATCCGGCCCGAGGTGAACAGGTTGGGATAGGACGATCCGGTCACGCCGGCACTCCCTCGCGGTCGAAGACGTCTGTGGCGGTCGCGGCCTCGTCGCGCAGCACGTTGCGCTGGATCTTCCTCGAGGGCGTCAGCGGCAGGTTCGGACGGAAGCGCACGTAACGCGGTGTGGCGAAGGCCGGCACCCGGCCGCGGCACCACTCCCAGACGTCCTCGGCGGTGAACTCCCCGTCCGCGACGATCACGGCCATGACCTCGTCCTCGCCGGCCTCGGTGTCGGCCGGGACGCCGATGACTGCGCACTCGGCCACGGCTGGATGGCCCAGGATGGCCTGCTCCACCTCGTAGGAGCTGATGTTCTCGCCTCGTCGCCGCAGCGCATCCTTGATCCGGTCGACGAAGTAGTACCAGCCCTCCGCGTCCCGTCGGACCGCGTCGCCGGAGTGGAACCACATGTTCCGCCAGGACTCGTTCGTCTTCTCCGGCATGTTGAAGTAGCCCAGACTGCAGATCCACGGGTGCCGCGGGCGCACGCAGAATTCGCCTACCTCGCCGACCGGCACCTCGACGTCGGTCTCCGGATCCACGATGGCGACGTCGTACCACTTCGCCGCGTTGAGCCCGGCCGCGCCCGCGGGCCGGTCCTCGCCGTAGGGCGACAGGATCGGGCAGCTGGTCTCGGTCGTGCCGTACACCTCGACGAACGCCTCGATGCCGAACCGCTCCTTGAACTCCGCCAGGATCGAGGAGGCGGTGGGGGCGGCGAAGACGCAGCGCAGCGAGTTGTCCCCGTCGTCGTCGCGGCGGGGCTGCTTCCAGACGAAGTCCATCATCACGCCGAGGAAGTTGGTCACCGTGACGTCGTGCTCGCGGAGCTGGTCGACCCAGCGGCTGGCGCTGAACCGGGTCCGGATGACGACGCGGCCGCCGGCGATCAGCGCGGGGTAGACCGCCATGTACTGGGCGTTGCCGTGGAACAGCGGCGTCACCGACAGCCAGGTGTCGTCCTCCGTGAAGCGCGTCAGGCAGCGGGTGATCTCGGCGAAGAAGTTCATGTGGGCGTTGGGCATCGCCACGCCCTTGGACAGGCCGGTGGTGCCCGACGTGAAGAAGACCGCGGTGAGCTCGCGGGCGTCGGGCTCGGGGCCGGTGAAGCGGTCGGCCGCGCGCAGCTCCGACCACGGGGCGGCCCGCCACCCCGCGCCCCGCAGCGCGGCGAGCGCGGTGGCCAGCCCACCGGTGTCGACGACCCAGAAGGCCTCGAGCTTCGGCAGCTGGTCGCGGAGAGCCACGAACCGGCCGGCCAGCGCGTCGTCGACGATCACCCACTTCGCGTCGACGAGCTGCGCCTGGTGCCGGAGGAACTCCCCCTCGTACGCGGTGTTGATCGGCGCCTCGACCAGCCCGCCGAGCGCGGTGCCGAACCACGAGAGCACGAAGGACGACGAGTTCGCCGCCATGATCACCACGCGGTCGCCGGGTGCCGCGCCGGCGGCCCGGAGCCCTCCGGCCACCCGCTCCGAGACCTCCAGGACCTCGGCGAAGGTGAGCTCGAGGTCCTCCTCCGGCGCGATGAGGAAGGTGCGGTCCGGCCGCTCGGTGGCCTGACGGCGCAGCACGTGGGCGCCGGTCCAGCGCGTCCAGTCGGGGTCCGTGGGTTCGAGGTCCTCGTAGACGCGCGTCACGTGCTCTCCTTCGAGTCGGCTGCTTCCTGAGCCTAGTCAGAATCAATGCTCATGAATAGGATGGTTTCGTCGCGCGACGACGCGGACCACGACGACGGAGGAATCATGGCGCTGAAGTTCGGACTGGCCCTGCGGAACGACTTCCCGCCGCACATCCCCGCCCACACCGGGATCGGTGACCTCCGGGAGCAGGTGCGCGAGGCACGGGACGCCGGCATCCACTCGGTCTGGATGCTCAACCACTACCTGGGCAACATGCCGACCCTGCAGCCGCTGCCCGCGCTGGCTGCGCTCGCCGAGCACGCCGGGGACATGTTCCTGGGCACGAACATGTTCATCCTCCCGCTGCGGCACCCGGTCAGCGCCGCCGAGGACTTCGCGACCCTGGACCAGATCACCGGCGGCCACGCCATCGCGGGCCTCGGCATGGGCTACCGCGGCAACGAGTTCGAGTCCTTCGGCATCCCGATGGACGAACGCGTCGCGCGCTACGAGGAGAGCGTCGAGCTCATGCGCGCGCTGTGGAGCACCGACGAGGTGACCTTCGAGGGCACCCACTTCACCGTCCGCGGCCAGCGGATCGGCATCCCGCCGGTGCAGGCCGGCGGGCCGCCGGTCTGGGTCGGCGCGGGCGTGCACAAGGCCGGCGCCCGCCGCGCCGCCCGGCTGGGTGACGCCTGGATCGTCCCGCCGCACGCGGAGCCGGAGAAGCTGCGCCAGATCCTGGAGTTCTACCGGCAGGAGCGCGAGGCGCTGGGGCGGGGGAGCGCCCAGGAGGTCGTCGTCCGCCGCGAGCTGGTGCTCGACCCCGACCGGGACCGGGCGCGCGCCATCGGCATCGAGGCCCGCGGCCGCAACACCCAGATGTACTCGCAGTTCGAGGCGCCGGACCAGACCGATGCCTACCGGCACCTCAAGGGCGCCGACCAGCTCTCCGATGTCGCCGACAAGTCCTACTTCTTCACCGATCCCGAGGGGGCGATCGAGTCACTGAAGGAGCTCGAGGCCCTCGGCGTCACCTACGTGATCCTGCGGATGCAGTGGTTCGACCTGCCGCAGGAGCGGATGATGCAGACCCTCGAGCTGTTCCGCGACCGGGTCCTGCCCTCGTTCTCCTGAGCAGGAGGGGTCGGCGGAGCAGACGCGCATGACTGCGCCGTCGGTTTCGCCGCTGTCCCCTCTGCGGAACGGCACCTTCCGGGTGCTCTGGCTGGCTCAGCTGGCCGGCATGATCGGCACCTGGATGCAGACCGTCGGCGCCCAGTGGCTGCTGATCGACGAGCCGAACGCGCCGACCCTGGTGTCGCTCGTGCAGACGGCCACACTGCTGCCGATGCTGCTGCTGGCGCTGCCCTCGGGCGTGCTCGCCGACTCGCTGGACCGGCGGCTGCTGCTGGTCGCGGTCCAGTGCTTCGCGGTCGTCGTCGGCGCCGTCCTGACCGTGGCGGCGTGGTTCGGCGACCTGTCGCCGGAGGCGCTCCTGGGCCTGACCTTCCTGCTGGGGTGCGCCCAGGCGATGACGCTGCCCCCGTGGCAGGCACTCGTCCCTGATGTCGTCCCGCGGTCGCAGCTGCGTGCGGCCGCGGCGCTGGCGGCGGTGGCCATGAACCTCGCCCGCGCCGTGGGCCCGGCGGTCGCCGGACTGCTGATCACCCGATTCGACCCCGCGGTCCTCTTCGCCATCCAGACCGCGTCCTTCGTCGCGATGGCGGTGGCCCTCCTCCGCTGGGCCCCCTCGAAGCCGTCGTCCGGGGACACCCCCGAACGCTTCCTCCCCGCTCTGCGCGCGGGCGCCCGCTACGTACGGCACTCGCGGGCGGTCCGGCGCCAGCTCCTCCGCTCGGCAGTCTTCGTCCTGCCGGCGTCCGCGGTGTGGGCGCTGCTACCGCTGGTCGCCGTCCACCAGCTGGGTCTGGGGTCGGGTGGATACGGGCTGCTGCTGGCGTCGCTCGGCCTCGGTGCCATCGGCGGGGCGGCCGTGCTGCCACGGCTCGCGACCCTGGTCTCGCTGACCACGGTCGTGTTCGCGGCCAGCGTCGTGTTCGCGATCGCTCTGGCCGGCGTCGTGGTCGCGGACCGCACGGTGGTCGTCCTCGTGTTGCTGCCGACCGGCGCCGCGTGGCTGGCCGTCGGGTCGACGCTCAGCGCCGGCACCCAGATGCTCCTGCCCGGCTGGGTGCGGGCCCGCGGACTGTCCATCGCGCAGATCGTGTTCCTCGGTGGTCAGGCGCTGGGGGCATCGGTCTGGGGCGTCGTCGCCGACATCGCGGGTGTGTCGGCCGCGCTCCTCGCCGCCGCCGGAGTGATGCTGCTCGGCGCCGGGACCGTCCTGTTCTGGCCGCTGCTCGACGTCTCCGCCTTCGACCCGACAACGACGGTATTCCGGCCCGACCCGCTCCTCGTCCTCGATGCGGTTCCCGAGAAGGGGCCGGTCCTGGTCACGGTCACCTACACCGTGCCGGCGGAGAACAGGGAGTCCTACCTGTCGGTCATGCGTCGGGTCCAGGCGTCCCGCCGCCGCACGGGTGCCAGCCGCTGGTACCTCTACCGGGATGCCGCCGACCCGGAGCGCTACGTGGAGAGCTTCCTGGTGCCCTCGTGGGACGAGCACCTGCGACAGCACCGGGAACGTCAGACCGTGGTCGACCAGGACATCGAATGGGAGGCGCTGCAGCTGAGCGACGGCCCGCCGGTCGTCGCGCACCTGCTGCGCGCCCGATAGTCCGGGGCCATCGGAGCGGGCCCTTGCCAGCGTTGCGGAACTCTGATTATGTTACGGCCGTAATATAAAAACCCGGCGGAACGGATGGGCACATGCAGCTCGGAATCGCCTACCTGGGCAACCCGGCTGACGCCGGCCCCCTGGCTCGGGAGGCCGAGCACGCCGGCGCCGACGCCTTCACCGTCGGCGAGACGGAGTACTCCGCGTTCGGCGGTTGCGTCGCGGCGCTCATGACGACCGAGCGCATCACGGTCGGCACCAACATCAGCATCGCGTTCTCTCGCTCGCCCATGGCCGCGGCGATGGAGGCGGCCAGCCTCATGGCGATGGCCCCCGGCCGCACGTTCTACGGCATCGCCAGCCAGATCAAGCAGGTGATCGAGCGGCGCTTCAGCGCAGATTTCACCGACCCGGTCGGGCGGCTCGAGGAGTACGCCGAGATCATGCGGCGGGCCATCGCCACCAAGCGCGGCGAGCACGTCGAACGCTTCGAGGGCCGCTACTACACCGTCTCCCAGTTCGGCTTCTTCGGGACACCGGAGCCCGAGATCGGCGAACTGTCCCTGCACCTCGGCGCCGTCGGGCCCAAGATGACCGCGTTGGCGGCGCGCGCCTTCGACGGCATGCTCGGTCACGGCGTCGCCACCCCCGGCTACATCACCTCGGCCGTCCGGCCGGTCATCGGCGATCTCTGGCTCACCTCGGCTGCCATGACCTCCATCGACGACGACCTCGAGGTGGCCCGCGAACGCGCCCGGTGGGCGCTGGCCTTCTACGCCTCGACCCCGGCCTACGAGCCGACCCTCGCCCACGAGGGGTACCCCGACCTCCCGGCCCAGCTGCGCCAGGCTCTGCGCGAGAAGACCCGCGAGGACGCCGCCACGCTGGTGAACGACGACGTCCTGGAGCGGTTCATCCTGATCGGCCGTCCCGGCGACGTCGCTGAACGGCTGGGCCGCTACGAGGGCATCGTCGACCGGGTGATGCTCGGCGGCATCGGGGTCGGGGCCACCCGCGACGAGGTGGTCACCAACAACCGCCAGCTCATCGAGGTCGTCAAGCACCACCGCGCACTCGTGGGGGCGGCCCGATGACCTCCACCGAGCAGGAGCCCCGAGTGACCGACCAGGACGAGCCCAGCACCGTCGACGCCCTGCGGGCGCGAATCTCGGACGAGGGACGTCCGGATGCCGTCGAGTGGGCGCACTCCCGGGGCCGGCTGACCGTGCGGGAACGGCTCGCGCTGCTCTGCGACACCGGCAGCTTCCACGAGTACGGCAGCTTCGCCCACCCCGACGAGTTCACGACCCTGGACAGGGCCCCGGCCGACGGACTGGTCACCGGCACGGCGCTCGTCGACGGCCGGCCCGTCGCGATCGCCGCCCACGACTACACCGTGGCCGGCGGCTCGGACGGCAAACTCGGGGTCTGGAAGCTGGCGCGGATCACCGAACTGGCGCTGCGCCGCGGCCTGCCGCTGGTCATGCTGCTCGAGGGCGGGGGCCACCGGATCACCGAGGGCCTGGACAGCCGCACCACCGGCCGCGGCGCCATCGAGGGCTTCGAATACCTGGCCCGGCTGTCGGGCTGGACGCCGGTCGTCTGCGCGATCATGGGCCCCGGCTTCGCCGGGCCGGCCAACTACGCCGCGTTCGCCGACCTGGTGCTCATGGTCGAGGGCCGCTCGGCAATGGGCCTCGCCGGCCCCGCGCTGGTCAAGGCCGCCATCGGCGAGGACCTGGACAAGGAGGCCCTGGGCGGGGCGACGTTCCACGTCGAGAAGACCGGCATGGCCGACATCGCGTGCGCCGACGACGCCGAGGTCATCGCCCACATCCGCAACTTCCTGTCGTTCCTGCCGACGAACGCCACCCAGCCGGTGCCCCGCGGACCGCAGCGCGACGACGCCCTCGTGCGGGTGCAACGGCTGCGTTCGGTCATCCCCGAGAACCGGCGGCGGGCCTACGACGTCAAGAAGGTCGTCGAGCTGATCGTGGACGACGGGGAGTTCTTCGAGCTGCACCCGAAGTTCGCCCGCAACGCCGTCACCGCGCTGGCCCGTATCGACGGCCGGGTCGTCGGGATCGCCGCGAACAACCCGATGCACGGGGCCGGCGCGCTCGACGCGAACGGCTCGGAGAAGCTGGCCCGCTTCGCCACCTTCTGCAGCGCCTTCGACCTGCCCATCGTGGCGCTCTGCGACACCCCCGGTTTCATGGTGGGCACCAAGTCGGAGGAGGCCGGTGTCCTGCGCCGGTCGGCCAAGCTCATCTCCGCGCTCGCGCACTCGCACGTGCCGCTCTACTCGATCGTGCTGCGCAAGGGCTACGGACTGGGCTGGAACGCGATGGGAGGCGGCCGCGCGTTCGGCAGCGACCTGACCCTCGCCTGGCCGTCAGCAGAAATCGTCGCGATGAGCATCGAGGGCGCCGTCGACGTCGCGATGCGCCGCGAGTGGCAGGACGCCGACGACCCGGCGGCCGCCCGGCAGGCGCTCATCGACAAGCACCTCGCCGACGGGAGCGCCGAGCGTGCCGCCGCGGCGTTCAGCTTCGACGAGCTGATCGATCCCGCCGACAGCCGCGCGCGCCTGGCGATGGCGCTGCGCAACCACGTCGGCCCGTCGGTGCTGCAGCTGCCACCGAAGCGTCACGGGATCCCCCCGCTGTGAGCGCGCCCCTGGCGACGCTGATCGCCGACCTCGTCGACGAGCAGGAGCGGCTGCACGCCATGCTGGCCCGGCTCGCCCCCTCGGACTGGGAGCGGCCCACACCCGCGGTCGGCTGGGACGTCCGCGATCAGCTGGCGCACATCTCGCTCGTCGAGCGGCACGCCGTCGCCGCCGCCACGGAACCAGCGGCGTTCGACGCCGTCGTCGCCGAGGCCGCCGCCGACCCCGCGGCCTTCGAGCGCGCCATGTACGAGCGCGGGCACGCCTGCGCCGGCCCCGAGCTGCTCGAGCTCTGGGCTCCGGCCCGCCGCACCGTCGTGGAGACCCTCCGGACGGCGGCGCCGGAGACCCGCATCGCGTGGTGGGGACCCTCCATGGGCGCACGCTCGTTCCTGACCGCCCGGCTGATGGAGACCTGGGCGCACGGCACCGACGTCCGCGACGCGTTCGGCGTGCCGACGCCCCGGTCGCGCGGCCTGCGGCACATCGCCCATCTCGGTGTCAGCACCCGCGGCTGGAGCTCCGTCGTCCGCGGCCAGGAGCCCGACCCGACCCCGGTCGCGGTCGACCTCGCCGGTAGCGACGGCGAGCACTGGTGCTGGGGGCCGGACCAGGCGAGCGACCGGATCACCGGCGACGCCCTCGACTTCTGCCTCGTCGTCACCCAGCGCCGGCACTGGCGCGACACGGCGCTCGACGTCGAGGGGGCGGCAGCCACCCGCTGGATGGATGTCGCCCAGGCGTTCGCCGGACCACCCACGATCACCGCCCCGTCCCGGGGCGTGCCAACCCGAGGAGAGGTACATGTCTGAGCTCCGCGCCGAGATCACCGCCAACGTCTGGAAGGTCCTGGTCGCGCCCGGACAGTCGGTGGCCGCCGACGAGGAGCTGATGATCCTCGAGTCGATGAAGATGGAGATCCCCGTCGTCGCCACCGAAGCCGGCACCGTCGCCGAGGTCCTGGTCGTGGAGGGCGCCCAGGTCGCGGAGAACGACCTGCTGGTCCGTCTCGAGTCCTGAAGCGTCCGGGGAGGATTCCGTGCACGACTACCGCTTCGAGGAACGGGTTCTCCCGTTCGTGCTCGACGACAAGGCCCGGCGGCACGGTGACAAGCTGCTGATCACCGGCGACGCCGAGCTGTCCTACGCGCAGGCCCGCGACCTGGCCTCGCGGCTGGCCGGTGGGCTCGCGGCACGGGGCGTTGCCCCCGGCGGCCGGGTGCTGACCATGCTGCCCAACACGATGCACGCCGTCGTGTCGTTCCTGGGCATCGCGTGGGCCGGCATGGTGGGCGTGCCGGTCAACACCGCGTACCGCGGCGAGATCCTCCGCTACATCCTGACCGACGCCGACGCCTCGCTGCTGATCATCCACAGCGACTTCCTGGAGACCTTCCTGGCGGTGGCGCCCGAGGTCCCGGAGCTGACGACGATCGTGCTCTGCGGTGACGTCCCGGCGCCCGACGGCTTCGCAGTCTCCACTTGGGATGAACTGCTCGACGCCGATCCGGCGCCCCGGGCGGAGCTCCACCCCGGTGACCTGCAGGCGATCATGTACACCAGCGGGACGACCGGCCCGTCCAAGGGCGTGATGGTCCCGTACCACCTGGCCTACCAGTACGCGAACCCCAACGGCACGCACTTCCAGCTCGACGGGGACGTCGTCCTGGTGACCCTGCCGCTGTTCCACATCGGCGGGCAGTGGCAGGGCATCTACGCCGCGATGCTCGCCGACGGGGCCGCCGTCCTGCGCAAGAAGTTCAGCGTCAGCAACTTCTGGGCCGACGTGGACCGGTTCGGCGTAACGTCCACGACCCTTCTCGGGGTCATGGCGGAGTTTCTCTGGAAGCAGCCCGAGCGCCCGGACGACGCCGACCACCCGCTGGCTCGGGTGACCATGGCGCCGGCACTCCGCGACGGCGACGCCTTCGCGAAGCGGTTCGGCTGCCGCGTGGGCACCGGCTGGGGGTTGACCGAGGTGGGCGCGGTGACCCTTCCGCCCGCGCAGGACCAGCCCCCGCAGGAGCCCTCCCTCTGCGGCCGGGTGCGCAGGGAGATGTACGAGATGATCCTGGCCGACGATCAGGACCGCCCGGTGCCGCCGGGAGTCCCGGGGCAGGCGCTCGTGCGGCCGGTCGAGCCCTACGCCGTGATGCTCGGCTACTGGCGCAAGCCGGAGGCCACCGTCGACGCCTGGCGCAACCTCTGGTTCCACACCGGCGACGTGCTCGTGCAGAACCCCGACGGGACGTTCGTCTACCTCGACCGGCTCAAGGACTCGATCCGCCGGCGCGGCGAGAACATCTCCTCCCTCGAGGTGGAGCAAGGGGTGCTCGCCCACCCGGACGTCAGCGAGGTCGCCGCCTTCGGCGTGCAGACCGACCACCTCGAGGACGAGGTCATGGTCGTGGTCTCGCTGCTCCCGAGCCGCAGCCTCACCGAGCGGGAGCTGCACGAGTGGCTGCAGCCGCGCATGCCGGCGTTCATGGTGCCCCGCTACATCGAGATCGTCGGCGAGCTGCCGAAGACTCCCACCTCCAAGATCAAGAAGGACGTCCTCCGCAAGGACGGCGTCCGGACCACCACCTGGGACCACCAGGCAGAGACCTCCGGAGCGACCCGATGACCAGCACCGCCGACACGACCACCGGCACCGGGCCGCCGGCGACCGACACTCCCGACCAGGGCTGGTTGCCTGCGGTTCTGGCGGCGCAGACCGCCGCGCTGGACGAGGCGCGTCCGGAGGCGATGGCCAAGCAGCACGGGCGGGGCAAGCTGTCGGCCCGCGAGCGGATCGACGCGCTCGTCGACCCGGGCTCCTTCGTCGAGTACGGCCGGCTGGCCAGTGCCGACGAGAGCTACGAGCACGTCGTCGGCATCCCCTCGCCGGCCGACGGCGTCGTCGTCGGGATCGGCCACGTCTCGGGTCGTCCGGCGGCGATCATCTCCAGCGACTTCACCGTGATGGGCGGCAGCATCGGGCACGCCGGCCTGTCCAAGATGGTCCGCACGGTCGACATGTCCCTCGAGCAGGGCATCCCGCTGATCATGCTGCTCGACGGCGGCGGGCACCGGATCCAGGAGGGGCTGGACAGCCGGTCGTTCGCCTTCGGCGGGCCCGGCACGTTCCCGGCGCAGGTGAAGATGAGCGGCTGGGTCCCGCAGATCACCGCGATGATGGGCCCGGGTTTCGCCGGCCCCGCCAATTTCTCCTCGCTGGCCGACTTCGTGCCGCTGGTCAAGGGCACGGGCTCCATCGGCATCGCCGGGCCGGCCCTGGTCAAGTTCGCCACCGGCGAGGACAAGAGCGCCGACGAGCTCGGCGGCGCCGCGATGTCGACGAAGACCGGCATGGTCGACACCGCGTACGAGGACGACGAGAGCTGCATCCAGGGGATCAAGGACTGGCTGTCCTACTTCCCGCAGAACTGCCGGGCCGCCGCCCAGGTCGTCGAGACCGCCGATCCGGAGAACCGCCTGGCCGAGGAGCTGCGCACGGTCGTGCCGCTGAACCGACGCCGGGCCTACGACGTCCGGGACGTCATCCGGCCGATCGTGGACGACGGCGACTTCTTCGAGGTCAAGGCGCGGCACGCACCCAACCTGGTCACTGCGCTCGCGCGGATGGGCGGCCGCCCGGTCGGCATCGTCGCCAACCAGCCCAAGGTGCTCGCCGGCGTGCTGGACAGCCCCGCGTGCGACAAGGGCGCCCGGTTCATCTCGATGTGCGACGCGTTCGGACTGCCGGTCATCTCGCTGATCGACATGCCCGGCTTCTTCGTCGGCTCGTCCGCCGAGCAGAGCGGCCTGGTGCGTCACGGCGGCAAACTGCTCAACGCGTTCGGCAACGCCACCGTGCCGGTGATCAGCATCGTGCTGCGCAAGGGCTACGGACTGGGCTACCTGGCGATGGCCGGCGGGCGGTCGTTCTCCGCGACCGCGGCGCTGGCCTGGCCGACGGCGGAGCTGTGCGCCATGCAGATCGAGGGCGCGGTCGACGTCGCCTACCGCAAGGAGTACGAGGCGGCACCGGACCCCGCGGCGCGGCGCTCGGAGATGATCGAGTCCTTCTACACCCAGGTGAACCCGATCCGCGCCGCATCCGGCTTCGGCATCGACGACGTCATCGATCCCGCCGAGACGCGGGCCCGCATCTGCGCCGTCCTGCGGTTCGCCTCGCCCCGTATCGACAAGCGGATGCCGCCGAAGTTCCACGGCATCGAGCCCATCTGAGGGGGACGACGTGATCGAGTCACTGCTGGTCGCCAACCGCGGCGAGATCGCCCGGCGGGTCATCCGGACGGCGAACCGCCTGGGCGTCCGCACGATCGCCGTCCACTCCGAGGCCGACGCGAACCTGCCGTACGTGCGGGAGGCCACCGAGGCCGTGCTCCTCGGGCCGGCCTCCCCAGCCCAGTCCTACCTCGACTCGGAGGCGGTGCTCGCGGCGGCGAAGCGCACCGGGGCGCAGGCCGTCCACCCCGGGTACGGCTTCTTCTCCGAGAACGCCGACTTCGCCGCGGCGGTGCAGGCCGCAGGGCTCGTCTGGGTCGGACCGTCGCCCGACGCGATCGACGCGATGGGCGACAAGATCAACGCCCGCAACCTCATGGCCAAGGCCGGCGTGCCGGTCTCGCCGGGGACCCCGGAGCCGCTCGCGGACGTCGAGGACGCGGTCGCGGCGGCGACGGAGATCGGCTACCCGATCATGGTGAAGGCGTCGGCCGGCGGCGGCGGGATCGGCATGGGCCTGGCCCGCGACGAGGCAGAGCTGCGGGCGGCGTTCTCCACCGCCCGCGCGCGGGCCGAGCGGTTCTTCAGCTCACCGGGCATCCTGCTCGAGCGGTTCGTCGAGCGGGCCCGGCACGTCGAGGTGCAGGTGCTGGGCCTGGCCGACGGACGGGTGGTGGCGTTGGGGGAGCGGGACTGCTCCGTGCAGCGCCGGCACCAGAAGGTGCTCGAGGAGACGCCGTCGCCCGGCGTGGGGGACGATCTGCGGGCGCGGATGCTCGAGGGAGCCGTGCTCGCGGCGTCGTCCGTCGGGTACCGGAATGCGGGCACCGTCGAGTGCCTCGTGGATGTCGACACCCAGGAGTACGTGTTCCTGGAGATGAACACCCGGCTGCAGGTGGAGCACCCGGTCACCGAGCTCGTCACCGGCGTGGACCTGGTCGAGGAGCAGCTGCGGATCGCCTCGGGGCTCGCGCCGGCGGCCGACCTCGACGCCGTGCGGGCCCGTGGACATGCCTTCGAGATGCGGGTGTACGCCGAGGACCCGGTGCGGTTCCTGCCGTCGCCGGGCGCGATCACCGAGTGGACCGAGCCCACCGGCGCGGGGGTCCGGGTCGACTCCGGCTACGAGGCGGGGACGACGGTGACGCCCTTCTACGACCCTTTGATGGCGAAGCTGTGCGTGCACGCCGACGACCGGCCGGCCGCGCTGGAGCGGGCGCGCGAGGCGGTCGCGGGGTTCCGCATCGCCGGCCCGAAGACGAACCTGCCCTTCTTCGAGCGGCTGCTGGCCGACGAGGAGTTCGTCAGCGGCGACTACGACACGGGCATCGTCGGCCGCATGGGTGCCCCGCGTGGCTGACGGTCGTTCGTTGGAGGACCGGGTGCGCGAGCTCGAGGACCGCGTCGCACTGGGCGAGCTCGTGCACGCCTACAACCTGGCCATGGACGACCGGGACTGGGCGGCCCTGGCCGAGCTGTACGCACCGGACGCCCGGCTGGGGCCGCACGCCGGCGTCGACGCGGTCGTCGGGGCGCTTCGCGAGATGCGCGAGGAGCACGGCCGGGCCCGGCACGTCGCGCACGGTCTTGTCGTCGAGTTCACGGGGCCCGACGAGGCCACCGGCACGGTGACCGCCAGCAGTGAGCTGGACATGCACGGCACCACCCACGCCGTCGGGGTCCGCTACCTGGACCGCTACGCGCGCGTGGACGGGCGCTGGCGCTTCGCCCGTCGCAAGGCGCTGTTCTCCTACGTCATCCCGGTCGCGGACCTCGCGGAGTCGATGACGGCGCCCGACCCCGTGCGCTGGCCGGGCCGCGGGCGCACCGCCCCGGACCTGTGAGCGAAGGACTTCGATGACCGAGACCCGTGATGGCTGCCCCGTCGTCCACACCGACTACCGGGGCGACCGGCCCATCTTCGAGCACTACGCGCTATTGGACGCCGAGCGCGAGCAGGCGCCGTTCCTGTGGAACGACTCGACGAAGTACCCGTTCTGGATGGTCACCCGGTACGAGCACGTCACCGAGGCGCTGCGCATGGGCGACGTGTTCAGCAACGAGGTCATCAACGCCCTGCAGCCGTGGATGGCGGTGCAGTTCCTGCCGCAGAACCTCGACGGACCGGAGCACCTGAACCTGCGGCGGGTGCTCAACCGCTGGTTCGCGCCGGCCGCCGTCCGCACGATGGAGCCGTTCGTCCTCGAGCGCTGCCACACCCTCATCGACGAGATCGCCGAGCGGGGCGAGTGCGACGTCGTGGCCGACTTCGGCATCCGCTTCCCGACCGACATCTTCCTGAGGACGGTCGGCCTGCCGTTGGAGGACGGCCCGCAGTTCGTCCGCTGGGTGGAACAGATCTTCGAGAGCTTCTCCGGCGGTCGCGCGGCGATCGAGGCGTCGAAGGCGATCAAGCAGTACTTCAGCGACGCGCTGGACGAGCGCGAGCGCCACCCCGGCGACCCGGAGACCGACTTCCTCACCCGGCTGTCGACCTCGGAGGTCGAGGGTGAGCGGTTCGGCCGGGAGGACATCCTGACCATCTGCATGACCCTCATGACGGCGGGGCTGGACACCACCCGTAGCGCGCTGGGCTACATGTTCCACCACCTGGCCACCCACGACGAGGACCGGCGGGCACTGGTGGCCGACGAGGGGCTGGTGCCCAAGGCGATCGAGGAGTTCGTCCGGCTGTACTCGCTGGTCATCCAGGACGGCCGGCTGGTCAGCCAGGACGTGGACTTCCACGGCGCGCAGATGAAGAAGGGCGACATCGTCTGGCTCGGCATCGCGCAGGCCAACCGCGACCCGCGGAAGTTCCCGGAGCCCCAGAGCTACGACCCCGGTCGGTCGAATCTCAACCAGCACGTCGGCTTCGGGGCCGGACCGCATCGGTGCCTGGGCATGCACCTGGCCCGGCACGAGCTGATCATCGCGCTGACCGAGTGGCACCGGCGGATCCCGGACTACCGGCTGGCGGCCGCCGGTCAGCTGCGGGAGCGGGGCGGCCAGCTGACGCTCAAGACGCTGCCGCTGGCCTGGGACGTCCGGAGCTAGCGGACGCCGCTGCCCTCGGCGACGAGCAGCGGTGCCAGGTGCCGGTCGAGGAAGGCCAGCTGCTTCTTCGCGGGCCACCGTTCCGGGTCGCGCAGCGCGTGGTCGGCGATGCCGTTGACCATCGCGGTGATCTCGTCGGCCAGCAGCTCGACGTCCTGACCCGGCCGGAACCGGCCGGATGCCTGCCCGTCGGCGATCAGAGTGGCGATCCGCCGGCGCCATCGGCGGTAGGACCGCAGCGCGATCTCCCGGAGCTCGGGGTCGGCCCAGGACTCGACCTGGAACGCCTGCGACACGCGGCAGTGCTGGACGCGCTCCTCGTCGAGGGGGAGGGCCCGCTCGAGCAGCCAGCGCAGCTCGTCGGCCTGCTCACCGACCTCGAGCTCCTTGCGGCCCTGCAGGCGGTCCAACGACGTGGTCATCGCCATGACCAGCAGGGCCCGCTTGTCAGGGAAGTAGTGGGTGAGGGCGCCCGTCGTCCAGCCGGCCGCGGCCGCGACGTCCTTGAGGCGCACACCTTCGACCCCCACGGTCGCGATCAGCCGGGCGGCCGCCGCGGCGAGATCGGCACGGCGGTGTTCGGGATCGACGATCTTCGGCACGGCGTGATCCTACGGAGCCGGGTGCGCCGGACCGGGTCTTCCGGGCCCCCCGAGGACCGGAAAGGGGGAGACCACCGACAGCAATCTCTTGTAACTATTGGCACGGTAAGCATTGTCACACGTCACAAAATCATGGTTACATCTCCCCGCTCGGCGGAGGCCGACACCCCGACGGTGAGGGAGAACCAGGCAATGACTGCAGGGAGAACGACCCGGACCGCACGGCGCGCCTTCGGGGCCGCGGCGCTCGTCGGGGTGCTCGCACTGTCCGCGTGCGCCGAAGAGGCGAAGAGCAACGGCGGCGACGCCGCGAGCGGTGACAGCAACGGTGTCGAGTACGGCGCCTCGAAGGAGGACTACGCCAAGGCGCTGGCCGACATGACGCCGGTGACGCTGCACACCCAGACGCCGGGTCCCGAGGGCTCCGCGACGAGCAAGAAGTTCGAGGAGTACTTCCACGCTGTCGAAGACTGGTCGGACGGCAAGATCAAGTTCGACATCGCGTACTCGAATGCCGTCGCCCCACCGACGGAGATCGACAACGCCCTGCAGGACGGTCGCCTCGACGTCGGCCTGGCGCTGCCGATCTACGAGCCGTCGGACTACCCGGCGAGCTCCGCCATCAACGAGATCTCCTTCATCGGCCACCAGACGCCGCTCGTCGGTGTGATGGAGTCGCACGCCTGGATGCTCGATGTCCTGATGCACACGCCTGAGGCGCAGCAGGAGTTCGAGGACAAGGGCGTGCACGTGCTGCTGCCGGCGTTCAACTCCGGCCACAGCCACATGGTGTGCAGCACCGAGCGCACAGGTCTGGACGACTTCAAGGGCGCGCAGATCCTCTCCGGCGGCAGCCGGCAGGGGAAGCAGATCCAGGCGCTGGGCGGGACGCCGGTCTCCATCCCCTACACCGAGGTGTACGAGAGCCTCTCCCGCGGCGTGGCGGCGTGCACGGTCAGCTCGCTGCTCGGCATCGACCTCGGCGGCTACGCCCAGGTGGCCAACAAGGTGACGGTCGACCCCGACACCGGCTTCGCGATCACCACGGGCAACATCGCCGTCAACAAGGCGGTCTGGGAAGGCCTGCCGCTGGAGGCGCGTCAGCTCATGTTCGACCGACTCGACGTCTTCCTGCAGTCGACGGTGTCGGGCACGTGGGAGGCGATCAGCAAGGCGATCGGCGCGATCGACAAGGCCGGCGGTGGCTTCCAGCCCTACGACGCCGACGCGAAGAAGGCCCTGCAGGCGGCGAACAAGGGCTTCCTCGAGGAGATGCGCAAGACCACCGCGGTCAAGGACGGCGACGCCTTCGTCGACCTCGCGCTGAAGGACGCGGACAAGTGGCACAAGATCATCACCGGCGACCTCGGCTACAAGGACCAGGACACCTACCTGGACTTCGCCAAGTGGTACGCCGACGAGAAGGTCGACCTCGAGCCCTTCGCCAAGAAGGTCTTCGAGGACGTCATGCTCGACCACCGGCCGTCCTGATCGCGCAGTAGGTGGTACGCGGGCGGGGGAGGAGAGCGATCTCCTCCTCCGCCCGCCCGTCTTGCGCACCGACTCTCATCTCGAGGAGCGAACGACGTGGCAGGCGCGATGGACCGCAAGCGGGTGCTGGTGACCGGGGCCGGGCAGGGGATGGGGCGGGAGATCGCGGTCGAGGCCGCCCGGCGCGGCGCGGCGGCCGTCGGCATCGCCGATCTCGACGAGCAGCGGGCGAAGGAGGCCCTGGCGCTCGTGGAGGCCGAGGGGGGCCGCGGTGTCGTCCTCCCGGTCGACCTCGCCGACGCCGACCAGATCGAGCGGATGGTTGCGTCGTTCGCCGACTTCGCCGGTGGCATCGACACGCTGGTCAACAACGCCGGCATCACCGACGTGCAGGTGCAGCAGGAGCCGCCGACCTTGAAGCGGCTGAGCATCGAGTCGTGGGACCGCGTGTTCGCGGTCAACGTGCGGGCGATGTTCGTCGCCACGAAGCACGCCGCCCCGCACCTGCGGTCCAGCGACCGCGGACCGTCGGTGGTGAACGCCGCCTCGGTCGCGGGCATGACGGGGTACGGGATGCCGGCGTACACGGCGAGCAAGGGAGCGGTCATCCAGCTCACCCGGTCGCTGGCGATCGACCTCGCGCCCGAGGTGCGGTGCAACGCGTTCTGTCCCGGATCGATCGAGACGCCGATGGCGCTCGGGGTGCTCGCCAAGGCGGCCGACCGCGAGGCGCAGCTGCGCACCATGACCGGCACGCACCTGATTCCGCGCTTCGGGACGACCCACGAGATCGCCGCCGCGGTCTGCTTCCTGGCCTCCGACGACGCCAGCTTCATCACCGGCGCAGCCCTGCCCGTCGACGGCGGGACGACGGCCTGGCGCGGGGTGCGTGCCTGAGCCACCGGCGGGGGAACCGCCGGCCGGCTGGACGGCACAGGCCGGCCTGCTCTTCGGCCTCATGAGCCTCGGCAGCGCCGCGGCCGCCGTGGTGCTGCCGGGCATCATCGACGATCTCGGGGTGCCCGCCGCGGACGCCTCGTGGACGGTCAGCGGCTACCTGCTCATGCTGGCCACCTGTACCGCGGTGTTCGCCGGGCTCGGCGACGCCCACGGCATCCGGCGGCCACTGGCGGTCGGGGTCGGGGTCATGACCGTCGGTGCCCTGGCCGCCGCGATGGCACCGTCCTTCGGGCTGGTCGTGACCGGCCGGCTGGCCCAGGGCGTCGGCGCTGCCGCGGTGCCGCCTCTGGTCCTGGCCCTGTCGGCGAGGCTGGGCAGCGGCGACGTGCCCGGCCGGGCGGTCGGCCGCGTGACGGCGCTCGCGACCGGCATCGCCTGCCTCGGCCCGGTGCTCGGCGGGCAGGCCGAGTCGTTGGTGGGCTGGCGCTGGGTGCTCGTCCCGCCGGCTCTGGCCTGCTTGCTGCTCCTCCCGCTGTGGCGGGTCATCCCCTCGAGCGGCACGGGCGCGCGCATCGACCTGGTCGGCGCGGGACTCGTCGTGCTGACGGCGGGCGGGGTGGTGCTGCTCGCGCAGTCGCCGTCGTCGTCCCTGCCGCTGGAGCGGGCCGGCATCCCGCTGCTGCTCCTCGGCACCCCCGTGCTGGCGTGGTGGGTCCGACGGCGGCCGCGCGGCTTCCTGCCCCGGGAGGTGCTCGGCGACCGGCCGACGATGCTCGCGGCAGTGTCGGCGTCCAGCATCACCGCGGTCTGGTTCGGGCTGATGGTGGCGGTGCCACTGGAGCTCACTGCCCGCGGCTGGGAGCTCTGGCAGGTCGGTGCCGCCCTGCTGCCGGCCGCGATCGCCGGGTTCTTCGGCGCCCGCGCGTCGGCCCCGTTGGTGGCCCGTTCCGGTCCCGGGGGTGCGCTGGGCTTCTCCTGCGCCGGATCGATCCTGGCAGCCGGGCTCGGTGCGGTCGGCGCGTTCGCCACGAGCGGGTGGCCGGGGCCGGTGCTGCTGGTCGCCGCCTCCACCGTGATGGCCTCGACCGCCGGCATCGGGCAGGCCTCGCTGGTCGTCCTCGTGGGCGACCGCACCCGGGCAGAGCTGCGGGGGATCGGCATCGGCGTGGCCCAGCTCGTCTTCCTGCTCGGCGGCGCGGTGGGATCCGCCGTCGCCGGGAGCCTCTTCGACGTCATCGGTCCGGCCTGGACGCTGGCCGCCCTCGTCGTGCTGCCCACCGCCGGCCTGGCCGGCACCCGTCTGATCGCCGCCGGCGCCCGCCGGCCCGTCTTACCGGAGGTCCCGTGTCCGTCACCGTCGCCTGGCTCATGGAACGCCCCGGAACGCTGACCGAGGAGCAGTTCGAACGCTGGTACCTCGACACGCATGCCGCGGTCGCCCGGCGGATGCCGCGGCTGCGCCGGTACGGCGTGGGCCGGCTGATGTCCGAGCCCAACCCGCACGTGGGCGCGACCGCGTTCCGCGTCGCGCAGCTCTACTGGGACTCCGTCGAGGACTGCACCGCGGACTTCAACACGATGGAGGGCTTCGCGACCTTCGGCGACGGAACGGTGCACACGATGGGAGCGGCCTACGTGACCGCGATGGCCCTCACCCGCGACGAGTCGCTCCCGGTGCACACGCCCGCGGTCTTCGACGTGGTCGCCGGGGCGTTCCGCACCGGCCCCACGATCGTGAAGGCGATCGCCTACGGCCGGTCGCGCGACGGCGACGACGCGCTCATCGAGAAGTACCGGGCGGCGTTCGGGGACCTGGGCGACGACCCGTCGGTGCGCACCCACGTCGTCGGCACGGGGGAGCGCGGTCGCATCCGGCCGGGCAACCTGGTCGTGCCGGGGCCGGACGACGTGGTGCTCGACTGGTCGGTGGAGCTGTGGTTCGACGACGAGCCCGCCGCCGAGGCGTTCCTGGCCTCGGAACGGTTCCGCGAGGCGCGGGCGCTGCTGGAGGAGGGATCGACCGACTTCTTCCTGGGCGTCCTGCTCTCCCAGGAGCTGTTCTTCTCGATCCCGGCGCGGCCGCATCCGGCCACCTGAGTCACTGGGCCGAGCGGCCGCCGTCCACGGGGTAGATGCCGCCGGTGATCCAGCCCGCCTCGTCGCTGGCCAGGAAGACGGCCAGCGAGGCGACGTCGTCGACGGTGCCCAGGCGGCGCAGCGGGAAGCGCTGGGCCGCCGCGGCGTTGGCCTCCTCGACGTCGAGCTCGCTCCCGCCGGCGTCGCGCGAGGTCTGCACCAGCGGCGTGTAGACGGTGCCGGGGCACAGCGCGTTGACGCGGATGCCCTGGGGCCCGTACTCGACGGCCATCTGTCGCGTCATCGCGATGACCCCGCCCTTGGCCGCGGTGTACGGGAAGATGCCCGGGACGCCGATCAGCCCACCCATGCTGGCCTGGTTGAGGATCACGCCCGACCCGCGCTCGAGCATGTGCGGCAGGGCGTACCGAGAGGTCAGCCAGACGCCGGTGAGGTTGACCGCGATCACCCGGTGCCAGGCGGCGACGTCGAGGTCGGCCGCTGAGCCGGTGCCCGAGATGCCGGCGTTGGCGAAGACCACGTCCAGCTGCCCGAACACCTCGAGAGCGGCGTTCGTCATCGCCTCGCAGTACGCCGGGGACGTGACGTCGGCGGCGATCCCGTATGCCTTTCCGCCGGCTGCCTCGACCTCCGCGGCGACGGCCTGAGCCGCCTGGCCGTCGAGGTCGACGACGGCGACCGCCGCACCCTCCGCGGCGAACCGAAGGGCCGAGGCGCGGCCGAGACCCGACCCGGCCCCGGTGATCAGGGCGACCTTGCCGGCCAGCCGGCCGGTCACCGAACACCCCGGGTGGCACCGGCCAGCAGCAGGTCGACCAGGTCTGTGGCATAGCGGTCGCGGGTCTGCTCCGCGCGGGCCCGCAGGTGTGCTGGGGTGGCGACGGGCCGGTTCATGGCCGCGCCGCAGAGCGCGTCGAGGAGCAGGCCGGCGGACGTGCCGGGCGGGAGCTGGCCGCGGTCGACGGCGCGACGCACGATCGCCCGGGCCGTGGCCACCTGCGACCGGCGGACCGACTCCCAGCGTTCGGTGAGCGCCGGGACGGACGCGGATTCCAGGGTCATCCGGCGGGCGGCGGGACCGTTGCGTCCGCCGTAGAGGTCCAGCAGCAGCGTGGCCAGGGCGACCAGGTCGGCGCGGACGTCGCCGGTGTCGATCGCGGCGATCGGCCGGAACGCCTCGGCGACGGCCTCGGTGAGCAGGTCCTCCTTGCTGTCCCAGCGGAGGTAGACCGAGGCCTTGCCGACGCAGGCGGCGCGGGCCACCGCGTCGATGCTGAAGCCGGCCCACCCGGCCCGGCCGAAGAGCTCGACGGCCGCGTCCTGCACCCTGCGGTCGACGCCAGGGTCGCGCGGGCGGCCGGGCCGTTCCGGTGCGGTGATCACCGTGCGGTCCTCCTTGACTTCCTGGACAGGTGGCGTTCAGTATCAATTACTGTACGGCAGTCGTCCAGTTAATGGGGTGGAATCGGTGTCCAGTGCCGAGGCAGCGGACTTCGCGCGGTCGGTCGCCGCGGTGCTCGACGCCGAGTGGGGGACGGCGACGGCGGCCCCCACCGGTGACCTCGAGGCGCTGACCCGGACCGCGGTCGCGCAGGGCTGGTTCGAGCTCGGGTCGGCGGGAGCGCTCGACTTCCTCGCCGGAGCGGTGCGTGAGCTGGGCCGGCGGGCGTGCACCGTGCCGCTGGCCGACGCCTACGTCGCGGCGCTGCTGGCCGACGAGGCACTGGGGCAGGCGATCGCCGACGGCACGGTCCGCCCCGCCGTCGCCATGGGGGCCTCCGGCCTCGTCGACGCCCCCGGGGCCACGCACGTCCTGCGACTCGATGCGGTGGCCGGCACCGCGGCGCTCCTCGACGTCGTGGGTTCCACCGCCGAGCCGGGGCTGGCAGTGCCGGCGTGGTCGCGCGCCACGGTGGCCGAGCCTGGCGTGCGGCTACCGGCGGCGCCCGAGGCCGTGCGTGCGGCAGTGGGGCTCCACCGGCTCGCCGTGGCCGTGCGCGCCGTGGCGGCTGCGGGTCGGGCACACGAACTCGCCGTCGCCCACGCGGTCACGCGCCGGCAGTTCGGGCGGACGATCGGCGCCTTCGGCGCGGTGCAACAGCGGGTGGCCGAGGGCGAGATCGCGCTGCGGGCCGGGGAACGACTGCTCGACGACGCCGTCGCTGCCGTGCTGGCGGAGATGCCGCACGCGGAGCTCGCATGCGGGCTCGCCGTCCGGTTCGTCGAGGACCACGCCATCGGCGTGCTCTCCGGCGCTCAGCACACGCTGGGGGCGATCGGCTACTTCGAGGAGCACGAGGTTGCGTGGCTGTTCCGCGGCGTGCATGCCGACGTACTGGCACTGCGCTCCGGCCGCGGCACGGCACCGGGCGTCGACACCGCCCTGGTCGAGGGCGGCCGGTCGCTACCGCCGCTGGACCTGGGTCCGGTCGCGGAGGGGTTCCGGGCGCAGGTGCGGGCATTGCTCGCGGAGTTCCGCCGCTCGGACGGCTTCGACGTCGAGGGACTGCGGACCCGGATGACCGACGAGGGGCTCTTCGCGCTCGGCTGGCCGCGGGAGCACGGCGGCCGCGAGGCCACACTCGAGGAGCAGGTGGTGCTCAACGAGGAGCTGAAGTACGCCGGTGGGCCGGTCGACCGGGCCATGAGCGCGACCCTGCTGCTCGGTCACTCGATCCTGCGGCACGGCACGGCCGAGCAGCAGGCGGAGTTCCTGCCGCTGCTCCGCGCCGGGCAGATGGCCTTCTGCCTCGGCTACAGCGAGCCGGAGGCGGGGTCGGACCTGGCCTCGCTGCGCACCCGCGCCGAGCGCGACGGCGACGGGTGGGTCATCAACGGCCAGAAGGCGTGGACGACCCGCGCGCAGACGGCCAGCCACGTGTGGCTCGCGGTCCGCACCGATCCCGACGCCCGGCCCCGGCACGCCGGGATCACGATCTTCCTGGTGCCGATGGACACCCCCGGCATCACCGTGCAGCAGCACGTGGCGCTCTCCGGAGAGATCTCCTGCACCGTGTTCTACGACGACGTCCGAGTGCCGGACTCGACGCGGGTGGGCGAGGTGCACGGTGGCTGGCGGGTGATCACCGACGCCCTGGCCTCCGAGCGGATCGTCATGGGTGGCATCTCCTCGGTCCTGCTCCGGCAGCTCGACGACGTCCTCGCGCTGCTGCGCGCCGACGCCGCCCGGCTGGGGCCACCAGGCTCGGCCCGCCGCGACCGGCTGGCTTCGCTGGCGGCCCGGCTGCAGGCCACCCGCGCCCTGGTGCTCGCCGCCACCCGGGCGACCGAGGGCCGCGACGCGCGGCTCTACCCGCCGATGGCCGCCGTCCTCGGCGGTGACCTCGCCGAGGACTTCGGCGAGCAGGTGCTGGAGCTGCTCGGGCCGGAGGCGGCACTGACCGCAGGGCCGGGGGGTGGGGCTTTCGAGGCGGCGCTGCGGTTGGCCCCGATGTACGTGATCGGCGGCGGCACCAACGACATCCAGCGGGGCATCATCGCCCGGGCGCTCGGCCTGCCACGGGAGTGAGCGCCGTGCGTACCGCCTTCACCGGGCTCCTCGGCATCGACGTCCCGATCGTGGGGTTCAACCGCTCGCCGGCGGTCGTCGCCGCGGTGACCAACGCCGGTGGCCTCGGGGTGCTGGCCGCCACCGCCTACCGGCCGGAGGAGCTGGACGCCCAGCTCACCTGGATCGAGGAGCAGGTGCAGGGCCGGCCCTACGGCGTCGACCTGCTGGTGCCGGCCGGCACCGTCGCCGGCGACCCGCGCGACCTGGTGGCCGGCCTGCGCGCGCAGATCCCCGAGGAGCACATCCGGTTCGTGGCGCAGCTGCTGGCGCGTTACGGCATCGACCCCGGCCGGTTCACCGAGGGGCTGGGCCGCGGTGACGACACGGTGTCGGCGATCGCCCCGACCGGCGTCGAGGCGCTGCTCGACGTCGCCTTCGCGCACGAGCCGGCGCTGGTCGCCAACGCGCTCGGCCCGCCGCCGCCCGATCTGGTCCGCCGAGCCCACGACGCCGGCGTCGTCGTCGCCGCACTCGTGGGCAAGGCTGCGCACGCCCGCGCCCAGCTGGACGCGGGAGTCGACGTCCTCGTCGCTCAGGGCACCGAGGCCGGCGGGCACACCGGCACGATCGCGACGACGGTGCTGACGCCGGAGATCGTCGACCTGGCCGGCCCGGTGCCGGTCCTGGCCGCCGGCGGCATCGCCTCGGGCCGGCAGATGGCCGCAGCGCTCGCGCTGGGCGCGGCCGGCGTGTGGTGCGGCTCGGTGTGGCTCAACAGCGTCGAGGACATCACGCCGGTCGCCATCAAGCGCAAGTTCATCGCGGCCGGCAGCGGGGACACCGTGCGGTCGACGACCCGCACCGGCAAGCCGGCCAGGCAGTTGCGCAGTGCCTGGCACGAGGCGTGGGAGTCGCCGGGAGCGCCGGCATCCCTGCCCATGCCGCTGCAGGTGCTGCTGGCGAAGGACGCCTGGTCGCTCATCGACGAGGCGGCCACCCGGGGCGAGGAGGGCGCGGTGGCGCTCGAGTCCTTCTTCATCGGCCAGGTGGTCGGCTCCTTCGGGGACCCGCTGCCGGCGGCCGAGATCGTGCAGACCATGGTCGATCGCTGCGCGCAGCGGATCGCCGAACTCCAGGAGGTCCTCAAGTGAGCAGCAGCCACCCGCACGTATTCACCCCGGTCCGGCTGGGCACCATGCAGCTGCGCAACCGGATCATGATCCCGCCGCACGGCTCGGCGATCGGCGACCTGTGGGGCACCGAGGAGCAGGCCGCGCGCAACATCGCCTACTGGGAGGCGCGCGCCCGGGACGGCGCCGCCTGGATCGACGGCGTCCGCGGCCGGATCAGGAATCCCATCATCCCGGGCTTCGAGCCCTCGGGGTACGGCGCGGAGACCGAGGGCAACTACCGGTCGGCGACCTTCGTGGAGCGGGTGGCGCGCTTCGTCGAGGCGATGCACGCGCACGGCACCGTCGTCACGTCCCAGCTGACCGTGATCGGCGGGGTGCCGCACGCGCCGTCGCAGCAGCTGAGCTCGCCGTTGTCCAACCAGCGGCCGCACGTGCTGAGCGCATCGGAGATCGCCGACTACGTCGCCGAGTACCGCTTCTCCGCCGGTCGCGCGCGGGAGGCCGGGCTCGACGGTCTGGAGCTGCACCTCAACCACGACGACCTGCTCGAGTGGTTTCTCTCACCGCACACCAACGAGCGCACCGACTCCTACGGCGGCTCGCTGGAGAACAGGGTCCGCTTCGCCGCCGAGGTGCTGACCGCCGTGCGCGAGGAGATCGGCAGCGGGATGGCGCTCGGCGTCCGTTTCACCATGCGCGAGGAGGTGCCCGGCGGGTACGACGCCGATGCCGGGCTGGAGATCGCTCGGCACATCGAGGCGACCGGCCTGGTCGACTTCTTCCACCTGGTCATCGGTTCGCCGTGGGGGGACCCGAGCTACATCCAGCCGCAGTTCTACCGGCCGGCGCAGTGGGCGGAGCTCGCCGGCCGGTTCCGGGGCGGACTGTCGTTGCCGGTCGTCTACACGGGCCGGGTCACGTCCGTCGACGTGGCCGAGCAGGTGCTGGCCGACGGCCACGCGGACGTGATCGGCATGGCGCGGGCCTACATCGCCGAGCCGTCGCTGCTGACGAAGGCGGCAGCAGGCACGGAGGCCCGGCCCTGCATCGGCGGCAACGACTGCATCAGCCGCCGGTACGCCGAGGGGCTGCCGTTCGGATGCGCGGTCAACCCGCACGCGTCGAACGAGGTCGACGGCCCCTGGCCGCGGGCGCGGGAGTCGCGCGACCTGCTGGTCGTCGGCGGGGGGCCGGCCGGCATGGAGCTGGCCGGGTTGGCGGCCGAGAGTGGACACCGGGTGCGGCTCTGGGAGGCCGACGACGTGCTGGGTGGCCAGCTCCGGCTGGCCGCGCGGGCGCCGGGCTACGAGCAGTACACGGCCTACCTGGACTGGCAGGGACGGCGTCTGGAGCGGGCCGGAGTGGACGTGTCGCTGGGCCGGCGGGCGGACGCCGCGTCGGTCGAGGCCGCGGGCGCCGACGTGGTGGCCGTCGCGACCGGCGCGATATCGCACCGACCGCGGATCGCGGGCGTGGAGGCGGCCGCCGACATCCGGGAGGTGCTCGCCGGGACCGCCGAACTCGGGCGCCGCGTGCTGGTCGTGGCGCAGGACGACCACCTGCCGCCGCTGAGCCTGGCCGACCTGCTCAGCGAGCGTGGTCACGACGTCACGCTCGTGTACGGGACGGCGCAGCCCGCCGCGCAGCTGGGGCGCTACATCCTCGGGGGGATCCTCGCCCGCCTGCACCGGCGCGGGGTGCGCTTCCGCCACCTGGAGGAGGTCGTCGCGATCACCGCCGACGGCGTCGAGGTGCGCGACGTCTACACGCGGGAGATCGGGCGGCTCACCGACGTCGACTCGGTGGTGCTGGCCTGCGGCGGGGCAGCGGACGCCAGCCTGTACGAGGACCTGCGGCCGCGGCTGCCGGAGGTGCACGTGCTCGGCGACGCCTTCGCGCCGCGCCGCCTCGTGGCGGCGACCCGGCAGGCCTACGCACTCGCGCGGATCCTGGTCGGGCCCCCGGCGGTCTGACTTCCCTGCGCATGCTTCGATCAAGGTGGGTGCCGGCGCCGGGGCCGGTCCGCGGACGGAAGGGTGCACTCGTGGCCGCTACAGATGAGGTCCTGCTCGAGGTCGACGGCGGCGTGGCGGTGGTGACGCTCAACGCGCCCGATCGCCGCAACGCGCTGACGCCGCGGATGGCCGATGAGCTGATCGCGACGTTCGACGAAGTGGACGGTCGCGCCGACGTCGGGGCGCTGGTCATCAAGGCGGTCGGCAGGTCGTTCTGCGCCGGCGGCGACATCGCGACGCTGACCTCGGCGGGCAAGGACCCGGCCTCTCCCGAGTCATACGACGGCATGGGCCGGATCTACGACTCCTTCTACCGGCTGGGGCAGGTGCGGGTTCCGACCGTGGCCGCCGTGCGCGGCTCGGCGGTCGGTGCCGGCATGAACATGCTGCTCGCCGCAGACCTGCGGATCGTGGCGAACGACGCGCGGCTGATCTGCGGCTTCCTCAAGCGGGGGCTGCACCCCGGCGGCGGGCACTTCGTGATTCTGTCGCGGCTGATCGGCCGCGAGGCCGCGGCCGCCATGGCGCTGTTCGGCGAGGAGATCAACGGTGCCCGGGCGGTGGAGCTCGGCCTGGCCTGGGAGTCGCCGGACGACGCCGCCGTCGAGGGTCGCGCGCTGGAGCTCGCGACGCGGGTCGCCGCGGACCCGGAGCTGGCGCGGGTGGCGGTCGGCAACTTCCGCAAGGAGGTCGTCAACGGCGCGGTGGGCTGGGACGTCGCGATGCAGTACGAGCGCCCCGCCCAGATGTGGTCGATGCGCCGCTCGGCGAACTAGCCGATCTGCCGCGGGGTGCAGCCGGCGACGCCACTCGAGCTGCACCAGGCTGCGGCTTCCTGCTGCGACCCGAACGGCTGGTCGGCCAGGCTCAGCCACCAGGTGCTGTCGAGGTCGGCGGCGCCGACGTCGTCGCCCCGCGCCAGCAGGGCAGGGAAGCGGCTGGTGAAGGCGTGGTGGGCGACGGCGTAGGCGGTCGCGGCGGCGTCGTCCGCCACCTGCGCCGCGCCGAGCTGGGGCACCCACGAACCGCGGAGGTCGTGGACCTGCGGGGCGTCGGCCGCGCGGACGCTGAGGAGGCCGGCGAGATCCTCCGGGGGTGAGGTCACGTTGCCGAACGCGTGGGTCTCCGCGCTGCTCGCGATCGCCGAGCCGCCGAGGAGCAGCAGGACGACGAGCAGCCAGGAGCCGATGGTGACGCCCGCGACCTCGCCGGCGCCCGTGCCGGAGTCCTTGCCTTCCGGGGAGCGCCACCGGAACACCGCTGCGGTCGCGCTGCCGAACGCGAGCAGGCACACGATAACGACCGGGACGAGCTCCCACAGGTGGGCATTCAGGACGGCGAACGTCGCCCACGCAGCGCGGGCCGTGGTGACCGCCAGGACGACGGCCACGGCGAGGACGCCGACGTCGGGCAGCTTGAGCCCAACCGCGGCGACGACCAGGATCAGGACCGCGACGGCCGCGGCGGTGGCCGCCATCCACCCCGGGCAGAACCAGGGCTCGCCGCCGGCCGGCCAGGGTGCCGCAGCGCTGCGAGCGGTGTCGGCCGCACGGTTGGCGACCTCGAAGCTCAGCTGGTCGAGCAGCAGCGGGACCAGCGTCAGGCTGGTGACCAGGCCGGCGGCGGTGAGCAGGGAGGCGCCGGCCGGGTGGTGCGCGATGGCGTGGCCGCCGGACCGCTTGTCCTGCGGCGTCTCCCGCGCATCGCTCGCCGTCGAGTCATGCGAACTCGTGGCGATCGGCGGGGCGGATTCAACTGGTCGTCGCAACACCAGCTTGTTGATCTTCGGAGAGTAGTCGGGCGAGGACTTCGGCTGGGGTCTTGAAGCCCAGGGTCTTGCGGGGGCGCCCGTTGAGTTTGGCGGC
>NZ_JBXXJK010000009.1:0-250269 GCF_057628075.1 Blastococcus sp. OS1-29
CAGCACCGAGATCCGCGCCGCCGTGGCCGCCGGCCGGGGGCTCGGCCCACCGGCCGGCACCGACGCCTACCAACCCACCGACCCGCTGCACCGCTTCGTCCGGCTCCGCGACCGGCGCTGCCGCTTCCCCGGCTGCCGCGCCCGCGCCCGCTGCTGCGACCTCGACCACCAGATCCCGCACCCGCACGGCGACACCGCCCACGACAACCTCGCCTGCCTGTGCGAACACCACCACCGGCTCTCCCACCAGGCGCCGGGCTGGCGGCTGCACCGCGACCCCGACGGCGGCCTGGTCTGGACCCTGCCCGGCGGACGCACGATCACCACCTACCCGCCGCCGTTCGGCACCGACGACGGCAGCACCGGCCCCCAGCCGCCACCCCGGCGCACCGGCCGGCAGCTCTACGCCGACGCCCTCGACCGGATCCGCAACAGCCGGCCACACCCACCCGACCCCGACATCCCGTTCTGAACGGCCGTCGACACGCGCTAGGTCGTTCTACCGATGTCTACGGTCCTGGCTAGAGAACCCCATACGGTGCTCGACATGGATCCCGTGCGGAACCCGTACGCGCCGGGCGCGGGGCAGCGCCCCCCGGAACTGGCCGGCCGCGACACGGAGCTGTCGGCGTTCGACGTCGTCCTGGAGCGGATCGCACACGGCCGGCCCGAGCGGTCCCTCGTGCTCACCGGGCTGCGCGGCGTCGGCAAGACCGTGCTGCTCAACCAGTTGCGCTCGGCGGCGATCTCCCGCGGCTGGGGCACCGGGAAGATCGAGGCCCGGCCCGAGCAGTCGCTGCGCCGTCCGGTCTCCTCCGCGCTGCACATGGCGCTGCGCGAACTCGGGCCGCGGCACAAGGACCAGGAGTCCATCGAGGAGGTGCTCGGCGTTCTCAAGGCCTTCGCGCTACGCGAGACACCGTCGGACGCCAAGGTGCGCGACCGGTGGCAGCCCGGGATCGACGTGCCCGCCGCGACCGGCCGGGCCGACTCCGGCGACATGGAAATCGATCTCGTCGAGCTGCTGAGCGACGCGGCAGGCGTCGCCGCCGACATCGGCAGCGGCATCGCGCTGTTCATCGACGAGATGCAGGACGTGCAGCCCGACGACGTCTCGGCCATCTGCGCCGCCTGCCACGAGCTGTCGCAGCAGGGCGCACCGCTGATCGTCGTCGGGGCGGGTCTCCCGCACCTGCCCGCCGTCCTGTCCGCCTCCAAGAGCTACTCCGAGCGGCTCTTCCGCTATCTGCGCATCGACCGGCTGGACCGGGAGTCGGCGGACCGGGCCCTGCTGGCGCCGGCAGCAAGGGAGGACGTCGAGTTCGAGCCCGCCGCGCTGGACGCGCTCTACGAGGCCGCCGACGGCTACCCCTACTTCGTGCAGGCCTACGGCAAGGTCACCTGGGATCTCGCTGCGTCCTCCCCCATCACCGCGGACGACGTCGCGATGGCCGCTCCGGTCGCCGAGGCCGAGCTCGCCGTCGGCTTCTTCGGCTCCCGCTACGACCGCGCCACCCCGTCCGAGCGCGAGTACATGCACGCGATGGCCGATCTCGGCGGCCCAGCCGGCGCCGCGGTGGCGACGTCGGAGGTTGCCGTCTCCCTGGGCCGCAAGCCGGCCTCCCTGTCACCGGCCCGCGACTCGCTGATCAAGAAGGGGCTCGTCTACTCCGCCGAGCGCGGGCAGATCGCCTTCACGGTCCCCCACTTCGGCCGATACCTGCTGCGCCACCCCGACTAGCTCTCGACAACCGTTGGCATGCGGCAAGAGTCGGCCGCGATCAGCGTCGCCTGAGCCGGGCCGTCGTCAGGCGGGGTGGGGGAGCGCGGGCGGCAGGATCTCCGGGCCGGCCACCAGCGGCCGCGGAGCGTCCACCGGGTGCGCGCGGACCGCCAGCACGGCCACGTCGTCCTCGACGCCCTCCCCGAGCATCTCGGCGAGCAGCCGGTCGCACAGGATCTCCAGCGGCACGCCGGCCGACCGGGCGAGGATCTCGCGGACCTGCGCGCGGCCCTCGTCCAGCGGCAGTCCGCGCCGTTCGAACAGTCCGTCGGTGAACAGCAGCAGCGTGCTGTCCGACGGCAGCGCGGCCACGCCGTCGAGGCGGCGGCCGAACCAGCCGACGCCCAGCGGAGGGCCGACCGGCGCCGCCAGGTCGACGACGGTGCCGTCGGTCAGCAGCAGCATCGGATCGGGATGACCGGCGTTCGACCAGCGGAGCCTCCGGTTCCCCGTCACCCGGTCGACGTCGGCCTGCTCCACCCGGCAGACCAGCGCGGTGGCCATGGCCGGCACGGCGAGCCCGACGAGCGCGTGGTCGACCCGGCGCAGCAGCTCGGCCGGATCCTCCAGCCGGTCGTACGCGATCCCCCGGACCAGCGTCTTGACCTGCCCCATCGCCGCGGCAGCCTCGATGTCGTGGCCCATGACGTCGCCGATCACCAGCACCGTGTCGCCGTCGGGCTGCATGAACGCGTCGTACCAGTCACCGCCGATGGAGACGCCCTGCGTCGCCGGCCGGTACCGGACGGCGAGCTCCAGGTGGTCGGGCTGGACGGGCGGGGACAGCAGACTGAGCTGCAGCCGCTCGGCGACCTGCTGGTTCGCCGTCGCCAGCCGTGCGTTGTCCAGGGCGAGCGCGGCGCGCCGGGAGGCGATCTCCGCCGTCCGCAGCTCGGTGGGGGTGTGCGGACCTCGATCCGCCCCGTTGACGAGGGTGAGTGCGCCGAAGACCTCGCCCCGGGCGATGAGCGGGAAGGCCGCGAGCGCCCGCGGTGCCAGCGGCTCCAGCGCCGCGCGCGCCTCCGGGCTCGAGACCATCTCCCGCATGTGCCGCTCGGTGAAATCGGGGATCACGACCGGGCGGTGGTTCCGCAGCAGGCTGGGCACCGGCGCCGTCGGCAGGTTCGACGCCACCCGGAGGTCGGCATACCGGTGCATGGCCGGCACCTGCGCCGGGTCGCGGTGGGCGCGCCCGACGTCGCGCCGGGTGCCGTCGGGATCGACGACGCTGACCAGGCACCAATCGGCCAGCAACGGCACGACGAGATGCGCGAACCGGTCGACCGCCTCATCGGTGTCCAAGGTCGACGTCATGGCCAGGTTGATGTCGCCGAGCAGCATCAGGTGGCGGCCGGCCTCCGCCGCCTCGGCGGCGGAGGCGACGGCCTCCGCCGCGGAGAGCTCCCGCGCCACCACCGCAGCCGCCCGTTCCTCCTCGGCGAGGCGGCGCGCGGTGACGTCGTCGTAGGTGACCACCAACCCGCCGTCGGTCCGGAAGGCGTCGACCTGGAACCAGATCCGCAGCGGCTCGAACCACGCCTCGAAGCTCGCCGGCTCACCGGTCGCCGCCACCCGGCGGTAGTTCAGCTCGAAGGGGGAGTCGACCGCCTCGGGGAACTCCTCCCACACGACCCGGCCGACCATGGTCTCGACGGTGCGACCGAGGAGCGCCGCACCCGCGGGGTTGACGTACCGGAACCGCCAGTCCTCGCCCAGCATGAACAGCGGACGATCCATGCCCTCGACGGCCCGCAGCAACAGGTCGCCAGGCAGCGGAGCCGCCTCGTTCCGGGTCATGCCGGTCACTCTGCCTCATCCGTCGCCTCCCACCGGTACTCGCTGACCGTTCGTGAGGGGGACATCACCCGATCGCGGACGACGGGGGATCGGTGGGCGCTCGCCGGGTCCTTGGCAGCGGCGGGGGAGCCGGACAGAATCGCTGTCTCCCACCGGCGCTCGAACAATGGGGTAGCGGCGGTGGCAGCCGGACGTGGGAGACGGCAGTGGGCGAGAGCGAGTTCCGCGCGGCCCACCTCTTTCCAGCGGCGGGCCAGCGGCATGAGGCGGAGCTGGCGCGCTTCCTCGACACCATGCCCGCGGCCTTCTGCATCCTCGACGGCGAATGGCGCTTCCGGTACGTGAACGCCGAGGCGGAGCGACTGATGGGCCGTCCCCGCGACGAGGTCGTGGGGAGGTCGCTGTGGGATGTGTTCCCGGACCTGTCCGGCAGTGACATCGCCGAGACCTACCGCGAGTCCGTCGCCACCGGCCGCCCGATGACCTTCGAGACGGTGCACCGGCGCGCGCCGGAGCGGTGGGTCGAGGCCCGCGTCTGGCCGGGCCCCGACGGGGTGGCGGTCTACGTCGTCGACGCCACGGACCGGCGGAACGCAGCCGAGGCAGCCCGTCGCGGCGCCGCCCGGGCGGCGCTCCTCGGCCGGGTGAGCGCCGAACTGGGCGCCGAGCTCGACACCGAGGCGGCCCTCGGCCGGCTGGCCCGGCTCGTCGTCCCGGTGCTCACCGACGGTTGCATGGTCACGGTGACCGACCGGGAGGGCCGCCCGCGCGACGTCGGCTCCTGGCACGTGGATCCCGCCCGACGCCCGCTGATGGAGCAGTACACACGCGTCCGGCTCGAGACCCTTCCCGGCACCTCCCCGGTCGCCCAGGCTCTGCAGGAGGGGACGCCGGTGACCGAGTCGGTCGACGCCGTCCTCGACCTGATGCCGCCCGGCCGTGCCCGCGACCTGCTCATCGCGCTGCACCCGGCCACCGCGGTGGTGCTCCCGCTGGGCGCCGAGGGCCGGACCTTCGGCGTCCTCACGCTCTACCTGGACGCGGGCCGGACCCTTGGCGAGGAGGACCTGGACACCGCCCGGCAGGTCGCCGCCGCAGCCGGCCGTGCCGTCGCCCGGGTGCACCGGCAGAGCCAGCAGGCGCAGCTGGCCGAGACCCTGCAACGCAGCCTGCTCACCGAGCCGGCCGCGATGGGGGACGTGCAGGTCGTCGTCCGGTACGTGCCGGCGGCAGAGGCGGCCCGCGTGGGCGGGGACTGGTACGACGCGTTCCTCCAGCGTGACGGCACCCCGGTGCTCGTGATCGGCGACGTCGTCGGGCACGACACGGTGGCGGCCGCCGCGATGGGCCAGCTCCGCGGGCTGCTCCGCGGGATCGCCCACTACAGCGGCGCCGGGCCGGCCGAGGTGCTCCGCGGCCTGGACGAGGCGATCGCGGACATGCACCACGACACCCTCGCCACCGCGGCGATCGCCCGGATCGAGAGCGCGAACGACGGCCGTTGCCGGATGCGCTGGGCGAACGCCGGCCATCCGCCCCCGATCCTGCTCGGCCCCGACCGGCGCACCACGGTTCTCGGCGAGCCGGTCGGCGACCTCATGCTCGGGGTGGACTGCTCGGCGGCCCGCACGGAGTCGGTGCGCGACCTGGCACCCGGTTCGACCGTCCTGCTCTACACCGACGGCCTCGTGGAGCGGCACGGCAGCACGCTGGACGTGGGCACGGCCCGGTTGTGCGAGCTGCTCCGAGAGCTGGCCGACCGGCCACTCGGAGATCTCTGCGACGCCCTGCTGGGCGATCTGCTGCAGGTGAGCCGCCAGGACGACGTGGCGATCGTCGCCGTCCGGCTGGCCCCTCCCCAGCCGGAGGGAGGAAGAAGCGGTCACCGTCACGGTTGACCGTCGCCTCCGGTGGGCACACCAGCCGGCAGGACGAGCGATTCGGCTGAACGGGGGCGAAGACGATGGCTCGACTCTCCTGGCCCGTCCGCCCGCTGCCGGACGGACGCGGTGAGGTGTGGCGCTGGAACCTGGGCGAGGTGGCGCAGCTTCCTGCTGCCCGCGCGGCGCTGCGGGACCGCCTGGGCGACGTGGGGTTGCCGCCGGACGGCGAGTACGGCGCCGGGGAGCAGTTGATCCTCGCGTTCGACGAGCTGGCGTCCAACGCGCTGCGGCACGGAGAGTCCCCGGTGGTGGCGACGATCGTGGCCGGCAGCGGCGGCTGGCTGCTCGACGTGAGCGACCGCGCGCACGAGTCGATGCCGATGCCGGCGGTCGACCGGGACCCCGCGCAGGGCGGGATGGGCCTGCATCTCGTGGCCCGGATGTCGGTGGCGCACGGCTGGTACGTCGACGGGGGCGCCAAGCACGTGTGGGCCTGCCTGCCCACCACCGTGGAGGACCGCGAGCACGCGATGGCCTAGGTGGAGAACGCCGAGACCCCCCGCTGTGATGGGCAGCGGGGGGTCTCGGCGTTTCTCGGTCTCACGGCAGGACGAGCGACAGACCACCCTTGCCGTAGCCCGGGACCTCGATGGCGAGGTCGAGGCGGTTGAAGCCCGCGAGCATGCCCGCGATGTCGCCGGGCACGTCCTCGCCGTCGCCGACGAGCTTGTTCAGCTTCGAGTGCGGGGCACCCGGGGTGTTGAACAGCGCCGACAGCACGTTCACGACCTCGTGCAGCGCCTCGAGGAGCATCGGGCTGAGCTCCTTGTCCTCCTCGACGGCGTCCTGGGCGCCGCCGGGCGGCAGCAGGGCGAGCGCGGCCGCGGTGTACGCCGAGGCCCCCAGGTCCATCACGCACAGCGCGTTGACCGACATGTCGTTCGCGGTGAAGATCGCGACGGTCACGGGGCGGTTCGGCTCGGGAGTCACCGGCGCGCCGGGCGAGACGGAGACCTCCTTGCCGACCAGGCCCGAGAGCATGTCCCGGACGTCCTTCGCGGCCGGCAGCAGCACCGTGCTCATGCCAGCACCCCGTCGAGGTGCTCCTTGAACGTGTCCTCGGTGAACGGCTTGGCGATGAGGAACAGGGCGCCGGCGTTGGCCGCCTTCTCCCGCATCTCCGGCGAGCCTTCCGAGGTCACGAAGCCGAACGGCACGGCCGAGCCGGAAGCCCGCATGGCCTGCAGGCACTCGATGCCGGTCATGTTGGGCATGTTCCAGTCCGAGAGCACCAGGTCCGGCTTCTCCGACGACACCTTGGCCAGCGCGTCGGCGCCGTCCTCTGCCTCCACGATGTCGTGGTCGTCGTAACCGGCCTGACGCAGGGTGCGGATGACGATCTGCCGCATGACGCGGCTGTCGTCGGCGACAAGGATCTTCACAGCTGGTGCTCCGTTCTTGGTTGAGCGTGGATCAGTGGACCGGGAGCGCCGGGAGGGCGCCCTGGACGGAGATGGACAGGGGCTCGCCGCGCCAGAGGACGTCGACGCGGCACAGGTCGGCCGGGTTGCGCACCGCCGGGGCGGCGCCGACGTCGGGCAGGCTCAGCGCCGACGGGCCCGGGAGCGCCGCCTTCACGTTGCCGCCGACGACGTTGGCGATCTCGCCGAACGCGTCGGCGATGTCGTCGTCCTCGAGCTCGGCCGGCGCGTGCTCGCCGAGCAGCGCCCGGGTGAGCCCGGCGGCGGTCTCCCGGCCGGTGGTCAGGACGACGGTTCCGGTCCACGGTCCGACGACGTCGACCCAGCTGGACACGATGTCCGTGGGCAGCTCGCCGGGGAGCGGGACGAGGATCTCGTCCTCGCCGACGAGCGCCGTCCAGGCGTCCTGGGCGATCGACTGGATCGTGGCCTCGTCGATCAGCTCGGTGATGACCGGGCGGTGCTCACCGCTGCGGCGGCGCTCGCCGGTGTCGAGGCTTGTCACAGCGCGACCTCCTGGGGGAGCAGGCCGAGCAGCGCCAGCTTGTCGCGCAGCGCGTCGGCGGTGAACGGCTTGATCACGTACTCGTGGGCCCCGGCCGCCAGGGCACGCACGATCTGCGTGTGCTCGCTCTCCGACGTGACCATCATGATCGTCATCGAGCGGTACGCCGGGTTGGAACGGACGGCGGAGACGAACTGCAGTCCGTCCATCACCGGCATGTTCCAGTCGACGGTCACCAGGTCCGGCACCCAGCCGCCCTCGAGGACGTCGAGGCCCTCGCGGCCGTCGCCGGCCTGGTTCACCTCGAATCCCAGGTTCTCCAGAGTTCCGGAGACGATCCGGCGCATCGCGCGCGAATCGTCGATCACCAGAGCACGCACGTCAGGCCCCCTTCAGTGGGCGGTAGGCGGAGCTGCGGCCGACGACGACCCGCTCCCATGAGTCGTCCACCCCGAGCGTCGTCTCTGCCGCACCGAGGAACAGCCAGCCGTCGGGACGCATGAGGTCACGCACCCGCCGGAGGATCGCCTGCTTGGTGGGCAGGTCGAAGTAGATGAGGACGTTGCGCAGGTAGACCACGTCGAACGGGCCCATCCGCGGCAGCGGCGCGGCCAGGTTGCACTCGCTGGCGGTCACCATCCGGCGCAGGGGGGCGGCGACCTCCCACTCGGTGCCCGCGCGGGTGAAGTGCCGGACCAGCATCGGCGCCGGCAGCCCGCGGTTCACCTCGAGCTGGCTGAACCGGCCGGCCTTCGTCCGCTCGACCATCTCGCGGGACAGGTCGGTGGCGGTGATGGAGACGCGGGCCGCCGCGTTGGGCAGCGCGTCCTCGAGCAGCATCGCGATCGTGTACGGCTCCTGCCCGCTGGAGCAGGCCGCAGACCAGATCTGCAGCCGCTCGTTCGGGCCGCGGGCGGCGAGCAGCGAGGGCAGCACCGTCGAGGTGAGCGCGGTGAACGGATCGCCGTCACGGAACCAGGACGTCTCGTTCGTCGTCAGCGCCTCGACGATCTGCCGGGTGCTGTCCGGGCTGGGCCGGGTGCGGACCGACTCGACGAACTGGGAGACGTCGGTGATGCCCATCTGCCGCGCGATCGGCAGCAGCCGCGCCTCGACCAGGTACTCCTTGCCCGGCTGGAGCACGATGGCGCTCTCCCGGTGCACGAGATCGCGAACCCAGTCGAAGCTCGTGGTGGTGAGAGTCATCGTGGGCCTCCGGCCAGGATGGCGCCGGTCGCTGCTGTGACTCCGGCGAGGTGGCGGTTGATGGCATCGGCAATGCGGTCGAGCGGGAGGATCTCGTCGGCGAGGCCCGCCTGGACGATGGCGCCCGGCATGCCCCACACGACGGAGGTCGCCTGGTCCTGCGCGATGACCGTGCCGCCCCCCGACCGGATCTCCGCTGCGCCGTTGCGGCCGTCGGAACCCATGCCGGTCAGCACGACGGCGAGGACCGCTCCGTCGTACGCGGCCACGGCCGACCGGAAGAGCGGGTCCACGGCCGGTCGGCAGAAGTTCTCCGGTGGTCCCTGGTTGAGGCCGGTGTGCAGGCCACGGGCGGTCTTCCGGACGACGAGGTGGTGGTCGCCGGGCGCCAGGTGTGCCGTGCCGGGCAGGAGCGGGCTGCCGTCGGCGGCCTCCACCACGCGGAGAGGGCTCAGGCGGTCCAGTCGCTGGGCGAACTGCCGGGTGAACACCGGCGGCATGTGCTGGACGAGCAGGATCGGGACCGGGAGGTTCGCCGGCAGCCGGGGCAGGACCTGGGTCAAGGCCTCCGGCCCTCCGGTGGACGAGCCGATGACCAGGACCGCCGGCTTCTTGCCCGGCCCGGTGCGCGGTGCGGCCGGCCGTGGGGGCGGCGGGGGAGCGGCCGCCGGGCCCGCCGTGACCGGGCGGCCGGTGAGCGCCTTGATCTTGGGGATGAGCTGCTCGCGCACGCTCTCCATCGACTGGCTGACGCTGCCGACGTTGGCCGGCTTGGTCACGTACTCGTTCGCCCCGGCCGACAGCGCGTCGAGGGTGGCCGAGGCACCGCGCTCGGTGAGCGTGCTGAACATGACGATGGGCACGCTGCGGTGTGCCGCCCCGCCCTGGCCGCCGCGGATGGCGCGCACGGCCTCGATGCCGTTCATCTCCGGCATCTCGATGTCCATGGTGACCAGGTCGGGCTTGAGCTGCTCGAGCTTGCCGAGCGCGATCTTGCCGTTCACAGCCGTGCCGACGACCTCGATGCCGGGGTCGGCGGAGAGGACGTCGGTCACGATCTTGCGGACGACGACGGAATCGTCGACGACCATCACCCGGATCGGGTTCACGCGTGTCCTCCTGCTCCCTGCTGGGTCAGCCCAGCAGGCTGTCGTCTCTGTATCGGCAGGAGGCCCGAACCCTTGAGCGGGGCCGGGCGTCGCGTACCGCGAGAACGACTGGGAGCCGCTCAGCGATATTGCCTCTCCCCGGTAGTTTCGGACCGGATCGGGCAGAACTGAACAGCCCGCGCAGATTCGTTACGCGAATTGTCGGCGACCGTTCTCAGAACGGTCGGGAAGTCATTTCAGACATTTGTCGACAGCCATTTCTGTCGACGGCGATCAGCGGCGGCCGACGCGCTTCCAGGGCGCCTGGAGAACGGCGAGCGCGTGCTCGTCGAGGAGGTCGGCCACGGCCGCGCCCTGCACGCATCCGGCCAGGGCGTTCCAGACGCCGGCGGCACCGTCGTGCAGGTCGAAGCCGCCGTCGAGGAAGGCGTGAACGGCGTGCAGCTGGCCGAGGGCGAGCGTGCGCGTGCGTCCGGAGACGTGCCCTGCCCAGGACGCCTCGTGCATCGCGGTGGCCCATGGACGACGGTCTGCGCGCGCCTCGTCGACGGCGGCGCGCCAGGCGTCGCGGCCGCCGGCATCGAGCGTGCGGACGGCGTCCAGCAGCTCGGTCAGTGCAGGATCCACCGGCGGCAGGCCGATCAGACCGCGGTCGAGCGCCGCGTCGAACGGGCCGGTCAGCTCACGGCGGACCAGCGGGGGCAGGACGCCCGCCGCCCAGTGTCCGAGGGCGGCGTCGGCCAGCACCCCGGCGGCCTCGTCCCACTCGTCCTCGGCCAGGAAACCGCGGGCGAGGTGCTCGGGGCCCAGGACGTCGTCGCGCAGCAGCCGTTCGAGGGTGGGCCCGTCGCCGATGGTGCCGCGCTCGAGCTGGGCCACCAGGATCGCCGTCCGGTCGCCGGTGCCCTCGGCCGCCGTCCGCACGTGCGGCACCGACGCAGCCAGCTCACGGGCCTTGCGGGACCGGATGGCGAGCGCACCGCGCTCGTCACGGGCGAGGCCACGGCCGGGATGGACGCCCGCGACCGAGGCGAGGCTGATGGCGTCGGCCCCGAGGCCGGCGAGGAGCACGGTGGCGACCGATCGCCCGGCGGGCAGCCGGACCAGGTCGAATCCGAGCGTTGCGGCGCTGACCAGTGAATAGGGCATGGCAGCGCCTCCAACCGACTCTTCCCCCGAGGTGGGTCGCATCATGCTGCCGGTCGGTGACCCGGAGCGCGACACGGCCGTCACCCCTTCGCGGGAGAGCGATGGGGGGACGGCCGCGTGTCGGCGCTCGTTGTGTTATCGAGCAGTTGCTCTCAGTAGCTGAATCGGGAGACAGCCGTCCGCAGGTCGGCGGCCATGCGGGACAGCTCGTCCACTGCGGTGCGCGTCTGGCCGAGGGCCTGGTTGGTGGCGTCGGCCGCACCGGAGACACCGCCGATGTTGGCCGCGATCTGGCCCGAGCCGTCCGCGGCCTCCCCCACGGACCGTGACATCTCGCTGGTCGTGGCGGTCTGCTCCTCGACCGCGCTGGCGATGGTCAGCTGGTAGTCGTTGATCTGGCCGATGATCTCGCTGATCCGGCCGATCGCCGTGACCGCGCCCTCGGTGTCGCCCTGGATGGCCTCCACCCGGCGGGCGATGTCCTCCGTGGCCTTCGCCGTCTCCTGCGCCAGCTCCTTGACCTCGTTCGCGACGACCGCGAAGCCCTTGCCGGCCTCACCGGCCCGCGCCGCCTCGATCGTCGCGTTCAGCGCCAGCAGGTTGGTCTGCTCCGCAATGGACGTGATCACCTTGACGACGTCGCCGATCTCGCGTGAGGACTCCCCCAGCTTCGTCACGGTCGCAGTGGTCGTCTCCGCCTCGGCCACCGCGGCCGCCGCCACCCGCGCCGCCTCGTTGGCGTTCTGCGAGATCTCCCGGATGGAGGCGCCCATCTCGTCCGCGCCGGCCGCGACCGTCTGCACGTGCCGCGACACCTCCTCCGCGGCACCGGCGACCACGCCCGACTGCGCGCTGGTCTCCCCGGCCGACGACTGGATCTGCGCCGACGACGCGGACAGCTCCTCCGACGACGCCGCCACGGCGTCCGCCGAGGCCACGACCGTGGAGAGCACGGCACGCAGGGAGCCCAGCGCCTCGTCCAGCGACGCGGCCATCCGGCCGACGTCGTCGGTCTGGTCGACCCCTGTGGCGAGCGTGAGATCACCGTCCGCGAGCCGGCTGATCGACCGGCCGACCCGCGTCAGCACCCTGGTGATGGACCGCGCGACCAGGACACCGATCCCGATCGAGAGCACGATGCCCAGCCCGACGACCAGCAGCATCACCGTCCGCATCGTCGACTCGGCCTGCCTGGCCGCGGCAGCGCTCTCCTTGGCCGTCGCGTCCTCGAGATCCGACAGCTTGGTGAGGCCCGAGATCACCCGCTCGCTCACCGGCGGGATCTGGTTGAGCCGGACGTCGTTGAACTCCGCCATCTGCCCCGCCGCGGCGAACGCGTTGGCCTTCTCGGCGAGCCCCAGGTAGGTCTGGACGTCCGCGGAGACCGCATCGATCAGCTTGCTGACCGCGGCCGTGGGCCGCGTGTCCTTGCGCAAGCGGGAGGACGCGTCCCCGAGCGCGGTGGCGGCGACATCGCGCGCCTGCTCGGCGGCCTTCTTGGCCTCGGGGGTCGGCGCGGAGGTCCGCTGCAGGGACGCGAAACGGTAGGAGATGTACTGGAAGCGCATCTCCTGCGCGAGCCGGGTGCCCAGGACGTTCTGCTGGTACATCGTCCCGGTGCGATCCGCGGCCGAGGACAGCGAGTTCAGGCCGACCAGACCCACGACGACGGCCACGACGATCGCGGTGCCGACGGAGATCATGATCTTGGCGAGGACGCGAAGGTTGCGGAAGCGTCGCGCGGCCGCGGTGAGGATGCTGCGCATGAAAAGGACTCCGGTGGGCGAGAGCTCGGAAAGGGCCCCCGCGGCGGCGAGCCGGCGGGGGGGTCAGGAATGGATGCGGTCCATTCCTCGTACGACTATCGGCATACCTGATGCAACCTTTGCGTCGAACGTCGCGCCGACGTGCCGGACGGGGTGCGGGGGCGCTCCGGGAACGCCGCGGCCCCCGCATCCGTCAGGCGACGGATGCGGGGGCCGGGTGATCATCGAGTCAGGGGCACCTCGTCAGGCGCTGACCGCCTTCTGGACGTCGAGGGCCAGCAGCAGCTGCCCGTGCAGCTTGTACGCACCGCGGATGAGGTCCCGGGCCTGACCCTCCAGCGTGTCCGGCGGCGCCTCGAAGTCGGCTGCGTCGACGTCGACGACGTCGGCGATGGAGTCGACCAGCATGCTGACCGCCTCGCCGTGCAGCCGGACGACGATGACGACGGGGTCGGTGCCCTCCGGGCGCGGCGGACGGCCCAGCCGCTCGCGCAGCTCGATCGCCGTGACGACCTGGCCGCGCAGGTTGATCAGACCGGCGACGGCGTTCGGCGCGAGCGGCACGCGGGTGAGCTGCTGGCTGCGCAGCACCTCCTGCACGTGCTCGACCTCGATGCCGTAGAGGTCACCGTCCAGGCGGAAGGTGGCGAGCTGCCCGCTCGTCGCGGGCGCCTTGGTGGTCGGGGCGGTCACGGTCAGACCTCCAGCAGAGAGGCGGAGACGTCGGAGGACGTCGCCTGGGTGGGGATCGCGGGGGCGTTGTAGAAGGCCGGGTCGGCGGCGAGGATCGCGGCCCGGACGTCGAGCAGCTCGGTCACCTTGTCGCCGAGGACGGCGGAGCCGAGCAGGCCCAGGTCGTCGATGTCGCTGCGGATCGCGGCCTCGCCGTCGACGATGTCGAGGATCTCCTCCACGACGATGGCGACGCTGCGGCCGTGGTCGCTGTAGACGATGACCTCGAGGACCTCGCGGTCGGTCTCGCCGTAGGCGCCCAGGTGCCGGTCGAGCCGGACCATCGGCAGGATCGCGCCGCGGTACTGGACGACCTCGCGGTTGCCGACCTTCTCGACCGCGTCGGTGCGCACCTGCTCGAGGCGGGTGACGGTGTCGAGCGGAATCGCCACGCGCCGGCCGCCCCCGATGGCCGCGAGCAGCATCCGCTGCCGGTCGGTCTCGCTGGACGCCGCGGCTGCGGCCGCCTCGCGGGCCGCCTCCTGGCTGCGCTCGGTGGTCTCGGTCCGGAGTGCCCGGCGGGCCAGGGCCTGCACGTCGAGGATCAGGGCGACGGTGCCGTCGCCGAGGACCGTGGCGCCGGAGTAGAGGCCGATCGCCTTCATCTGGCCACCCACGGCCTTGACGACGATCTCCTCGGTGTTGATCACCCGGTCCACGACGAGGCCGAAGCGCCGTCCCTCCGACCGCAGCACGGCGATGACGACGTGCCCGTCGTGCCGCTCGGAGGTGAGGCCGAGGACATCGGTGAGGCGGACGAGCGGGAGCAGCTCCCCGCGGAGGCGGTAGACCTGCGCTCCGCCGACCTCCTCGACGGCGTTGGCGGCCTTCTCGGCGTCCAGGCTGACCAGCTCCTGCAGGCTGATCTGGGGAATGGCGTAGCGGTCGCCGGCGCACTCCACGGTGAGCGCCGGGACGATCGCCAGGGTCAGCGGGATGCGCAGCCGGCAGACGGTGCCGCGGCCGGCCTCGGACTCGACCTCGATCGTGCCGCCGATGGCCTCGATGTTGGTCTTGACGACGTCCATGCCGACGCCGCGGCCGGAGACGTTGGTCACCGCGGCAGCGGTCGAGAACCCGGGCAGGAAGATCAGCTGCAGGATGTCGGCCGGGCTCATCCGGTCCAGCTGCGCGACGGTGATCAGGCCCCGCTCGACGGCCTTCTTGCCGAGCTTGACCGGGTCGATGCCGGCGCCGTCGTCCGCGACCTCGACCACGACCTGGCCGCTCTCGTGGCGGGCCCGGAGGGTCAGGACGCCCTCGGTCGGCTTGCCGGCGGCCTTGCGGACGTCGGCGGTCTCGATGCCGTGGTCGACCGAGTTGCGGACCAGGTGGGTCAGCGGGTCCTTGACCGCCTCGAGCAGGGTCTTGTCCAGCTCGGTCTCGCGACCCTCCATCTCCAGTCGGATGGACTTCTTCAGCTGCATGCCCAGGTCGCGTACGACGCGCGGCAGCTTCGACCAGATGTGGTCGATCGGCTGCATGCGCGTCTTCATGACGCCCTCCTGCAGCTCGCTGGCGATCAGGTTGAGCCGCTGCGAGGCCCGGATCAGATCCGTGTCGGTCTGCCGGGCGACGTTCTGCACGATCTGGTTGCGGGTCAGCACCAGCTCGCCGACGAGCAGCATGAGCTCGTCGAGCAGGTCGACGTCGACCCGGATGGTGCTGTCGGCGACCGCGCGGCGCGGCTGGCCGTTCTGGTCGACCGGGGCGGAGTCACCGTCCTGGTGCTCGCCGGAGGTGTCGGCCACGCTGGCCTCCTCCACGATGGGCTCGGACACGGTGGCGGGGACTCCCTCGGACTGGGGCTCTGTCTGGACGGGCGTGACGTCGACCGGACCGTCGACGATCGGCTCGGGCGCGGGCTCGGCGACAGCCGACGCCGCGACCGGCTTGCGAGCCGGGGTCTTGCGGGCCGCCGCAGGCTTCTTCGCCGCGGCGGTGGTCTTGCGGGCAGGGGCCTTCTTCGCGGGCGCTGGCTTCGCCGGCGCCTTGGCCGGAGCCTGCGCCGCGGGGGCCGTCTCCTCCGACGCGCGAGGCGCGGGGACCTCAGCGGCCGGCGCGGGGGCGGGGGCGGGGGCGTCGTCCATGGCCGCGGTGATGGACGCGACGACGGCGGAGACGTCGACCGGCCCCTCGCCGCCGCTCGCCTCGATCGAGGTCAGCAGGGAGCGGACGGTGTCGACCATCTGCAGCAGCACGCTCGTGCGGGCCGGCGTCAGCGCCAGCTCGCCGTCACGGAGGCGGGAGAGCATGTTCTCCCCGACGTGGGTGACCTCCTCGAGCCGGTTGAAGGCGAGGAAGCCGCTGGTGCCCTTGATCGTGTGGATCGTGCGGAAGATGCTCGACAGCCGCTCGCGCGAGTTGGGGTCCTGCTCCAGGGCGACCAGGTCGGAGTCCAGCTGGTCGAGGTTCTCGTGACTCTCGACCAGGAACTCCTCGACGATGTCGTCCAGACCGTCCACGGTGTTGCCTTCTCTCTCGTTGCGACCGGGCGCATGCCCGCCCGGTTGGGTCATCGGCGCGGTGCCGGCGGAGTCAACCTCAACTCCGCCGGCACAGCCGTCCCCTCAGTTATCGGCACCTTCGGGAACGGTCCGACCCCCGCTGGACCGTGGTTCAGTAGGTGAACCTCGCGACCGTCGTGCGCAGGTCCGACGCCATCCGCGACAGCTCGTCCACCGCGGTGCGGGTCTGGGTCAGGGCCTGGGTGGTCGACTCCGCCGCCGTGGAGACGCCGGTGATGTTGCCGGCGATCTCCGTGGTGCCGTTCGCCGCCTCCTGCACCGAGCGGGACATCTCGTTCGTCGTGGCGGTCTGCTCCTCCACCGCGGAAGCGATCGTGGTCTGCCGGTCGGAGATCTGCGCGACGATGCTCGAGATCTCCTCGATGGCCCCGACAGCGGCGGTCGTGTCCCCCTGGATGGCCAACACCCGGCGGGCGATGTCCTCGGTCGCCTTCGCCGTCTCCTGCGCCAGCTCCTTGACCTCGTTGGCGACGACGGCGAAGCCCTTGCCGGCCTCACCGGCCCGCGCCGCCTCGATCGTGGCGTTCAACGCCAGCAGGTTGGTCTGCTCCGCGATGGACGTGATCACCTTCACCACGTTGCCGATCTCCGCCGAGGACTCACCGAGCTTGGCGACGGTGGCGGTGGTGGTCTCCGCCGCCGTCACGGCACGCGCCGCCACGTCGCTGGCCTCCGCCGCGTTCGACGCGATCTCGCGGATCGAGGCACCCATCTGCTCCGCACCCGCGGCGACGGTCTGGACGCTGCGGCTCACCTCCTCGGCGGCCGCGGACACGACACCGGACTGCGCGGAGGTCTCCTCGGCGCCGGACGCGATCTGCGCCGCGGACGCCGACAGCTCCTCCGAGGACGCCGCCACCGAGTCGGCGCTGACAACGACTCCAGCCATCACCTCGCGCAGGTTGCCGACAGCCTGGTCGAGAGCGGCGGCGGTCCGGCCCACCTCGTCACCCTGACTCACCCCGCTCGTCCTGGTCAGGTCGCCGGCCGCGAGCGCCGTGGCGACCTTCATGACCTCACCCAGTGGTCGGATGATGCGCCGGGCCACCATGAAGGCGGTACCGAAGACCAGGAGGGCGCCGACCACGATGACGCCGATCATGATCGCCTCTGTGCGCGCCTGGCTGTCGGCGGCGGCCACGCTGGCTGCGTGGACACGGTCCTGGAGCGACTTTCGTAACGTCTGCGTGAGGTCGATGACCTTGTAGTACACCGCGTAGCTGTCGCCCAGGATCAGCGCGTCGGCGGCGTCCGTGCTCGCCGGCGAGTTCTGCTCGTACAGCGCGACGACCTTGTCGTCGAGGGTGAAGAAGTCCTGCCACTTGCTGGTGATCTGGTCGAAGACTGCCGCTTCGTCGTCCGTGAGCACGTCGGTGGGCATCTTCCCCAGCTCGGCACGCAGCTTGTCCGAGATGTCGAGGAAGCCGGCGCGGTTGTCCGAACCGGGTTGGACGGCCGCCACGGGGCCGATTCGACGGGCGTCCCAGGCATACGCCGTCTGCCATCCACTGACGTCGGCGTTGAAGTACTCGATGGTCTGGGCGTGGCTCAGCGCCCCCTGGATCTCGTTGACGTTCTCCCGCGATTGACCGGAACTGCTCAGCCCGCTCAGCGCGAAGGAGCCCACCGCGATCGCGGCGGCCATGCCGGCGGCACCGACGGCGAGAATCTTTCCGCGGACTCCGATTCCGCGGCGCCGCGGCGCTGAACTGCTGGTGCTCATCGTCTTCGTACCTCGTCTGCTCGTGATCTGGGGGCGCCTTCGCCCGCGGGCTTGCGGAGGAAGTCGGAATAGGGGGCGACCGGAGGGAGGTGCCTGGAGGAAAGCTATATCCCCACACGCCCCTTCCGATCCAATTTTCTTCGTGTCGGGACCGTACCGATAATTGTTCGGACATCGTTTCTTCGATGTCGACTTGTCCTTTTCGCGATGAGTCGTCGAAAGCGCGGCGATTGATGACCGGATTCCCGCGACCCACCCCTCGGCACCCGCGTGCGATCAGACGGAAAGGCGACCACCATGTTGCGCAGGTCCGTCGGCACGCGGGGGGGCCGTGCAGGCGGCGTACGCCGCGGTGCGCGCCGAGTGACACCGGGGCGCCGACTCGGCAGCGGGGGAGACACCGTCGATACTCCGACGGATGCCGTCGGCGCCCTCCCGCCGGCGGTGTCTTCCTGGTGACGATCGGCCGGTGGAGAGACGACGAGGGGTGGTGACCGGGATTCCGGTCACCACCCCTCGTCGCGGGTCGATCAGGATGCGCTCAGTAGGTGAACCTCCCCACCGTGCTGCGCAGATCCGATGCCATGCGGGAGACCTCGTCGACCGCGATGCGGGTCTGGCCCAGGGCTTCGGTGGTCGACGCGGCGGCTGTCGAGACGCCGGTGATGTTGGTGGCGATCTCGGTGGTGCCGTTCGCCGCCTCCTGGACCGAGCGGGACATCTCGGTGGTGGTGGCCGTCTGCTCCTCCACCGCGCTGGCGATCGTCGTCTGCCGGTCGGAGATCTGGGCGACGATGGCCGAGATCTCCTCGATCGCGGTCACCGCTGCGGTGGTGTCGCCCTGGATCGCCAGCACCCGCTTGGCGATGTCCTCGGTCGCCTTCGCGGTCTCCTGCGCGAGTTCCTTCACCTCGTTGGCCACCACCGCGAAGCCCTTGCCGGCCTCTCCGGCCCGCGCGGCCTCGATGGTGGCGTTCAGCGCCAGCAGGTTCGTCTGCTCCGCGATCGACGTGATCACCTTGACGACGTTGCCGATCTCCGCCGAGCTCTCGCCCAGCTTGGCGACGGTGGCCGTCGTGGTGGCAGCCGCCGTGACCGCCTTCGCGGCGACCTCGCTGGCCTCCGCGGCGTTCGAGGCGATCTCCCGGATCGAGGCACCCATCTGCTCCGCACCCGCCGCCACGGTCTGCACGCTGCGGGACACCTCCTCGGCCGCACCCGACACGACACCGGACTGGGCCGACGTCTCCTCCGCCGACGACGAGATCTGCGCCGACGACGCCGACAGCTCCTCCGAGCTCGAGGCCACGGAGTCCGCCGAGGCGACCACCGAGGCCATGAGTTCGCGCAGGCTGCCCTGCGCGGCATCGAGCGCCGCCGCCGTACGTCCCAGGTCGTCGCGCGAGTCGACGCCGGTGGTCCGGGTGAGGTCTCCCTGTGCCATGCCCTCCGCCACGTGCTGCACCCGGCGCAGCGTGCTCCGGATCGCCCGGACCACCAGGACGCCCAGCCCGAGGGCCACGAGCGTGCCGACCGCCAGCACGGCGATCAGCACCGTCCTGGCCGTCGCACTGGTGGTCGCCGCCTGCTTCGCATTCGCAGCGGCCTCCTGCTGCTCGGACTCCACCAGCGCCGCGATGCCCGCGGTCACCTTCTGCATCACCGGGCCGGCCTGGTTGTAGAGCTGCTCCCCCGTGGCGTAGTCGTCGGCGGCGAAGGCGGCAAGCATCTGGTCGTTCAGCTGCCCCCACGACGCGTAGTCGTCGAGAACCGTGCCGGCGAGCCGGGCCTGGGCGGCCGTGGGCTTCGTCGCGCCATAGCCCTCACCCGCCACGACGAGCGCCTCGGCCGCGGCCTTGGACCGGTCGTGGAAGGGCTGCTTGTCCACGTTCGGCGGTGCGGCCACCGCGATGGCGTCGCTGAGCTGGAGCTCCAGCAGCTTCGCGCGCATCTCCTCCACGGAGACCAGGCCCTGGGTGCTCTGCTGATACGTGGTCTGCGCGCGGTCCGCGGCCGTGGACAGCGAGGCGAGGCCGACCGCGCCGACCACCCCTCCGGAGATCACCGCCACTCCCACGGCGGCACCGATCTTGGCGGCCACCGGGGTATCGCGCACGATTGCGCCGATACGGGACATGGGGATTCCTTTCGACAGCGATGACGGGGACCTGCGCTCCATAGAAAGGGTGGACCCGCTCCATACATCGAGTCGTCTTTGTTTACGGCGCGTCGCGCGACTCGTCCGAGAAAGGACGACAACCTTCTCCTTTCCGACGCTTTGTCGACAGGATCGCCCGATTGGGCTTCGGAAAGCGCGAAAGAGGTGTGCGACCGATTCGGCCGCACACCCCCTTCCCGTGCTGGATCAGCAGCTCAGTAGCTGAACCTCCCGACCGAGGTGCGCAGATCCGACGCCATCCGCGACAGCTCGTCCACCGCGGTGCGGGTCTGGCCCAGCGCCTGGGTGGTGGACTCCGCCGCCGTGGAGACGCCGGTGATGTTCGTGGCGATCTCCGTGGTGCCGTTCGCCGCCTCCTGCACCGAGCGGGACATCTCGCTCGTGGTGGCCGTCTGCTCCTCCACCGCGCTGGCGATGGTGGTCTGCCGGTCGGAGATCTGGGCGACGATCGAGCTGATCTCCTCGATCGCGGCCACCGCCGCGGTCGTGTCGCCCTGGATCGCCAGCACCCGCTTGGCGATGTCCTCGGTCGCCTTCGCCGTCTCCTGCGCCAGCTCCTTCACCTCGTTCGCGACCACCGCGAAGCCCTTGCCCGCCTCACCGGCCCGCGCCGCCTCGATCGTGGCGTTCAACGCCAGCAGGTTCGTCTGCTCGGCGATCGACGTGATCACCTTCACCACGTTGCCGATCTCCGCCGACGAGTCACCGAGCTTGGCCACCGTCGCGGTCGTCGTCTCCGCCGCCGACACCGCACGCGCAGCCACCTCGCTGGCCTCCGCCGCGTTCGACGCGATCTCCCGGATCGAGGCACCCATCTGCTCCGCACCGGCGGCCACGGTCTGGACGCTGCGCGACACCTCCTCGGCCGCACCCGACACGACACCCGACTGGGCCGACGTCTCCTCGGCCGACGACGAGATCTGCGCCGACGACGCCGACAACTCCTCGGCGCTGGCCGCGACGGCGTCCGCGGAGGCAGCGATCTCCCCGACGGTGGAGGCCATCGTGGCGGCGGCGCTGTTCAGCGCGATCGCCATCTGACCCACCTCGTCCCGGCCACGGACCGGCAACCGGACGGCGAGGTCGCCGCGGGCCAGTCGCTCGAGGCCGCCGCGCACGCCCTGGATACCGCGGACGATCTCGCGGGAGACCACGAAGGCCACGACGAGACCGAGCAGGACGGCGATCACCGTCACGGCGATGTTGATGCGCTGGGTGAAGGCCTCCCCGGCCTCCGCCGCCGCCCGGGCGCTCGTGGCCCGTGCGTCGACGGACTTCACGAGCTCGGTCATGGCCTGGTCGAGCGTGTAGAAGACGTCCCACTTGTCGCCGGTGGACACCGCGTCGCCCTCGTCGAGCCGGCCCTGCGCCCACAGCTGGAAGATCTGGTCGTTGTAGGCGCTCATGGCCTTCCAGTTCTCCTGGATGGTGTCCAGGCTCGCGCGCGCCTTCGCGTCGAGGAGGGAGCGGTCGATGGTGAAGAGCTTCTCGAAGCCGGCCGCGCCGTCCTGGTAGGCCTTGAGGTTGTCGCCGCCGGGAGCGGCGGCTGCCGCGCCACCGTCCACCCGCGCGCGCCACGCGGTGATGTTCTGCCAGTTCGCCGCCCAGAGGAGGTCGTAGCGGGCGGCCTCCACCTTCTGCTGGACGCCGATCGCGGCCAGGGATTCGGCGTGCAGGTCGCTGGTCCGATTGCCGTTCACCGTCCCGGTCACCGTGGACGCGATGAGTCCGAGCAGCAGGACCGTGGTCAGGCCGAAGATCCGGGCGCGGATGCTGCGGTCCCGGTACCAGTGGGAGGCGGGGGTCTCGGGCGCTGGCGCCGAGGTCGTGCGTCGTGGAGTGGGCATGGTGCTCTTTCCTCACGTGGTGGTGCGCTCCACGGGGCTTCGGGAGCGAGAGGAATGCTGCACGCACGTTTGTAGATGTCTTAGCGCGAAGGCATCGTGTCGCGCATTCCGGCCGCAATTGTTCGGCCACCGTTCCTGCCGAATGCATTTGTCGACCCGCGGAAACGCCGGAGGCGCACGACCGGAATCCGGTCGTGCGCCTCTGGCGCGTGCAGCGGGTTCAGTAGGTGAACCTCCCGACGGTGCTGCGCAGGTCGGCGGCCATCCGGGACAGCTCGTCGACCGCGGTGCGCGTCTGGGTGAGCGCCTGGGTGGTCGAGTCGGCGGCGGTGGAGACGCCGGTGATGTTCTCCGCGATCTGCGTGGAGCCGCTGGCCGCCTCCTGGACCGAGCGGGACATCTCGCTGGTGGTGGCCGTCTGCTCCTCCACCGCGCTGGCGATGGTGGTCTGCCGGTCGGAGATCTGGGCGACGATCGAGCTGATCTCCTCGATCGCGGCCACCGCCGCGGTCGTGTCGCCCTGGATGGCCAGCACCCTCTTGGCGATGTCCTCGGTCGCCTTCGCCGTCTCCTGCGCCAGCTCCTTCACCTCGTTGGCCACCACCGCGAAGCCCTTCCCGGCCTCACCGGCCCGGGCCGCCTCGATGGTGGCGTTCAGCGCCAGCAGGTTGGTCTGCTCGGCGATCGAGGTGATCACCTTGACCACGTTGCCGATCTCCGCCGAGCTCTCGCCGAGCTTGGCCACGGTGGCGGTGGTCGTCGCGGCCGCGGTGACGGCCTTGGCGGCGACCTCGCTGGCCTCCGCGGCGTTCGACGCGATCTCGCGGATCGAGGCACCCATCTGCTCCGCGCCGGCGGCCACGGTCTGGACGCTGCGCGAGACCTCCTCGGCGGCGCCGGCCACGACACCGGACTGGGCGGAGGTCTCCTCCGCCGAGGCAGAGATCTGGGCCGACGACGCGGACAGCTCCTCCGACGAGGCGGCGACGGCGTCCGCCGAGCTGCCCACCGTGGCGAGCACCTCGCGCAGGTTCTCCCGCGCCACGTCGAGCGACTCGGCCATGCGGCCGACCTCGTCGCGCTGGGTGATCCCGCTGGCGTGAGTCATGTCGCCCTCGGCCAGCTTCGCCAAGGACTCGCGCATCCGGCCCAGGGGGCGGGTGATCTGGCGGGCCACGTAGAGCGCGGCACCGATGCCGGCAACGAGGCCGACCACGAGCAGCACGATGACCGTGATGCGCGCCGACGCGGCGTCGTCCTCCGATGTCACCATCTGGGTGTCGGCGCTCTGCTGCTCGAGCTTCATCAGCTTCTGCAGGGCGGCGGCCGCCGCGTCGCTGGCGTCCGCAGCGTCGGAGTGCGCCGGGTGGTAGGCGGCCAGCCCGCCGTCGTCGGCAGCCTTCATCTCCGCGGTGCGCAAGGTCCGGTACGTCGCGAGTGCGTCCTTGAACGCGGCGACCTCCTTCTCGCGCCCGGTCACGTCCGTACCCAGGTAGGCGGCGAACGCCTCGTCCATCGCCGCGTCGTCGGTCTTGAGGTTGTCGATGCGCTCGGGCTGCTTCTCCGGGCGGTCCATGTTCAGGACGTACTGGGCGGTGTCGACCTTCGCCTCTTCGAGGGCGTACTGCGTCTGGTCGAGATAGGTGATCGGGACCAGGTTCTGGTCGTAGACGAAACGGCCGTTCGCCGCCAGCTCGTTCATCTTCACCAGGGAGGTGATGCCGACCGCCACGGCGACCGCCGCGACGATGAGGACCGCGGCAGCGATCTTGACGGCCACAGGCCGGTCGGCGAACCAGCCGGACCGACCCCGCGTCGGGGGTGAGGGAGCTTCGTTAGTCACGTCAATCCGTCCAGGGTGGTCAATCGGAGCGCCACCGGGATGTGGTGACACGGAGATTGTTGTCATTCCACCGACTCACCCGAGGGTTGAGTCCCCACCGTTCTGCCAATTGTGATGTGTACGCCGGGTCACCGTCCCGCAGAAGACCATGTGTCGACCCGGCTCGCGCACTCGGTCATTTGCGGGCGGATCGGACGAAGAGAAATGCCTGGTCCGCTGAATGGCGTCACGCAATTGTCGACACGATGGGCACGGCGACCGTTTACGGAACGACCGGTCATCCCGCCCGCCCGGCGACACGGGCCGGACTCAGGCGAGCAGGTCGCCCAGCCGCCGGAGCAGTGCGACCGCGGCCGCGGTGTCCGCAACGCGGTACCGGGCGTCGGTCCGCCCGTCGCCGACCTTGACCGTGACACCGTCCGGATCGAGCGCGCGGAAACCGTCCTCGTCGGTGACGTCGTCCCCGAGGTAGATGGCCGCGGCGGCGTCGAGTTCGGCGACGAGCCGGCGCAGCGCAGTCCCTTTGTCCGCGTCGGTGACGGCGACCTCGAGGACTTCCTTGCCCGGCTTCAACGTCAGTGACGAATCCACGGCCGAGTGTGCGGCCGCGAGCAGTGCTGCGGCGGTGGCGCGGTCCTCGACCTGCCGGACGTGGACGGCGACACTGGCCGGCTTGACCTCGAGCCGCGCCCCCGGGACGCCGTCGACCAACGGGCCCAGCACCGCGGCCAGCGCGTCCCGCCGGTCGGCCAGCTCGCCGGTCAGTGGCCCGTCGAACTCCGCGCCGTGGCTGCCGATCCAGCGGAACGGACCGGACAGGCCGCTGACCGCCTGGAGGTCGGCCGCCCCGCGCCCGGACACCAGCGCGACGGTCACCCCGGGGACGGCGGCGACCCGCGCCAGCGCCTCGGCGACGCCCTGCTCCGGTACCGCGGCCGACGGGTCACCCACCAACGGGGCGAGGACGCCGTCGTAGTCGCTCGCCACGAGCAGGGGACGCCGGGCAGCAAGCGCTGCCAGCGCCGCGTCCAGGTCCGGCCCGATCGCGCTCATCCCTGGGCCCCGCCCCGCCCGGCCGACAGGCGCTCGGAGGTCCGGCCGACTTCCCGCCCCGTCGGCTGGCCCTCGGACTGGCCCCGCAAGGCCTCGAAGAAGGAGCTCGCCCAGTGATCGAGGTCGTTCTTGGCCAGGTGCCGACGCATCGCCCGCATCCGCCGGGCGCCCTCCGCCGGATCCAGGCGCAGCGCCCGGACGAGCTGGCTCTTCACCCCGGCGATGTCGTGCGGGTTCACCAGGAGCGCCTGCTTCAGCTCCGCGGCCGCGCCGGCGAACTCCGACAGCACCAGTACGCCGCCGTCGTCACCACGCGCCGCCACGTACTCCTTGGCCACCAGGTTCATGCCGTCCCGGTAGGGCGTCACGAGCATGACGTCGGCCGCGCGGTACAGCGCGGCGAGCTCCTCCCGCGGCATCGACTGGTTGAAGTACCGCACCGCCGAGCCCGCCAGCGAGCTGAAGATGCCGTTGATGTGGCCGACCTGCTGCTCGATGGTCTCGCGCATGTGCACGTAGTGCTCGACCCGTTCGCGGCTGGGCGTGGCGACCTGCACCAGCACGGTGTCCGGTGCCTCGACGACGCCGTCCTCGAGCAGCTCCTCGAATGCGGCCAGCCGGACGCCGATGCCCTTGGTGTAATCGAGCCGGTCGACACCCAAGATGATCTTGGACGGGTTGCCGAGCTCCTTGCGGATCTCCTCCGCCCGGGCGAGCACCTCGGGGGAGCGGGCCAGCTCGTCGAACGCCGCGACGTCGATCGAGATGGGGAACGCCCGGGCGGAGACCGTGCGCCCGTCGTACTCGATCAGGTGCTTGCGGGTGGGCAGGTCGTGCAACCGGCGGGCGAGCTGGACGAAGTTCGCGGCCGCGGCCGGCCGCTGGAACCCGACCAGGTCCGCGCCCAGCAGCCCCTCGACGATGGCCGACCGCCACGGCAGCTGGGTGAACAGCTCGTACGGCGGGAACGGGATGTGCAGGAAGAAGCCGATGGTGAGGTCGGGGCGCTGCTGACGCAGCAGCGCCGGCACCAGTTGCAGCTGGTAGTCGTGCACCCAGACGATGGCACCCTCTGCGGCGACGTCCGCCGCGCGCTCGGCGAACCGCTTGTTGACCTGCACGTAGGTGTCCCACCAGGCCCGGTGGTACTCCGGCTTCTCCACGACGTCGTGGTACAGGGGCCACAGCGAGGCGTTCGACATGCCCTCGTAGTAGCGGTCGACCTCCTCCTCGGTCAGCTCGACCGGAACCAGCGAGATCCCGCCCGATTCGAACGGCTCCGGCGCGTCGCCGGCCGATCCGGACCAGCCGACCCACGCGCCGCCGCGGCCGGCCACGAACGGCTCCAGGGCGGTGACCAGGCCGCCGGGGCTGCGCTGCCAGCGCATGCTCCCGTCCGGGTCGGTCACCTGGTCGACCGGGAGTCGGTTGGCCACGACGACCACGGGGCTGTCCGCCCCGGTGCTCTTCCCTGCCATGTCCGCCATACCGCCCACGACCCTACCGACCGGTCCGCGTCAGAGCAGACCGCCCAGTGCGAAGCCGGCGGCGGCGGCGCCCACGCCCAGGCCGAGGGTGGCGGCCAGGTAGGCCAGCGCCCGGCCGGGCACCTTCTCCTCGACCAGCCGGACGACGTCGTAGCCGAACGTCGAGAACGTCGTCAGCGTCCCGCAGAAGCCGGTGCCCACGAGCGCGACGACCCAGGCCGGAGCCGCGGCCATCCCCAGGACGAACCCCAGGACGGCGCTGCCGACGACGTTCACCGTCAGCGTGCCCAGGCCGGTGGCCCGGCCCCGGCGGGCGACGGCGATCCGGTCGGCCAGCAGCCGCAGCGGAGCCCCCACCAGCGCGCCGGCCACCACGAGCAGCGGCGTCACGTGCTGCCCTCGCCCGCCCGCAGGTCGTCGTCCAGCGACTCGACGGCGTGGATCGCGGCGCGGGTCACGAGGAGTCCCGCCAGCACAGCGGCCACGCCACCGACCACCGACACCAGCACGTAGCCGACTGCCACCGCCACGTGCCCGGCCTCGGTCAACCGGACGACGTCGACGGCGAAGGTGGAGTACGTCGTGAAGCCGCCGAGCACCCCCACGGCGAGGAGGGGCCGCAGCCACGGTGACTCCGGGAAGCGGGCGAGCAGCACGGCCAGCAGGACACCGATCAGCAGGCAGCCGAGCACGTTGACCAGCAGGGTCGACCACGGCCAGGCGCCGGGGGAGTGGGGGAGCGCCTCGGCCAGCGCCCACCGGGCCAGCGCGCCGAGACCACCGCCCAGCGCAGCCAGCACGTAGATCACAGGGAGCAGTGTGCCGTCAGCGGCGGCGGGTCTCGGGGAACAGGAGGTCGACGAACCGCTCCACGACGGGTTGGGGCTCGTGGTTGGCCAGGCCCGGGCGCTCGTTCGCCTCGATGAAGACGTGGTCGGGGCTCTCCACGTCGGGCACCAGGAAGTCCAGCCCGGTCACCGGGATGCCCAGCGCGTCGGCGGCCCGCAGCGCCGCCGCCGCGATCTCCGGGTGCAAGCGGGGCGTCACGTCCTCGATCGTGCCGCCGGTGTGCAGGTTCGCCGTCCGCCGCACCCGGATCCGTTCCCCGTCGGGCGGGACGTCGTCCATCGCGTAGCCCGCCTCGGCGACCGTCTCCGTCGTGACATCGTCGAGCGGGATGGCGGACTCCCCACCGGTGGCGCGCTCCCGGCGGCGGCTGGTCGAGGCGATCAGGTCGGCGACCGTGTGCCGGCCGTCGCCCACGATCTCCGCCGGACGGCGGACCGCGGCCGCCACCACCTGCCGGTCGATGACCAGGACCCGGAGATCCTCGCCGTCCACCAGCTCCTCGACCAGGACGTCGGGGCAGAACTGCGCCGCGAAGGCCACCGCCCGCGCGAGCCCGGCGGCGTCCCGCACGCCCACGGTGATGCCCTTGCCCTGCTCGCCCCGCGCGGGCTTGACGACCACGCTGCCCACCTCGTCGAGGAGAGCCGACGCCGCCTGCGCGTCCTCGCCGGTGACCTGGGCGCCGCGGGGCAGCCGAACTCCGGCCCGTTCCATGAACCGCCGGGTCACCCGCTTGTCGTCGCACCGGCTCATCGCGACCGCGGTGGTGAACTCCGACAGCGACTCGAGGGTGAGCACCGTCCGGCCACCGAGCGACAGCCGCAGCTCACCGGAGGCGGCGTCGGTGACCTCGACGCGGATCCCCCGCCGCAGCGCCTCCTCCGCGATGATCCGCGCGTAGGGGTTCAGCTCCTCCAGGCCCGGCGGCCCGGCGGCGAACAGCGGGGTGTTGATCGGGTTCTTGCGCTTCACGCAGACCGCCGCGACCCGGGTGAAGCCGAGTTTCCGGTACAACCGGATCGCGCCCTCGTTGTCGTGCATGACCGACAGGTCGAGGTAGGCGCGGCCACGGCCGACGTAGCGCTCGGCGAGGACGCGCACCAGCGCCTCGCCGGTGCCGGGCGGGGCGTCCTGGGTGTGCACGGCGAGGCACCACAGGCTGGTGCCGGCCTCCGGGTCGCCGAAGGCGAGCGCGTGATCGACGCCGGTGACCGTGCCGACGATCGCCCCGGTGCGCCGGTCCTCGGCGACCAGGTAGGTGAACGCGCGGGTGCGGTGGTTGCGCCACATGACGTCGGCCTCGCCGACCACCATGCCGTTGACCGCGTAGATCTCGTTGATCCGGTCCATCTCGGCCCGCGAGGTGACCGTGCGCACGAACACGCCGCGGATCAGGTCCGCCCGTGGCCGGTACCGGTGCAGGTCGAGGCGGTAGGTGTAGCTCGGGTCGATGAACAGCTCGTCGGGCGCCAGCCCGACCAGCACGTGCGGGTCGCGCGGGTAGATGCAGATGTCGCGCTCGCCGGCCTCCTCGGCGCGGAGCGCGTCGACGACGCCGTGCAGGTCGCCGAAGGTCTGGCCGAACACCAGCCGGCCCCAGCCGAGGTCGAGGACGACGTCGGACGCCATGCCCTGCAACTGGTGGTCGGACGGCTGCTTCCACGACCGGCTGGTGATGGCCGGCGCGGTCGGCACCGCCGTTCGGCGCCGTCCGGCCACCCGGGGAGTCGGCGCCATGTCAGACCTCGTGTGCCTGCAGCCAGAGCTCGAGCAGTCCCAGCTGCCAGAGCTTGTTGCCCTTGAGCGGCGTCAGTTCGCCGTTCGGGTCGGCGAGGAGCTCGCGCACGTACTCGGGCCGGAAGAGCGCCCGCTCCCGGGCGGCGTCGCTCGCGAGCGCGTCGCGCACCAGGTCGAGCACCTTGCCCTCCAGGTGGGTGATCGCCGGCACCGGGAAATAGCCCTTCGGTCGGTCGATGACCTCCGGCGGGATGATCCGGCGTCCGATCGCCTTGAGCACGCCCTTGCCGCCGTCGGCGAGCTTGAGCTCGGGCGGGCAGAGGGCGGCGAGCTCGACCAGGTCGTGGTCGAGGAACGGCACACGGGCCTCCAGTCCCCACGCCATGGACATGTTGTCCACCCGCTTCACCGGGTCGTCGACGAGCATGACCTCGCTGTCCAGGCGCAGGGCGGCGTCGACGGCGGTCTCCGCGCCGGATCGCGACATGTGGTCGCGGACGAAGGCCAGGCTGGGGTCCTCGGCCAGGCCGTACCGGTCGGACACGACCGCCCGCAACTGCGCGTGCGACCTGTCGAAGAACGCCGCTGCGTACTTGTCCACGGCCTCCTCGCGATCGGCCCCGGCCAGTGGCGGGTACCAGTGGTAGCCGGCGAACACCTCGTCCGCGCCCTGCCCGGACTGGACGACCGTGATCGACTGGCTCACCCGCTCGCTGAGCAGGTCGAAGGCGACGACGTCGTGACTGACCATCGGCTCGGCCATGGCGCCGATCGCGTGCGCGAGGGAGCCGGCCAGCTCGTGGGAGCCGACGCGGATGCGGTGGTGGTCGGTGCCGAAGTGCTCGGCGATCACATCGGAGTAGGCGAACTCGTCGCCCGCCCGGCCGCCGACGGACTCGAAGCCGATCGAGAAGGTCGCCAGCCCGGTCTGCCCCTCCTGCGCGAGCATGCCGACGATCAGGCTGGAGTCGAGACCGCCGGACAGCAGCACGCCGACCGGGATGTCGGCGACCAGCCGCCGGCGGACGGCGGTGCGCAGCGCGTCCTCGATCGCGTCCTCCCAGTCGCGGGCGGACCAGTTCGCGTGCTCGGGGCGCCGCTCGTAGCGGGGCTCCCAGTACCGGTGCTCCCGGCTCGTGCCGTCGGCAGCGATCACCCGGACGGTCGCCGGAGGCAGCTTGCGGACGCCGTTCAGCAGGGTGCGCGGCGCGGGGACGACGGCGTGCCAGGTGAGGTAGTGGTGCAGCGCGACCGGGTCGACGTCGGTGTCGATGTCACCCGCGCGCAGCAGGGCCGGCAGCGTCGAGGCGAACCGCAGCCGCTTGCCGGGCGTCTCGGCCAGGTAGAGCGGCTTGATGCCGAGCCGGTCGCGGGCGAGCACGAGGCGGCCGGTGTCCCGCTCGTGGATCGCGAACGCGAACATGCCGTGCAGGTGGGCGACGACGTCGGTGCCCCAGTGGGCATAGCCCTTGAGGATCACCTCGGTGTCGCTGTGCGAGAAGAACCGGTAGCCGTGGCCCTCCAGCTCGGCCCGCAGCGACCGGTAGTCGTAGATGCAGCCGTTGAAGACGGCCGTCAGTCCGAGGTCGTTGTCGACCATCGGCTGGGAGCCGCAGGGGGACAGGTCGATGACCGACAGCCGGCGGTGGCCGAACGCGACCCGGCCGCTGCTCCACGCCCCCTGACCGTCCGGACCGCGGGGCACGAGCGCCTCGACCATGCGCGCGACGGCAGTCGTGTCGGCCATGGACCCGTCGAAGGTGATCTCGCCGCAGAGCCCGCACATGCAGAGTCATCTAACCGCCCGGCGCGGGAGCATGCCTTCCGAGGACGAACGTCACACCGCCGGGACGAGCCCCTCGGCGAGCACCACACCGCGGCCGTCCCGCTTGGCCCGGTACATGGCGGCGTCCGCTCCGGCCAGGGCGTCCTCCGGCAGGCCCGTGCAGGCCGCGATGCCGACGCTGGCCCGCACGCCGGCCCCCGGCAGCACCCGATCCGCCGCCGCGACGATCGCGTCGTGCAGCCGTCGTCCCACGTCGGCCGCGTCGGCAGCGGTGATCGGCGCGGCGAGCAGCACGGCGAACTCGTCGCCGGCCAGCCGCGCTGCCACGTCCCCCGCCCGGGAGACCGAGATGATCGCCTCGGCCGTCGCCTGCAGCAGGGCGTCACCGGTGCCGTGCCCCCACCGGTCGTTGACGGCCTTGAAGCCGTCGAGGTCGAGGAAGGCGACGGCCGCCGGGCCGCCGCCGGTACGGGCCACGTTGATCGCGTCGAGCAGCGCCCGACGGTTCGGCAGGCCGGTGAGGGGGTCGGAGTGTGCGAGCACGTGCAGCCGCGCCTGTGCGTGGCCGAGCGCGCTCGACCGGCGAGCGAGCATCTCGCCCACGAGCACGTACATCGGGACGGCGTAGGCCGCGGTGAACACCGCCGTTCCGTTGTCCGAGGTCATGAGGGGCATCGCGTAGGACACCAGCGTCGGGACGCCGGCGAGCAGGGCCGTCCCGGGCGGGTGGTACATCCCGATCCAGACGAACAGCAGCAGGTAGAAGACCCCGTACCGGAAGGGGTCCACGGCGCCGATCGCGTTGTGCACGGAGATCAGCACCAGCGCGACGGGAACCATCACCAGGGTGGCGCGGCCGCTGAAGTGCTCCCACAGCGGGACGAACATCGCGAGGGAGGCCAGCGCCGTGGCGAGGCACACGAGGAGGACGCCGGAACGGTCGAGACCGGCCGGCCCGGGGAGCAGAGTGGAGAGCGCGGTGAAGCCCGCTGCGCAGAGGCCGATGACGCCGAGACCGCGCGCGGCTGCGCGACCGGGTCCGTTCACCACGTACATCCCTTCGCACTGGTCGTGGTTCCTTCCCCGAGACCCTCGTCGCGTTCCACTCCGTGCTTGACGGGACCGCCACCCGATCGGGTGACGCGACAGGGGCCTGGTTCCACGTGGAACCAGGCCCCTGTCGGCGGGGTCAGCCGGAGGTCAGCCCCGGAGCGCCGCGACCGCCGCGACCACGTCCACCAGGCCGGTGCCCTTGTCGTACGACGTCTGGTAGCCGCCGACGGTCTGATAGGGCGCACCGTCGGTGTACCGGTGCGTGCTGCCCTTCAGCGCCGCCTCGATCTCCGCCGGCGTCGCCGTCGGGTCGGCCTGGAACAGCTGGGCGACGATGCCGGCGATGTGCGGCGCGGCCATCGACGTCCCGCTGATCGTGTTGAACGTGCCGATGTCCAGCGGGCCGGGGCCGTTCTGGGGCGCGAGACCGGTCGAGCAGATCGGCAGGTAGATCCGGCAGGACGAGGTGATGTTCTCGCCCGGGGCGGACAGATCCGGCCAGGTGGAAGGGTCGGCGGCCGCACCGCGCGAGGAGTAGTCGCTGACGACGCCGTCCCGCGTGCCGGTGTCCTGGTCGTAGTAGGACGCGACGGAGAGGATGCCGCCGGTCGGGTCCTGGCCGGGCGGGTTGGTCAGCGACGAGGAGCCGTCGCCGCCGTCGTTGCCCGCGGCCCACACCGTGACCACGCCGTCGGCGGCCAAGGCACGCTGCAGCTTCACGGTCGCGGAGTTCGGGTCGAACGCGCCGCCACCGGTGGGCCCGTAGGAGTTGTTGGTGACCTTGATCGGCGGGCAGGTGCTCGCCGGCACGTTCGCGCCACAGGGGTGGGCGTGGTTCTCCAGCACCCAGTTCAGGGCGGAGTCCGCGCCGACGATCAGCAGCACCGCACCGGTGGAGACGTCCACGAGGCTCGCGCCGGGGGCGGCGCCCTGGAGCTTCGTCCCGTCCGAGAGCGTGGTCGGCCGGCCGGCCACGATCCCGTTGACGTGCGTGCCGTGCCCGCCGCCGGAGATCGTGTCGGTGTCGAGGGAGTTCGGCACCTTCAGCACACAGTCGCTGCTGGTGTTCGACTCGTCGAGGCAGACGCTCTTGTAGCTCGCGACGACGGCGCTGCTGCCGTCGGCGTTCTTCAGGAACGGGTGCGTCGGGTCCACCCCGGAGTCGATGACCGCCACCGAGACCCCGCTGCCGTCGAGCTGCTTCCCGTTCGCCCCGGTCAGGGTCTGCGCTGCCTCCGCGCCGCGGGTCGCCGTGTTCGAGGTCTGGTCGAAGAACTCGATCGGCGCGTTGCCCTCGAGGTAGGTGACGCCGGGCTGCGTGCGCGCCGACTCGACCTGACCGCGGGTGCCGCTGGCGACCACGACGCCAATCCGGTCGAACTCGGTGACCGTGTGCATGCCGGTCGCCGCGACCGCCGCGCGCGCCGCGGCGACATCGGTGCCGTGCACGAGCACCGTGGTCGGGCTCGCCGCTGCCAGGGTCGAGAGCTGGTCGGCCAGGAAGGGCTGGACCGGGGCCGGGGCGGCCGCCGCTGCGGGGGTCGCGATCGCGGCGCCGAGGACGACGGCGCCGCTCACCGCCCCCAGTAGCCGCCGGTGGGTCCTCGCGCGCTGGGGCATGGCACTCCTCGCGGTTCTGCGCAGCACGTCGTCGTGCGGCGTCCTGCACTGCGACAACGAGAGCGGACCGCGGCGGTTACTGGTGGGTCACGAGGGACTGGAGTCGGTCCAGTGTTCGCCTGGATCAATAGTTGGTTCCTGCGGTGCATCTCGGACCGGAGCTGCCGATGGGAAAGGGGTGCCGACCCTGCTGCCTGCCTCCTGGTCGCGCCGTCCCGCCGGCGCCCTGACCGCAACCCTGCCCGGACTGAAGGCCGTCCTCGACAACCTCGAGGCGAAGGTCTTCGTCTGCGACAGCGAGCTCACGCTGGTCTACGCGAACAAGGCCGCCGTGCGCACCGCCCTCGGCTTCGCCGACGAGATCGAGCGCGTCTTCGGCATGGGGCTCGGCGACCTGCTGGGCGGCTCGATCCACCGCTTCCACAAGGACCCGGCGCGCATCGAGCGGATCCTGCGCAACCCGGCGAGCTTCCCCTTCCGCTCCACCCACCGGTTCGGGCGGGTCGTGCTCGAGGGCCAGATCAACGCCGTCACCGCCGAGGACGGCGCCGTCCTCGGCTGGTGCATCGCCTGGGAGGACGTCAGCGAGCGGGAGGCCGTGGAGCAGAAGGCCCGGCAGGTCGCGGCGCACCTGGCGGAGGCGAGCGCGCAGCTGTCGGCGCTGGGCGCGACGCTGGAGCAGCACGCCACCGAGACGGCGGAGAAGTCCGGCGTCGCGGCCACGGCGACCGAGCAGATGACCGCCTCCATCCGGGAGATCTCGGCGAGCGTCAGCTCCGCGGCCAGCGTCGCCGACGAGGCCGTCACCGCCGCCGAAGAGGCGTCCGACCGGATCGCCCGGCTCTCGGCCAGCAGCCAAGAGATCGGCAGCGTCGTCCAGCTCATCTCCGGTATCGCGGCACAGACCAACCTGCTGGCGCTGAACGCCACGATCGAGGCGGCGCGCGCGGGTGAGGCCGGCAAGGGCTTCGCCGTCGTGGCCAGCGAGGTCAAGGACCTGGCTCAGGAGACCGCAGCCGCGACGCAGCGCATCACCGAGCGGATCATCGCCCTACAGGAGGACAGCGAGCAGGCGACGGCCTCGATCGAGGGCATCACCACGCTGATCGGCCGGATCAGCGACGGCCAGGCCTCGATCTCCGGCGCGGTCGAGGAGCAGACGGCCACCACCAACGAGATCAGCGGCAACGTCGGCGGCGTCGCGGCGACCGCGACCGACACCACCGCTGCCGTCTCGGCGATGGTCACCGCCGCGGCGGACGTCGCCGCCAGGGCCGAGGAGCTGCGCGGGCTGGTCGCCCACGACTGACCCGTCCGCGACCGGTTGCCGCACGCCCGCCGGGGATATCACCGGAGGATGCGTACACGGACACTCGGCAGCCTGACCGTCCCCGCCGAGGGACTCGGCTGCATGGGGATGAGCGAGTTCTACGGCACCGGCGACCAGGCGGAGGCCGAACGGACCATCCACCGCGCCCTCGACCTCGGCGTCACCTTCCTCGACACGGCCGACATGTACGGCCCGTTCACCAACGAACGGCTCGTCGGCCAGGCCATCGCGGGCCGCCGGGACGAGGTCGTGCTGGCGACCAAGTTCGGCAACGAGCGCGGCGAGGACGGCTCCTTCCGCGGCATCAACGGCGCCCCCGACTACGTCCGCCGGGCGTGCGACGCCTCGCTGCAGCGGCTCGGCGTCGACGTCATCGACCTCTACTACCAGCACCGCGTGGACACGACGGTGCCGATCGAGGACACGTGGGGCGCCCTGAAGGAGCTCATCGACCCCGGCAAGATCCGGCACGCCGGCATCTCCGAGGCCGCGCCCGAGACGATCCGGCGAGCCCACGCAGTGCAGCCGGTGACCGCCGTGCAGACGGAGTACTCGCTGTGGACGCGCGATCCCGAGGACGACGGCGTGCTGGCCACCTGCGCCGATCTGGGCATCGGGTTCGTCGCGTACTCACCGATCGGCCGGGGCTTCCTGTCCGGGCAGATCCGCAGCGTCGACGACCTCGACCCGAAGGACTTCCGCCGGCACAACCCGCGCTTCCAGGGGGAGGCGTTCGAGCAGAACCTCCGGCTGGTCGACCGGGTGCGGGAGATCGCCGACGAGAAGGGCGTGACGGCGAGCCAGCTGGCGCTGGCGTGGGTCATGGCGCAGGGCGACCGTCCCGGCAATCCGGCCGTCGTCCCGATCCCCGGGACCAAGCGGGTCAGCTACCTCGAGGAGAACGCGGCAGCGGCCGACGTCGAGTTGAGCGAGGACGATCTGCGCCGCCTGGACCAGGCTGCGCCCGTCGGTGCGGCGGTGGGAGACCGCTATCCGGACATGTCGAGCGTCCACCGCTGAAAGGGGGCCTCGCCGCCCCGTCCCTGGCGCGCTCGCGACGGGCCCCTGCCGCGAGGCCATCGGAGGCGCACGCGAGGATGTCCGGGTGCAGGGTCCCCTCGTCGTCGGCATCACCGTCGTCGCGGTCGCCCTGGCAGTGCTCGGTCTGGCCTCGACGCTCGCCCGGCGGCGGATCGGGCTGCTGCACCTCGGCGTCGCCGCCGTCCTGGAGGTGCTGCTGCTGGTCCAGGCGGTACTGGCCGTCGTCGCGATGACCGGTGGCGACACCCCGCGGGAGACGGCCACGTTCTCCGGTTATCTCGCCGGCATCGTGCTCGTCCCGGTGGCCGGGTCGCTGTGGGCCCGCACCGAGCGCACCCGGTGGGCCGGCACCGTGATGGCGGTCGCCGCGGCCGTCGTCGCCGTCATGATCTGGCGGCTGCTGCAGCTCTGGGAGGCCACCCGTGCGTGAGAACCGTGCCCTCGGCGAGCCCGCGGCCTCGGCCGACGGCCGGGCACCGGGACGCAGCGGGGCGGGGCGTGTCCTGGTCGCGGTGTACGGCACGTTCGCCCTCGCGGCCGGCGCCCGGGCCGCGGTGCAGCTGAGCACCAAGTTCCACGAGGCCCCGGTCGCCTACCTGCTGTCGGCCTTCGCGGCGGTCGTCTACATCGTGGCGACCGTCGGCCTGGTGCGGGGCGGACGCAGCGGGCGGCGGACGGCGCTGGTCGCGATCAGCGTCGAGCTGGTCGGAGTCCTCGTGGTGGGCACGTTCTCGCTGGCCGACCGTGCGGAGTTCCCGGACCAGACGGTCTGGTCGGCGTACGGGTCCGGCTACTACTTCGTGCCGCTGGTCCTGCCGGTGCTCGGGCTGCTGCTGCTCCGCCGGACCGCTCCGGCCCCCTAGGCGCACCTCGACCGGCCCGGCATCCGCGCTGGTCAGCCGCGTGAGGCAGGTCATGACTAGATCGAATCGGGCACGGTTAAATAGCTTTCGTGTTGTCCGATCGACCGGGGACCGTCCCCGACACGTCCCGCGCGCTCGAGGCCGAACGCGAGCTCGGCACGCAGGCCGGCATCGTCACGGCTGCCAGCGCCGCGGTCTCGGGTCACGCGGGGAGCGGCGCGCAGGGGTCCCTTCCCGGCGTCCTGGCCGACGTCCCGGTCGCCGTCCTGGTCATCGACCAGCGGACCAGCTCGGTGGTCTACGCCAACGCCGCGGCCGTCCAGCTGGCGGGCAATGTCGGGCTTCCCGTCGACGTCGACACCTGGGGTGCCGCAGCGGGGCTGACCGACCTCGCGGGCAGCCCGCTGGCCAGCAGCGGCGGCCCCCTCTCCACGGTGGCCCAGGGTCGGCCGGTCACCGGAGAGGCCATGCGGCTCGCGCCCGGGAGGAGCACCGAGCAGGACCGGGCCCACGCCGACCGGGGGGACGCCGACCAGCTGCTCTGGGTCACCGGTTTCCCGCTGTCGCAGGCACACAGCGACGAGCAGCTCGCCCTCGTCGTGTTCCTGCGGCTGGACCCGCTGGACGAGACCGACGATCCCGAGGCCTACCTGCAGGCACTGCGCGAACGGGCCGTCATCGCCACCGACATCACGTTCACCATCACCGACCCCCGCCAGCCCGAGAACCCGCTGGTGTGGGTCAACCCCTCGTTCACGCGCATCACCGGCTACGAGGCCGAGGAGGTCGTCGGGCGCAACTGCCGCTTCCTGCAGGGCCCGGCGACCGAGCCGGCAGCCGTCGAGGAGATCCGCACCGCGCTGGCCGAGCAGCGGACCGTGACCACGACCCTGCTGAACTACCGCAAGGACGGCAGCGCCTTCTGGAACCAGCTGTCGGTCAGCCCCGTCTTCGACGGCGACGGGGTGCTCGTGAGCTTCGTGGGCGTGCAGACCGACGTCACCGAACGGGTCCGGGTGGAGCACGAGCGGGCGGCCGCCTTCGCCGCCGAGCAGGCCGCCCGGCAGGAGGCCGAGCTCGCCCGGGCGATCGCGGAGCAGGCGCGGTCCGACGCCGAGGCCGCCCAGTCCGACGCCGAGCGGGCCCAGGGGCGGCTGGCCCTCATGGCCGAGGCCACGAGCACGCTGAGCGCCACCCTGGACATGTCCGAGCTGCTCGACCGGCTCGCCGGACTCTGCGTGCCCCGGCTGGCCGACTGGGGCTTCGTGACGTTGCTCGACGACTACGGCGCCGTGCGCGAGTTCGCCGCGCGCCACCGGGACGGCCGGGAGCAGGAGCTGACGGAGTTCGGCGGCCTGCACGTGATGCACCTGGGCCCGGACTCACCGAGCCGGCGGAGCATCGCCTCCTCGCGACCGGTGGTGCTCGACGACCTCACCCCGGCCGTGCTCGAGCAGGTGTTCACCTACCCGGGTGCGCTCGAGGCCTTCCGGCGGATCGGCGGAGCCCACATCCTGACGGTGCCGATGGTGGCCCGCCGCCGCACGCTGGGCGCCATCGCGCTGGTCCGGTCGTCGGCGGACCAGCCGTTCACCCAGGACGACGTGCACCTGGCCGCCGACCTGGGAGGCCGCGCGGCCCTGGCCATCGACAACGTGCGGCTCTACCAGCGCGAGCACACGGTCGCCGACACGCTCCAGCGCTCGCTGCTGCCGGTGCTGCCCGACGTCCCGGGCATCGAGGCCGCCGCGCACTACGTGAGCGCGTCCAGCGCCGCCGACGTCGGCGGCGACTTCTACGACCTGCTCGCCCTGCCCGACGACTCGGTCGCGCTCGTCGTCGGCGACGTGGTGGGTCACGACGTCGCCGCGGCTGCGGCGATGGGCCACCTCCGCGGGCTGCTGCGCGCCTGCGTGTGGGACGCCGGGGACGCCGACCCCGCGGAGGTGCTCACCCGGGTGGACCGCCTGGTCCAGGGCCTGCGCGTGGCCTCGCTCGCGACGATGGTCTACGCCCGGGCCGTGCGCCCCGCCGCCGAGGGCGAGCCGTGGCAGGTGCACGTCGCCAACGCCGGCCACCCGCCGATGCTGCTGCGCCGTCCGGACGGCAGCGTGCAGATCCTGTCGCAGGTGACCGGGCTGCTGGTCGGGGTCGACGTCGACAGCCACCGCGAGTCCGTCGTCCTCCGGGTGCCGGCGGGCGCCACGCTGATGGCCTACACCGACGGCCTGATCGAGCGCCCCGGGCGGGACATGGACGAGGGCATCCACGAGCTCTGCGAGCGGGTGATGCGCGCGCCGCAGGACGCCGGCCCCGCCGAACTGTGCGACGCGGCGGTCAGTGGCGCGCTCGACCACCGCGACGACGTGGCGCTGATCGCCCTGCGCTTCGGCTGATCCGGGGGCCGGTCAGGACTCCCCGCGGTGCAGCAGGCCGTAGTTGCCGCGGTGGAACAGCAGGGGGCGGCGCTCGGGCTCGGCGCCGAGATCGAGGACGCGGGCCACCACGATGCTGTGGTCCCCGCCGTCGTACTCGGCCCACAGCTCCCCGTCGATCCACGCGACGACGCCGTCCAGGACGGGCGACCCGTGCACGCTGGGGGACCACCGCACACCCGCGAACCTGTCCGTGCCCGACCGGGCGAAGGTGCGCGAGACGGCATCCTGCCCTTCCGCCAGCACGTTCACGCAGAAGCGGCCGATCGCCCGCAGCGCCGGCCACGTCTGCGACGTCCGCGCGGGGGCGAAGGCGACCAGCGGCGGGTCGAGCGACAGCGAGCTGAACGACTGGCAGGTGAAGCCGGCCGGGCCGGCCTCGGTCAGCGCGGTGACGACCGTGACGCCGGAGGCGAAGTGGCCGAGCACCTCCCGCATGGCCTCCGGGTCGACGATCCGCGGCACCTCGGAGGAGGCGGTCATGCGCGGGCCGCGGCCGAGCGGGGGACCGAGCGCCCGCCGGCGCGGTAGAGCGAGCTGGGTAGCTCGTGACCGACGGCCTGCTCGGTGACGCGGGCCGCCGCGAGGACGGCGTCGAGGTCCAGACCGGTCGCCACACCCGACTCCTCCAGCATGTAGACGAGCTCCTCGGTGGCGATGTTGCCGCTCGCGCCGGGGGCGAACGGGCAACCGCCGAGCCCGCCGATGGAGGAGTCGAGCTGGGTCACGCCGGCCTGGATCGCGGCCAGGGCGTTGGCCTGGCCGGTGCCCCGGGTGTCGTGGAAGTGCACGCCGACTCCGACACCCGGACAGGCCCGGCGGACGGCGTCCAGGAGCTGGACCACCCGCACGGGTGTGGTCGTGCCGATGGTGTCGCCCAGGCAGAGCTGGTCGGCGCCGGCGGTGACCGCCGCACGAGCGACGTCCACGGTGCGGGCGATGGGCGTGCGGCCGTCGAACGGGCAGTCCCAGGCGGTGGCGATGATGACCTCGAGCGACCCGCCCGCGCCGTGGGCGAGCCCGGCGATCTCGGCGACCGCGCCCACCGCCTCGGCCGTGGGACGCCCGGCATTGGCGCGGCTGTGCCCGTCGGAGGCGGAGACGACGTACTCGAGGTTCGCGACGCCCGCGTCGACCGACCGGGCCGCCCCGCGGGCGTTGGCCACCAGGGCCGACCAGTGGACGCCGCCCCAGCGGGACAGCTCGGCGGCGACCTGGTCGGCGTCGGCCAGTGCGGGTACCGCCTTGGGCGAGACGAATGACGTCGCCTCGATGCGGCGGACGCCGGTGGCCACGAGGGCCTCCAGCATCTCCAGCTTGGCCTCCAGGGGCACCGGCGCCTCCAGCTGGAGGCCGTCGCGCATGCCGACCTCGCGGACGTCGACCGCCGTCGGCAGCACCAAGTCGAAGTCGCTGTCGAAGCCGTTCACGCGTTCCTCCTCGTCTCCGCGGGCGTCGTCCGTCCGTCCCGCGACACCCATCCTGCCCCCGGCGTGCAGGTCCCCGATCGGGCGACCCGGAACAGTTCCGTGACGTCAACCGCCTGTTTCGGGGTATCGGTGAACAAAGATGAACCTCGCACGTCGGGACCGACGTCATGAGGATGGTGCACGAGCCGGAGGTGGGAGGGTGATCGAGACGGTCGGATCACTGCCCCCTGCCGACCGGCGGAGCGCCTTCTCCAACGCGCCGATGGGCATCGCCCTCACGACCGTCGAGGGCGTGCTCGTCGATGCCAACCCGGCGCTGTGCACCATGCTCGGCCGCACGGCCGACGAGTTGTACGGCCGATCGGTGCTCGACCTGGTGCAGGCGGAGGGGGTCTCGGCCGCCCGGGAGGCGTACCAGACGCTCGTCGATGCGCCGGGCCGGCCGATGCGGCACGAGACCCGGTTGCGGCGGGCCGAGGGCACCGACGTACCGGTGCAGGTCACCGCGTCCCGCGTCGAGGAGACCGAGGGCCAGTCGGCCCACCTGGTGATGATCGTGGAGGACATCACCGAGCGGAAGGCGCTCGAGGCGGCGCTGGTGCACCGGTCGCTGCACGACCCGCTGACCGGCCTGCCCAACCGGCTGCTGTTCCAGGACCGGCTGTGGCACGCCCTCGAGCGCGGACGGCGGGAGAACACGCCCACCTGCGTGCTGATCGCGGATCTGGACGGATTCAAGGCCATCAACGACGAGCTGGGGCACCCGATGGGCGACCTGGTGCTCGTCACCTTCGCCGAACGGCTGCGCTCGGTGCTGCGGGCCAGCGACACCGCGGCCCGGCTGGGCGGCGACGAGTTCAGCATCGTCTGCGAGAACACCGAGCTCGCGGACGCCGACGTCCTCGCCGAGCGCTTGCGCGCGTCGGTCACCGAGCCGCTGCCGCTGAGCCGGAGGACGGTCACGATCGGGCTGAGCATCGGGATCGGCTCGGTGGCCGGCGGGCTGGAGCCGGCCGACGTCTACGAGCACGTCGTCCGGGAGGCCGACGACGCCATGTACGCCGACAAGGCCCACCGCCGCCACCGCTGAGCCGGGCTCAGCGGCCCCTGGCCGCGAGCCAGTCGGTGACGGTCCTGTTCCGGGTGAACACGGCGGTCAGGAGCGGCAGCGGCAATGCCAGGCAGATGAAGACGGTCTGACCGATCAGATCCTCCTTCGTCAGCGTCACCAGCCCGACGACCATGGAGAGCACCAGGACGCCGGCCGACAGGCCCGCCGACGCGAAGAGGTTCCGCTCCGACTCCCGGCGGAGGACCTGGTTCGCGCCGACGATCAGGCCCGCCGCGCAGGGCAGGCCGAGCAGGAGCACGGTCGTCGTGCTGTCGCCGTCGCCGCTGATCGTGATCGCCAGCATGATCAGCGAGAACACGATCGTCAGCCCGGCCGTGACGTGACCGAGCACGCCCGCCGCGGTCGCCAGGCCCGGGCGTCCGGGGCCGGGCGTCCGGGGCCGTACGGCCAGGACTGCGTCTGGTACGCCCACGGCGGAGGCACCGGGGCGCCGTAGCCCGGGGGTGGGCCGTAGCCCGGGGGTGGGCCGTAGCCGGGAGGCGGCCCGTAGCCGGGAGGCGGCCCGTAGCCGGGAGGCGGCCCGTGCTGCGGGTCGCGGAATTCGCTCACGCCGGTCAGTGTGCGGTCGCCACCGGCTGCCGAACGGCACCGACGGGTTCAGGTTCACCCAGACGGGCGCCCTCGACGTCCAGGTCCGGCAGCACCCGGTCCAGCCATCGCGGCAGCCACCACGCCGACCGGCCGAGCAGCGCCAGCACAGCCGGGACGAGCGTCATCCGGACCAGGAACGCGTCGACCAGGATCCCAACGGCCAGCCCCACCGCGATGGCCTTGACCACGACGTCCTCGATGGCCACGAAGCTGGCGAACACCGAGAACATGATCAGGGCGGCCGCGACGACGACCCGCGCGGTGTGCCGGGCACCGGTCACCACGGCGTCGCGCGGCGCCGCGCCGTGCACGTAGGCCTCCCGCATCCGCGAGACGAGGAAGACCTCGTAGTCCATGGCGAGACCGAACAGCACCGCCATCAGGATGACCGGCAGGAAGCTGATCACCGGCCCGGTGGACGGGACCCCCAGCAGGTCGTCCAGCCACCCCCACTGGAAGACCGCGACGACGGCGCCGAACGAGGCGCCGACCGAGAGCAGGAAGCCCAGCGCGGCCTTCACCGGCACGAGGACCGACCGGAAGACCAGCGCGAGCAGGACCAGGGCCAGCCCGACCACGACGACGGCGAACGGCAGCAGGGCGCCGGCGAGCCGGTCGGAGACGTCGATCGCCACCGCGGTCTGGCCGGTGACGGCGATCTGCGCCCCGGTCTGCCGCTCGAGCGCGGGCGCCCGGTCGCGGATGGCGCCAACCAGGGCGTTCGTCGCCTCCTGCTGCGGCCCGCTGTCGGGGATGACGGTGATCAGCGCGGTGGTTCCGTCGGCCAGGACCGAGGGTGCGGCGTACGCGACGTCGTCCAGACCGCCCCGGAACCGGCCGGGCGTCGCCGTCGGCACGCCACCGATGGTGGCCGCGATCTGGCCCGCGGACTGCTGGGCCGTGGCCGGGTCGAGCCCGCTCGCCAGCACGACCAGGGGGCCGTTGAGGCCCGGCCCGAAGTGCTCCGAGATCAGGTCGTAGGCCTGCCGCTGCGGGCTGTCTGGGGCGGCGGTGGAGTTGTCGGGGAGCGCGAGCTGCAGCTGCGCCGCGGGGATCGACACGACCAGGAGGCCGGCGACGACGACGAGCACGGTCAGCAGTGGCCGGCGGGTGACCAGCCGGGTCCAGCGGGCGCCCATCGGACCACCGGTGGTGGTCTCCCGCGCGTCGGCCTCCTCGCGGCGGGCAGCACGGGAGCCCGGCTTCGGGGCCAGGCGCCGGCCGGCGAAGCCGAGCAGCGCGGGCAGCAGGGTGAGGGCGACGAGGACGGCGACCAGCACCGTTCCGGCCGCGCCCAGGCCCATGACGGTCAGGAACGGGATGCCGACGATCGACAGGCCCGACAGCGCGACGATCACGGTCAGGCCGGCGAACACGACGGCGGAGCCCGCGGTGCCGGCGGCGCGGGCCACGGAGTCCTCGGGGTCCATGCCCGCGGCCAGCTGCGTGCGGTGGCGGGACAGGATGAACAGGGCGTAGTCGATGCCGACCGCGAGGCCGATCATCAGCGCGAGGGTGGGTGCGCTCGAGGAGAGCGTCACCGCGTTGGAGGCGAGCAGCAGGGCGCCCATGCCGACGCCGACGCCGATGAAGGCGGTCAGCAGGTTCATCCCGGCCGCCAGCAGCGACCCGAAGGTCAGCACCAGCACCAGCACCGCGGCGCCGACTCCGATGAACTCCAGCGGGCCGACGGTCGGGCCGGTGGGACTGAAGGCGTTGCCGCCGACCGCCACCTCCAGGCCGGCGTCCTTCGCGGCCGTCGTCGTCGCCCGGAGCGCGTCCAGGCTGCCGGCAGCCAGCTGCTCACGGTTCACGTCGTACTGGACCGTGGCCAGGGCGGCTCGCCCGTCCGGACTCAGTGCCTTGCTGGTGAACGGGCTGATCGCGGTGTCGACCTGCGGCGCGCGCCCGGCGGCGGCCACGACCTTCTCGATCACGGCCGCGTAGGCCGGGTCGGCGACGGAGGCGCCGTCCGGGGCCACGAAGACGATCTGCGCACCTGCCCCCGCCGACGCGGGCGAGAGCTCGGACAGCTGGTCGAGCGCGTCCTGCGACTCCGACCCCGGGATCGTGAACTTGTCCTGGAAGGCGCCTCCGACGGTGACCAGCAGGGCGATGACCACGCCGAGCAGCGCCAGCCAGGCGACCGAGACCCAGCCGCGGTGGCGGAAGGAGGCACGTCCGAGCCGGGCGAGGAAGGAGCTCATGGGAGGGGACTCCGGATCAGTCGAGGGAGGGCTGCGCGGCGACGGCCGAGCGCAGGAGCAGGAGGAGCGCGGTGCGCTCGAGGTCGGAGGCCGCGCGGTCGGAGGCCGCGCCGGGGTGCTGGGGGCCGCCGAGCACCTCGCGGATCACGACGCCGTCGTGCACGGCGAGGACGATGCGGGCCAGCCGGTTGGCCGGCAGGGTGAGGCGCAGGTGCAGCCGCGCCGACACCGTCTCGATCAGATCGGTCAGCCGGCGGTGGGCCTGCTCGGCGTGCCGGCGCAGCGCCGCGGCCGCCTCGTGGTGCCGGGTGGCGTGCAGCGCGTACTCGGTGTGCACGACCACCCAGGTGCGGTCCGCCCGGAAGGTGCCGAGGCAGCGCTCCACCGCGGCGGCGATCGGGTCGGCCTCCCCTTCCAGGCCGGCCAGCTGCTCCTCGGCGCGGTCGAAGTTGCGGGCGGTCTCGCGCACGAACAGCGCCTCGAACAGCTCGTCCTTGCTGCGGAAGCTGGAGTAGAAGGCGCCACGGGTGAAGCCCCCGCGGCTGCAGATGTCCTCCACGCTGGCCGCGGCGAACCCGATCTCGGCGAAGGTCTCCAGCGCGGCGTCCAGCAACCGCTCGACGGTCTCCTCACGACGCCGCTTCGGGCGCTGCAGCTCCGGGGACGCGGTCACGATGCAGGAGTGTATTGGATACACCGTTGTATCGAGCGCACCGTCCCCGTGCGACGTCCCCGGCCCCTCCGACGGTTTGTGCACTAACCGTCGCGACGGTTGGTGCACAAACTGTCGGGGGTCAGCCGCCGAGGGCCGCGGTCACGACGGCGCGGGCTTCCTCCTGCACCTGCGCCAGGTGCTCGGCGCCCTTGAAGGACTCGGCGTAGACCTTGTAGACGTCCTCGGTGCCCGACGGCCGGGCGGCGAACCAGGCGTTGTCGGTGGTGACCTTCAGGCCTCCGATCGCCGCGTCGTTGCCGGGCGCCCGGGTGAGCTTGGCGGTGATCGGCTCGCCGGCCAGCTCGGTCGCGGTGACGTCGTCGGGCGACAGCTTGCCCAGCGCCGCCTTCTGCTCCCGGTTCGCCGGGGCATCGATGCGGGCGTAGGCCGACTCGCCGAAGTGGTCGGTCAGCTGCTTGTGCAGCTTGGACGGCGACCGACCCGTGACGGCCTGGATCTCGCTGGCCAGCAGGGCGAGCAGGATGCCGTCCTTGTCCGTCGTCCAGACGCCGCCGTCCCGGCGCAGGAAGGACGCACCGGCCGACTCCTCCCCGCCGAAGCCGATGGACCCGTCGAGGAGCCCGGGGACGAACCACTTGAAGCCGACCGGCACCTCGATCAGCCTCCGGCCGAGGTCGGCGACCACCCGGTCGATCAGCGAGCTCGACACCAGGGTCTTGCCGACGGCGGTGTCCTTCGGCCAGCCCGGGCGGTGGCTGAGCAGGTAGGCGATCGCGACGGCCAGGAAGTGGTTGGGATTCATCAGGCCGCCGTCGGGGGTGACGATCCCGTGCCGGTCGGCGTCCGCGTCGTTGCCGGTCGCCACCTGGAACTCGTCCTTGCGCCGGACGAGGGAGGCCATGGCCGACGGCGACGAGCAGTCCATCCGGATCTTGCCGTCCCAGTCCAGCGTCATGAACCGCCAGGTGGGATCCACGACCGGGTTGACGACGGTGAGGTCGAGCCGGTGCCGCTCGGCGATCGCCGCCCAGTAGTCCACGCTGGCGCCCCCCAGCGGGTCGGCGCCGATGCGCACCCCGGCCTGCCGGATCGCGTCGATGTCGACCACGTTCGGCAGGTCGTCGACGTACGTGCCCAGGAAGTCGTACGGCGAGGTCGCGGCGCGGGCCTGGTCGAGCGGCACCCGGCGGACGCCGCTCAGGCCGGCGCGCAGCAGGTCGTTCGCGCGGGCGGCGATGACGCCGGTGGCGTCGGTGTCGGCCGGCCCGCCGTGCGGCGGGTTGTACTTGAAGCCGCCGTCGCGCGGCGGGTTGTGCGACGGCGTGACGACGATGCCGTCGGCCAGGCCGGAATCCTTCCCCCGGTTCGCGGCGAGGATGGCGTGACTGACCGCGGGGGTCGGCGTGTACCGGTTGCCCGCGTCCACGAGCACCGTCACGTCGTTCGCGACGAGGACCTCGAGCGCGGTGGCCCAGGCCGGCTCCGACAGGCCGTGGGTGTCGCGGCCGATGAACAGCGGCCCGTCGAAACCCTGCGCCGCGCGGTACTCGCAGATCGCCTGCGTGGTGGCGAGGATGTGCGCCTCGTTGAACGCCGCGTCCAAGCTCGAACCCCGGTGGCCGGACGTCCCGAACACCACCTGCTGGGCGGGCTCGGCCGGATCGGGCTCCACGGTGTAGTAGGCGGTGACCAGGGCGGCGACGTCGATCAGGTCGCCGGTCTGGGCGGGTTGTCCGGCGCGCGGATCGGTCATGGGCTGATCTTGACCGGCGGTGCCGTCCGGCGCGACCGGTGTGGGCACGAACGGGGTGCGTCCCCGGGCCCTCGTCGGTCGAGGACCCGGGGACGCCGGGGTCGGTGCGGGGTCAGTACTGGAAGCGCTGGACGAGCGTCTGCAGCTCGCTCGACATCCGGGCCAGCTCGGCGGTCGCCGCGCGCGCCTGTGTCACACCCTCCGTCGTCGTCGCGGCCGACGTGGCGACGCCGGTGATGTTCGCGGCGATCTGGCCGCTGCCGACGGCGGCCTCGCTGACGCTGCGGTTCATCTCCGCGGTGGTCGCGCCCTGCTCCTCGACCGCCGAGGCGATCGTGGTCTGGTAGTCGTTGATCTGGCCGATGATCGTCGCGATCTCCTCGATCGCCGTCGTGGCGCCGGCCGTGTCGGCCTGGATGGCCTCGACCCGGCGGGCGATGTCCTCGGTCGCCTTCGCCGTCTCCTGCGCGAGCTCCTTGACCTCGTTGGCGACGACGGCGAAGCCCTTGCCGGCCTCACCGGCGCGCGCGGCCTCGATGGTGGCGTTGAGCGCGAGGAGGTTGGTCTGCTCGGCGATGCTCGTGATGGTCCGGACCACCTCGCCGATCTCCTGCGAGGAGGCACCGAGCTTGGTCACCGTCTGGGTCGTCGTCTCCGCGGCCTGGACGGCGGTGCCGGCCACGCGGGCGGCCTCGGACGCGTTCTGGGCGATCTCGTTGATCGAGGCACCCATCTCCTCCGACCCGGCAGCGACGGTCTGCACGTTGCGGGAGATCTGCTCGGCGGCGGCGGCCACGGTGCCGGCCTGCGCGGCCGCCTCCTCGGCGCCGGCGGAGATGGCCTCCGACGAACCGGTGAGCTCCTCGGCGGCGGCGGCCAGCGCCTGTGCCGACTCGGCAGCGCCGCTAATCGTCGTCCGGAGGCTCGCACTGGCCTCGTTGAGCGCGGTCGCCATCTGGCCGACCTCGTCGTTCGACGTCACGTCGACGTGCGCGGTCAGGTCACCGGCAGCCATGGCCACGAGTCCGTTGCGGACGGCGATGACCGGCCGGATCACCAGGCCGGCGACGAACAAGCCGAGCGCCACGGCGGCCAGCATTCCGACGACCAGGACGACCAGGAGCGTCGTGCGCGCGGACTCGTACGTCGAGCGGGCCGCGGCCACGGTGGTCTCGGCACGCTGGGCGGCCGACTCCTCGAGGGCGGTCAGGGACTCGTTGAGGCCGACGGAGAAGGGCTTGATCTTCGACGTACGCAGCGCCATGAAGTCGGCGATGCGGCCGGCGCGCGCGAGATCGAGCAACTCACCACTGACCAGGTGCTCGTAGCCCTGCCAGGAGGTCGTGAGCTTGTCGACGTTCGCCTTCTCAGCCGCCGTGAGGTTCGTGGACTTCGCGTACGTGGCGACCGCGGCGTTCACCGCGTCCACATCGGCGAGGTAGGCCTTGTGCTCGGCGTCCTCAGCGCCGGCCTTGGGCAGCAACTCGTCCGCGAGCGCGTCGATCCGCGTCTGCAGGAATGCCCGGCGCACCTCCGCCAGCTGGGACGAGGGGATCAGCGCCTGGGTGTGCACCTCGGCGCTGCGCTTCTCGAGCTGCGACAGCTGGACCAGGGACACGAGGCCGACGACGAGCGCGACCACGCAGGCGACCGCTACGGCCGTCAGCACCTTGGCGCGGAGGGGGAGGGAGAGCAGTCGGGAGAGAACGGTGAGACGCACGGGGGATCCGATCCGGAAGGCAAAGCTGACGCACGTCTGATTCGGCCGACAGCGTTCCGCCTCCAGTTGAATGTCTCAACGCTGAACCAGTTCTACCCACTCCATGGATGGGGCGGCGCCACGCTCAGCCCTCGACGGAGGCCAGGAAACGCTCCAGCGTCGCGAGGAAGATCTGTGGCTGCTCCGAGTGCACCCAGTGGCCGGCGTTCTTGATCCGCACGAGCCGGGTGGCGGGGAACAGCGCGTCCATGTGCGGGCGGTCCTCGGGCAGCACGTACGTGGAGTTCGCGCCCGCGATCCAGAGCACCGGACCGTCGAAGGAGGCGCCCGGCGGCGGCTGCGGGAAGCCTCGCAGCTCGCCCAGGTCGCGGGCCAGCAGGTCGAGGTTGAGCCGCCAGCGCCACCCGCCGTCGGTACCCAGGCCTTCGCGGACCAGGCTCTGCAGCAGGAAGCTGCGCACCATCCGGCTGCGGACGGCGGGCTTCAGGGCCGCGTCGGCGTCGTCGCGGGTCGTCAGCGCGTCGAGGTCCAGGCGCTGCATCGCCTCGATGTAGGCGGCGAAGGGTGAGGCCTCCTCGTCGGGGTCGTCGGTCCGGCCGCCCGAGATGGGGTACTCGACCGGGGCGATGTCCACCACGACCAGGGCCCGCAGCAGCTCCGGGCGCCGGAGCGCGAGCTGCATGGCGACCTTCCCGCCCATCGAGTGACCGACCAGGGTGACCTGTTCGCCGAGCTGCTCGAGCTCGGTCGCGAGCAGCTCGACCATGTCCAGGTAGTCGACGCGGTCGGTCCACGGGGAGTGGCCGTGGTTGGGCAGGTCGACGAGCGTGACCCGGTGCCGGTCGGCCAGCCCCTTGCCGATCGTCGTCCAGTTCTTGCCCTGGCCGAACAGGCCGTGCACGAAGACGACCCGGGGGCCCGCCTCGCCGAGGGTCCGGGTGGCCAGTCCCTCGTCGGCGGATTCCGTCACCCGGCGATTCCATCAGACGTTCCGTCGGTGCGGCCGCTTACCGTGCCGGAGACGAGGGGGAGATGCATGCCCGGACGACGGCGCCGCACGGCCGGCCGCAGCACGACCAGCACCAAGCGGACGACGAAGCCCGCCCCGAACCGCACGAGGCCGCGCCCATCGAAGGCGCCGGCACCCGAGCTGCCGGTGGCCGGACCGGGTGAGCGGGTGTGGGTGCTCGCCGTGCCGTTCCGGGCACCCGCGCCCGGCGCGGTCTGGCGTCCCGACCTGCAGGCGCACCTCTGGGTGGGCGCCGAGCTGCCGCGGGAGCTGGTCGCCTACGACCCGCCGCCGTACACGTTCGAGCGGTTCCTCGAGGACGAGCTGAACGAGAAGCCGCGCCCGCTGCCGATCGCGCAGCCGATGACCCCGCGCGACCTGCAATGGGACGGCGCCGACGCGGTGGCCGCGCATGCCGCGGCCGGCGGCCGGGTCTTCCTGCTGGGCGACGACCCCGGCGTGGGCAAGACCGGCACGGCGATCCTCGCGGCCCGGCTGATCGCCGAGCAGCGGGACGTGCGGTCGGTGCTCGTCGTGGCCGACCGGCCGGCGGCGATCACCATTCCGCACTGGGCCCGCTCGATCGCGGGGTTCGGCGACGGCGGGCTGCGCTGGTGCGTCACCACCTGGGACCGGCTGGCGAAGGTCTCCAAGCTGTCGTTCGACCTGGTCATCGCCGACGAGGCACACATGGTGCGGCACACGACGACCCAGCGGTGGAAGCACTGGAAGGCCGTCTCCGGCGCGGGCCGCCTGAAGGACGTGCCCTACGTGCTGGCCTGCACGGCGACCCCCGCGCACACCCCGCTGGAACTGCCGTATCTCGCGCCGGAGTTCGCCGTCCGGCACGGCGAGGGCATCCGGGAGTGGGCCGACCTGCCGAAGCAGCTCACCGCGCACGGGTTCCACGTGGAACGAGGCCGGTACGGCTGGCAGTGGACCGAGGACGCCGGCGAGCGCCGAGCCGACCTCGGCCGGCTGCAGGGCTGGCTGGGCGACGCACAGCCACCGGCGACGCTGCACCGCCCGGCCCCGTGGGGTCAGGTGTCGGTGACCGGCACGCCGGTCGCGCTCACGCCGTCCGAACGCGCCGCGTACGACTCGGAGTGGAGCGAGTTCCGGGCCGAGATGCAGCTCGCCCGCCGGTCGCGGCAGAGCGCGAAGGGGCGGGCCGCGCTGTTGCGGTTCCGGCAGAAGGCGGGCCTCATCCGCGTGCAGGCGACCGTCGACTGGATCAAGGCGCAGGTGGAGGCCGAGCGGCAGGTGGCGGTGTCGGTGGAGTTCGTCGAGACCGCCGCCGACCCGATCCGCGAGGCGCTGCTGGACTCGGGGATCGCCGTCGCGGGCATCTACGGTCGCGACCGGTTCGACGTGGAGGCCGAACGGCTGCGCTTCCAGCGCGGCGAGGCGATGGTGTGCGTGTTCACGGTGACCGCGTCGATCAGCCTGCACGCGGGGGAGGTGCTGCCCGGCGGCGCGCACGCGTCGGAGACGCCGCGGGTGGGGTTGTTCCACCAACCCCGGTTCTCCGGCATCCAGGCCCGTCAGGTCACGGGCCGCACGCACCGGGACGGCCGGGCCTCGCCGTGGCGGATCGCGTTCGCGGAGGACACCGTGGAGGAGCAGGTGGCCCGGGTCATGGTCGAGCGGCTGGCGGTCAGCGGCTCGGCCGCCGGCGCGGACACGTCGTCCCTGCAGGAGATCGCCGAACTGCTCGACGCCGACTGGCTCCCCGCGGCCGCCCTGACCGACGCCTGACAATGGGTCCGTGAGGCGAGAGGCGAGCATCCTGCATCTCGACCTCGACGCCTTCTTCGCCGCGGTCGAGCAACGCGACAAGCCGTCGCTGCGCGGTCGTCCGGTGGTCGTGGGCGGGGTGGGCGGCCGCGGCGTCGTCGCCACCGCCTCCTACGAGGCGCGCGCGTTCGGCGCGCGGTCGGCGATGTCGACCGCGGAGGCCCGTCGCCGCTGCCCGGCCGGCACGGCGTTCCTGGGCGGCCGGTTCGCTGCCTACCGCCGGACGTCCGAGGCGGTCATGGCCCTGCTCCGGGAGTTGTCCCCGCTGGTCGAGCCGGCGTCCCTGGACGAGGCCTACGTCGACCTCGCGGCGGGCGAGGGACACGACCTCTCGGTCGAGGGCGTGACGGCGATCGGACGGTCGCTCAAGGAGCGCATCGCCGAGGCGACGGGCGGGGTCACCGGATCGGTGGGCATCGGGACGTCGAAGCTCATGGCGAAGATCGGGTCGGACCTGCAGAAGCCCGACGGCCTGGTCGTCGTCCCGCCCGGCAGCGAACTCGACTTCCTGCACCCGCTGCCGGTGACCCGGCTGGGCGGCGTCGGGCCGGCCACCGCCGAGCGTCTGCACCAGGTCGGGGTGAAGACGGTCGCGGATCTGGCGGCCAAGTCGCTGACCGACCTCGTCGCGCTGGCCGGGCGGGCGCACGGGGCGGGGTTGTACGCGCTCGCGCGGGCGGAGGACGAGCGGGCCGTCGTCCCCGACCGGGAGGCGAAGTCGGTGTCCCACGAGGAGACGTTCGAGCGCGACCTGACCGACCTCGACGTCCTCGGCCGGGAGATCGACTCCATGGCCGGACGCGTGGGGGAGCGGCTGCGGAAGTCGGCGCTGTCCGGGCGCACCGTGACGCTGAAGCTGCGTCGCTACGACTTCACCACGATCACCCGCTCGCAGACGCTGCCCCAGCCCACGGACGACCCGCGCTCGATCGCCGTCACCGCCCGGCGGTTGCTCACCGACGCCGGCACGCGCGGGGGGCTCCGCCTGCTCGGCGTGGGCGTCTCGGGGCTGTCGGTCTACGCGCAGGGCGACCTGTTCGCCGAGGACGACGACCCGCTGCCCGACGTCGTGTCCGCCGTCGACGCGCCGGAGGCGCCGCCCGAGGAGGAGCTGCCGGTCGAGCGCCGCTGGTGGCCGGGGCAGGACGTCGTGCACGCCGAACTCGGCGCCGGCTGGGTCTGGGGCCGCGGGCTGGGGCGGGTGACCGTCCGCTTCGAGGGCCCGCGCACCGCCCCGGGGCCGGTGCGCACCCTGGCCGCCGACGACCCGCTGCTGCAGCCGGCCGAGCCGCCCGACTGGAGGATGCCGACGTGACCGAGCGGCATGCTCGACCCGGGCGTCATGGTCGACGTGCCATCGTGAGCGCATGACCGAGCCGAGCGCCTGGGTGCGCATCACCCGGGAGGACCCGACCCATTCCGCGGCCTACATCGAGCGCTGGAAGAACCTGGCCGCGCAGGGGATGGACCTCCTGGGCGAGGCCAGGACGCTGGACGCGATGCTGGGCCGGGGTTCGCGCGTGCTGGACGCCGGCTGCGGCCAGGGGCGCCTCGGCGGCCACCTCGCGTCGGTCGGACACGAGGTCGTCGGCGTCGACGTCGACCCGGTCCTGATCGCCGAGGCCGAGGCGATGCATCCCGGTGCCCGGTGGCTGGTGGGCGACCTGGCCGAGCTGGACCTGCCCGCGCGGGGTGTCGGTGAGCCGTTCGACGCGATCGTCTGCGCGGGGAACGTGATGACCTTCCTCGCGCCGTCGACCCGGCGGGAGGTGCTGCGCCGGATGCGGGCCCACCTGCGACCGGGGGGGCGCGCCGCCATCGGGTTCGGCGCGGGCCGGGGGTACGAGTTCGATGAATTCCTCGCCGACGCCGGTGCCGCCGGATGGACGCCGGACCTGCTGCTGTCCTCCTGGGACCTGCGGCCGTTCACCCCGGACACCGACTTCCTGGTCGCGCTGCTCCGCCCGTCCTGAGCATCAGAGGGCGCCGTTGACCCGCAGCAGGGTGAGCGCCTGGACCGTGCGGTGCCCGCGCCACTCCAGGGTGGCCGCGGGAGAGTAGCTGTCGAAGTCGACGGCCCAGCCGCCGTCGGGCTGCTGCCCGTTCGCGAGCCGTTCCAGCTCGGCGTCGATGAGGTCGGGGGCGAACAGCGTGCGCACCGGGCCCCCGGGGAAGGGCGCGAAGTCCAGGGGCCGCATGAACTCGTCGTCCGCACCGCCCGCGACGTGCAGCAGCCCGTCGGCCGGCACGTGCGGGCGGAGCGCCTCCACCAGGTCGCCGGCCTCCGGGTACGCGGGGGCGGCCGCGTCGAGGAGCTGGGCGGCGAAGGCCACGACCATCGCGTGCGGTTCGGCCCCGAGATCGCCCACCGCCGCCAGGGCGTACGCGGTGGCGCGGGCGAGCCAGGGGTGCGCGGCGACCGCGGAATCGGCGGCGGCCACCCGGTGCGCGGTCGCGGCGACGATCGCGGTGATCTGCGGGTTCGACTCCGGCGAGGGGTCCAGCCAGAACGGCGCGCAGGCGGCCGGGTCCGGTTGGGGGAGGGCGAAGGGCAGCCCGCCGTCCGGGTTGCTCACCGATGCCAGCCAGCCGCAGAGCTCGACCGCCCGCGACGTGATGACCGGGGCGGCGTCCGCGAACACCTCCATGGCGTGCAGCGCCCCGCCGGGCTGGCTCGTCCGCGACCGGAGGTCGGGCTCCAGCCCCCAGCCGTAGCCGCCGTCGGGGTTGCGATAGCCGTCGACCGCGGCGAGCACCGCGTCGACGTCCCCGTTCCCGAAGAGCAGGTCGAAGCGCCGGCGGTCGAGCACGCGGCCGGCTCCGGCCAGGAAGTCAGCGGCGGCGGCGAGGTCGACGGTCACCGGTCCACCTTCTCGCAGCGAACGCTCCACGTGAAACGGTCAGCCCGCCCCCAGGGCGATCGTCAGCTCCAGCACGCTGCTCGGCTCCTCCAGCCGGGCGCCGTACAGCTCGCGCAGCTGACCCATCCGGTAGCGGACCGTCTGCGGGTGCACGAACAGGGCGGCGGCGACCTGCTCCCGCCGTCCGTGGTGGAGGAGCCACGCCCGGAGGGTCTCCACGAGCTTCTCGCGGGCGCCGGCGGTCAGGTCGTCCAGCGGGGCCAGCACGCGGGCGCGCAGGTCGGCGAGCGCGTCACGGTCGGCCCGGAGCACCAGCTCGGCCAGGCACCGGTCGGTGTCCAACGGCGCGGAACCGTCGGGCTCGAGCCCGAGCTCCAGGGCGCGGCGGGCCCGCGCATAGGAGGCCGACACCTGCGTCCAGGGTCGCGCCGGGCCCACGACGGCGTCCCGGCCGTCGAGGGACCTCAGCAGCGCCGGCCGGGACCGGCCCTCGGCGGCGGGCACCAGCAGCACGACGAGGTCACTGGCGGAATCCATGCCGGGGAGTTCCTCGCTGCGACGCAGGGTGCGCCCGTCGAGTGAGACGAGTGCCCCACGGACGGCGTCCTCGGGGAGCAGGACGGCGGTCAGTGACCGGGGCGGCGGCCAGTCGGCCCGTTCGGCAGCCGCCACCAGCTCCGCCTCGGGCACGCCGGCCAGCAGGAGGCCCGCCAGCCGCTCCAGGTAACGGGTACGCACCCGGCCCGTCGTCTCCAGCTCGTCGCTGTGCCCGGCGGCGCTCGCCGCCGAGAGCTGGTCGATGTAGGCGAAGACCAGTTCGGCGAAGCGAGCCAGCTGCTCGACGGTCAGGCCGACAGCGACGGCGCTGGCGGACAGGTGCCGCCACGAGACCCGTGCGCCGACCCGGTAGGCCGCCAGCAGCGCGTCCATGGTGCGGCCGCTGCGGGCCTCGCCACGGCCGAGCTCGTAGGCGCCGTCGAGGGCCGGCTGGATCGGAGTGCTGGCGTCGGCGCCGCCGCGCGCGGTGGCCAGCTCGAGGAAGGCGCCGAGGGCCAGCTCGACGGCATTCCGGATCACCTCGCCCATGTGCCCGGTGAACTCGTCGGCGTAGCTCGGGACGTCGACGATGATCTCGGCGACGGCGGCCTCGGCGATGGCCGGCAGGCCGGGGCGCATGGCATCGGCCACCGCGAGGGGGAGGGCGGTCTCGTCCGGCGTCATCATGTCCTCGTTTGTTCGCTGCGAACAGAACCTACCCCTCGATTCACGTGCAGGGCACAGGTAATTGCGTCCTCGGGTGGACAACCCTCTGTGTATGACGACAACCGATCCGCGTCCGACCACGGCCCGGCCGCGCGTCGCCCTGCGCGACCGGGTGCTGAAGCTCGTGGAGTTCGCGACGACGCCGCTCCTGCCCAGCGACTACCTCGACCTCGTCGACCCGCTGCGCTCCGGTGCCGATCTCCGTGGCCGCATCGAGGCCGTCCTGCCCGAGACGCGGGACGCGGCAACGATCGTGATCCGCCCCGGTCGCGGCTGGCGCGGGCACCGCCCGGGCCAGTACATCCGGATCGGGATCGACGTCGACGGCGTCCGGCAGTGGCGCGCCTACTCGCTGACGTCGGATCTGACCCGCACCGACGGCTGCATCAGCGTCACGGTCAAGGCCATCCCGGACGGGAAGGTCAGCAACCATCTCGTGCGGAGGGCCCGCCTCGGCACCGTCGTCCAGCTCGACCAGGCGGCCGGTGAGTTCTGCCTGCCCGCCGAGCGGCCGGAGAAGGCGCTGTTCGTCACCGCCGGGTCCGGCATCACGCCCGTCATGGGCATGCTGCGCAACCACCCCGAGCTGACCGACGGCCTCAAGGACACCGTCCTGGTGCACTCCGCGCCCACGGCGGACGACGTCGTCTTCGGTAGCGACCTCCGGGAGATGGCGGCCGAGGGCCGGATCCGGCTGATCGAGCAGCACACGGACGCCGCGGGGATGCTCGACGCCGCCGGCATCGAGGCTCTGGTGCCGGACCTCGCCGAGCGCTCCACGTGGGCCTGCGGCCCGGTGGGGATGCTCGAGGCGCTGGAGGAGCACTGGACGGCCGCCGGCATCGCCGAGCGGCTGTACACCGAGCGCTTCCGCCCGTCGGTCCTCGTCACCGGCGAGGGCGGCACGGTCTCGTTCGCCAAGTCCGGGACGACGCTGGAGGCCGACGGCGCGACGCCGATCCTGGACGCCGCCGAGGACGCCGGGGTGCTGATGCCGAGCGGCTGCCGGATGGGCATCTGCTACGGCTGCGTGCTGCCGCTGCGCGAGGGCGCGGTGCGTGACCTGCGCAACGGCGAGATCACCACCGCGGCGCCCGGCGACGGCGTCCTCATCCAGACCTGCGTGAGCGCCGCCGCCGGCGCCTGCGACATCGACCACTGACCTCTCCGGAAGGAGCCCCGCATGACCGCCATCCAGAAGAAGTCCGACAACCCGATCGCGCACCTGTCTGCCGAGGACATCGAGATCATCGGCAAGGAGCTCGACACCATCCGCCAGGAGATCCGCGACAGCCTGGGCGAGGACGACGCGAAGTACATCCGGAAGGTCATCGACGTCCAGCGCAAGCTCGAGCTCGGCAGCCGCGCCGCGCTGCTCGTCTCGATGTTCCCGCCGGCCTGGCTCATCGGGACGGCCGGCCTGTCGGTCGCCAAGATCCTCGAGAACATGGAGATCGGGCACAACATCCTGCACGGCCAGTGGGACTGGATGCGCGACCCGAAGATCCACTCCACGACGTGGGAGTGGGACATGGCGAGCCCCGCCGCGCAGTGGAAGCACTCGCACAACGAACTGCACCACACGTACACGAACGTGATCGGCAAGGACAACGACCTCGGCTATGGGATCATGCGGGTCGACGAGGACCAGCGCTGGCACCCGCTCTACCTGGCCCAGCCGGTGTGGAACTTCATCAACGCCTGCTTCTTCGAGTACGGGATCGCCGCGTACGACCTGGAGCTCGGCAAGAACCTGGCGACCAAGAAGCGGCGCGCCAACCCGGAGTTCCGGGCCGGCGTCCGGCAGGTGCTCAAGAAGATCCGCAACCAGGCCGGCAAGGACTACCTGGTGCACCCGCTGCTGTCGGGTCCCTCGTTCCTGCCGACGCTGGCGGCGAACGTCACCGCCAACATCGTGCGCAACCTCTGGTCGCACTCGGTGATCATGTGCGGCCATTTCCCCGAGGGTGTCGAGACGTTCGAGCGGACGTCGATCGACGGCGAGACCCGCGGCGAGTGGTACGTGCGGCAGATGCTGGGCTCGGCGAACATCTCGGGGTCGAAGGCCATGCACCTGATGACCGGCAACCTCTCGCACCAGGTGGAGCACCACCTGTTCCCGGACCTGCCGAGCAACCGGTACGCCGAGATCGCGCCCAAGGTGAAGGACATCTTCGACCGCTACGGGCTGACGTATCACTCCGCGCCGCTGTACAAGCAGGTGGCGAGCGCCTGGCACAAGGTGATCCGGCTGTCGCTTCCGAACGGCTGGCTGACGGAGACCACGCCGAAGAACGCCCCGGCGCAGGTGCTCAAGCTCGTCCGGATGACCACCGGCGGCAAGAAGGTCCGCCGGGCGATGGCACAGGCCGCCGCCTGACCGACCGTTGAACGGGAGAGGCCCAGAACCCACGGGCGGTTTCTAACGGTCGCTGCAACGCCCGATCATTCGGGAGTTGCAGCGACCGTGTCGTTTTCGGGTTCATCGGGGAGGCGAAGGCTCGTTTCTGGCCTCGTTCGACCGCACCGGCAGTGTCAGCGTCTCGGCCGCCGAGCTGGGACTGAACCGCAGCACCTGCGGCCGCTGGGCTCGAGCGGCGGGTCTGCGGTCCAACCGGCAGCGCGCTGGGCATCCGCGGCGGACAGAGTACGACCGGCTGCGTGAAGGCGGCGCTTCCCGGCAGGCGGCCGCCGCCGCGATCGGGGTGAACGTGCGCACCGCGCAGGACTGGGACAAGGGCATCCGCAAGACCAGAAACAGTCGTCTGCACCCGGACGGACGCCGGATCGACTACACACTCGGGATGATCACCCAGCAGCCGGTTCCGCCGTCTTTGGAAGCGGAGCTGCACCCTCGCTTCCTGACACTGGCCGAGCGTGAGCAGATCGCCGACCTGCGTGCCGCCGGCGCGTCCATGCGGCAGGTCGCGCTGGCGCTGGGGCGTGTGGCCTCCACGATCAGCCGGGAGCTGGCCCGCAACGCCGACCCCGAACAGCCCGAGGCCGCCTACCGGCCCTACGGGGCCCATCGGGCAGCCGCCGGCCGCCGGGCCCGCCCCAGACCGGCGAAGCTGGCCACCCACACCGAACTGGCGGGCTACGTACAGGCCGGCCTGGATCAGGGCTGGTCACCGGAGCAGATCTGCAACGCTCTGGTCATCGACCACCCCGATGAGCGGGAGATGCGGGTGTCTCCGGAGACGATCTACCAAGCCCTCTACGTGCAGGCCCGAGGCGGGCTGCGCCGCGAGGTCGCCTCCGCGCTGCGCACCGGCAGGACCCGGCGCACGCCTCATCGAGATCCCGCCGCCCGCACGCCCCGTTTCACCGACCAGATGATCATGATCAGCGAGCGGCCGGCCGAGGTCGAGGACCGGGCGGTGCCCGGCCACTGGGAAGGCGACCTGATCATCGGCGCCGACGGTGCCTCGGCTATCGGCACCCTGGTCGAGCGCGCCACCCGCTACGTGATGCTGGTCCACCTGCCGAACGGGCGCACTGCCGAGGCCGTCCGGGACCAACTCGTGCCACCATCGCCACCCTGCCCGCCCATCTGCGCGGCTCGGTGACCTGGGACCAGGGCGCCGAGATGGCCGCCCACCGGTCGTTCACCGTGGCCACCGACATGCCCGTCTACTTCTGCGACCCGGCCAGCCCCTGGCAGCGCGGCAGCAACGAGAACACCAACGGACTGCTCCGCCAGTACTTCCCCAAGGGCACCGACCTCTCGGTGCACGGAGCAGCCGACCTCGACCACATCAGCCAGCAACTCAGCGTCCGACCACGCAAAACGCTCGGCTGGGCAACCCCAGCCGAGCGTCTGCGTGCTCTACTCCAACCGCCTCACTAACCAGCGGTGTTGCAACGACCCCTGGAATCCGCCACACGGTTCTGGGCCTCTCCGGTTCTCTGCTCCCGGAACGGTCAGGCGGCGGGACGCACCCGTCGCGAGCCGGGGCTGCGGCGACGTCCGTGGCCGCCCGCCGACGGGTGCCCCGCCATCTCGGCCTCCCGCAGCATCGCCGCGATCCGTCCCAGTCGCTCCTGGCTGGGCGAGTCCGCGGCGCGGACCGCCACCTCGAGAACGACGCCGTCGGGCACAGCCAAGGTGGTCACGGTTAGTTGGCCATGTCCACGAAGCGGCTGTAGTGACCCTGGAATGCGACCGTGACGTTCGCCGTCGGCCCGTTACGGTGCTTGACCAGCATGATGTCTGCCTCGCCGGCCCGCGGGGACTCCTTCTCGTACATGTCCTCGCGGTGGATCATCATGACCATGTCGGCGTCCTGCTCGATCGAGCCCGACTCGCGAAGGTCGGAGAGCATCGGCTTCTTGTCCTGACGCTGCTCCGAGCCACGGTTGAGCTGTGACATCGCGATGACCGGAACCTCGAGCTCCTTGGCCAGCAGCTTGAGCGCACGCGAGAACTCGGAGACCTCCTGCTGGCGGCTCTCGACACGCTTCCCGGACGTCATGAGCTGCAGGTAGTCGATCACGACGAGCTTGAGGTCGTTGCGCTGCTTGAGCCGCCGCGCCTTCGCCCGGATCTCCATCATCGTCATGTTCGGGGAGTCGTCGATGTAGAGCGGGGCGTCGGCGATCTCACCCATGCGCCGGGCCAGCTTGGACCAGTCCTCGTCCGACAGCGAACCGGCGCGCATGTGGTGCAGCGGCACCTTCGCCTCCGCCGAGAGCAGACGCATGGTGATCTCGTGCTTGCTCATTTCCAGCGAGAAGATCGCAGCGGGCAGGTGGTGCTTCACCGACGCGGACCGCGCGATGTCGAGACCGAGCGTCGAATTGTGCGTCGGGATGAAGCTGCGCCCGGCGAGGAACAGGTGGTCCTCGGCGTCCACCTGGATGCAGCGCACCGGCACGCTGTCGATGGGACGGACGTCGGTGATGAACCGCACCCCGCGCGCGGTGAATGTCCGCGCTCCCCGCTCCTTGTGGAGGATGTGCTTCCGCTCCAGCGCGAAGACCTGGTCGTCGGTGCTGAACGTGAGCGTGTAGCAGATGGAGGACTCCTCCGAGCGCCCGCGAACGCGCTTGGTGGTCATGCGCACGCGATGCCCGAGGCTCGCGATCACCTCGCGGGTGTCCTCGGCCAGCCGCTTGTTGGTGACGGCGAACTGGATCACCCCGCTCGGCGCGACGGTGCCGTCGGTGTCCAGGAGGCCGGCCAGGAGCGCCTTCCGCTGCGCCACCGAGCCGCGCAGGTACTCGACCGGGATGTGCTTGTTCCCCAGGACACCCAGCTTGCGCAGCAGCGCCTTGACCGTGCCGTGGTCATCCCGGCACGCCTGGCACTGGGCCATCCCGGACGAGGGCCCGCCGCAGCCCGCGCAGGTGGCCGTACGTCCGACACCTCCGGCGGCCCGCAGCGCGCCGCCGCAGGTCTTTCCGCACGTTTGCACCTGCGACGTCTTCGGCACGAAGAACTGTCCGCACATCGGGCAGACCTTCTCGGCAGGACCGGGCCCGTCAGGCAGCCGCATCGCGTAGCGCATGTGGACGTTCGTCGCGTCGACGACCAGACCCTCGGCCTCGATGTACACGGCGATCTCGGGGTCGGCGCTGGTGAACTGCGCGGCCGCCGAGGTGCCGTCACCAAGCCACACGCCCAGTGCGTACGGGGGAACGAGCAGATCGGCCTCCGGGAGCTCCAACGGGCCCGCATTGGTCACGGAGTGGTTCAGCCGGGCGTCCTTGGTGGGGCAGCGGACGGTACGGGCGATGTCTTCGGTGGTCCGGACCGCAGCGAACGTCTTCTGGTTCCGGTACCGGTTGTAGCCCACTCGGGCGGCCTGGGCGGACTTCCGGCTGGCGCGGGTTTCGGTGAGCCACTGGTGCTGGGCGTCGGCGACGATGACCGACCCGTCGGAGAAGTGCACCTCGTAGCAGGGGCGGTCGGTCATGACCTCGGTGGCGGCCACGACGGTCGTGGGGCGGCCGTCGGACCCCATCACACGGTCGCCGACCGCTATCTCGCCCATGGTGGTCCAGCCGGACGGCGTGGCGACCGGGGTGTCGAGAGCCAGGGCCTTACCGACACCCGGACGGGCCGCGATGACGACCATCTGGCCGGCCTGGAGGCCGTTCGTGAGCTCGTCGAGATCGCGGATGCCGGTCGGAACGCCACGGCTCACGCCACCACGGGAGGCGATGGCGTCGAGCTCGTCCATCGTCGGCTGCAGGATGTCCTCGAGACGCGAGTAGTCCTCGCTCATCCGCTTCTCGGTGACGTCGTAGATCTCCTGCTGGGCCCGGTCGACGATGTCGTCGACGTCTCCCTTGCCACCGGCCGCGCCGTAGCCCAGCTGGACCACGCGGGTGCCCGCCTCGACCAGACGGCGCAGCACGGCCTGCTCGGCCACGATCGCGGCGTAGTAGCCGGCGTTGGCCGCAGTCGGCGTGGACGCGATGAGGGTGTGCAGGTAGACCGCGCCGCCCATCTTCGACAGCTGGTCGGTGCGGTTGAGCTCCGCGGCCACGGTGATGGCGTCGGCGGGCTCACCCCGGCCGTACAGGTCGAGGATGCAGTCGAAGATCACCTGGTGCGCCGGACGGTAGAAGTCCGTGCCCTGCAGGGCCTCCACGACGTCGGCGATCGCGTCCTTGCTCAGCAGCATGCCGCCGAGCACGGACTGCTCGGCCGGGATGTCCTGCGGGGGCTGCCGGTCGTACGCCGGAGCCGTCGCCTGAGGCCGGCTGAAGTCGTCGGCCACCGCCACGGGGTTCCTCCATCTCTTGCGGGCGCGCCCGCATCACCACTCCGTGGGGAAGTCGGAGTTCGACGAGCGCCGCCGGACCGAACATCTGTTCGGTGATTGCTACCGCCGGGCACCGACACTTTCCGGCACCCGGCGGCAGCTGAGGTGGACGTTAGGAAGCCGGAGGGGTCCCCGTCCAACACCGGTGTGCACGCCGATCTGCACAACTTGTGGACAAGTCGGTGGATGGAGGCGTGTCGACATGTGGAGACCGCGGGGGACGCCCGCGGTACATCTCCCGTCTCCACGCCCACCACCTGCGGAAACAGCGCCCACCGGCTGTGGACAGGAGAAAAGTCCGAAGAAATTTGCCGTGCCGCACCACGAGTCACACCGCGTCGCGACCGCCTGTCGGCCTTCTACACGATCACAGTCGGCTATGGCCCGGACACGGTCCGTTCAGCATTCGATCGCCGAATGCACAGGTGTCCACAGGCGCCCGTGGCCGCACGGATCCTCCACTCGATCGGCCGCGTCGGCCGTCCGCCTGCCACCGGACCCACTACGTTCCGCGGGTGCGGACGAGCAGGCTCACGAGCATGGCCGGGATCGTGGTTCTCGCCGCTACGGTCTCCGCGTGCACGTCCACGGTCGCCCCAGCCGGACCCGCCGCGGCAACCGGCTCGCGTGCCTCGAGCACCTCCGTAGCGCCACGGCCGCCATCCGGCGACCCGGGCCGGCTCCGGTCGACCGTCCTACAGCCCGACGATCTCCCACAGGGGTGGAGCGCGGGTGGCAGTCCGGAGCGCGACAGCGCAACGATGGCGGCCTTCCGCGCCTGCCTGGGAGCGTCGACCGATCCAGCCGGTCAGCTGACGGAGACGTTCTCACCAGTGTTCACCGACGGCGCGACCAGCCATCTGTACTCCTGGGCGGGCAGCTTCCGCTCGCAGCAGCGCGTGGATGCCGACACCGCCCTCCTCAGCGACGTCAGGGCTCCTGACTGTTTCGCCGAGGCGCTCACCGCAACCCTGCGCGGGAAGACGAGGCCCGGGGGAACCGACGTGGAAACGCCGCGCTTCGAGGTGACCCCCGGTAGCGGTGGGGGGCCGGGCAACGTCGTGGCCATCGCGACAGCGGTCGTCCCGGCGACGGCCGCGAGCGGCGCCAGGATGACCCTCTACTGGCAGTACGTCTTCCTCACCGGCCGCTCGACCGAGGCGGTCGTCGGTGCCGGCACCGTCGACGCACCCCTGGCGGCAGACGTGCGCGACCGCGCGATAGAGGCCGTGGCCCGGCGCGTCGCGGCGCTCTGAGCGACCGTCCCCGGAGACGCCGCGAGGGGCGCCGGACCGGAGTCCGACGCCCCTCGCGGGCAGTGCTGGACAGCCCTAGCTGGCCACGACCTCGATCTGCAGCTGCGTCGAGACCTCGGGATGCACCCGCACGGTGACGGTGTGCTGGCCGGTGGTCTTGATGCTGCTGGGCAGCTCGATCCGGCGACGGTCGAGCTCCGGGCCACCGGCCGCGGCCACGGCCGCGGCGACGTCGGCGGTGGTGACGCGCCCGAACAGGCGGCCACCCTCGCCGGCGCGAGCCGGAACGCGCACCGTGAGGCCGGACAGCTGCCCGGCCACGGCGGTCGCTTCTTCCTGCGAGCGCACCTCACGGGCGGCACGCGCCCGGCGGAGGGACTCGATCTGCTTCTCGGCACCGCGGGTGGCCTGGATGGCCAGGCCGCGGGGCAGGAGGTAGTTGCGGGCGTACCCGCCCTTGACCTCGACGGTGTCGCCGGAAGAACCGAGACCGGTGACCTCGGCGGTGAGGATCAGCTTCGACGTCGTCATGATCAGCGCGCCGTCGAGGTGTAGGGCAGCAGCGCCATCTCGCGGCTGTTCTTCACGGCCACGGCGACGTCACGCTGGTGCTGGCTGCAGTTGCCGCTGACGCGCCGTGCTCGGATCTTGCCGCGGTCGGAGATGAACTTCCGCAGCAGCGTCGTGTCCTTGTAGTCGACGTAGGTCGCCTTGTCCTTGCAGAACTGGCAGACCTTCTTCTTGACCTTGCGAATGGGGGGCTTGGGCACTGGGTTCTCCAGAGATCAGTACGAAGAGTGGATCAGAAGGGAGGCTCGTCGGACGGGCCCGCGGGAGTCGACCAGGGGTCGCTCGATCCGCCGCCGCCGCCACCGGAGGAGCCGAAGCCGCCTCCGCCGCCGCCACCACCGGAGAAGCCGCCGCCACCGTCACCGCGGGAGGCCTTGGTGACCTTCGCGGTGGCGTAGCGCAGCGAGGGGCCGATCTCGTCGACCTCCAGCTCGATGACGGTGCGCTTCTCGCCTTCCTTGGTGTCGAACGAGCGCTGCTTGAGCCGCCCGCTGACGATGACCCGCGAACCGCGGGTGAGGGACTCGGCCACGTTCTCGGCCACCTGCCGCCACACGTTGCACCGGAGGAACAGCGCCTCGCCGTCCTTCCACTCCTGCGACTGACGGTCGAAGGTGCGGGGGGTGGAGGCAACGGTGAAGTTGGCAACCGCGGCGCCGGACGGCGTGAACCGGAGCTCCGGGTCAGACGTCAGGTTCCCGATGACGGTGATGACGGTTTCGCCGGCCATGGTCAGTGGGCCTCGGGGCGCATCAGCTTCGTGCGGAGCACCGACTCGTTGAGGTTCAGCTGACGGTCCAGCTCGGCCACGGCAGCGGGCTCGGACTCGATCGTGACGATCGCGTAGATGCCCTCGATCTGCTTCTTGATCTCGTAGGCGAGACGGCGACGGCCCCAGATCTCGGTCTTGACGGTGCCACCGGCCTTGGTGACGACGGTCAGGAACCGGTCGAGGGACGGAGCAATGGTGCGCTCCTCGAGCTCGGGGTCGAGGATGACCATCAGTTCGTAATGACGCACGGGAAACCCCACCTCCTCTGGTCTTGGCGGCTGCAGAAGGTCTGCAGCAGGAGGGTCGTGCATGCGTTGCGCGCCCCGGCATCCACCGGAACGCGCAGGAGAAGGCTACCAGCGCCGCGCAGAACGCCGTCCGGCGCTGTCCACAACCCCCGGCGACGCGCCGCGGCCGCCGTCCGGAAAGGGACGACGGCCGCGGCGGCGAACGGCGTCAGCGCGAGTTGCGCGACGCCTGGTGGGTGCGGACCAGTGCGGCGGTGACCGCGGCCAGCGCGATCACGGCAGCCAGGGCGGCGGCCGGCAGGGTCTGCGCCGGGGTGGACGACGCGGCGTCCCGCGTGGCGCTCTGGTCGTCCAGGCCGGACCCGTCCAGCCCGGCCAGCTGGCCGAAGACCGGCACCGAGGCGCCGTCGTACCCCCCGGCCACGCCGCCGGCCCCGGTGGCGGCACCCGAGGCACCGCGCGACGACGAGCTGCCCCTCACGGCGGCGAACCGGGACGGGTCGAAGGCCGAGGCGGCCGCGACGCCGGCCGGCTGCAGCTGCGGGCCGGCCCCGCCGGTCTCGTAGGCGTACACGTTCCCGTCGATGCCGGAGATGCCCGTCGGCGTCGGGTGGTCCGTCGGCGTGGGGCCGCCCGGGCCGTCCACCGGCGGCACGGGCGTCGTGCCCCCCGGGAGGGGCGGCAGCGGAACGGTCACCTGCGGCAGCTGGGGAAGGTTCGCGCCGGGCAGTGTCGGCAGCGGGACGAGCGTCTCCACGACGTAGGGCACCGGCGCCGGCACCGGCGGCAGCGACGCCGCGACGGTGTTCACCACCTGGGTGACGACCGCGGCCGGGAGACCGGCCTGCGGGACGATCCGGTACGTATAGGTGATCGTTCCGGCGGTCGCGGGGTCGTTGAAGGTCCACGCGGCCGACTGGCCGAACTGCAGGTCCTTCTTCTGCCCGAAGAACGTCACCGACACGTCGGTGTAGATCGTGGCCGACACACTGAGCAGGGGCGAGATGGTGATCCCGCCCTTGTTCGCGGCGGGGATCTTGTTGACGAAGGTGATCTGGCCGCCCTTGTCGACGCTCTTCACCGGGGGCGTGAAGTTCATGATCTCGACGGTCTCCTGGGGCGCGGCGCTCGCACTGGGCGCCATGAGGACGGACGCCGCCGCCACCGCCAGCCAGCCGAGTACGGCGACGGCGAGTCCTCGCCGTGCGCTTCGACGGATCCGACCGCTCGCCATCTGCTTCCCTACCTCCACGTCGACGTCGTCCGTTCCCCTACTGGGGAGTAACCCCCGTCACGCTGCATCAACGATGATGTGACGCCAGCGATACGGGTAAACCTGAAACCCCTGGAGAACTAGGGTGCGCAGGCGTGGGAAGACACCCGATCGGCGTACACGTCGGACCCGGCCTGACCGACGACAACGAACTCGACGGCGGGGGTCCGCTGGCCCGGGCGGCCGAGATGGACGCCGACGGCGTGCAGATCTTCCTGACCGACCCGCAGAGCTACAAGGCCCCGAAACCGCGCCCGGACGGCGACGACCTCCGCGCGAGCGACGTGATGGTGATCGTCCACGCGCCGTACATGCTCAACGTCGCCTCGACCAACAACCGGATCCGCGTTCCCGGCCGCAAGCTGCTCGCGCAGCACGCGCAGGCAGCCGCCGCGGTCGGCGCCCGGGGCATGGTCGTGCACGGCGGCCACGTGCTCGCCGAGGACGACCCTGCCGTCGGCGTGGACAACTGGCGCAAGACGTTCACCTACCAGGCCAAGGACGGCGGCTTCCCGCTGCCGCTGTTCATCGAGAACACCGCGGGCGGCGGCAACGCGATGGCGCGGGAGCTGGATGCGATCGCCCGCCTCTGGGACGCCATCGGCGAGTTCGGCGCCGGCTTCGTCCTGGACACCTGCCACGCCTGGGCGGCCGGCTGGGACCTCGGCACCGCGGTCGACGACATCCGCGCCATCACCGGCCGGCTCGACCTGGTGCACCTCAACAACAGCCGCGACCCGGCCGGTTCCAGCCGCGACCGGCACGCCCCGCTCTCCGACGGCGAGATCCCGACCGAGCTACTGGTCGACGTCGCCCGCGCGGCCGACTGCCCGATCATCCTGGAGACCCCCGGGGACCGGGCGGCGCACGCCGCCGAGATCGTCCTCCTCCGCGACGCCCTATGACACTGCGACGCTCCGCGCCGCACCGCGGCCAGCAGCCGTTCCCCACGTGACCTGAGCGCGTCAGTCATGCCTGCGCGGGACCCTCCGGGCCCCACTCGGCAAGACCACCCGGTCCCGGGCGCCGTCCAGGACGCCACCGGCCGGGTCGTCCACTCCGGGCCAGCTCGTGCGGACGACGTCGCCATCGGGACGCAGGACGTCCCGGACGACGAGAGCCATCAGCGTGAGGACGGCGAGATCGCGGATCACCACGCTCAGCAGGAACCACTCCACCTTGACGCCGCGGTGGTCGGTGCCGAGGTACCAGAGCAGCCGCGGCACCCACAGCAGCGCCTCGGTGGCCTGCCAGAGCAGCAGCGACCGCCAGCGCGGCCGAGCCAGCACGGCCAGCGGCAGGAGCCACAGGGAGTACTGCGGACTCCACACCTTGTTCAGGAGGAGGAACCCGGCGACGAGCAGGAACGCCAGCTGACCCACCCGCGGCCGCACCGGCGCGGCGAACGTGAGCCAGCCCGCCGCGGCGACGAGCAGCACCAGCAGCACCGCGACGACGATGTTGAGCGTGATCGGTGACTGCCCCTCGGCGACCGGGCCGCCGAGCGCCTGCGGGTTGGCGTGCAGGAGGAGGTTCCAGATGGTGTCCGGGTCGGCCGGCCGGCTGCTGTTGAGCCGGAAGAAGCGACTCCAGTTCTCCGGCGCCAGGACGGCGATCGGCACGTTGATCGCCAGCCAGACGACTCCGGCGGCCACCGCCGTCCGCAGCCAGACGGCGAGCCGGCCCGCTCGCAGGCAGAGCAGGAACAGCGCGCCCAGCACCAGTGCCGGGTACAGCTTCGCGGCGATGCCGAGCCCGAGAAGGACGCCGGCGAGGACCGGCCGCTGCCGCGCCCACGCCCACATCCCGCAGGTCGCCAGGGCGACGGCGAACAGGTCCCAGTTGGTGAACACGTGCACGAACAGCAGCGGCGAGAGCCCGACCATGGCCGCGTCCCAGGGCCGCCGTCCGGACAGCGCGAGCACCCCTCGCGTCGTCACCAGCGCGCACAGCGACAGCAGCAGACAGGTCACCACGTAGTAGCTCTCGACCGGCGGGACGCCGGGCAGCAGCCCCCACGCGCCGGACGCGCCGTCGTAGACGCGGGCGACCGCGGCGGCCAGCGCCATGAAACCGCCGGTCAGCACCGGGTATTCGACGGGGGAGTCGAGGTAGGGCAGCGCACCGGTGTCGAGGTGGTGGAGGCCGAAGAGCGGCACCGTGTCGGAGTAGCAGAAGTGCGTGTACTGGACCCAGCCCGCCCAGTTGCCACTCGCGCAGGGCGCCTGTTTGACCCAGGCCAGGGCGAGCACGAACGACGTGAACAGCAGGCAGATCCGCAGGGGCGTCCAGAACAGCGCCCGGCCGATCACCGCGTGCCGGCCCCAGGGGCCGCCGATCGCCTCGCTGGCCTGGGCCACGACCGGATCGGTCCAGGAGGGCACCACCCGGTCCGGCGCCGGGGCCGTGACCGCCCGCCGCCCGCTCCCCGGAGACACTCCGGGCCCGTCCACGACGGCGGACGGGCCCGGAGGTGCGTTGCTCACGTGCTCAGTGTGCGGGATCGGATGCGCCGGATCGGTTCAGCCGCCCACGGGGGCCGGCGGACCCACCGGTTCAGCGGGCTGGCCCGGTTGGTTCGGTGGGGGCGGATTCGGATTTCCGTTGGGCGGGTTACCCCCGTCGCCAGGATTGGGGCAGGCGGGAAGGGTCGGCTGGCCGCACGTCGGCGCCGGCGGGTTCGCCGGCGGCGGGGCGGCGTCGGACGTCGTCGCGGGGGCGGGTGCCTCGCTGGGCGGCGGCGCCTCGGTGGTCGGCTCCGGCACCCCCTGCCCGGTGTCGCCCTGGATCAGCGCCTTGTCCGGCAGCTTCTCCTTCGGCGTCCCCTTGAGGACGGCGTTCATGAACTCCTGCCAGATCGCCCCGGGCAGGCCGGATCCGTAGATGATCTTCTTGTTGGCGCTCACGATGGGCTCGTTGGTGTCCGACCCCATCCAGACCGCGGTGGAGATCGACGGGGTGTAGCCCACCATCCACGCGTCGGAGTTGTCCTGGTCGGTCACGCCCACGGTGCCCGTCTTGCTGGCGACCTGGCGGCCGCCCTCGAGCGCGCGCTTGGAGTACTGAGCGACTCCCTCGATCGCGAACGTGACGTCGTTGGCGACATCAGCCGGGATGACCTGCTGGCCGTCGTCGGCGGGCGGACCGAGCAGCTGGGTGCCGTCGGAGTCGGTCACCTTCGCCACGAAGAAGGGGTTGCGGTGCACCCCGCCGGCGGCGAAGGTCGCGAACCCGACCGCCTGGTCGATCGGACGCATGGCGTACTGCCCGATGCCGAGACCGGCGTCGACGCCACCGGTCTTCGGGTCGGCCAGGACCGTCTGACCCTTCAGGTTGCCTCCGGTCCACTTGTCCGGCAGGCCGGTTGCCTTGAGCATCACGTCGCGCACCTTCGGCGGGCCGACCTCGTAGGTGAGCCCGTAGAAGGTGGTGTTCAGCGACTTGACGATCGCCTCCTGCAGGGTGCAGGCGGGGCAGGACGCCCCGCCCGAGTTGCGCACCGGGTGGCCCGGAGCCCGGCCGGGGAACATCTGCTTGTCGCTGCCGTCCCGGCGGGCGGTCACGCTGATCCCCTGCTCCAGCGCCGTGGCGAGCACGTACGGCTTCACCGACGACCCGGGCTGGCGCGGCGACCCCGCGTAGTCGAAGTTCCGCCCGGACTTGCCGCCGTAGTAGGCGAGCACCCCGCCGGTCTTCGGGTCGACCGAGACGAGCGCCTGGCGGAGGTTGTCGGGCTCGCCCTCCATCACGTCGTTGACGGCCGCGACGGCGGCGTCCTGGAAGCTCTTGTTCACCGTGGTCGTGATGCGCAGCCCGCCGGCCTGGATCTGCTGCTCGGTGTAGCCGTACTTCCCCATCAGCTCGTCCTTGACCTGCTTGACGATCAGGCCCTCGGGCCCCTCGGGGAGGCCGAGCGAGGACGTGGTCTTGGGCAGCACGGGCGGGTAGACCGACGCCGCGCGCTCGTCCTTGGTCAGCCAGCCCTCGGTCACCATCGCGTCGAGCACCTTGCCCCAGCGGTCCTGGGCGTCGGTCGGGCTCACCTCGGGGTCGTACCGCGAGGGACTGCGGACGAGCACCGCCAGGACGGCGCCCTGCTGCGCGGTCAACTGTGCGGCCGGCACGCCGAAGTAGGTGTTGGCCGCCGACTCGATGCCGTACGCCCCGCGCCCGTAGTAGATGGTGTTCAGGTAGTTCTCGAGGATCTGGTCCTTCGAGTAGTTGTTGTCCAGCTTGATCGCCAGGAACAGCTCCTGGAACTTGCGCGTGAAGGTCTGCGAGGAGTTCTTCAGGATCGCGTTCTTCACGTACTGCTGGGTGATCGTCGAGCCGCCCTGCGTGGACCCGCCCGTCAGGTTGTTGAACGCCGCCCGCACGATGCCGGTGAACGAGATGCCCGGGTCGGTGTAGAAACTGCGGTTCTCCGCCGCCAGGACGGCGTACCGCGCGGGCTCGGAGATCTGCGCCAGTGTCACGTTGGTGCGGTTCTCGTCGCCGAGGCGGGCCATCTCGGTCGCGCCGTCGGAGTAGTAGATCCGGGTCGTCTGCGAGGTGGTGATCGAGTCGGGGCTCGGGACTTCGGTGCTGGCGTAGACCACCCCGACGAACACGCCGAGCAGCACCAGCATGCCGGCGAGGAGACCGCCGGCGACCTTCAGCCGACGGTTGCGGCGCTGCTTCTTCGACTTCGGCCCCTTGCCCTTCCCCTTGGCCGTCGTCCGCGAGCGGCCGCCGGCCGAGCGGGACTGACCGGACGCGCTGCGGGACGGACCCGATGCGCCGGTGCGGGATGCCGTCGTGCGGGCACGGCCGCCTGCGGGCGGGCGTCCGGACTGGTCACGCCCGCCACCACCGCCGGTGGGACGGGACCGCGACGGACGCGGACGGCGGACCGACCCGGCGCGCGGCGCGGCCGGTGAGGTCTCGTCGTGGGATGGCACGAGGGAACCCCTCTCTGACTTCTCGGTTCGGCGACGGGGATCGATCCCCGTCGCGGCCTTGCTGAGAGCTTGGCGTCTTCAGCTGTGGGAGCGGGGGAACCCCCGCGACGCAGCGGCGCTGGTGCGACTGCTGTGCACGCCGGGACGGAATCCTCCCGCCACCGGCTACTCGGTGGCGACCCGGCGCCGGTTCCGGCGTGGCTGCCCGGGAACCGGTTCGGCTCCCAGGACGTACGAGGCGTCCAGGTGGTTCCACCCGCAGCTGCGGCACACCTCGACCTCGTACACCGTGAACTGCTCCTGCATGGCGTCCATGCGCGCCAGTTCCACCTGCGTCTTCGCCTGGCCGGAGACCGGGCCGAGGTGATCGCCGTACACGTAGTTCACCGTGATGAGGCGTTCCTTGCGGCAGACCGGGCAGGCGACATCGGTCGCCTCGCCGTGGTACTTGGCCGCCCGGGAGAGGTAAGGACTCGCGTCGCAGACCTCGAACAGACCCGTGCGACCCGCGTACACGTCGGCGAGGACGGCTCGCCGCTGCAGCGAGTAGTCCACGACGGATCGACGTCCGGGCACGGCGTCAATGTACGTGGCAGACCCAGGGGTCCGGAGCGTTTCCCGTGAAACCAACCACCCGCCACGTCGCGCCGACCGGGCCCGGCAGGTCCCGCGAGTCCGGATCGAGGGTTCGTGCCGAATGGGGCCCGGAGGGTCCCGCGCAGGCACGACGGACACGCTCGTCGCAGCACGGGGACGGAAATTGGCCGCGGTGTCGTCCGGAGGACGACAGTGTCACACCGCGATGTATCGTTTCGATACATCGACCAGTCGGCTGAGGGAGGCGGAATGCTCGAATTCGCCATCCTTGGCCTGCTCCACCAGTCGCCGATGCACGGCTACGAACTACGCAAGCAGCTCTCGCAGGTACTCGGCGGGCTCCGCAGCATCTCCTACGGGTCGCTCTACCCGGCGCTCAAGCGGATGCACGCGGCCGGCCTGATCACCACCGACGAGCCGGACCCGCACGCCCTGCTGCCGGCCGACGCGCCGCCGCTGACCGGCCGGCGCGGCAAGATCGTCTACACGATCACCGCCGAGGGCAAGGAGCGCTTCCACGAGCTGGTCGGTGAGACCGGCCCGGAGGCCTACGACGACAGCGGGAGCTTCGGCGTCCGCCTGGCGTTCTTCCGGCACACGGGCCCCGATGTCCGGCTCCGGATCCTCGAGGGCCGGCGGCGGACCGTCGAGCGGCAGCGGGAGGGCCTGCGGGCCTCGCTGGCCCGCACCCGGGAGCGCCTCGACCACTACACGCTCGAACTACAGCGCCACGGCCTCGAGTCGGTGGACCGGGAGGTCCGCTGGCTGTCGGAACTGATCGACACCGAGCGCCGGGAGGCAGGCACACCCGAGCCGCCCGCCACACCCGGATCCACCACCTAGAGCTCAGCCAGCCAGCACCGGACCGCACGGTCCACGACCACGGGACCAGCCCGGTCCAGGAAGAAGGAGAACCATGGGATCAGTGAAGGTCGCCATCATCGGCGTCGGGAACTGCGCAGCCTCGCTCGTGCAGGGCGTGGAGTACTACAAGGACGCCGACCCGACGACGTCGGTCCCGGGTCTGATGCACGTCCGCTTCGGCGAGTACCACGTGTCCGACGTCGAGTTCGTCGCCGCGTTCGACGTCGACGCCAAGAAGGTGGGGCGCGACCTCTCCGAGGCCATCGTCGCCAGCGAGAACAACACCATCAAGATCGCCGACGTCCCGCCGCTCGGCGTCACCGTGCAGCGCGGCACCACGCTCGACGGCCTGGGCAAGTACTACCGGGAGATCGTCGAGGAGTCCGACGAGCAGCCGGTGGACATGGTCGCGGCCCTGCGCGACTCCGGCGCCGACGTCGTCGTCTGCTACCTGCCCGTGGGCTCGCAGCAGGCCGCGGAGTTCTACGCGCAGGCCGCGATCGACGCAGGGGCCGCGTTCGTCAACGCGCTGCCGGTCTTCATCGCCGGCACCAAGGAGTGGGCGGACAAGTTCACCGCGGCCGGCGTCCCGATCGTCGGTGACGACATCAAGAGCCAGGTCGGAGCCACGATCACCCACCGCGTCCTGGCCAAGCTCTTCGAGGACCGCGGCGTGCAGCTCGACCGCACGATGCAGCTCAACGTCGGCGGCAACATGGACTTCAAGAACATGCTCGAGCGCGAGCGCCTGGAGTCGAAGAAGATCTCCAAGACGCAGTCGGTGACCAGCCAGGTCGACCGCGACATGGGCAAGGGCAACGTGCACATCGGCCCGTCGGACCACGTGCCGTGGCTGTCGGACCGCAAGTGGGCCTACGTCCGGCTCGAGGGCCGCGCGTTCGGCGACGTGCCCCTGAACCTGGAGTACAAGCTCGAGGTCTGGGACTCGCCGAACTCGGCCGGCATCATCATCGACGCCGTCCGCGCCGCGAAGATCGCCAAGGACCGCGGGATCGGCGGCCCGATCCTCTCGGCGTCGTCGTACTTCATGAAGAGCCCGCCGGTGCAGTACAGCGACAGCGAGGCCCGCGACGCGGTCGAGGCGTTCATCCGGGGGGACGTCGAGCGCTGAAGAAGGACCCCGCGACACGACGGAGCCCGCGTCCCCGCCTGGGACGCGGGCTCCGTCGCACTGCATACGCTGCCCGGGTGCGGCGCCGCGTCCTCCTCCCGGCGCTCGGGCTGGCCGCCGCGCTGGCCGCCGGATGCTCGTCCGGCGACGCCGAGCGGCAGCCGGGCGACCCGGTCACGCAGCAGGACGCCGATGCGCTCGCCGCGCTGCTGCACCGCAACTACACGCACGCCGGTGCGCAGTTCGTGGTCACCGCGCCGTACGGGGAGGACACCGTGCTGACCCTGACCGGCGAGGTGGACTTCCGGGACGAGATCGGCCGGGCGCGGGCGGTCACCAGCTTCGGGGACGGGCGCGCGGACGACGTCCGGACGCTGGTGTTCACCGACGAGGAACTGTGGATCGGCGACGTGCCCGGTCTCCCCAAGGCCCTGGCCGCGGACGGCGTCCCGGGAGGCGCGTACCTGCACCGCGCCCTCACGGGCGGCGAGGAGAACGCGGCCCCGCCCCTGGTCGACGCGGTGGTGGAGGTTCTGCTGAACCTGTCCGCCCGCACCGCGGACGAGCCCAGGAGCTTCCTCGGCGCCGGCTACACCTGGCAGGGACAGCGGTCGATCGACAGCCGGCTGACCTCGCTGTTCGGCCTGCGCGACGGCCGCACGGTCGCCGTGGACGCCGCCGAGGAGATGCTCACCCAGTTCGTCACACCGCTGGCGGGCACCGGGCTCCGTGTCACGGTGACCTTGTCGGACCACCGGCCGCGCGTGCTCGAGACACCCGACCCGGCGCAGACGGCGGAGGCGGCCGACCATCCCGCGATCACGGCGACGTTCGGCATGTGAACCTGCGCGGGAGTGGTCACCGGCGCCAGATGAGCGGGAGAGGGCGGACTCTTCCCCAGCCCGCCCTCTCCCGGAGTACTTCCTACCAGATGAGGAGCCGTCCGGACACCCTCAGTTCGCAGTCGGGTCCGCCGGGGCCGTCGAGAGCACCCCGAGCCGGCCGGTCTGGCGCCCCATGACCCCACGCCACAGCTCGGGTCCGGCCGCCGAGCTCAGGACGTCGTCCCGCTGGCCGGCCACACACGCCCACGCCCCCTCGGCGATCTCCCCGGCGAGCTGCCCCGGGGACCAGCCCGCGTACCCGGCGAACACCCGCAGGCCGGTGAGCTGCTCGGGCAGCTGTGCGGGGTCGGCGTCCAGGTCGACCAGGTAGACGTCGCCGGCCACCCGTCGGAGCGGGCCGTCGTCGCCCGCCGCCGCCCCCGGGCCCACGGCCAGGCAGAGGGCGGTGTCCGACTCGCACGGTCCGCCCACGTGGAACACCTCGGGCGGCACGGCCAGGTCGCACCAGCCGGGCAGCACGTCCCGGATCTCGACCTGGCTGGGCCGGCCGAGCACCACCCCCAGCGTGCCGGTGTCGGAGTGGTCCAGGACGTAGACGACGGTGCCGGCGAAGGTGGGATCGGTGAGCGATGGCATGGCGACGAGCAGGCTGCCCGGGCACACGTCGTCCAGGCGCCCGGTCGACAGCGGCGGAACGGCGAACGCGCGACGTCGCCCGGTCGCGGGCCGCGCGGGCGGCCCGGACTCGGGATCGGGGGAGGAGGGCACCGACGTCATCCCCGTCAGTGTGCCCCACCGGCCGTCGCCAGGGAGCGTCGTGTCTCCCGGTCAGGAGAACGCCGCAGGTCACCTTCGGCGTGCCGGATGCGCGCAGTCGTGACACCGGGCTCGCGGTGATGATCCGGGCGGGCGGTGTCCGCCTAAGGTACCGGCGTGGCGGAGGCGGGAACCGAGCTCGACTCCGGGGCCCGGCACCTGCTGCTGCGCACCGACTTCCGACGGCTCCTGGGTACGCGACTCCTGGCCCAGTTCGGTGACGGCGTGTTCCAGGCGGCTCTGGCCGGCACCGTGCTGTTCAACCCGCAGCGGGCCGCCGATCCGCTGGCGGTCGCCGCCGGCTTCGCCGTCCTGCTGCTGCCCTACTCCCTCGTCGGCCCGTTCGCCGGCGTCTGGCTGGACCGCTGGAGCCGGCGTCAGGTGCTGCTGCGCGCCAACCTGCTGCGCGCCGGGCTGGTCGCCGTCGTCGCGGCCCTGGTGTTCGGCGGCGTCCAGGGGACGGCGTTCTACGTCGCGGGCCTCGCCGTCTTCTCCGTGAACCGCTTCGTGCTGGCCGCGCTCTCCGCGGGTCTCCCGCACACCACCGACGACGCCTCGCTGGTGTCGGCCAACGCGCTGTCGACGACGTCCGGCGCGGTCGCCACCGTGGCGGGCGGGGGCGCCGCGATCGCCCTGCTGCAGCTGACCGGCTCCTCCGACGCGGGATACGCCGCGCTGGCGCTGTCCGCCGCGCTCCCCTACCTCGCCGCGGCCACGGTCGTCGCCGGCTTCCGGCGCGGTGACCTGGGGCCCGACCAGGTCACCCGGGCCGCCCGCCTCACGGCGGCGGACATCGCGCGCGGCATGCTGGCCGGCGCACGGCACGTGTGGGAGCTCAAGCCGGCCGCCGCGGCGCTGCTCGCGATCAGCCTGCACCGGTTCGCCTACGGCGTCCTGACCCTGATGACGCTCCTGCTGTACCGCAACACGTTCCCACCGCGCGGTCCGTTCCCCGGCGGCATCGTCGGGCTCGGCGAGGTGGTGGCGGCCGGTGCTGTGGGCACCCTGCTGGCCGCCTGGGTCACGCCGGGCGTCGTCCGCCGGATCGGCAAGCCGCGCTGGATCACCGTGCTGCTGATCGCCGCGGCGGCCGGCCAGGTCGGGCTCGGGCTGCCCTTCGTGGCGCCGACGATCGTGCTGGCCTCGCTGGTGCTGGGGTTCGTCGCGCAGGCGGTCAAGATCTGCGTCGACACCACCCTGCAGGAGTGGGTGGAGGACGACTTCCGCGGCCGGGTGTTCTCCGTGTACGACACGCTGTTCAACGTCACGTTCGTCGTGGCGCTGCTGGTGGGCGCGGTCGCCCTGCCCGACTCGGGCATCTCCTATCCGCTGGTGGCCGCCGTCGGCGCGGGCTACGTCGCGGCCGCGCTGGGCTACGCGCGGATCACCCGGCGGCACTGACCGGTCGGCACGCAGCCGTCACAGGGCGGGCACGCAGCGGCCGGTGCCCAGGGCGGCCAGGCCGGTGAGATCGCCGGCGGCGAAGTCGAGGACGTCGCCCCGGGACGTCGGGTACATCAGCTGCTGGTCGTCGTCGACGTGGTCCAGGCCGACCAGGTGGCCGAGCTCGTGCATCACGATGGCCTGCGCGATGGCCGTCCCGTTCCGGCGGTCGAGGAGCCGGGGGAACTGGCCGGCGTCGAGTGAGACCGTGCCGGTGACGAAGACCTCCGGGCCGTCGCCGAGCGAGACCGCCGTGCTGCCGCCCTCGCCGACGATCTCCCCCGCCAGGTGGGGGTTGGCCACGTCGGACTCCCAGGCGAACAGGACCGGCGCCCACCGGTCGCCGTAGCGGGCGGGCTGGAAGATCGGCCGGTCCAGCGTGCTCGCCTCGTCGGTCCCGCCGTCGTAGACGAACTGCAGGCCGGTCGCCTGCGACACCCGGGCGATCGCGGCGGTGATGACCGCCTCGCCGCCGGACGGCTGGCCGTCGGGGTGGATGACGTAGTGCACCGGCCGGCACGGGTCGTAGGCGACCGGCGTGACGCCGTCGGCCTGGAGGTCGACGAAGGCGTGGGGACCGCCGCCCGCCGGCGGCGGGGGCGGATGGCCGCGGGGCACGCGGGCGGCCTCGCGCCCGGCCGTCGGGCGCTCCTGCCCGGCCGGCGCCGGCGGCACCCCGGTCGGTGCCGCGCCGGGGATCCCGGCGGGTGGGACGGCGTCCGGCCCCGTCTGCCCCGGCAGCGAGCCGTCGGCCACCGCCGTCCAGGGGACCAGGTGGGGTCCCAGCAGGACGCCGCTGCCGAGGACGAGGACCAGCAGTGAGACGACGACGCCGAGGGCCCGGCGGGCGCGGCCGCGGCGGCGATGCGCACGAGGGACGGGCGGCGCGGCACGACGGGCGGCGTCGTCGAGCACCCACTGCGGCACGCGACCGCTCGGTGAGCGGGGCAGCGACCCGTCGTCGTCGGTCCCGTCGAGCTCCACAGGAGGATTGTCGGCCGATGAGGCCCCGGCCTGGAGCCGGCGGTCAGCGCGAGCGGAGGATCTCCACCCCAGGGCCGCTGAGATCGTCCAGTGCCGCCGTCCGGCCGGTGGTCGCGAGCATCAGCGCGAGCATCGGGCCGGACGCCTCCGGGCCGCTGCCGTGCGACCAGTCGGCGTCCGTCGCCCGCAGCGCGACGCCGTCGACCCGCCGCTTGCCGCCGATCAGCACGTTCGAGCCCGCGTAGAACTCGGTCACCTGCCGCAGAGCGTCCACGGGGTAGTCGTGCCGGATTCCCAGCGGGCGGCGGATGTCCTCGGCGTGCACCAGGGCCTCGCCCAGCCAGCTCGTCGTCGGCCCGGGGGGCGCCGACGTCGACGTCTCGACCGAACGGAACGCCGCGAGGGTGGCCGCCGGACCGCCGGCACCCTCCGCGGCGATGCGCTTGGCCGTGAACCGGCCGAAGTTGAACCCTGCGCCGAGCATCCCGACGAGGAACGCGGGCGGCGTCAGCTTCGCGGTGGAGACCATGTGGGCGAGGACCTCCTGCACGTTCCAGCCGGTGCAGAGCGACGGCGTCCGCCACTGCTCGTCGGTCAGTCCGGCGAGGTCGGCGGCCAGCGCCCGCCGCTCGGCGTGCACCACGGGCCAGATGTCGTTCGGCATGGCGTCATGCTGCCCGCCGGCCGGTCTGGGGTCGATGGGCGGGCTCAGGACTCCGCGGACCACCAGGCGAGCAGCTCGCGCTCGGCCTCGTCGCGGTCGAGCGGGCCGCGTTCGAGCCGGAGGTCCTTGAGGAACCGCCACGCCCGGCCCACTTCGGGACCCGGGCCGACCCCGAGCAGCTCCATGATCGCGTTGCCGTCGAGGTCCGGGCGCACCCGTGCGAGGTCCTCGGCGGCCGACAGCTCAGTGATCCGCCGTTCCAGCGAGTCGTAGGTGGCCGACAGCGCGGCCGCCCGCTTCTTGTTACGGGTCGTGGAGTCCGAGCGGACCAGCTTGTGCAGCCGGGGGAGCAGGTCACCGGCGTCGGTGACGTACCGGCGGACGGCGGAGTCGGTCCACTCGCCGCCACCGTAGCCGTGGAAGCGCAGGTGCAGGAAGGTCAGCCGCGACACCGCCTCCACGACGTCCTTCGGGTAGCGCAGCGCCGTCAGCCGCTTCCGGACCAGCTTGGCGCCGACGACCTCGTGGTGGTGGAAGGAGACCCGGCCGCGGGGGAGGTGCTGGCGCGTCGCCGGCTTCCCGATGTCGTGCAGCAGCGCGGCCAACCGCAGGACGAGGTCCGGCGACTCGGCGTCCGGATCGGCCCGCTCCAGCTCGATCGCCTGGTCGAGCACGGTCAGCGAGTGCGTGTAGACGTCCTTGTGCTGGTGGTGCTCGTCGATCTCCATGCGCAGCGCCGGCAGCTCCGGCAGGACGACGTCGGCCAGCCCGGTGGCCACGAACAGCTCGAGCGCCCCCCGCGGGGCGTCCTGCAGCAGTGTCTTGGAGAACTCGACGTTCACGCGCTCGGGAGTGATCCTGCCCAGCTCCGGCGCGAGCTCCGTCATCGCGGCCACCACCTCGTCGTCCGGGGTGAGCCCGAGCTGGGCGACGAAGCGGACGGCGCGCAGCATGCGCAGCGGATCGTCGGCGAAGGACTCCACCGCCGAGCCAGGGGTGCGCAGCCGTCGGGCCAGCAGGTCGCCGAGGCCGCCGAAGGGATCGGTCACCGTCCGGTCGGGACCGAGCGATACGGCCATCGCGTTGACCGTGAAGTCGCGGCGCAGCAGGTCGTCGATCAGCGACTCCCCCCACGCCACCTCCGGATTGCGCGACTCGCGGTCGTAGCGGTCGGCGCGGAACGTGGTGATCTCCACCCGCACGGGACCGGTTCCGGAGTCCACCTCGGCGCCGACCGTGCCGAAGGCGATGCCGGTGTTCCACGTGGAACGGGCCCAGCCGCGCAGCAGCTCGAGCACCTGCTCCGGGTGGGCGGACGTGGTGACGTCGAGATCGCCGGGCACCCGCGGCTGTCCGGAGCCCGCGGCGAGCAGGGCGTCCCGCACGGATCCCCCGACGAGATGGACCTCGAATCCCGCCTCCGTGAACCGCCGGCCCAGCGCCGTGAGCACGGGGGAGAGGTCGACGAGCTCCCGCACGGTCTCCTGGACGGCCGGGGGGACCGGCGCGACGGGGGGACGACTCGGGGGCGTAGCGGACACGACCAGCCAGGGTAATGGGAACGGTCGCGCTACCCTGCTGGCATGGCTGGGACGGGCGGGCGCGGGCGCCCCGGCCGCCGGCTGCGCCGGGTCGACGAGACCTCTGCCGGGGGCCTGGTGGTGGCCGACGACGGTGTCACCGGTCCTCGCGCTGCCCTGATCGGCCGCACCGACCGCCGCGGCCGGCTCCTCTGGTCCCTGCCGAAGGGCCACATCGAGGAGGGCGAGACCCCCGAGGACACCGCCGTCCGCGAGGTCGCGGAGGAGACCGGGATCATCGGCGAGGTCGTCGCGCCGCTCGGCATCATCGACTTCTGGTTCGTCGCCGACGGCCGCCGCGTGCACAAGACCGTGCACCACTTCCTGCTCCGCGCGATCGGGGGCGCCCTCTCCGACGCCGACATCGAGGTGACCGAGGTCGCCTGGGTGCCCCTCGACGAGTTGAGCGGCAGGCTGGCCTACGCCGACGAACGGGCACTGGTCGAGCGCGCGCCCGCACTGCTGGCCGACACGGCGTGAGCCGGACGGCGCTCCTGCGCGCCGCCGTCGCTCCGCTGCTCGCCGCCGCCCTGGGTCTCGCGCCGACGACGGCCATCGCGTCCGCCGCGCCCGTGCACACGGCCGCCCCAGCGGTCACCGCCGCGACACCCGCGGACGACGTGACCGACGACGCACGACCGGTCCGGATCGACGTCAGCCGCTTCGAGCCCCGCGTCGTGACGCCGGGTGCCACCGTGACCGTCACCGGCACCCTGACCAACACCGGCGCCGCACCGATCAGCGACCTCGCCGTGCGCCTGCAGCGCGGCCACGTCCTCACCACCCGCGACGAACTCGCCGGGGAGGCACGCGACCCCGACCCCTCGACCGCGGTGCTGCCCGACTTCCAGACCCTGCCGGACGAGCTGGCCCCCGGCCGGAAGAAGGAGTTCAGCTACACCGTGAGCGCGGACGCGCTGCGGATGGACCGCGACGGCGTCTACCCGGCCCTGCTCAACGTCAACGGCACCGTCGACGGCGACCAGCGGCGCGTGGGCGAGCTCTCCACCTTCCTGGTGCAGCAGCCCGTCGTCCCGGCGGCCCACACGGCCGTGGCCTGGCTGTGGCCCCTGGCCGAGCGGACCCACCGCGGACCCACCGGGAACTTCCTGGACGACGGCCTCGCCGAATCGATCGCACCGGACGGCCGGCTCGACCGCGCACTCGCCGTCATCGAGCGGCTGCCCGGCAGCAGTGCGCCGAGCGGGGCGACCGTCCCGGCCGTCCCCGTGGCGCTCGCGATCGACCCGGCGCTCGTGGAGGAACTCCAGCTGATGGCGGCCGGGCCGTACTCGGTGGGCGGCGTCGACGGGGCCGGGCGGGGCACCGACGCCGCCGCCTCGTTCCTGACCCGGCTGGCCTCCGTCGCCGCCGTCCATCCCGTGGTCGCCCTGCCCTACGGCGACGTCGACGTCGACTCCCTCGGCGTCGCCGGCCTGACCGACGTCGTGGCCCGCAGCCTCCCGGGCAGCCCGGCCGGCACCGCCCGGGATCCGCTGCCCGGCAAGGACGACGGCGTCGGGGCGACCCCCTCCTCCGCCGCGCAGACCGGCAGCGCCCCCGCAGACGACGCAGGACCCAAGGGCGCGGCCGGTGCCCGGATCCTGCGCGACGCCCTGGACGTCGACCCGCGCACCGACCTCGCCTGGGCAGCGGACGGCACGCTGCGGCCGGAGTCGGTGACCGCCCTGCAGGCCGGGGGCATCGACCGGCTCGTGCTCAGCAGCGCCGGTCTGAGCAACGGGGAGACCGCCGTCGGGCTGGCGGGCACTCGCGCCACCGCGCACACGTCCGTGACGACCGCGTCCGGACCGATCGACGCGCTGGTCGCCGACCCGACCCTCAGCGGCATCGTGGGCGCCGCCGAGCAGACGCCGGGCGGGGAGCGCATGGCCGAGCAGCGGTATCTGGCCGAGCTCGCGGTGTTGACCCTGCAGGCGCCGGCGGGTACCGAGCAGACCGTGCTGGTCGCCCCGCCGCGGGACGTGGAGGCCGGTCCCGAAGGGGCCGGCGCGATGATGGCCGACACCACGGGCCTGCTGTGGCTGCGGGCGGCGGGTCCCGACGAGCTGTTCACCCTGCCCGCCGCGCCCGCCGGCGACCTGGCCGCTCCCGCCGGGCCCGGACTCGATCCGGCCGGCCTGGCCGACATCGCGGCGGCCGAGACGCTGCGCCAGGACCTCGCCGGCGCCGTGGTGGGCGACCCCGGCACCGCCCTGCAGTCCTACGACGCCGCCATCGCCCGCGCGTCCTCGATCGCGTGGCGCGCCGACGGCGAGGGCTTCCGGAACTCCGCGCAGGCACTCCACACCGCGCTGGACCGGCTGCGGGGCCGCGTCACGCTGCTCGCCCCGGCGGACGGCACCTACAGTCTGGGATCCAGCGACGCCCCGCTCGTGCTGACCGTGCGCAACGACCTCCCGATCGCCGTCCAGGTCCTGCTCGAGGTGCACACCCGCGGACGGCGGGGGCTGTCCATCTCCGACATCGGCGTCCAGACCCTCGCCCCCGGCCAGCGGACGACGTTGCAGGTCCCCACCCGGGTGCGGCAGTCCGGCGGGTTCGCGGTGACCGCGCAGCTGACCACGCCGAGCCACGCCCCGCTGGGCGACCAGATCGCGTTGCAGGTCAAGAGCACGGCCTACGGCAAGGTCTCACTGCTCATCACGATCGGCGCCGCGAGCCTGCTCGCGCTGCTGTTCCTGCGCCGGCTGGTCAACTTCATCCTGCGCCGCCGCCGCGCGGCCGGGCACCCCCACGAGGGTGGCCCCGAGGGCGCCACGGGCGCACTGCCGTCGAACCGGAGCCCGGTGTGAGCGCCGGCCCCGAGGACGACGAGGCACGCGACGTGGCGCAGGAGGCGCCGCGCGCGCACCGGATGCCACCACCACCGCCGCCGCTGCCAGCCCGGCAGCGCAGCCGCGACAGCGCCTCGGCGCTTCCACCGCCGCCCTACCGCGCGGCCCCGCCGCCGTCCACGCCGTTCGGCGCCCCCGGGACGGTGTCGTCGCTGCCACCGGTCCCACCGCCCTACCGCCGTCCGCCGCCGCCTCCACAGGCGCGCAACAGCTGGGGTCCCATCGAGGACGACACCCAGGTGATGACCTCGTTGCCGCCGGTGCCGCGCGGTCCGGCGGCGGACGTCGCCGACGAGGAGATCGGGGCCCGCGAGGGAACGCCGGGCGCCAGCCGGGGCATCCTGCGCGCCGCGGGGACGATGGCCGTGGCCACGCTGGTGTCCCGGGTCACCGGGCTCGTCCGCACCGTGGTGCTGACCGCGGCGATCGGCGTCGGCGCCGTGGGCAACGCGTACAACACCGCCAACACGCTGCCCAACATCGTCTACGAGCTGCTGCTCGGCGGCGTCCTGACCTCGGTCGTCGTGCCGCTGCTCGTGCACGCCCAGGAGCGGGACCGGGACGGCGGTGCCGGCTACGCCCAGCGGTTGACCACGCTCGCCACCGCGGGCCTCCTGGTCGTCACGGCCGTCGCCGTCCTCGCCGCCCCGCTCCTGACCCGCGCGTACGGCATCACCGGCGATCCCGACCAGATCCGCCTGGCCAACTGGCTGGCGCGACTGCTGCTGATCGAGATCGTCTTCTACGGCATCGGCGCGCTGGCCCAGGCGATCCTGAACTCCCGCGACGTGTTCGGCCCGCCGGCGTGGGCGCCGGTGCTCAACAACGTCGTGGTCATCGCCACGGCGGTGCTGTTCATCAGTGCCAGCGGGCCGGGCCGGCTCACGCCGTCGACGATCACCCCCACGCAGGTCTGGCTGCTGGGCATCGGCACCACCCTCGGCATCGCCGTCCAGGCGCTCGTGCTGCTGCCCCTGCTGCGCACCGCGGGCGTGCCCCTGCGGCCGCAGTGGGGGCTGAAGAACACCGGCCTCCGCGAGGCCGGCAGCCTCTCGCTGTGGGTGATCGGCTACGTCGCGGTCAGCCAGGTCGGGGTGCTGGTCGCCACCCGCGCGGCGAACGCGGCCGGCAACGCCAAGGCGCTGGGCTCCCTGGCCTTCGCCAACGTGAGCCTGCTGTTCCAGATGCCGTACGGGATCATCGGCGTCGCGCTGCTGACCGCGCTCGTCCCGCGGATGAGCCGCGCCGCGTCCCGGCACGACGTCGACGGCGTGGTCCGCGACCTGTCCCTCGGCACCCGGCTCTCCGCGCTCGGCCTGCTGCCGGTCACCGCCGCGCTCATCGTGCTGGGCCCGGCGCTCGGCACCCTCGCCTTCGCCCGCGGCCGGGTCACCCTGGACCAGGCCGCCTCGATGGGCACCGCGCTGTCGGTCGGCGCGTTCGGGTTGCTGCCCATGGCCGTCACGTTGCTGCAGCTGCGGGTCTTCTACGCGATGAAGGACGCGCGCACCCCCACCTTCATCCAGGCGGGCATGGTCGCCGTCCGGGTGCCGCTGCTGCTGGCCGTGCCGGCGGTGGTCGAGCCCCGGCACGTGGTCGCGGGGCTGATGCTCGTGACCAGCATCACCTACGTGGCGGGGTGGGTGATCGGCGACCTCGCGCTGCGCCGCAGACTCGGCGGGTTGGCGACCAAGGAGACGTTCGAGCCGGTGGCGCGCATGATCGCGGTGTCGGTCGTCGCCGGAGCGGCGGGCTGGCTCGTCCTGGAAGTGATCGGTGACCTGCTCGGCACGTCCGCGGCAGGCTCGCTCGGGAAGGTGCTGATCGGTACCGTGGTCATCGGCGGCGTGGCTCTGGCAGGTCTCGTGGTCGCCCGCGTACCGGAGATCCGTGAACCCCTGGCTGCCGTCAGGGCTCGGACGGGACGCGGATGACCGGGTCTTCGCAGGAGGCGCCGCCGCCGCAGGAGCGCTCGCTCCCGCGGTCGGTTCAGGACAGGGGGTCGACAGTGTCGATGACATCGACGACCACCGGACTCCCCGACCGCTATCGGCCCATCGACCAGGTGGGCCCCGACGAGCCGACCCCCACCGGCGTCATCCAGTGCTGGCGGGCCAAGGACCGGGTGCTGAACCGGGACGTCGCCATCCGTGTGCACACCCCCGCCGGCCCCGCCGCGCACGGCTGGATCAGTCGCGCGCTGACCGCGGGCGGACTGGCCACCCCCGCGCTCGCGATGGTCTACGACGCCTCCGAGGGCACCGGCGATCCGCAGGCGCCCGGAGGCGCCGCCTACGTCGTCAACGAGTGGATCGACGGCGAGACGCTGGCCGAGCGGCTCAGCCGCGGCCCGCTGCCCGACCGCGAGGTCCGCACCGTGCTCCGCCGGCTGGCCGAGGGTGTCGCCGAGGCGCACCGGGTCGGGCTGGCCGTCGGAGGGCTGACGCCGGAGAACGTCGTCCTGCGCCCGAACGGCCTGGTCGGCCTGCGGGCGGTGCCCGCTGCGACCGGCACGATCGACGGCGACATCGTCGCCCTGGGCGCGCTCCTGGAAGCCTGCCTCACCGGCCTGGCACCCGGCGGCGGCCCCCGCCCCCTCACCGGCGCATCCGACCTGGTGGCCCTGGTCCGCCGTGCCCGCTCGACCGACGCCGGCCAGGGTCTGTCCAGCGTCGCTGCCATGGCCTCGCTGCTCGCCGAGCGGCCCCGGTCCGGCCCGGGCGGCTCCGGCGGCGTCCAGCACCGCACCGAGCCACACCGCGACGACACCGACAGCGGGTGGCTCCGGCGGCTGCGCGAGCGCCGTCCCGAGGCAGCTCCGGTGCCGGTGAGCTCCCCGGCCGTCGACCTCGTCGACGAGGCGGACGCCGTCCGGCTCGACCCGCAGACGCTGCCGCCGGTGCCCTCGGTGCGCCCGGTCGGGCAGCCCGGGGGTGCCCTGCCTCCCGCGGCCCTGGGCGGCGACACCATCGCCGCCGGCAGCGTCGCTCCTCAGGCCGGCGCCTACGCCGCCCCCCGGCACGGCGCCGCGGAGGAGCGGTCGTGGGCCGGCACGGGGGAGAACTTCCTGGCCGACGACGGGTACGGCGGTGGCTACGACGGTCCGGTGACCGGCGAGACCGACATCGACGAGGACGGCGCCCGGCGGCACCGGCTCGTGGTCATCGGCCTGCCCCTACTGGCTCTCGCCGTGGTCATCGGCCTGGCCTGGTGGGTGGGTTCCACCCTGCTCGACGTCACCAACTCCGTCGACAACGTGCAGGGCTCCACCCCGTCGGTCAGCGCGCCCGCCAAGGCCTCGGCTGCGCCGGCCGCCGGCGCGGCCGTGTCGGTCGTCAGCGGCAAGGTCTTCGACCCGCTCGGCGACGGTGAGCCCGAGAACGACAAGAACATCCCGCTCGCCTACGACGGCGACCCCTCGACGTCGTGGTCCACCCTGGAGTACCGGGGCTCGCCGAACTTCGGAAACCTCAAGGACGGCGTGGGCATCGTCCTGGACCTCGGCGGTTCGCAGGCCCTCTCCGGCGTGACCATCAGCACCACCACGCCCGGCGCGAAGGTCGAGGTGCGCACCGCCGATCAGCCCGCGGACTCCCTCGACGGCTTCAAGACGGCCGCGAAAGCCACCCTCGACGCCACCAGCGACGTGACCTTCGACAAGCCGGTGAAGGCGCGCTTCGTGCTGATCTGGATCACGAGCCTCGTGCCCAGCGACAACGGTTTCTCGGCCGACATCTCCGAGGCCGCGGTCCACGCCGCGGGCTGAGGAATGCCCCACCTACGATCCTCGTTGTGCCGCCCGTGACGAGTTCCCAGCCGACCCCCGGACCCGCCGTGACGACGGTCGAGATCACCGACCCCACGATTCCGCCGGCCGAGCACGACGGCGTGCGCGACCTGATCATCATCGGGTCCGGCCCCGCCGGATACACCGCTGCCACCTACGCCGCGCGCGCGAACCTCCACCCGCTGGTGTTCGAGGGTTCGCAGTTCGGCGGTGCGCTGATGACCACCACCGAGGTGGAGAACTTCCCCGGCTTCCCCGACGGGATCCAGGGCCCTCAGCTCATGGACGACATGCGCACGCAGGCCGAGAAGTTCGGCGCCCAGCTGGAGCCGCGCGACGTCACCGAGGTCGACCTGACCGCCACGCCGAAGGTGGTGAAGGTCGGCAGCGAGGTGTTCCTCGCCCACGCCGTCATCGTCGCGACCGGATCGAAGTACCGCTACCTCGGCCTGGAGAACGAGGCCCGGCTGCTCGGGCGGGGCGTCTCGGCCTGTGCCACCTGCGACGGCTTCTTCTTCCGCGACCAGGACATCGTGGTCGTGGGTGGTGGTGACTCCGCGATGGAGGAGGCCACCTTCCTGACCCGGTTCGCCAAGAGCGTGACCGTCGTCCACCGCCGTCCCGAGCTGCGGGCCTCCAAGATCATGGTCAAGCGCGCGCAGGACAACGAGAAGATCCGCTGGGAGCTCGGCAAGCAGGTCACCGACGTACTGGGTGAGACCACGGTGGACGCCGTGCAGCTCACCGACGTCGAGAGCGGGAGCACCGAGACGCTCCCGGTCAGCGGGCTGTTCGTCGCGATCGGCCACGACCCGCGCAGCGAGCTCTTCGTCGGCCAGTTGAAGGTCGACGACGCGGGCTACATCCAGGTCGAGCACCCCAGCACCCGCACCAACATCGACGGCGTCTTCGCCTGCGGCGACGTCGTCGACCACATCTACCGCCAGGCCATCACGTCAGCCGGCACCGGCGCGGCCGCGGCGATCGACGCCGAGCGCTGGCTGGCCGACACCTTCGACGAGCGCTAGAAAACGACCCCGGCATAGAACTATCAGCTTTCGGGTTCACCAGACAGGCAACATCGCCAGTCGACTAGAGGGAGAACGACCCATGGCAGGCAACACCGTGACGGTGACCGACACCAGCTTCGCCAACGACGTGCTGGGCAGCGACAAGCCCGTGCTCGTCGACTTCTGGGCTGAGTGGTGCGGCCCCTGCAAGATGGTCGCCCCGGTGCTCGAGGAGATCGCCGCCGAGCACGGCGACAAGCTCACGATCGCCAAGCTGAACATCGACGAGAACCCACAGATCGCCCGCGACTACCAGGTCATGTCGATCCCGACCATGACCGTGTTCCAGGGCGGCAAGCCGGTCAAGAGCATCATCGGTGCCAAGCCCAAGGGCGCGATCCTCAACGATCTGGCCGACTACATCGGCTGAGCGTTCACCACACAGCGTCACCTCGGGCCCACCTGTCCACCCGGACCGGTGGGCCCGCCGCTCGTCCGGGTGGACCCCGATGGGCCGTCCCGGGTCGCGGGGACGACAATCGGCACACGATGGGAACCGACAACCAGATGGAGCCGCTGGGGCTCGGGGACCGCGGTCCGGCGGTGGCCGACGTGCACGCCGCCCTGCGCAGCCTCGGACTCCTGCCCGACGACGACGGCACCACCGAGGCGCGGCCGCACAGCGCGATGGCCACCCTCCCCGACATCGCCCTCGCGGCCGCCGAGTTCGACGCGGTCACCGAACTGGCCGTCCGCCACTTCCAGCAGGTGCGCGGCCTCTCGGTGGACGGCCGCGTGGGCGAGGAGACCTACCGGGCGCTCAACGAGGCCCGGTGGTCACTCGGTGACCGGCTGCTGCGGTACGACCCCGAGCGCCCCACCCGCGGTGACGACGTCATCAGCCTGCAGGACCGCCTGCACGAGCTCGGCTACGACGCCGGCCCCGTCGACGGGATCTTCGGTCCGGAGACCGAGATCGGGCTGCGCACGTTCCAGCGCGACTACGGGCTGACGGCGGACGGCACCTGCGGCCCCGCCACCCTCCGTGCGCTGCGCCAGCTGGGGCGCAAGGTCACGGGGGGGCGCCCGCAGCTGCTGCGGCAGAGCGCGTCGTTCGTGGAGAGCGGACCCCACCTCATCGGCCGCCGCATCGTCATCGACCCCGGCCACGGCGGGGACGAGACGGGCTTCACCGAGGGCGAGACGACCGAGGCCGACCTGGTCTTCGACCTCGCCTCCCGCATCGAGGGCCGGCTCGCGGCGGCGGGTGCGACGGTCTACCTCACCCGGGGCCGCGACCAGAACCCCTCGCTGGCCGAGCGCACGGCCTTCGCCAACGACGCCCGCGCCGACCTGTTCCTCTCGCTGCACGTGGAGGCGCACGCCTCCGAGCACGCGCGCGGCGTGGCCAGCTACTACTACGGCACCGGATCCGGTGCGTCGTCGACCGTCGGGGAGCAGTTCGCCAACCTCGCCCGCCGCGAGGTGCTGGCCCGCACCGGCATGCTCGACCTCGGCTCGCACCCCAAGACGTGGGACCTGCTCCGGATGACCCGCATGCCGTCGGTCCGGCTGGACTGCGGGTACCTCTCGCACCCGGTCGACCGGCTGCTGCTGCTCGACGCCCGGGTGCGCAGCGCGGTCGCCCAGGCTGTCCTGGCCGCCGTCCAGCGCCTGTTCCTACCGGCGGAGGCCGACCCGCCCACGGGCACGTTCACGCTCCCCGAGAAGGTGTAGCGGGGCGTCCCGCTCGGCCCGGGTAGCGGCTCCCTACACTCGTGAAGGTGACCACGCCGCCCGGTCCGCACCTGACGCACGGTGCGCATCCCCACGTCGTCCCGCGGCATCCGCGCCTGGACCCGCTGGCGGACCGGTACGCAGCACGCACGCACGGCATGAAGACCTCGGAGATCCGCGCCCTGTTCTCCGTCGTCAGCCGGCCGGAGGTCGTGTCGCTGGCCGGCGGCATGCCCGCCGTCACGGCCCTGCCGCTCGACGCCGTGGGCTCGATGATCGGCGAGCTGGTCTCGGGCATGGGCGCGCAGACCCTGCAGTACGGCTCCGGGCAGGGCGATCCCCGCCTCCGGGAGCGGATCTGCGACGTCATGGCGCTCGAGGGCATCACCGACGCCTCGCCCAGCGAGGTCGTCGTCACCGTCGGCTCGCAGCAGGGCCTCGACCTGGTCACGCGCGTCTTCGTCGATCCCGGTGACGTCATCCTCGCCGAGGGCCCGTCCTACGTCGGGGCGCTCGGCGTCTTCCAGGCGGCCGAGGCCCGGGTCCGGCACGTCGCCATGGACGATCACGGGCTGATCCCCGAGGCGCTGGAGGAGGCGCTGGCCGACTGCCGCGCCGCCGGTGACCGCGTGAAGTTCCTCTACACGGTGCCCAACTTCCACAACCCGGCCGGGGTGACCCTGTCCGAGCCGCGGCGCGAGGCGATCGTCGCCCTCGCCGAGAAGCACGACCTGCTGATCATCGAGGACAACCCGTACGGGCTGCTGGGCTTCGAGGGCGAGCCCCTGCGTGCCCTGCGGGCGCGCAACAACCAGCGGGTCATCTACCTGGGGTCGTTCTCGAAGACGTTCTCGCCGGGGCTGCGGGTCGGCTGGGTGCTCGCGCCGCTCGCCGTCCGGGAGAAACTGGTCCTCGCCACCGAGGCGCAGGTCCTCTGCCCGCCGTCGCTCACGCAGTACGCGGTCGCGCGCTATCTGGACACCCAGCCCTGGCGCGAGCAGATCAAGCTGTTCACCGAGCTCTACCGCGAGCGGCGGGACGCCACGCTCGAGTCGCTGGCGGCCCTCATGCCCGCCGGCGCCGCCTGGACCAAGCCCGAGGGCGGCTTCTACGTCTGGCTGAAGCTCCCGCACGGCCTGGACGCCAAGCTGATGCAGCCGCGCGCGGTGAACGCGCACGTCGCCTACGTCCCCGGCATCGGGTTCTTCGCCGACGGCAACGGCCAGGAGTACATGCGGCTGTCCTACTGCTATCCCGAGCCGGACCAGATCCGCGAGGGCGTGCGCCGGCTCGCCCGGGTCATCGAGGCCGAGCTGGATCTGCACTCCACGTTCGACCGCGTGGACACCGGCTCCTTCCGCGCGATCCGCCCCGGCCAGGACGGCCAGAACATCGTCGGGCCGGCCAACAGCGACACCTACGAGGACGGCCGATGAGCGAGACCGCCCCCGCACCGGCAGCAGCGACCGCTACGGAGCGGCATCCGCTGCGCGCCGTCGTCCTCGCCGGCGGGCTGACCTTCGAGCGCGAGGTCAGCCTCTCCTCCGGCACGCAGGTCTGGGAAGAGCTGGTCCGCGCCGGGGTCGACGCCGAGGTCCGGGACGCCGACGCGAGCCTGCTGCCCGGGCTCGCCGCGTCACCCGCGGATGCCGTCTTCATCGCCCTGCACGGCGCGACGGGGGAGGACGGCGCCCTGCGCGCGGTCCTCGACCTCGCCGGCGTGCCCTACGTCGGCTCCCCGGCCGCGGCCTGCCGGCTCGCCTGGGACAAGCCGGCTGCGAAGTCCGTCGTCCGCTCGGCGGGGATCACCACTCCGGACTGGGTGGCGCTGCCGCACAGCACCTTCCGCGAGCTCGGTGCCGGCGCCGTCCTGGACCTCCTGGTGGCCCGGCTCGGGCTGCCGCTGATGGTCAAGCCCGCGAGCGGCGGCTCGGCGCTGGGAGTGCAGAAGGTCAGCCGGGTCGAGGACCTGCCCGCCACCATGGTCAGCTGCTTCGCCTACGGCGACACCGTGATGGTGGAGCGGTTCGTGGAGGGCGTGGAGCTGGCGTTGTCGGTCGTCGACCTCGGCAACGGCCCGGAGGCGCTGCCCGCCGTCGAGATCACCCCCGAGTCCGGGGTCTTCGACTACACGTCGCGGTACACGCCCGGCCTCACCGAGTACCACACGCCTGCCCGCGTCTCCGCCGACGTCGCGGCTCGGGCGGCCTCGCTCGCCGTCCGGGTGCACGAGGTCCTCGGGCTCGCCGACCTGTCGCGCACCGACGCGATCGTCGGGCCGGACGGCGACGTCCACTTCCTGGAGGTGAATGTGTCGCCCGGCCTGACCGAGACGTCGATGTTCCCGATGGCGGTCGAGGCGGCCGGCTACGAGCTGGGGGACGTGCTCGCGCGGCTGCTCACCAGGCGGTCGGCCGAAACGCGCTGAGCCGCTGCTCCAACGGCTCTGCTCTCCCTACCGCCGTGTCGATCGCTCCGGGACCAAACATTTCCCTCCGGGGTCGGGCGGACATTTCTCGCTGCCTCTCAGGCGGCCCGTCAACCACTTGACAGTGCGCGCGCCCGCTGCCTGACTGGCTAGGTGGACGATCCGACGGACGCGTCAGCGGCGGCCGCGAGGAACGACCTGTCCAGGCAGATGGACATGGCTCGGGCGATGGGGCCCGTGACGTACATCGAGCAGCGCCTCGAGCAGTACCAGGGCTGGTACGACCGGAAAGCAGTGGCCGTCAAGGCGCGCTACATGCGGATGCGGTCCACGTCCGTCGTGGTCGGCGCCGTCGTCCCCGTCCTGGTCAACGTCGACTTCGCCTATGTCCGTGTGGTCGCCACCGGAATGAGTGTCCTCGTCGTCGTCCTGGTCTCTTTGGAAAGCGTTTACCATTTCCGTGAGCAGTGGAAGAACTACCGGTCCACGGAGCAGTTCATCGGACACGAGAAGATCTATTTCGCTACTCGCACAGGAACATATTTCGGCACGGAGGACAGTCAGGCGTTCCGCCTTCTCGTGGAGCGTGTCGAGAGCGCCATCGCCGCCGAGAATGCCTCCACGCTGAACACGATGACGCTGGCCGGACAGGTGACCGGTGAGGACAAGAGCAGCTTCGGCTGATGCCGGGACGCCGATGATCCGGTGTCGGGCCTCGGCCGGAGATCGGAGACGGCCCCGGCCAGCTGGCGGGCGGCATCCGGGTTCCCGCGGGTGTAGTCGATGAGCTCCGCCTCCGCGAGGCCCTGGGGCAGGCGATCCGCCGCGACGACGACGGGGAGCAGCGTCTTCCCCAGGCTCCGGGCGTAGTCGCACTCCGTGGCCACCGCCTCCGAGTCGAGCATGGCCGGCGAGACGGCGACGATCATCGCGGAGCACCTGCGGATCTCGCTCAGGACCTCGTCCCACCCTGACCGGCCACGGAGAAGCTCGCGCTCCCTCCATGTCCGGTGGTGGAGCGCCTCCAGATCCTTCTCGACCGTGCGGACTGCTTCGACGTCGCTCCGCGCGGAGCAGACGAACACGCGAAGCCGCCGGAGGTCCGAGGGATGCTCGAACCCCGTCATGGCGTCACTCGCGTGTCGACCGGGACGTCAACGGGCGAAAGCGTGGTGGGCGGATGCCCCACCGGCGGCCTATTTCGACAGTGACGTTTCTGCTGGCGTCCCAGGGCGACCCGCTGGTGACGCCGCTCAGGCGTCTGGCCGCCGTCCGGTGATCTCGGGCGCCATGACGCCGATGATCCGCTGGAGATCGTCGACCGACCCGAACTCGACGACGATGCGACCCTTCGCCCGTCCGATCTGGATCTTGACCTTCGTCTCGAACATGTCCGACAGCCGGGTGCCGAGCTCCTCGACGCCCGGGGCGCTGATCTTCCGGGACCGGCGACGAGTCGTCGGCTCCTCGGCGGCAGCCATGGCGACCGCCTCCTCCGTCGCGCGCACGCTCATGCCTTCGGCGACGATCCGGGTGGCCAGCGCGTCCTGCGCGTCGGCGTCCTGCAGACCGAGGAGCGCGCGGGCGTGGCCCGCGGAGATGACGCCGGCAGCCACCCGGGTCTGCACCTTCACCGGCAGCTTCATCAGCCGGATCGTGTTGGTGACCTGTGACCGGCTCCGGCCGATCTTCGCGGCCAGCTCCTCGTGGGTGGCGCCGAACTCCTCGAGCAGCTGCTGGTAGGCCGCCGCCTCCTCGAGCGGGTTGAGCTGGACCCGGTGGATGTTCTCCAGGAGGGCGTCGCGGAGCATCGCGTCGTCCGTGGTGTCGCGCACGATGGCCGGCACCGTGTCCAGTCCGGCGGCGCGAGCCGCCCGGAGCCGGCGCTCTCCCATGATCAGCTCGTAACCGCCGTCCGCGTTCTCGCGGACGACGATCGGCTGCAGCAGACCGAACTCCCGGACGGAGTGGCTGAGCTCCTCCAGTGCCTCGTCGTCGAACACCTGGCGCGGCTGCTTCGGGTTCGGGACGACGTCGTCGACGCCGATCTCGCGCAACTGGGCTCCCGGGACGCCGAGGGCGCCCTCGGCCTCGACCGGCGCCGGCGGCGGCACGGCTGCCGGCGCGGTGAACGGCGGGGCGGCCGAAGGCGTCGCCGGGGGAGCGGGCACCAGGCTCACGGCGGGCGTCTCGTCGGAACGCTCGGGAGCGGACTCCGGAACCGGGGCGCTCGTCGGGATGAGTGCCGCCAGCCCTCGGCCCAGGCCACCGCGCTTGGTCATCGCCGCTCCTCGTTCACGGTTGAGATCGGTCCATCGCTGACGGAGAGCGCAGCGACCGGCGGCGCCGTCGTCGCCGGGCTGCCGGCCCGATCGACCGGCGGCAGGCCGACACCGCGCTCGGCGAGCTGGCGCGCGGCCTCCACGTAGCTGGTCGAGCCGCGCGACCCCGGGTCGTAGGTGAGCACCGACTGTCCGTACCCGGGTGCCTCGGACACGCGGACGTTCCGGGGGATGACCGCCTCGAGCACCACGTCACCGAAGTGGTTGCGCACCTCGTCGGCGACCTGGTCGGCGAGCTTCGTCCGGCCGTCGTACATCGTCAGCAGGATGGTGCGGACAGCGATCCCCGGATTGAGGTGCTGACGGACCAGGTCGATGTTGTTGAGCAGCTGACCCAGACCTTCGAGCGCGTAGTACTCGCACTGGATGGGGATCAGCACTTCGTCGCCGGCGACCAGGGCGTTGAGGGTGAGCAGCCCGAGGGACGGCGGGCAGTCGATGAGGATGTAGTGCGGACGCTGCTCCGGCGGCAGGCCGTGCACGTAGGCCTCGATGGCACGGCGCAGCCGGTGCTCGCGGGCGACGACCGAGACGAGTTCGATCTCGGCTCCGGCGAGGTCGATCGTCGCCGGGACGCAGAGCAGCTTCGGGCTCGCCGTCGTCGGGTGCACGACCTCGGCCAGCGAGCTGTCGCCGACCAGGGCGTCGTAGACCGAGGGAGTGCCCACGGTGTGCTCGACGCCGAGGGCCGTGCTCGCGTTGCCCTGGGGGTCGAGGTCGATGACCAGGGTGCGGAGGCCGTAGAGCGCGAGGGCGACGCCCAGGTTCACCGTCGACGTGGTCTTGCCGACGCCGCCCTTCTGGTTGGCGATCGTGATGACACGGATGCGGCTCGGCGCGGGGAACGGATCCTGGTCCGCCGCGTGCAGCACCCGGGTGGCCCGCATCGCCTCCATGGCGATGGGGCTGTCGAAGTCCGCCATGCCAGAGGACGAGCCGCCGGTCGACGACTGATCGGCGACGAGACTGCTGCGCAGCCGCTCGCCCGGGTCGGTCATCGTGGGTCCCTCCTGCAGAGCGTTTCACGTGGATCAGAACCACTGGCTGTCAGTCTCGCAGGCCCGGGTTTCACGTGGAACGGGACGGGTAGCGGGAGCTGTTCCACGTGGAACGCGACGTCGTCACCGGGTCCCACGCGTCATGACCACCACGGTAGTGGCAGCGTCGCCCAGCCCCGCACCGACAGCCCGCGCGTGGATGTCCCGCATGCCGGCGGCCTCGAGCTCGGGCACGAGGGCGGGCAGTCCGGCCACGGCGCTCGAACCGACGAGGGCGACCAGGAGCGCGCCCGGCTGCATCAGCCCACGGCACCAGCCGACCAGCCGGGGGAGGGGCGCCACCGCCCGCGCCGTGACGACGTCGACCGGGCCCACCGCCTTGGCGACCGATCGCTCCTCGGCCCGGCCGCGGACAACCCGCCACCGCAGACCGGACGGAGCCGCTAGGGCCCCCACCACCTCTTCGAGGAACTCCACGCGGCGGGCCATCGGCTCCACGAGGGTGAGCTCGAGGTCGGGACGAGCGATCCCGAGCGGGATCCCCGGCAGTCCCGCCCCGCTGCCGACGTCCACGACGCGGGCGCCCTGCGGCACGGCTTCGGCGACGACGGCGCTGTTGAACATGTGCCGCTCCCACAGGCGCGGCACCTCGCGCGGACCGATCAGCCCGCGGGTGACGCCGTCCGTGGCCAGGCGCGCCACGAACTCGGATGCCAGGGGGAGCAGGGCACCGAACACCGCCGCGGCGCTCTCGGGGGCCGGCGGAGGAACCGCCTCCCCCGCGCCATCGTGGTCGCTGGTCACTTGTCGGGCAGAACCACGACCCGGCGGTTCGGCTCCTCGCCCTCGGACTCGCTGTGCACCCCGGCCGCCGACGCGACGACGTCGTGGACGACCTTGCGCTCGAACGGGTTCATCGGGGCGAGCCGCTCGGGCTGTCCACTGGCCGTCACCCGGCGGGCCGTCTCGGCGGCCAGACGGGTCAGGTCGGCACGGCGCTTGGCCCGGTACTCGCCGACGTCGAGCATGAGCCGGCTGCGGACGCCGGTGGACTGCGCCACCGCGAGCCGGGTCAGCTCCTGGAGGGCCTCCAGCGTGGCCCCGTCCTGTCCGATCAGGTCGTCCAACCGGCCGCCGACGATCGCCACGGACGCGCGGTCGCCCTCGACGTCGAGGTCGATGTCGCCGTCCAGGTCGAGGATGTCGAGCAGCCGCTCCAGGTAGTCACCGGCCACGTCGCCTTCCCGGACGAGGGGGTCGTCGCCGGAACGGTCGTCGTCCTCATCGTCCTCATCGTCCTCATCGACCTCGTCCGTATCGCCCACCGGATCGACCACGGCGTCGCTGTCGTCGTCACTGATGACGCCGGCGTCGGGCAGTTCCTCGGTCGGGTCGGCTGCGTCGGTCTCGGGCGAGAGAACGGTGTCGGACGGGTGCTGCGGTGCACTCACGGAATTCCTCCCAGGTCGGGGCGGGTGGCGTAGGGCCGGGGCGTCGAGCGGAGACCGGACCGGTCAGCGGCGCTTGCGTTTCCCGCGGTTCGGTGGCGCCTGGTCGACCTTCGGGACGGCGGAGGTGTCCCCGTCGGCCGGGTTCCCGGCGGTCGTCGTGCCCTCCATGTCGCCCGTCACCGCGGCAGCGCCGTCCGTGCTGGACGCGGCGGGCGTGGTGGACGCCGCGGCCGTGGCCCCGGCGGGACGCCCGGGCTTGGGCCGGACCGGCTTGGCGCCGGGCTTCGGCGCGAGGGTGCGGGGGTCGACCACGGGCTTGCCCTCCGCGGCCTTCGCCAGGGCGGCCGGCGATCCGGGCGGCGGCATCTTGCGCAGGATGAAGAACTGCTGGCCCAGGGTCCACAGGTTGTTGGTGAACCAGTACAGCAGGACGCCGATGGGGAAGAAGAAGCCGGAGACGAAGAGGCTCAGCGGCATGCCGTAGAGCATCAGGCGCTGCACGGTGGCGGCCTGGCCCTCGACGGGACCGGAGCGCCGCATGATCTGCTTCTGGGTGAAGAACGTGGTCACGCACATGATCACGATGAGCACCATCGCGACCGTGCGGATGTTGCTGTACTTGGCGATCTCGAGGATCGCGTCCTGCTTGGGCCCCACCATGTTGAACGAGGACGAGATCGGGGCGCCGAACAGCTTCGCCCGTGCGGCCTGGTCGGTGAGGGTGTCGTCCCAGCCGTAGAGGCCCTTCACGTTCGGCGCGAGGCGCCGGAGCACGTGGAAGAGCGAGATGAAGACCGGGATCTGCGGCAGGATCGGCAGGCAGCCGGCCAGCGGGTTGACCCCGCGCTCCTTCTGCAGGGCCATCATCGCCTGGCTCATGCCCTGGCGGTCGCTGCCGTACTGCTTGCGCAGCTTGGCGATCTCAGGCTGCAGCTCCTGCATCGCCCGCTGCGACTTGACCTGCTTGACGAACAGCGGGAAGAGGATCAGCCGGATCGTCACGACCAGGAACATGATCGACAGCGCCCAGGACAGACCACCGGCCGGATCGAGGAACGTCGACCACAGGCCGTGCCACAGCTTCATCACCGTGGAGATCGCGGTGTACAGCCAGTCAAGCAACGGAGGACTCCTCCTGAGCGGCCGGGCGCGTGACCGGCAGGGCGGCATGTTCGGTACTGCACGACGAGCGGCCGGTCCCTGTGGTTCCTGGGACGAGGTCCACACCACCGGGATGCCAGGGGGCGCACTTGGCGAGGCGCTTGACCGCCAGCCAGCTCCCCCGGGCCGCGCCGTGCCGGGCGATCGCCTCGGCGGCGTAGGCACTGCAGGTCGGATAGAACCGGCACCGCGCCGGCAGTGCGGGGCTGATCGCCCGCGAGTAGAAGCCGACGGCGCGCAGCAGCAACCGGGCGATCATCGGGGGGCCGTCCCCACGCCCAGCAGCCGGTCGAGCCCCGCGACCAGGTCGCGGCGCAGGAGCGCGGACTCCGCGTCGGCCGCCTCGGGGCGGGCCCGCACCACCAGGTCTGCGGTCGCGGGCAGCCGATGCAGCTCGCCGGCGACGACGGCGCGCAGGCGTCGGGTCACCCGGTGACGGACGACGGAGTTGCCCACGGCCTTCCCGACCACGAAACCGGCCCGCGCACCGGGCGGGGACGCGACCGTCCCGCCCCGCTGCTCGGGCCGTTCGGCGAGGTAGTGGAGCACCATGGTCGGCCGCCCGGCGCGCCGGCCGGACCGGACGACCGCGGTGAACTCCGGACGCCGGCGCAGGCGTGCCTGCGCGGGCAACACGTCAGGCGGAGAGCTTCTCGCGACCCTTGCGCCGACGGCCGGCGAGGATCGCCCGGCCCGCGCGGGTCCGCATGCGCAGCCGGAACCCGTGGGTCTTCGACCGACGGCGGTTGTTCGGCTGGAACGTGCGCTTGCTCACGAGGTACTCCCACTACATGACATCGGCGGTGCGCATCCACCGGTGGGCGGGTGCGCGCGAGGCTCGGGGACGGCGGTGCGCCGCTCCCCGGTGACCCCGGAAGCTGGTTCCTGCGGACGCCGAGCGCCCACAGACTCCAGCCAGCATAACCGAGGAAGCGCGTCGGCCGACGGCCGGGCACGTCCCGACCGCTCATGGTCCACCCGGAGGCGTCCGGCGTGGGAGCGGCGCGCCGGGACGACGCGCCCGGCCGACCTGCCCGATCGTTGCCGGGCTGTGGATGGGGCTGTTAGCGTCGCCGTCGCTCCGCGTTGGACGTCAGGGTCATGACGCGTGGGCCGACCCCGTCGGGTAACCGACCGCCGTACCGCTCGTTCAACCGCCCGAACAGTGCACTGACCAGCAGACATGCCGGCCGGTGCGCGACCGGTGCGGGGCCCGGCACCATCGTCTCGCCGGCCGTGCACAGCCTGTGGACACCGGTGTGGACCCAGTGCGGACGCGCGTCCACAGATCGCTCCGCAGCCGGGGCATCGGGATGGGCGCGCCGGAGGTACCGGGAGCGGCCAGGGGTCGATTGCATGGGGAAGGAAGAACGGCATGGCCGATGCCACGCTCGACCTGGCGACCGTCTGGGACCAGATCCGCGAGCGGCTGGCGACGAGCCTGTCCCCTCAGCAGAACGCCATGCTGAACCTGACCCGCCCGCTGGGTCTCGTCGAGGACACCGCCGTGCTGGCCGCGCCCAACGAGTTCACCCAGACCGTGCTGGAGTCACGGATGCGGCGGGTGCTGGCCGAGGCCCTGTCCGAGCGCTTCGGTCGCGACATCCGGGTGGCCGTGCAGCTCGAGGACGCCCCGCCGGAGCCGGCGGCGGAGGAGCGCGACGAGGAGCCGACCCGTCGCCCCTGGTCTGCCGCGGAGGCGGCACTGGAGGCACAGCGGGCCGAGGAGGACCGCGCCAGCCGCGACCGGGCCGACGACGGCCGGAGTGCGTTCGGCGTCCGGACCGACGCGGTGGGCTCGGCTCCGTGGGACCGGGACGCCGGTGAGGAACTGACCGGCCGGGGCCTTCCCGACGCACGCGAGCTGCGGCCGGCCGACAACCCGCCCGCCCGCTCGGTGGACCGCGGGGCGCCCGAGGACTGGGCCACCACGACCTGGGGCAGTGCCGACAGCGGATCCGGCGACCGCGATTGGGGCGGCTCCGGCGACGGGCGTTCCGCCGACGTCCTGCCCTTCGACCTCGACACCGGGGGTGCCGACCCGCGTGGGCGGTCGGTCGCGAGCAACGGCACGGGCCGCGGACGCCGTCCGGAATCGGGCCGCCCGGCCGGGCTGGACCCGGGGCTGAACCCCAAGTACGTCTTCGACTCCTTCGTCATCGGGAACTCCAACCGGTTCGCCCACGCCGCCGCGGTCGCGGTGGCCGAGGCGCCGGCCCGTGCCTACAACCCGCTGTTCATCTACGGCGAGTCGGGGCTGGGCAAGACCCACCTGCTGCACGCCATCGGCCACTACGCCGCGCGGATGTTCCCCAACGTCAAGGTGCGCTACGTCAGCACCGAGGAGTTCACCAACGAGTTCATCAACCTGGTGCACTCCGGCCGGGCCGAGGACTTCCGCCGCCGGTACCGGGACATCGACTTCCTGCTGATCGACGACATCCAGTTCCTGGAGCGCGCGGAGCGGACGCAGGAGGAGTTCTTCCACACGTTCAACACGCTGCACAACGCCAGCAAGCAGATCGTCATCACGTCGGACCGGGCGCCCAAGAAGCTGACGACGCTGGAGGACCGGCTGCGCACGCGGTTCGAGTGGGGGCTGATCACCGACGTCCAGGCGCCCGACCTCGAGACCCGCATCGCCATCCTGCGGAAGAAGGCGTGGGGCGAGCGGCTGCAGGTCCCCGACGCGGTGTTGGAGTTCATCGCCAGCAAGGTGCAGACCAACATCCGCGAGCTCGAGGGCGCCCTGATCCGGGTCACCGCCTTCGCGTCGCTCAACAAGCAGCAGGTCGACCTGCCCCTGGCCGAGCTCGTGCTCAAGGACCTGATCAGCGACGAGCAGGGTCCGCAGATCACCGCGGCGATCATCATGGCGGCCACGGCGGAGTACTTCTCCGTGACGATGGAGGAGCTGCAGGGCAGTAACCGCAGCCGGACGCTGGTGAACGCCCGTCAGATCGCGATGTACCTCTGCCGCGAGCTGACGGAGCTGTCGCTGCCGCGCATCGGCCAATCGTTCGGCGGCAAGGACCACACCACGGTCATGCACGCGGTCAAGAAGATCACCAACCTCATGAGCGAGCGCCGCGCCACGTACACGCAGGTCACCGAGCTCACTGCCCGCATCAAGAGCCGCGCTCGGCAGTAGAGGCGCGACGGACGCGCTCGTCGCGCGGGGGGACAGCTCCTGGCCGCGCTGTCGTCCGGAGGACGACAGGGTCATGTCCCCTTCCCCCACACCTCTGTCCACAGCTGTGTGGAGAAGTCGACAGCGCCGGGCCCTTCACCCGAAGCGGTGACGCTGCGCACTTGACCGGTGACCAGCGTCGACTCGTCGAGAAGTTGTCCCCAGGAATGTGCACAGGCTGGGGAGATCTCGTAGGTGACAGGTCACGAGCGGTCACCGGGTGGCGGACGACGCCCCGCCGTTCCTAGCGCACCATCGGGCCGCTGACCAGGGGTTCCGCGCATCTTCTGCCGGTCCCGCCCGGTCCCTCCGCCCGCCCGGTCCGCCGGCCTGGGCACGACCTGGGGACAGCTACGGGAGACAGCGGGGACAGGGGGTGGAGAGCAGCCGACCCCGGTGCACAACCGTCGGTTTGTCCACGTGTCGACAACAGGAAAGCGCTGACCACCCACAACGGGCCAACAGGGCCATCCGGCACCTGAGCAGCACGAAGGGGTCCGTTCCCCAGCTTCCACACCCGTGATGACGAGGATGAGTTAGTTATCTCGAGAATCCTTGAACCACACTCTGGGTGGGGACGCTGCGCTCAGAGGGGCTCCCAGGGCTGAAGAGCGCTCATCGGGGGACGGGGTTTCCCCCCGAGGGCACCCAGCAGGCAACATGAGCACCGCACCGCGCCGGGAAGACAGCCCGCACACGAGTGCTGTCGAGGACGCTGATGAAGATCGGGTGGGTTCAGAGATGAAGTTCCGGGTGGCACGTGAGGTGCTCGCCGACGCCGTCGCCTGGACGGCGCGCAGCCTGCCGCCGCGCCCGTCGGTGCCCGTGCTCGCCGGGATCCTGCTCGAGGTCGACGGCAATCAGCTGTCGGTCTCCGGCTTCGACTACGAGGTGTCCGCCCGCGCCGAGGTGGATGTCAACGCGACCGAGAGCGGCCGCGTCCTCGTGCCGGGCCGGCTGCTGGCCGAGATCACCCGCGCCCTGCCGCCGCACCCGGTCGACATCACCGCCGAGGGACCGCGCCTGTCCATCGCCTGCGGCAACGCGCGGTTCAGCCTGCCGACGCTGCCGGTCGAGGACTACCCCTCGCTGCCGTCGATGCCGTCGTCGGCCGGGCTGGTCGACAGCGATGTGTTCGCCGAGGCGGTCAGCCAGGTGGCCGTCGCCGCCGGCCGTGACGACACGCTGCCGATGCTGACCGGCGTCCGCCTGGAGATCGAGGACGACCTGATCACCCTGGCGGCCACCGACCGTTACCGGCTGGCCGTCCGCGAGTTCGCCTGGCGCCCGGAGACCCCCGGTGTCTCCGCCGCGGTCCTGGTGCCGGCCCGCACGCTGGCCGACGCCGCGAAGACGCTGACCAGCGGGCCGGAGATCGTCCTGTCCCTGTCGTCCGGCAGCTCCGGTGAAGGCATCCTCGGGCTCTCCGGCAAGGACCGGCAGACGACGACCCGGCTGCTCGACGCCGAGTTCGTGAAGTACCGGGCGATCATGCCCAACGAGTCGGCCGCCAACGCCGTCCTTCCCGTCGGGCTGTTCACCGACGCCGCCAAGCGCGTGGCCCTGGTCGCCGAGCGCGGGACCCCGCTGCGCTGCGAGTTCACCTCGGGTCAGGTGACGCTGCGTGCCGGCGGGACGGACGACGAGGGACAGGCCGAGGAGCGCTGCGACGTGGAGTTCGACGGCGAGCCGCTGACCATCGGCTTCAACCCGACGTTCCTGCTCGACGGTCTGGCCGCGGTGCACACCGCGCGGGCGCGGATGGACTTCACCAGCCCGCTCAAGCCCGCCGTCCTGTCCGGCGTCAACGAGCCGGCCACGGACGACGACGGCAAGCCCGCCGAGCGGCCCGGTACCTACCGCTACCTGATCATGCCGGTGCGGCTCCCCGGCTAGCTCGGCCTCGGTTCGACGCACAGGGCACGATGAACACCGAATCGCAGAAGCGCTGAGAGGGGACGACATCGTGCAGCTGGGGCTGATCGGTCTGGGCAAGATGGGCGGCAACATGTCCGAGCGGATCCGCCGCGCGGGTCACGAGGTCGTCGGGTTCGACCACTCGCCGGGCAAGCGGGACGTGGACAGCCTCGAGGCCCTTGTCGAAGCGCTCCAGGCACCCCGGGTCGTCTGGGTGATGGTCCCGTCCGGCGAACCGACGCGGGAGACCGTCAAGCAGCTGGGGGAGCTCCTGAGCGAGGGCGACGTCGTCGTCGACGGCGGCAACTCCAAGTTCACCGACGACCAGCTGCACGACGTGATGCTGCGCGAGAAGGGCATCGGCTACATCGACGCAGGCGTCTCCGGCGGCGTCTGGGGCCTGGAGAACGGCTACGCCCTGATGGTCGGCGGCACCAAGGACGACGTCGCCAAGGTGCAGCCCATCTTCGACGCGCTCAAGCCGCCGGTGCAGGTCGACGAGTCCGGCCAGGAGCACACCGGTGACGCCGGCTTCGTGCACGCCGGCCCGGTGGGCGCCGGCCACTTCTCCAAGATGGTCCACAACGGCATCGAGTACGCGATGATGCAGGCCTACGGCGAGGGCTACGAGCTGCTCACCGCCGTCGACCTGGTCGAGGACGTGCCCGGCGTGATCAAGTCCTGGACCCAGGGCACGGTCATCCGCTCCTGGCTGCTCGACCTCCTGGTGCGGGCGTTGGACGAGGACCCGAACCTCGACCAGATCACCGGCTACGCCGAGGACTCGGGCGAGGGGCGCTGGACCGTCGAGCAGGCGATCGAGAACGCCGTCCCGATGCCGGCCATCTCGGCCTCGCTGTTCGCGCGGTTCGCCTCCCGCCAGGACGACTCCCCGACCATGAAGGCGGTCGCGGCGCTGCGCAACCAGTTCGGTGGGCACGCCGTGCACGCCGTCCGGGCGCAGGAGGCCGAGAAGCCCGCCTGAGAAAGGCTCACCCTTCCCCCCACGCCTCGCAGGCTCGGCACGGGACCCTGAAGGGTGGCCGTCCCGGAACGCGAGCGCCAGAGAGCTGAGGGTATGTACGTCCGGCACCTGCAGCTCGGCTCGTTCCGCAGCTGGGAACGGGTCGATCTGGCGCTCGGCCCCGGGCCCACGGTGTTCGTCGGCCGCAACGGCGAGGGCAAGACCAACCTGGTGGAGGCGGTCGGGTACCTCGCCACGATGGGCAGTCACCGGGTGTCCTCCGACGCGCCGCTGGTCCGGCACGGCGACGCGCAGGCGGTGGTGCGGGCGGCCCTGCGCCGGGGCGACCGCGAGCTGCTGGTCGAGATCGAGATCAACCCCGGGCGGGCGAACCGGGTGCAGATCAACCGGGGCCCGCTGCCGCGGCCGCGCGAGCTGCTGGGCGTCGTCCGCACGGTGCTGTTCGCCCCCGAGGATCTCGCTCTCGTGCGCGGCGACCCGACCGAGCGCCGGCGCTTCCTCGACGAGCTGCTGGTCACCCGCACCCCCCGGCTGGCCGGCGTCCGGGCCGACTACGACCGCGTGCTCAAGCAGCGCAACGCCCTGCTGAAGACCGCCCGGCTGGCGCGGGGCAAGGCGATCGAGACCCTCGACGTCTGGGACGGCCACCTCACCGACGTGGGTGGCCAGCTGCTCGCGGCGCGGCTGCAGCTGGTCGCCGACCTCGCCCCGCACATGACGCGCGCCTACTCGGACGTGGCCGGCAGCGACGCCGTCCCCGCGGGTCTCGGTTACTCCTCCACCGTGCCGCTGGCCGGTGACGGGACGGCGCTGACACCGGGGGCGACGCTGCCGACCGCCGCAGACCTGACCGCCGCGATGCGCGATCGGGTCGCCGAACGGCGCACCGACGAGCTGGACCGGGGCATGACCCTGGTCGGCCCCCACCGCGACGACCTCGTGATCCACCTCGGCCCGGCGCCGGCCAAGGGCTATGCCAGCCACGGGGAGAGCTGGTCGCTGGCGCTCGCCCTGAAACTCGCGACCTTCGCCCTCTTGAGGGCCGACGGCGAGGACCCCATCCTGATCCTGGACGACGTCTTCGCGACCCTGGACGCGCAGCGTCGGGCGGCGCTGGCCTCGGTCGCCCGGTCCGCCGAGCAGACCCTGATCACCGCCGCCGTGGTCGACGACGTGCCCGCCGAACTGCGGGGCGTCCGGGTCGAGGTCGGTGACGGCATCGCGGTCGTGGTGAAGGAAGCGGTGGAGGCGGCCGTCGAGGTGGAGGCGCAGTGAACGACGAGCGGCCGGGCCGGCCCAGCGACATCGCCCGCGCCGCCCTCGAGGCGGCCCGGGCCGCGTCCGCCGCCCGTCCCCAGCCGACCCGGCGGCGGATCGCCGGGCCACGTCGGAAGTGGACCGGCGCCGGTCCCGGCGCCGACGACCCCCAGCCGCTGGGCCGGCTCGTCGACTCCCTGGTCACCGAGCAGGACTGGTCGGAGCGGACCCGGGTCGGCGCGGTGTTCGGCCGGTGGTCGACACTCGTCGGGCCGGAGATCGCCGCGCACTGTGCCCCGCAGACCCTGACCGAGGGCGAGTTGCTGGTGGTTGCGGAGTCCACGGCGTGGGCCACCCAACTGCGGCTGCTGGCTCCGACGATCCTCGGCAAGCTGCGCGCCCAGGTGGGCGGGGACGTCGTGACCCGGTTGCGCGTTGTCGGTCCGACGGCGCCGAACTGGAAGAAGGGCCCGCGCACGGTGCGCGGCCGGGGACCGCGCGACACCTACGGCTGAGGAGGACCACGGCATGGGCGGACGGCGATGAGCGGACGCAACGACCGCGACGACGACGACTCGGGCAGCGGCTGGCGGGAGCCCGAGCACCTCGGTGGCGGCGCGGGCTCCGAACCGGCCGGGTCGTCCCCGTGGCAGCCGGCCGGCTGGGATCTGCCACCCGCGGAGCCGGAAAGGGCCCCGCGTCCCGACACCGTGGTACCTGGCCCCGATCAGCTTCAGCGCGCGTTCACCGTCGAGACCGACCTCGTCGGAGCCCAGGGCTGGGCGCTGCAGCACGGCTGGACCATCTCCGACGGCGAGAGCCCGCAGGACGCCGTGCTGCGGGACCTCGTCGCATCCGCCCCGGTGCGACCGGGCAAGGAGGCCCGCCCCGCCAGCGTGCTGCGTGGCCGCGCGGGCACCCTGGAGGTCGTCGCCTTCGACATCGTCTACCCGCTCGGACGCTCCGTCGTCCCGAAGTACGCGGTGACGGCGGCCCCGTTGCTCGGCGCCGTCCCGGGGCTGCGCCTGTCGCCGGCCCGCTTCTGGCGGCACCGGACCGGTGGCCTCGTCCCCGTGCCGAGCGGGAACGAGGCGTTCGACGCCCGCTGGCTGCTGCTCGCCGGTGAGGACGGGCCGCAGGTGCGCCGGCTCGTGCAGGACCCGGCGGTGCAGGGACTCTTGCTGGGCACCGACGACGGCGACGAGTTCTGGACCGGCGCCGGGCATCTCGCCGCCATCCGGCCCGACGGTCACCGCCCCCTGCTCATCGAGCACCACGTCCGGTTGCTGACAGCGCTCGTGGGGACGCTGGCGGCGGGTTACTGATCGGCCGCCGGGGCGTCGGCCGCCTCGGCCGCGCGGACGACGCCCCGCACCATCCCGCCGAACACGATGCCGTGGAAGCCGGCGATCGCCCACCAGTAGAGGTGCCCGGCCAGCCCGTGGGGGGCGAAGGTGGCGCGCTGGCGGAGCACGGTGGTCCCCGGCCCGCTCTCGGCGCTGTCGTGTTCCACGTGGAACTCCAGCCAGGCCAGCCCGGGCAGCCGCATCTCCGCCCGCAGCCGGAGGAGCCGGCCCGGGTCGCGCTCCTCGACCCGCCAGAAGTCCAGCGCGTCACCGACGAAGAGCCGATGCGGGTCCCGGCGCCCCCGGCGCAGCCCGACTCCCCCGGCCAGCCGGTCGAGCCAGCCGCGGACCGTCCAGGCGAGCGGGAACGAGTACCAGCCGTTGTCGCCACCGATGCCCTCGACCACCCGCCAGACCTGGTCCGGTGCCGCGGTGGTGGCCCGGGTCCGCTCGTCGAGGTAGAGGCTGCCGCCCGCCCACGCGGGATCGGTCGGCAACGGGCCGGACGGCGCGCCCGGGACCGACGCGGACGCCCAGCGCGTGGCCACGGCGGAGTCGCGCACCCGCTCCAGCGCCAGCCGGACCGCGTCGTCGAAGCCGAGGAGACCCTCCGGTGGATCCGGCACGAAGCCCGCGATGTCGTGCTCGCCGCAGACGACGGTGTTGCGCAGCGACTCCACCAAGGGCCGGGCGATCCCCGCCGGCACCGGCGTCACCAGGCCCACCCAGTGGCTGGACAGCGACGGGGTGAACAGCGGCACCGGCAGGATGCGCCGCCGCGGCAGGCCGGCGACCGCCGCGTAGCGCTGCATCATCTCGGCATAGCTCATGACGTCGGGGCCGCCGATGTCGAAGCACCGCGAGACCGACGGCGGGAGGTCCGCGCAGCCGACGAGGTACCGCAGCACGTCCCGGACGGCGATCGGCTGGATGCGGCTGTGCACCCACCGGGGTGTCACCATCACCGGCAGGCGCTCGGTGAGGTACCGCAGCATCTCGAACGAGGCTGATCCGGAGCCGAGCACGATGGCGGCCCGCAGCACCGCTGTCGGCACGCGGGAGGCGAGCAGGATCTCGGCGACCTCGGTCCGCGACCGCAGGTGCGGCGAGAGCTCCTCCTCGGCGGGCACCAGGGCACCGAGGTAGACCAGCCGGCCGACGCCGGCCTCCTTGGCGGCGTGGGCCATGACGTGCGCCGTCCGCCGGTCCGTCGCCTCGAACGCGGGCCCGCTGCCGAGCGCGTGGATCAGGTAGTAGACGACGTCCACGCCGGTGCAGGCGGCCGCGACCTCGCCGGGGGACGTGGCGTCGGCACGCATCACCTCGACGTCCCCGGCCCAGGGGTGGTCGCGCAGTCGCTCGGGACTGCGGGTCATCACGCGCACCCGGTGCCCGGCCCCCAGGAGTTCCGGGACCAGCCGCCCGCCGATGTAGCCCGTTGCGCCGGTGACGAGACAGGTCCGCATGCCTCGAGTGTCCGGTGCGCGCCTGAGCCGCGCTCGGGGGCGACCAGAGCCCCGAGGACGGCGTGTCGACCCCCCGGGCAGCATCGGTGGTGGCGGACGTGGCGAAAGTGGCCCAGAAAGTCCGTCAGGCCCGTGGACGGCGGCATTCCTGTCACCCCACCCGGTATCGTGGACAGCAGAAACCGCCAGCAACCGGCTCAGTGCCGTTCTGCGCCCATCCGCCCCGGAACGCCGAGGGGGCTGGCTGGCGCCGATTGCGCGAACGAAAGGCCCCACGTGGTCGCTCGACCGAAGACCGAGAACGCCTACTCCGGCAGCTCCATCACCGTCCTCGAGGGGCTCGAGGCGGTCCGCAAGCGCCCCGGTATGTACATCGGCTCCACCGGCGAGCGAGGCCTGCACCACATGGTGTGGGAGGTCGTGGACAACTCGGTCGACGAGGCGCTGGCCGGCTTCTGCGACACCGTCCGCGTGACGCTGCTGGCCGACGGCGGTGTCCGGGTCGAGGACAACGGCCGTGGCATCCCGGTCGACATGCACCCGGTGGAGAAGCGGCCCACCATCGAGGTGATCATGACCGTCCTGCACGCGGGCGGGAAGTTCGACGGCAAGAGCTACGGCGTCTCCGGTGGTCTGCACGGCGTCGGCGTCACCGTCGTCAACGCGCTGTCGAAGCGGCTCGAGGTGAACGTCTGGCGGGACGGCACCGAGTGGTTCCAGCGCTACGACCTGGCCAAGCCGGAGCCCCTGGTGAAGGTGGGCCCGACCAAGAAGCAGGGCACCGCGATCACCTTCTGGGCCGACGGCGACATCTTCGAGACGACCGACTACTCGTTCGACACGATCAACCGCCGCCTGCAGGAGATGGCGTTCCTGAACGCGGGCCTGACGATCGTCCTGCGCGACGAGCGGCCCGGGCACGGCAAGGCGGAGACCGGGGTGGGCGAGGAGTCCCTCGCCGTCCACGCCGCACCGGTGGAGGCCGACGAGCAGGCGTTCGAGCCGACCGAGATCACCTACAAGTACGACGGCGGCCTGGTCGACTTCGTCGCCCACCTGAACCGGCGCAAGACCCCGATCCACAAGAAGGTCATCGGCTTCTCCGCCGAGGGCCTCGGCAAGAACGACATGCGGATGTCGGTCGACGTCGCCATGCAGTGGTCCGACGCCTACTCCGAGTCGGTGCACACCTTCGCGAACGTGATCAACACCCACGAGGGCGGCACTCACGAGGAGGGCTTCCGCGCGGCGCTGACCTCGATCGTGAACCGGTACGCCGTGGACAAGAAGATCCTCAAGGAGAAGGACGACAAGCTCACCGGCGACGACATCCGCGAGGGTCTGGCCGCCATCATCTCGGTCAAGCTGGGCGACCCGCAGTTCGAGGGCCAGACGAAGACCAAGCTCGGCAACACCGAGGTCAAGGGCTTCGTGCAGCGGGTCTGCAACGAGCAGATCGGCCACTGGTTCGAGGCGAACCCGACCGACGCGAAGACGATCATCACCAAGGCCGCCTCGGCCGCCCGGGCCCGCCGCGCCGCGCAGGACGCCCGCAAACTCGCCCGCAAGAGCCTGCTCTCGGTCAGCGGGCTGCCGGGCAAGCTGGCCGACTGCCGGTCCACCGACCCGCGCAACTCCGAGGTCTACATCGTCGAGGGTGACTCGGCCGGCGGCTCGGCCAAGTCCGGCCGCGACTCGATGTACCAGGCGATCCTGCCCATCCGCGGCAAGATCATCAACGTCGAGAAGGCGCGCATCGACCGGGTGCTGAAGAACACCGAGGTCCAGTCGATGATCACCGCCTTCGGCACCGGGATCCACGACGAGTTCGACATCACCAAGCTGCGCTATCACAAGATCGTCCTGATGGCCGACGCCGACGTCGACGGCCAGCACATCAGCACGCTGCTGCTGACGCTGCTGTTCCGCTTCATGCGGCCGCTGGTCGAGGGCCAGTACGTGTACCTGGCCAAGCCCCCGCTGTACAAGATCAAGTGGGGCGGCAAGGTGGGCGACGACTACGCCTACAGCGACAAGGAGCGCGACGCGGTCATCAAGGCCGGCGTCGAGGGTGGCCGCAAGATCAAGGACGAGATGATCCAGCGGTTCAAGGGGCTCGGCGAGATGAACGCCAGTGAGCTGTGGGAGACCACGATGAACCCCGAGACCCGGATCCTGCGCCAGGTGACCCTGGATGACGCGGCCGCCGCGGACGAGATCTTCAGCATCCTCATGGGTGAGGACGTCGAGGCCCGCCGCAGTTTCATCACGCGCAACGCGAAGGACGTCCGCTTCCTCGACGTCTGAGTCGATCGGCCGCCCGCCCTGCTCGCCCATCAACACCCGGAGAACTGACCTGTGACCGAGACACCGAGCCGCGACCGCGTCGAGGCGGTCGACCTCCAGCAGGAGATGCAGCGCAGCTACATCGACTACGCGATGAGCGTCATCGTGGGCCGCGCCCTGCCGGAGGTCCGCGACGGCCTCAAGCCGGTGCACCGCCGGGTCCTGTTCGCGATGTACGACCAGGGCTTCCGCCCCGACCGCGGGTACGTGAAGTGCGCCCGCCCGGTCGCCGAGGTCATGGGCAACTACCACCCCCACGGCGACTCGGCGATCTACGACGCCCTCGTCCGGCTCGCCCAGCCGTGGTCGATGCGCTACCCGCTGATCGACGGCCAGGGGAACTTCGGCTCGCCAGGCAACGACCCGGCGGCCGCCATGCGGTACTGTGTGACGGCCGACGCATTGATCCGCACCGTCGACGGAACGGTGCCGATGGGCGAGCTCGCTGCAGGCATGGCGCCGAACAGCGAGCGCGAGCTCGGACTGAAGGTGCTCGACCGCAACGGCGACCCGGTGCTCGCCAGCACGATCTTCCACTCCGGCACCCACCCGGTGAAGACGCTCACCACCACCGGTGGCTATGCGCTGACCGCCACTGGCAACCACCCTGTGCTCTGCCTGGTCAGCGTGCTGGGTGTCCCGACGCTCCTCTGGAAGTTGCTCGACGAGATCCGGCCCGCCGACCGCGTCGTCCTACAGCGGACGCCCCGCGAAGAGATCGACGTCCCCTCGACCGGTGACGCCGATGCCGCCCTGCTGGCCGGCGCCTTCGTGAGCGAGGGGTACGTCTCGGCAGGGGCTGCCGAATTCGCCAACTCGGACAAGGACTTCTTCGACGCTGTCGTGGTGGCCTACGACCGGCACGTTGGCGGCCCTCGCACGTTGTCGTCTGAGGTCATGCCATCCGGGAAGACGTTGTCCCGGATCCGGATTCGGAACATGGCCGCCCTGATGCGCACCGACCTGGGCGAGATGGTCGCCCAGCGCAGTGCCCGCAAGCAGGTGCCGGCGTTCGTCTGGACTTCGACCACCGGCACCCGCCGGCTCTTCCTGCAGGCGCTGTTCGAGGGTGACGGTTCGTCGTCTCTGCTGCCGCGCAACACGATCCAGGTCAGCTACTCCACGCGGAGTGATCGCCTGGCGCGCGAGGTGCAGCAGCTGCTGCTCGAGTTCGGCGTGGTGTCCCGGCTGTGCCGGTACGACAACGGGGAGATCAAGGTGGTCGTCAGCAACCGGCGCGATGCCAGGTTGTTCGCCGCGCGTGTCGGTTTCCTGATGCGCAAGCAGGCCAAGCTCGAGACGGAGCTTGCCCAGGTGCCCGCGGAGAGCACCGCGATGTCGGCGGACCACGTGCCCTACGTCGCCGACTTCCTGCGAGCCACGGGCGCCGGCCGTTTCACCGAGCGCGACTGGCTGCGCCGGCACAACATCGACCGTATCGAGCGGTGGGAACGCGACCGCGAGGTCATCGAGGCCAACGTCACCAACGCCGAGGCCCTCGCAGTCGTGGCGCCGCTCGTCGACGGCCGCTTCCACTACGCCGAGGTTGCGTCCGTCGAGGACGCCGGCAGGGCGCCCGTCTTCTCCCTGAAGGTGGAGACCGACGACCACGCCTTCATCACGAACGGCTTCGTCAGCCACAACACCGAGTGCCGGCTCACCCCGCTGGCGATGGAGATGCTCGCCGGCATCGACGAGGAGACCGTCGACTTCCAGGGCAACTACGACGGCCGCACCCAGGAGCCGGTCGTCCTGCCCGCGCGGATCCCGAACCTGCTGGTCAACGGCTCCGCCGGCATCGCGGTCGGCATGGCGACGAACATGCCCCCGCACAACCTGCGCGAGGTGGCCGAGGCCGTCTTCTGGATGCTCGACCACCCGGAGGCCGAGGCCGAGGAGGCCCTGACCGCGTGCATGGCGAGGATCAAGGGCCCCGACTTCCCGACCCACGGCCTCATCGTCGGCCGCGAAGGCATCGAGGACGCCTACCGCACCGGCCGGGGCTCGGTGCGCATGCGCGCCGTCGTCACCGTGGAGGAGGACTCCCGCGGCCGGGTGCAGCTGGTCGTCACCGAACTGCCGTACCAGGTCAACCCGGACAACCTCGCCGAGGCGATCGCCGAGGGCGTCAAGGAGGGCCGCCTCCAGGGCATCAGCGAGATCGCCGACGAGTCCAGCGACCGTGTCGGCCGCCGGCTGGTCATCACGCTGCGCCGCGACGCCGTCGCCAAGGTCGTGCTGAACAACCTCTACAAGCACACCCAGCTGCAGACGTCGTTCGGCTGCAACATGCTCTCGATCGTCGACGGCGTCCCGCGCACGCTGCGCCTCGACGAGCTGGTCCGGAACTGGGTGCACCACCAGATCGAGGTCATCCAGCGGCGTACCCGGTACCGCCTGCGCAAGGCCGAGGAGCGCGCGCACATCCTGCGCGGCTACGCCAAGGCCCTCGACCAGCTCGACGCCGTCATCGCGCTCATCCGCAGCAGCGAGTCCGCCGACGCCGCCCGCACCGGCCTGATGGAGCTCCTGGACGTCGACGAGATCCAGGCCGTCGCCATCCTCGACCTCCAGCTGCGCCGGCTGGCCGCCCTCGAGCGCCAGCGGATCATGGACGAGCTGGCCGAGATCGAGGCCCGCATCGCCGACCTCGAGGCGATCCTCGCCTCACCGGAGCGGCAACGGCAGATCGTTCGCGACGAGCTCACCGAAATCGTCGAGAAGTACGGCGACGACCGGCGCACCCAGTTCGTGGCCAACGAGGGCGACGTCTCGATGGAGGACCTCATCGCGGAGGAGGAGGTCGTCGTCACCATCACCCGCACCGGCTACGCGAAGCGGACGAAGAGCGACCTCTACCGGTCGCAGCGCCGCGGCGGCAAGGGCGTGATGGGTGCCCAGCTGAAGCAGGACGACATCGTCGACCACTTCTTCGTGGGGTCGACCCACGACTGGATCCTCTTCTTCACCAACAAGGGGCGGGTCTACCGCTCCAAGGCCTACGAACTGCCCGAGGCCAACCGCACCGCGCGCGGCCAGCACGTGGCGAACATCCTCGCGTTCCAGCCGGACGAGAAGATCGCCCAGGTCATGCAGATCAAGGACTACTCGGTCGCCCCGTACCTGGCGCTGGCCACTGCGCGCGGGCAGGTGAAGAAGACCCGGCTGACCGACTTCGACTCCCCCCGCCAGGGCGGCGTCATCGCGATCAACCTGCGGGACGGCGACGAGCTGGTCGGCGCCGTGCTGATCGACCCCGAGCAGGACCTGCTCCTGGTCACCCAGAAGGCGATGTCCATCCGCTTCACCGCCGACGACACCGCCCTGCGGCCGATGGGACGCGCGACCGAGGGCGTGCGAGGCATCTCGCTGTCCGACGACGACCGGCTGCTCTCGATGATGGTCGTCGAGGAGGGGGTGGACGTCCTCGTCGCGACCGAGCGCGGATTCGCCAAGCGGACCGGGATCGAGAACTACCCGGCGCAGGGCCGCGGCGGCAAGGGCGTCCTGACCGCCGACCCGAAGGCGCGCAAGGGTGCCCTGGTCGGTGCGCTGGCCGTGACCCTGGGCGACGAGCTCTACGCCATCACCTCCAGCGGCGGGGTGATCCGCACGCCGGTCAACGGGGTGCGGCACAACAAGGATCGGGCCACCATGGGTGTCAAGCTCATGAACTTGCCCGAGGACGTGTCGATCGTGGCAATCGCCCGTACGACGGACAACGACGAGCCCGACGCCTAATGTGACGGCTAACGACGACGCGGCCCGTGCCGCAGGGGAACGGGAGACTGGCATGAGCGACCGGACGCCGAGTTCGGTGCGCACCGGGTTCCGCACCGGGGACAGCGCCGGAGACTCAGCAGCGCCGACGGAGACCGCCACTCCGGGGGCGCCCGCGCCGGCCTCTGCCACCCAGTCGATCCCCACGACGGGGTCGCAGCGGGCGCAGGGCCCCGCCGACACCGGCACCTCGGGGTCCGGGACGCCGGCGCAGCCGGCGGGCGGCCCTCCCGGCGCGCCCCCGGTTCCCCCGGCGACGGGCAGCTCCGCGGCCGGAGCGGCCACCGGCGCCGCCGCGTCCGAGGCGACCACCCCGGCGCGCGGCCGAGGCCGGGGTGCTGCGAAGAGCCGCGGTCCGCGTCGGGCGCGCCTGCAGCTGAGGCACATCGACACCTGGTCGGCCCTGAAGATCTCGTTGGTCCTGTCGATCGCGCTGTTCTTCATCTGGATGGTCGCCGTCGCAGTGCTCTACGGCGTGCTCAGCGCCCTCGGCGTCTTCGACACCCTCAACGACCTCTTCGGGCAGCTCGGCTCCTCGTCGGGCCCCAAGAGTGGCGGTGACGTCATCACCCCGGGTCTGGTGTTCTGGGGCGCGGCGGTCATCGGGGCCATCAACGTTGTGCTCATGACGGCGCTGTGCACCGTCGGCACGTTCATCTACAACCTCTGCTCCGACCTCGTCGGCGGCCTGGAGCTCACGCTTTCGGAGCGCGACTAGGCTATGACATTGCGGTCCTCCGGACCGCACCGCGGCCAGGAGCCGTTCCCTGGCTGCGGTGAGCGCGTCATGCCACGCCTGCGCGGACCCGCGGTTCCGTCGTCGAGTCGGCTCCCCCCTCCCTCAAGGGCGATCACCTGGCCAGGTAGAGTTGCCTCCGGTTCACGGGCCTGTAGCTCAGTTGGTTAGAGCGCATCCCTGATAAGGATGAGGCCGGAGGTTCAAGTCCTCCCAGGCCCACCCGTGTGCCAGGCTGTCGGGCGCGCGAGCACCGGCAGCCGCGCACCGATCGCCCGAGGAGGTACTCCGCGTGCTCAAGAAGCTGATGCTGGCCGCAGTCGCGGCCGGGGCCGTGGCGGCGATCCGCAAGCGCGCCGGCGGCAAGGTCGAGGCGGACCTCTGGCACGAGGCCACCCGCGGCCCGCAGGCGGTCAGCACCCCGTCGGCCCGCTGAGCCGCCCGACAGACCCACCCTCCGGGGACGTAGCTCAATTGGCAGAGCACCGCCTTTGCAAGGCGGGGGTTAGGGGTTCGATTCCCCTCGTCTCCACCCACTGACCACCCTCCTCCGGGACCGGGTCGGCCCCGCTCCGCCGAACGGTGGCAGAGTGGAGGGGTGACTGAATCGACCTCCCCCGCCCGGCGCGCGGTGCTGCACACCAACCACGGCGACATCACCGTCGACCTCTTCCCGGACCACGCTCCCAAGACGGTCGCCAACTTCGCGGACCTGGCCGAGGGCCGCCGCGAGTGGACCCACCCGGCCACGCGTGAGAAGACGACGGACCCCCTGTACAACGGGACGATCTTCCACCGCATCATCGACGGGTTCATGATCCAGGGCGGCGACCCGCTCGGTCAGGGCTTCGGTGGCCCGGGCTACCAGTTCGGCGACGAGTTCCACCCCGAGCTGGCCTTCGACCGCCCGTACCTGCTGGCCATGGCCAACGCAGGCCCCGGCACCAACGGGTCGCAGTTCTTCATCACCGTCGGTCCCACGCCGCACCTCAACCGCAAGCACACGATCTTCGGTGAGGTCGCCGACCAGGCCGGCCGCGACGTCGTCGATGCGATCGCCAAGGTGACCACCGGGCGCAACGACAAGCCGGTGGACGACGTCGTGATCGAGTCCGTCGAGGTGCAGCGCAGCTGACGCCAAACGCCGGCGAAGGCCCCGTCCAGGGGCCCGCCCCGAGTGAGCGAGGGGTGGGGGGGACGGGGTCCTTGTGCTGCTACCGCCACCCGGACCGGCCCACCGGCATCGCCTGCGCCCGGTGCGGCCGACCGATCTGCCCCGAGTGCATGATCCCTGCCTCGGTCGGGTTCCAGTGCCCGGAGTGTGTCCGGGAGGGCAACGCCTCGGTCCGCCGCGTGCGTGGCGGCGGCTTGCAGGCGGCGGGGCGCCGATGGGGCGCGGTCACCCTCACCCTGATCGCGATCAACCTCGCGATGTTCGTCGCCACCGCGCTGGTGGCAGCCGTCGAGGGCTTCTCGCCGCTCGACAACAACCTCTCCACCTTGTTCGCCCGGCTGGACCAGTTCCCGGTCGCGGTCAGCAGTGGTGAGTGGTGGCGTGCGCTCACCGCGGCGTTCCTGCACATCGGACCGGTCCACCTGGCTCTGAACATGCTGGCGGTGCTGGTCTTCGGCTCGGAGCTGGAGCGGCAGCTGGGGCGCTGGCGCTTCCTCGCGCTCTACCTGCTGTCAGCGCTCGGTGGCGCTGCATCGATCCAGTTGTTCGGCAACCCTCTGCAACCGGTCGCCGGCGCCTCCACCGCCATCTACGGCCTGCTCGGTGGCCTCGGCGTGCTGATGATCGTCCGGCGGCAGGACCTGCGCGGCCTGCTGACGCTGCTGGCGATCAACGTGGTCATCAGTTTTCTGCCGGGGGTCTCGCTGCTCGGGCACCTGGGGGGCCTGGTGGCCGGCGCCGCGACCGCGGGGGTCCTGATCGCCACTCGGCGCCGTCCGCAGCTGGAGGCCGCCGCACTCGTCCTGCTCGCCGTCGTCCTGGTGGTCGTGATCGTCACGGCCCCGACGATCGTGGTCTACGGCCGCTAGGACGCCGCGGGGTCGAGGGCCTGCAAGGCCCGGGCTACCTCTGCCGGATCGGCTCCCAGGTCGCGCCGGCCGAGGACCACGAGAACTCCGTCGTCGTGCGGGCCGGCGGACGTGTCCAGCTCGAGGGTCCGGATGCGCATCCCCAGCCGACGGCTGTCCCGTACGCGCACCCGGAGCCCCGGCCACGGCAGGTGCTGTCGCCCGGCCAGGGTGCGGACGTCGACCCCGTCGCCGTCCGCGGTCAGCCGCGGCCTCGCGACGACGTCGCGCGCGCCCAGGGCCAGCAACAGCAGCGCTCCTGCGCCGACGAGCAATCGGCCGGGGGTGTCGAGCACGACCACGGCCAGCACGAGGCCGAGGGCGACGACGACCAGGGCCACGGTCTCACCCGGGCGCGGAGACCACTGCATGTCCCCAGCCTCCCAGGCGGGATCCGGAAAGTGACCGACCGATCCGTCGCGAGCCGCTTCCGCTGGGTCACCGGCACGCGTGTACCTCCAGGTCAGGACGGGCAGGAGCGGTCCCGGCAAGGCGTCGGTCGACTGCCTCACCGCCGCCGCCAAGTCGACACATCCACAGCTGGGTACACAGCTGGGGACAGACTCACACCCGTGTAGTTACCGGCGTGCGCGTCACGTCACATCCGTCCCACCCGCCCGAAAAGGCCAGGTCAGAGCGGTTCGGGTCCGTTCCGTCTCTCCACACACGGTGGACAACCCTGGGGGTGGAGCGCCATGTCGACCTGTGGACGGAGCATCGCTCTGTGCACAGCGGTGCAACCAGGAACGACGAAGGCCCCCGCCCCCCGAAGGGGACGAGGGCCTGCGGTATGCGGACGCCGATTCAGCGCCAGCGCATCGACATGACCAACCCCGCCACCATGGCGCCGAAGCCGATCGCGAAGTTCCACGGGCCGAGGGTGACCATGAACGGGATGCGGTCACCGGCGACGTAGTAGACGACGATCCACAGCAGGCCGATGACCATCAGCGCGACCATCAGCGGGGCGTACCAGCGCGGGCTTGGCTGGGCGACGCGAGCCTGCGCGGCGCGCGACTGCAGCACACCCTCCGGCGGTGTGTAGGCCGACTTCTTGCGCACCTTGGACTTGGGCAACCTGCGTTCTCCCTCCGGGGGCCGGGCCGTCACTCCGGCCGGTACTGCTCCCCAGCCTAAGCTCTGGGGGAACTCGGAACGTGCCGGGACGGGCGAGGAGGTGGCTCGTGGCGCGCTGGACGCTGCGCGGGCGCCGTCCGTCGGCCTGGAGCGTGCTGGTCCCGGTGGTGGCACTGGCCGCCGGACTGCTCTTCGCGACGTCCGGACGGACCGCCCAGGGCACCGACCTGCGGGCCGGTGACGTCACCGAGCTGTCGGGGCTGATCGCCACCCGTGAGGCCGCGATCGCCCGCCAGGCGAGTGAGCTCTCGGACCTGCAGGCCCAGGTCCAGCGGTTGACCAAGCAGGCGGGCACCCGGGACAGTGCGGTGGGGGCGGCCCAGCGGGCGGGAGATGCGGGCGCCGTCTCCGCCGGGCTGGTCCCGCTGACCGGCCCGGGCGTGGTCATCACCCTCGACGACGCCCCTGCCCGGCCCGACGGCAGCCTGCCGGTCAACGCCCGGCCCGACGACCTGGTGATCCACCAGTCCGACGTCCAGGCCGTGGTGAACGCCGTGTGGGCGGCGGCGTCCGACGGGGTGGCGATCATGGACCAGCGATTGATCGCCACCAGCGCCATCCGGTGCGTCGGCAACACCCTGCTGCTCCAGGGGCGCACCTACTCGCCCCCGTTCGTCATCACCGCCATCGGCGACGCCGCCGCGATCCGCACCCAGCTGGCGGGTTCGCGTCAGGTGGCCGACCTCCAGCAGGCGGTCGACGCCTTCGGGCTGACCTTCTCGGTGCGCGAGCGGGCGCAGGTCACCGTGCCGGCATACACCAACCTGCTGACGCTGCAGTACGCGACCGCGGAGTGACCGGGCGTCCGGTGCTGGTCGTCGACAACGTCGACAGCTTCGTGTTCACCCTCGTGCACTACCTGGAGCAGCTGGGCGCCACGTGCATCGTGCGGCGCAACGATGCCGTCGACGTCGACGAGCCGGCCGACCTCGGGGTGGCCGGCGTGCTGCTCTCGCCCGGTCCGGGAACGCCGTCCGCGGCCGGCGTGACCGTGCCCATGGTGCGGGCGGCCGGCCAGCGGGGTCTCCCGGTCCTGGGGGTGTGCCTGGGCCACCAGGCGATCGCCACGGCCTTCGGCGCCGCCGTGGGCCGCGCACCGGAGCTCCTGCACGGCCGCACCAGCCAGGTGCTGCACGAGGGCCGGGGGATCCTGGCCGGCCTGCCGTCGCCGTTCACGGCGACCCGGTACCACTCCCTGGCCGTCGACCCGGCCACGCTGCCCGCCGAGCTGGAGGTCACCGGTCGGACCGAGTCGGGGACCGTCATGGCGCTGCGCCACCGCGAGCTGCCGATCGAGGGTGTCCAGTTCCACCCGGAGTCGGTGCTGACCCAGGGCGGTCACCGGCTGCTGGCCAACTGGCTGACCGCATGCGGCCTGCCACCCGACCCGGCAGCCATCGGGGCGGCGACGGCCGACGGCCTGCCGGGCTAGCTGGGTACGACCAGCAGGACGATCTCCTCGTCGGGAGCTGCCTTCTCGCCCGGCTGCGGATTGGTGTTGATGACCTTCCCCGCGTCCTGCGGGGTGCCCTCCGTGTCCTGACGCCGGACGTTCGTGAAGCCGGCGTCGGTGAGGATCTTCCGGGCGTCTGCCTCGGACTTCCCGCGCACGTCCGGGACGGGGCGCGTGTTGTCGGCCTTGGCGACCTGGAGGGTGATCGTGTCCCCCCGCCCGACGGCCGTGCCGGCGCCGGGATCGGTGTTGACCACGGTGCCCGGGGCGGCGGTGCCGGCGTCGGCGTCGGCCGTCCGGATCTGACCGGCCGAGAAGCCGGCGTCGGTCAGGGCCTTCTGCGCATCCGCCGCGGTCTTGCCCTTCACGTCGGGGAGCTTGATGGTGCCGGTGGAGATCTTCAGCCGGATCGTCGTGTTCTTGGCGGCCTGCTGGCCCTCGGCGGGGTCGACGGCGACGACGTTGCCCTGGTCCTCCAGGGAGTCGGCGGGCTGTGAGCTCACGCTGGTGAATCCGGCGTTCTGCAGGGTGCTGCGGGCGCGGTCCTCGCTGAGGCCGACGACGTTGGGCACGGCGATGGTGTCGGGCCCGGCGCTGACGACGAGCTTGACCGTGCTGCCCTTGGCGACGCTGGCTCCGCCGGCCGGGTCGCTGCTGATCACCTTGCCCGCCGCGATGGTGGTGCTCGGGGCCTGCCTCACGTCGCCGACCTTGAGGCCCGCATCGGTGATGGCCTTCTCGGCCGCCGCCTGGTCCAGGTTCTGCACACCGGGCACGTTGACGTTCGTCGGCGTGGTGGGCTTCGCGTCGCCGCCGCTGAGGGCGATCGCCGCGGCGATCGCGCCGCCGAGCAGCAGGACGGCGAGCACCGCCACTATCGCGATGATCTTCCGGCGACGGCGGCGGGCTTGCTGGTCCTCGTCGTCCCACCGGTCGTCCTGGCGGTAGCCGCCGTACCCGCCGGGCGCCGCGGCCAGGATCGTCGTCTTCTCGGCGTCGCCCATCACCGGCGTCGCCTCGACCCGCTGCCCGGCCAGGGCGCGCAGCAGGTCGTTGCGCATCTCGGCGGCCGACTGGTACCGGTTGGCCGGGTTCTTGCTCATGGCCTTGAGCAGGATCGCGTCCAGCGCGGGCGGGACGTCGGGGTTGATGGACGACGGCAGCCGCGGGTCCTCGCGGACGTGCTGGTAGGCGACCGCGACCGGGGAGTCACCGCTGAACGGGGGCGCACCGGTCACCAGCTCGTAGAGCAGGCATCCCATCGAGTAGACGTCCGACCGCGCGTCCACGCTGTCGCCGCGGGCCTGCTCCGGCGAGAGGTACTGGGCCGTGCCGATGACGGCGGCCGTGGAGGTCATCGTCGCGGCGGAGTCGGAGACAGCACGGGCGATGCCGAAGTCCATGACCTTGACCGTGCCCTGGGGCGTGATCATCACGTTCCCGGGCTTGACGTCGCGGTGGACGATGCCGTTGCGGTGGCTGAAGTCCAGGGCGCCACAGATGTCGGCCGCGAGGCTCATCGCGCGCTCGGGGGACAGGTGCCCTTCGCGGCGGATGACGTCGCGGAGCGTCTCGCCCTCGACGTACTCCATGACGATGTACGGAGTGGCGCCCGTCGTGGTGCGGTCCTCGCCGGTGTCGTACACCGCGACGATCGCCGGGTGGTTGAGCGACGCCGCCGCCTGGGCCTCGCGGCGGAAGCGCACCTGGAACGACGGGTCGCGGGCCAGGTCGCTGCGCAGCACCTTCACCGCGACCTCGCGGCCGAGCCGCAGATCGCGGCCGCGGTGCACCTCGGCCATGCCTCCCCGCCCGAGGACCCCGCCGATCTCGTAGCGCTCACCGAGCACCTGCGGCGTGGTCATCGGAGATCCTCTCGGGCGGTGCGGGGGGTCGTCCGGACGGGGGCGTCGGCGAGCGCGCTCGCCCCGTGCCACGGGCGTGCAGCAGCAGGTGAGTCGGCGCCGAGCGTATCCGCTGATCCCGGCGATTCCGGGGAGATCGGGACCAGCACGCTCACCCGGCCCCACTCGCCGCAGGAGTCCCGTTGCCGACGGGCGATTCCACGGGCGGCGAATCCGGCGGCGGCGGTGCCGAGGACCCGGACTGCGGCGTCGTCGTGGTGGTCGTCGGTGTCGTGGTGGGAGGCGTCGTCGTCGGGGGCGGCGTGGTGGTCGCCGGCGCGCTGGTCGTCTTGGGGGTGGTGCTCGTCGGTCGCCCGGTCGCCCGGTCGGCCGGGACGTAGGCCTTCTTCGCCACGAGCAGGATGACCTGGGTGCCCGGGGCCGCCACCACTCCCGACGGCCGCAGTCCCGCGACGTCGCCGGCGTCCAGCGCCGTGCCCGCCTGCGCCAGCTCGGCGTCGTCGGCGTCCTTCTGGGTGACCTTCAGGCCGGCCGCCTCGAGCGTTGCCTGCACCTCGTCGGCCGGCCGGCCGACGAAGGCGGCGGGATCCAGCAGGATCCCGGTCGCCGAGGCGCCCGACTGGCTGGTGCCGGTGGCCACCGCGCCACCCGCCCCGCGGTTGCCGTCGCCGAGCAGGTACCAGGCGCCGCCGACCAGCAGCAGCACCAGGAGCACCGCCCCGGCGAGCCACGCCCACCGGCCGCGCCCGCGCGGTGGCTCGTCGTCGGCGGCGCCCCAGTCGTCGTCCGGGGGCGCCTGCAGCGGGGGCATCGGCCCGGCCTGCCCGGTCACCGGACCGTCGGACGCGGCCAGGACGCCCGGTCCGGTCGCCGGGATCACCTGGGTCCGGGACTCCGCGAGCGCCGCGGCTGCGGCGCCTCCGGCCAGGGCGCCGCCGGCGACGCCGCCCTCGACGACCTGCGTGGGGGTGGTGCGCGGGCCGACCACGGGGGCGACGGGGGCGAGGGTGCCGCCCGAGGCGACGCGGCGCACGGCCTCGGCGAAGGCGGCGCCGTCGGGGAAGCGGTCGGCCGGGTCCTTGGCCAGGGCGCGCTCGATGAGCAGGCGGACGGCGGGTGGCACGTGGCTCGGCAGCGGCGGGGGCGGCCGGTTGATGTGCGCCAGCGCGATGGCCACCTGCGAGGCGCCGTCGAACGGGCGGACCCCGGCCAGGCACTCGAAGCCCACCACGCCGAGGGAGTAGACGTCCGACGCCGCGGTCACCTCCATGCCCTGGGCCTGTTCCGGGGAGAGGTACTGGGCGGTGCCGACGACCATGCCGGTGCGGGTGAGCGGCGTGCTGTCGCGTGCCTGGGCGATGCCGAAGTCGGTCAGCTTCACCACGCCGTCCGGGCGGACCATGAGGTTGCCGGGCTTGATGTCGCGGTGCACGACCCCGGCCCGGTGGGCCGCCGACAGCCCGTCCGCGGACTGGCCGAGGACGTGCAGTGTCCAGTCGACGGGCAGGGCACCCTCGTCGTGCAGGATCGTGACCAGCGGCTGGCCCTCGACGAACTCCATGACCAGGAACGCCAGTTGCTGGGTGCCGGTGTCGTCGACCGTCTCGCCGTAGTCGTAGACCGACGCGATGTTCTGGTGGGTCAGCGCCGCGGTGTGGCGCGCCTCGTTGCGGAAGCGGGCCAGGAAGTTCGGGTCGCCGGTGTACTCGCTCTTGAGCACCTTGGCCGCCACGATCCGGTCGAGGACCCGGTCGCGCGCCTTCCACACCTCGCCCATCCCGCCGGTCGCGATCGCGGCGGTGATCTCGTAGCGGCCCGCCAGCAGGCTGCCGGTTGCCAGCGCCATCAGCCCCCCTGTCCCTGCAGGTGGGCCTGGATCACGGCTCGGGCGATCGGCGCGGAGATGTCGCCGCCGGTACGGCCGCCGTGCCGGACGAACACCGCGACGGCGATCTTCGGGCGGTCCGCCGGCGCGAAGCCGATGAACCAGGAGTTGTCGTCCCCGGCGTTCTCCGCCGTCCCGGTCTTGCCGGCGACCTGGACGCCGTCGATGCGCGCCTTCCGCCCGGTGCCGTTGTTCACGACGCTGATCATCATGTCGGTGAGCTGGCCGGCGACCTGTGCGGAGACGGGCCGGCTCAGCTCCTCGGGATCGGTCTTGTCGATCACGGTCAGGTCGGGGGCCTGCACCTGCGACACGAGGTAGGGCTTCATCAGCGAGCCCTTGTTCGCCACCGCGGCGGCGATCATGGCGGCCTGCATGGGCGTCAGCTGGACGTCCTGCTGGCCGATCGAACTCACCCCGAGCTGCGCGTCGTTCTCGATGTTCCCGAGGGTGCTCGCGACGACGGTGAGAGGCATCTTGAACTTCTGGTCGTCGATGCCGAACGCCTCGGCCATGTCCCGGATGCGCTGCTCGCCGAGCTTGATGCCGAGGTCGGCGAAGGCGGTGTTGCAGGAGATGGTCAGGGCGTCGATCAGCTTCTGGTCCGCGCCGCCGTTGCAGCTCTCCCCGTTGTAGTTCTGCATCGTCGTGCTGGTGCCGGGCAGGGTGAGCAGATCCGGCGCCGGGATGGCGGTGTCGGGGGTGTAGTTGCCGGAGGCCAGCGCCGCCGCCGACACGACCACCTTGAAGATCGAGCCGGGGGAGTAGCGCTCGGAGATCGCCTGGTTCGTGGTCTGGTCGTCGGAGAGCTGCTCGCGGTAGGCGCGGATCGCGGCCGGGTCGTGGCTGGACAGCTGGTTCGGGTCGAACGTCGGCGTGCTGGCCAGCCCGAGGACCGCCCCGGTCGACGGGTCGAGCGCGACGACGGCGCCGGTGACGTCTTTCAGGCCGTCCATGGCGGCCTGCTGCACCGCGGGATCGAGGGTCAGCTCGACGTTGCCGCCGGCCGGGTCGCGCCCGGTGAACAGGTCGGCGATGCGGCGGAAGACCAGCCGCGGGTCCGTGCCGGCCAGCAGGTCGTTCTCGGCCGCCTCGAGCCCGGTCTTGCCGTAGGTGAGGGAGTAGTAGCCGGTGACCGGCGCGTACACCCCGGCGCCGGGGTACTGGCGCAGGAAGGTCAGCCGGTCGTTCGTGCGCTTGGACAGCGCGATCTCGGTGCCCGCCACAACGATCGAGCCACGCTCGCGGTCGTACTCCTCCGCGAGCAGCCGGGTGTTGCTCTGGTTGTTGCGCAGCTCGTCGGAGCGGACGACCTGGATGTAGTTGACGTTGATGATCAGCAGCGTGAAGAGCACGAGAACGCTGATCGCGACGCGGCGCAGCGGGGCGTTCACTGCTGCACCACCTCGGTGGGTGCGTCCCCCAGGCGCTGCGGCGGGGCAGCGTGCGGCGCTGCCGGACGACGGGCGGCATCGCTCACGCGGACGAGCAGGGCCACGAGCACGAAGTTGGCCACCAGGGACGAGCCGCCGTAGGCCAGGAACGGCGTCGTCAGCCCGGTGAGCGGGAGCAGCCCGGTGACGCCGCCGAGGACGACGAACACCTGCCAGGCCACGGCGAAGGCCAGGCCGGCGGCGAGCAGCTTGCCGAACGCGTCCCGCACGATGAGCGACGTCCGCAGGCCGCGCTCGACGAGGATCAGGTAGACGACGATCACCGCCACCAGGCCGAACAGGCCCAGCTCCTCACCGACCGCCGAGGCGATGAAGTCGCTCTTGGCCACCGGCACCTGGTCGGGTCGGCCGCCGCCGAGTCCGGCGCCGAACAGGCCGCCGGTGCCCAGCCCGAACAACGATTGCACGAGCTGGTAGCCCGCACCGTTCTTGTAGGCCATCGGGTCGAGCCACACGTCCACGCGCGCCCGGACGTGACCGAACGCGTGGTAGGCCACGAACGCGCCGACGGCGAACAGCCCGACCCCGATGAGCAGCCAGCTCGACCGCTCGGTGGCGATGTAGAGCATCACCACGAAGATGCCGAACAGCAGCAGCGAGCTGCCCAGGTCACGCTCGAAGACCAGCACGAGGATCGACAGCATCCAGGCGACGAGCACCGGACCGAGGTCGCGCCCGCGGGGCAGCTCGAGGCCCATCACCTTGCGACTGGCCAGCGCGAGCACGTCGCGCTTGTCGACCAGGTAGGCGGCGAAGAAGACGACGAGGCAGATCTTGGCGAACTCCCCCGGCTGGATGGAGAAGCCGGCCAGCCGGATCCAGATCTTGGCGCCGTTGACCTCCGACAGCGACGACGGCAGCAGGGCCGGCAGGGCCAGCAGGCCCAGGCCGACCAGCGCCAGCGTGTAGGCGTAGCGGGACAGCAGTCGGTGGTCGCGCACGAACACGAGGACGGCGACGAACAGCGCGACGCCGAGGGTCGCCCAGATCAGCTGGACCGGGGCGTCCTGCCGGGTGACCGTGCTGCCCGGCTGCTCGGCGGCGAGGTCCAGCCGGTGGATGACGGTCAGCCCGAGGCCGACGAGCAGGGCCACCGCCGGGAGGAGCAGCGGATCGGCGTAGGAGGCCCACTTCCGGACGACGAGGTGGGCCACCACCCACAGCGCGGTGATCCACGCGCTGAACTCGGCCATCTCCGGTCGCAGTGAGCCGGTGATCGTCAGGTCGACGATGGACTGTGCGACCACGGTGATCAGCAGCGCGAACGCCAGGAGTAGCGCCTCGGTGCGCCGCCGGGTGGGCACCGCGGCGCCCGGGGCCGCGGCGCGGGGATCGGTCGTCGGGCCGCCCATCAGCTGGGCCTCCGGCAGTTCACCCCCGGCTCGGACGACGGGTCCGTCGTCCGGGCCGACGTCGTCGACGGGCTGGTGCCCACCGTGGTCGGACCGGCCGTGGTGTCCGGCTCGCCGGCGGAGGGCAGGGACGGGGTGCTGGACGTGACCGGCGTGGTGTGACACAGCGGGAGCCGCTGGTCGCGCAGTGCGGAGAGGATCCGGTCGGCGTCGGAGGAGCCGGTGGCGGTGATGCCGTCACGGACGCGGCTGCGCGCCGCGGGCGTGAGGTCGGAGACCGCCAGGCCGGTCTCGTCGTCCAGCTCGAACAGGTCGAACCCGACGACCGAGACGTTGAGCCCGCGGAAGACCGCGACCTGCTCGGCGTCCCCGTTGCCGTCGACGCCCACGAACCAGTGCCCGAGCGCCCAGATGTAGGTACCCACCGCTCCGCCGACGAGCACGACGAGAACGGCCACCGCCACCAGGAGGGTTCGCAGCGGGCGGCGGCGGGCGGAGGGGCCACCGCCCGTCGGCGGTGTGGGCGTCGGAGGCGGTGGTGCGGGCGGATCGGCGAGCGCGGCGCGGCCGGCCGCGGAGCTGGGGTCGACCTTGCGCTGCCCGACGTAGCCGCCGGCGGCGCCGTCGACCACCGGGTCGACCCGGCCGCGGCCGCCGGTGTCCTCGATGACGTCGGCGACGATCACCGTCACGTTGTCGGGTCCGCCGCTGCGCAGGGCCAGCTCGACCAGCCGGTCGGCGGTGGCCTCGGGGTCGGGGTCCTTCAGGGCGTCGGCGATCGTCTCCTCGCTGACCACGCCGGAGAGCCCGTCGGAGCAGAGCAGGTACCGGTCGCCGGCCCGCGACTCGCGCATCGAGAGGTCCGGTTCCACCTCCTGGCCGTTCAGCGCCCTCAGCAGCAGCGAGCGCTGCGGATGGCTGTTGGCCTCTTCGGGGGTGATCCGGCCGTCGTCGATGAGGGTCTGGACGAACGTGTCGTCGTGCGTGATCTGCGACATGACCCCGTCGCGCACGAGGTATGCGCGGGAGTCGCCGACATGGCAGAGGCCCAGGCGACCGCCGGCGAACAGGATCGCGGTGAGCGTCGTCCCCATGCCCTCGAGCTGGGGTGATTCGCGGATCACCTCGCGCAGGTGCTCGCTGCCTTCGAAGACGGCCTCGCGCAGCGACTGCAGCAGGTCACCGGAGGGGGTGTCGTCGTCCAGGTGCTCCAGCGCAGCGATGACCACCTTGCTCGCGACGTCGCCGGCGGCGTGACCGCCCATTCCGTCGGCGACGGCCAGCAGCCGGGGCCCGGCGTACACCGAGTCCTGGTTGTTGCCGCGGATCAGGCCGCGGTCCGACCTCGCCGCATACCTGAGGACGAGGGTCACGTACGCAGCTCCAGTGCGGTCTGGCCGATGCGGATCGGCTGGCCGGGGTTGATCAGCAGCGGTCCCTGGACCCGTTGCTGGTCGAGGTAGGTGCCGTTGGTGGAGCCGAGGTCCTCCACGTACCACTGTCCCCCGCGGTTGGTCAGGCGGGCGTGGCGGGAGCTGGCGAAGTCATCGGTCAGCACCAGCGTCGAGTCGTCGGCCCGACCGATCAGGATCGGCTGGTCGCCGAGGGTGATCTTGGTTCCGGTGAGCGGACCGGCGGTCACGACGAGGGTGCGGAAGCCCTTCTGGCCGCGCTTGCGGCCCGTGACCGCTGCGGCCCGCGGCGGGACGGCGGCCACCCGGCCGGCCCGGCCGCCGAAGAGGTCGGCCCGCACCACGCGGAACGCGGCGAAGATGAACAGCCACAGCAGCAGCAGGAAGCCGAAGCGGAAGATCTGCAGGACGATCTCGGCGGTCACGTCGCGGCCTGCCTGCTGCTCCTCGCAAGCGGAGTCACTGGCCGTCCTGCCGGTAGACCAGCACCGAGTGCCCGATCCGGATCACATCGCCGTCGACCAGGGGCTGCCGGCTGACCCGGCGCCCGTTGACGAGCGTGCCGTTCGTGGAGCCGAGGTCCTCGACCGTGGCCGTTCCCCCGTCGAGGACGACGTCGACGTGCTTGCGGCTGACGCCGGTGTCGGGCAGCCGGATGTCGGCCTCGGTGCCGCGGCCGATGACGTTGCGGCCGGTGGTGAGTTCGTGCCGGGTGCCGGGACCGTCGACGACCAGGACGTGCGAGACGCCCGGGCGCGAGCCCGCGCGACCGGTGAAGGAGGGCCCCTGCTTGCCGGTGTCGGTGGCGATCCGGCCGCGCAGCGGAGGGAGCGGAGGGAGGGGCGGCAGCGGCGGGTGACCGTTGACCGGCGGAGCGGCGACGGCGAGGTCGTCGCGCGAGGTCGGCCGGGCCGGGTCGGCCACCTGGGAGCTCACCTCGAACACGCCGGTCGGCAGGTCCGGGTCCCGCTCGAGGTGGACGACGACCTTGTCGAAGACCTGGTAGCCCTCGTCGTCGATGTGCTCCGCGACCATGTCCGCGAGCTCGTCGGCCAACTGGTCCGACCACTGGCCCAGGTGCTCGAAGTCGGTGCGGCCGAGGCTCACGATGTAGACGTTGGGCGCCAGGACCCGGCCCTCGCCGAGCACCGACCGCTGCTCGTCGGCCTCGCGCTGGAGCGCCTTCGCGATCTCGGCCGGGTGGACCTTGCCCTTGAAGATCCGGGCGAACGCCAGACCGACCATGCCCTCGAGGCGTCGCTCGAAGCGCTGCAGCACACCCACAGTCGCTCCTCTTCATTCGGCTGACGTCCCGCTGTGCCAACCGTGATCGTAGCCGGGCCGAACGCCTGCTACCGGCCAGGAACCCGCGACGCCCCGTAGGGACGGCCGATCAGGCCCGTGGCGGGTCACCCCCCCGGCCGGGTGGGCGCCCCGCGGCTGCTAATGTCGTCGCTCGCCAGGGCAAGTGGCGGAATGGCAGACGCGCACGGTTCAGGTCCGTGTGTCCGAAAGGACGTGGGGGTTCAACTCCCCCCTTGCCCACTCCGGACTGGGGAATCCCCCAGTCCCTCCAGAAGGCCGGGACCCAGTCCCGCGCCGCGGACGGCAGGCCACACCGGCCACCGTCCGCAGCCGGCGGAGACCGGCCAGCATCCACAGGCGGAGATCCGGTCCCCGGATCGACTGACACCGCCGGATCTCCCGGCACCAGTGCGTCCATGCCTGCCGGACTGGACACCGCCCACCGCGTCGCCGCCATCCGCGCGCCGTACCCGGGCACCGACGCGCTCCGCCCGAAGGCTGGGCCGCACGGTGCCGACGAGGGTGCCGCCGCCGAGGTCCTGGCCCCGGTCGTGCACATCTCCGACCGCACCCCACGGCCGCCACGCGACGGCGCCGTCCGGCACGCGCACGCGCCGCGCATCGACGCGCAGAACCGGGTCAACCTCGGCAAGGCGCTGGGAGCACTGGGCTGGACCCCGCAGACCCTGCTCGTCGCCGCCCGGGAGAACGGGCACGTCGTCGTCCGCGCCGCCGCCGACAGCCCGCTGCTGACCCGGGTGCCGGTCGACGCCGATCGCCGGCTGACCCTGCCGCCGGCCGTGCTCGTCGCGCTCGACGTCCGCTCCGGCGACCAGGTGCTGGCGAGCGTCGTCGTCGACACCGCCGAGCTGCACCTGTTCGCGGTCGCCGACGCACTGCAGCTGCTCACCGGTCGCCTGTGCTCAGAGGTCGAGGCGGAAGGCGTGCCGGAGTCCGCGCCGCCGCCGCGCGCCTCGGGCGGCAGCCGCGTCAGAGGACGGTGGCAGGCCGCAGACGGCCGCGGTCGCGTTCACCCCCCGAACGAGGACCGAGTCGGCGGCTGAGGGCCGCATCGGAGCAGCAGCCGGCACGCGGGGTGCGGCTCCTGCCGTCGGACCTCGGCTCCGCTGCGGGTGGCATCGCGGTGTCGCCGGCCGGCGGGCTACCCGAGGAGGCCGGCGCCGATCTCGACGACGATGAACGCCGCGACGGCGAACACCAGGTAGGCGAACCACCGGCGCAGCCGCGCTGTGTCGACCCGGGTGGCGACCCGGCCAGCGGCCAGCCCGGCGAGCACCGCAGCTGCGGTGAATGCGACGGTGACCGGCACGTCCAGGGGTGCCTCACCAGCGTGCGCGGCGAAGCCGGCGGCGGAGTTCACCGCGACGATCAGCAGCGAGGTGCCGATCGCGGTGGTCATGGGCAGCCCCAGCGCGATGACCAGCACCGGGATGATGAGGAAGCCGCCGCCGACGCCGAGCAGGCCGGTGAGGAACCCGACGACCAGCCCGCCGCCCAGCGTGCGGGGCAGGCAGCGGCGCCAGTTGACGCGGCCGCCGTCGGTGGCGCAGGCGGCGCCGTTGGCGGGCTTCTCCGACAGCATCCGCAGCCCGGCGGCGATCATCAGGGCGGCGAACAGGCCGAGGACGACGTCGTCGGGCAGCAGCCGGTTGACCGCGGCACCGGCGAAGGCGCTGACGGCCCCGGCGGCCCCGAACAGCACCCCGATGCGCCAGCCGATCTGCCCGGCGCGGAGCCGGGGCAGCAGCGCCACCAGGGAGGTGATGCCGACCACCAGCAGCGAGGTGGCGACCGCCTGCGGCAGGTCCTGCCCGGCGGCGAAGACCAGCGCCGGCACGGCCAGGATCGACCCGCCGCCGCCCAGCAGGCCTATGAGGGCGCCGATGACGAGGCCGAGGACCGCCGCGACGATCATCGGGTCGCGGCCGGCCCGTCCACCGGAGGCCGCAGCTGCACGGCGGCGTTGGTCGGCCGGACGGGGGTCACCGGCGGGAGAACAGCCGCGCCAGCAGTCCGGGGCCGGCCGTGGGGGTGTCGGTGTCGTGCCCGGGGCACCGCTGGGCGGCGGGCACCCCGCGCATCACTTGGTCCACATGCTGGCCGCAGCCAGCCCAGGTGGTCTTGCCGCAGGTCCGGCAGGTCGTCGCTCGGCACATCGGATGGTCCTCTCCTCGTGTGGCTGGAAAACGTGCAGTTCGTCAGACGGTGGCGGGCTGGGCGTGCAGGCCGGCCGCGGCCGCACCGCTGTCGGAGTCGCCGTAGCCGCCGTTGACCAGCACCGGCCGGCGGCCGGCGCGGGCGAGCAGCGAGGCGGCGATGGCGGCGCGGTAGCCGGAACCGCAGTACACCCACACGTCGCCGGACGGGACCTCGTCGAGGCGGTCGGCGATCTGGTGGATGGGGATGTGCAGGGAGCCGCGCACTCCGCCGCCGGCGCGCTCGTCGTCGCGGCGGGCGTCGAGGACCACCAGGTCGGGGTCGGCGGCCAGCGCCGCGGCCAGGCCGGCGAAGTCGCTGACCGCGTAGGAGGTCAGCTCGCGGCCGGCGGCCAGGGCCTCGGGGCTGCCGATCGCGGCACCGGCGAGCCGGTCGATGCCGATGCGGACCAGTTCGCGGCGGCCGTCGGCGACCTGCTCCTCGGTCTCCCCGATCAGGGTCAGCGGCGCACCCCACGGGATGAGCCAGCCGACGTAGGTGACGAAGTTGGCGATCGCCAGCTCGAAGTTCAGCGCACCGGGCAGGTGGCCCGCGGCGAACGCAGTGCGGCTCCGCAGGTCGATCACCCACTCACCGGCGGCCAGTCGGTCGGCGAGCTCGGCGGGGTCGACCAGCCGGGGCATGGACAGGTCCACCGGGGCCGGGCCGGCGGCGTTGACCGGACCCATGTGGCTGTACCAGGCCGGGATCGCGGTCAGGCCGGCGATCAGCTGGTCGACGAAGGTCTGCTCGTCCTGGGTCAGCGCCGGGTTCACCCGCGCCTGCTCACCGACGGTGGAGGACTCGCCGCTGGTCGGGGTGGCCGCACAGAACGAGCCGAAGCCGTGGCTGGGGAACACCGGGGTGCCGGCGGGCAGCTCGTCGACCAGCCGCCGCACCGAGTGGTACTGGGCGTGGGTGAGGTCGTGAGTGTGCTCGGGGCCGACCAGGTCGGTACGGCCGGTGGCGCCGTAGAGCATCGAGCCGCCGGTGAACACCGCCTGCACCGCGCCGTCGGCGCCGGCGAGGACGTAGCTGACGTGGTGGTGGGTGTGCCCGGGGGTGTGCATCACCCGCAGCCGCATCGGGCCGGCGGCAAGCACGTCGCCATCGGCGGCCGGGGTCCGCTCGAAGGCGACCGTGTCCCCGGCGGGGACCGCGTAGTCCGCGCCTACGGTGCGGGCCAGCTCCAGCCCGCCCGTCAGGTAGTCGTTGTGGAGATGGCTCTCAGCCACGAGTGCAATGCGGACGTTCCGCTTCTGCGCCAGCGCGAGCACCCGGTCGATGTCGCGCTGCGGGTCGATGACCACGCCGACACCGCCGTCGCTGACCAGGTAGCTGCGGTCGCCGAGGCCGGTGGTCTCGATGACGTCGATCTGCACGTGAAGGCTCCTCCGTACGGTACGGAGTAGGGGTATCTGTCGCCGAAATGAGAGCCGGGTCAGCGGGTTGCGACCGGTCGGCCGTCGGCGGTCCAGGCGGTCATGCCGCCGGCGAGGTTGGCGGCGTCGTAGCCCTGGGCGGCGAGGAACTGCGCGGCCTGCGAGCTGCGACCACCGCTGCGGCAGACGGTGATGATCGGTCGGTTGCGGTCGAGCTCCAAGGCGCGAGCGGCCAGCTGGCCCAGCGGGATGTGGGTGCTGCCCGCGATGCGGGCCTCGGCGACCTCGTCGGCCTCGCGGACGTCGAGCACGACGGCGTCGGTGCGGTCGGCGGCCTGAGCGGGGGTCAGCTGGGGGATCTGGGGGTTCAGGGCGTACTCCAAGTGTCAGTGGGGTCAGGCCAGGGAGAGGAAGAGGCGCTCGAGCTCGCGCAGGTCGACCTCGCGGGTCTCGCCGTACTCGTTGGTCGAGCAGTAGCGCATCCCGGTGGAGACCACGGCGAACCCGGCCTTGCTCAGCGCCTTCGACGCCGCGGCCAGCTGGGTGACGACGGCCGAGCAGTCCCGGCCGTCCTCGATCATGCGGACGATGCCGCCGATCTGGCCCTCGATGCGCTTGAGGCGCTTGACGACGTCGGCGAGCTCGCCCTGGGGGATGTTCACGCACTCCATAGTGGAGTACCCCCGGGGGTATCCGCAACCGTTGGGTCAGTGATGGTTCCCACGCTCGGGTCGCCCCGCAGCCGTCCCTCTCGCCCTCGGTCCGCGACGGTTGACGCCGGCCGGGGTTGCGGTCCCCTTCGCGGTACGGCCACGGTGATCGGGTGAGCAGTCGGACGCCGACCGGTCTCGCGGCCGGGCCACCGGTGGACCGGACCGCGATCGCCGGCGAGATGGCCGCCGCCCGGCAGCGGCTGCACGCCCTGCTCACCACCGCCGACCCCGCCGAGCTGCGCCGGCGCAGCGACGGCATACGGTGGACCAACCACCAGCTGCTGTTCCACATGGTGCTCGGCTACGCGGTGGTGCGGGTGCTGCTGCCGCTGGTGCGCGGCATGGGCCGGCTGCCGGTGCCGGCCGGACGCGGGTGGGCGGCGCTGCTCAACGCCGCCGCACGGCCCTTCCACGTGATCAACTACGCCGGGCCGGTGCTCGCCGCCTGGCTGCTGCCCCCGGCCCGGATCGACGCGCTCGGCGGGCGCGTCATCGCTAGGCTGCAGCGCCGGCTGGCGCGCGAGACCGAGGCGGCGCTGCACCGCGGCATGTCGATGCCGACCGGGTGGGATCCGTACTTCACCGGGTGGATGTCGCTGGCAGAGGTGTACCGGTACGGCACCCGGCATTTCGAGCACTATCGCCGCCAGCTCACCCTCACCGGCGCAGCCTGCGGGACGCCGTGGGCGCGACCGCCGGTCGACCTGAGCGGGGCGATCGGTGAGCACGTCGGTCGCCGCCCGCGCCCTCGAGCTCCCGCCGCGGGTAGCCCGGGCCGCAGCGGGCACGACATCGGTGTCACCGACTCGGCGTTCGGCTGTCGCTTCACCAACTCGGAACGCGAGGCAGAGCCACAACCGACCTGTCGGCGGCGAGGAGGAGGCGCGGGCATGGCCGTCCTCACCACTCGTGCCGCGGTGCCCACCGGCACCCCGGAGCGGTACGCGAAGCAGCCGCCGTCCCACTTGGGCCACCGCACCTCCTGTTCCACCGATGGGGACACCTCGACGGCCGAGATCGCCGGCGGCACCGGCCGGGTGGTGGTCGGCGACGGCGCGCTCACCCTGATCGCCGAGGCGCCCGACCCTGCGCCGGGTGCAGCACGTGCTCGGCGGCCACCTGGAGCGCTTCGGCCAGCGCAACGAGCCCACCGTCACGTGGGTCAGCGACACCCAGCCTGGCGGTGTGCCGACTCCGCCGGCACCGGCAGGCCTCCAGCGGCCCGGCTACCACTGAGCCCATCCGCGCGTGCGCTGCCGTGATCGGGCCGAGGTCCGGCGCGACGGGAGCCGGAGGGCCCTGGCGTCGGTGACCTTCGCTCGGTGCCGGGCGAGGCGGGTGCGCGCAGGCTGGGGACCTGGCGGTGACCCGGCAGCGGCCGGAGCTGCCCGCGTGAAGGAGTGGGGACGGCGATGATGGGCTGGTACGTCGGTGACCACATGACCGGTTGGGGCTGGTTCGGCATGACGCTGAGCAGCCTGCTGTTCATCGCCCTGCTGGTGCTCGGCGGCATGCTGCTGGTCCGCTACACCCGGCAGTCCGACGGCTCGGCCGCGCCGTCGCGGTCGGCCGAGCAGATCCTCGCCGAGCGCTTCGCGCGCGGGGAGCTCACGGACGAGCAGTACCGCCAGCAGCTGGCCACGCTTCGCGACACCGGTGCGCTGACCCGCTGACGCTGCTCCGCGCCGGGGGTAGAGAGACCGGCGTGGAGATCCTGCGCGCCCTCGGCCACGCCCTGCAGCTGGCCGCGTCGATGACCTGGGAGATCACCTGGGCGCTGATCCTCGGCTTCGCACTCTCGGCGATCGTGCAGGCCGTCGTGCGCCGGGAGTCGGTCATCGGGCTGCTCGGGAACGACCGACCCAAGACCCTGCTGACCGCCGCCGGGCTGGGTGCGGCGTCCTCCTCCTGCTCCTATGCGGCGGTGGCGCTGGCCCGCTCGCTGTTCCGCAAGGGCGCGAACTTCACCGCGGCGATGGCGTTCGAGGTCGCCTCCACCAACCTCGTCATCGAGCTCGGCATCATCCTGATCCTGCTGATGGGCTGGCAGTTCGCCGTCGCCGAGTACGCCGGCGGCGTGATCATGATCGGCGTCCTCGCGCTGCTGTTCCGGCTGCTGCTGCGCCCGGGGATGCTGCGCGCCGCCCGCACCCAGGCCGACAAGGGCCTGGCTGGGTCGATGGAGGGCCACGCCGCGATGGACATGTCAGAACCGAGGGCGGGTCGCTGCGGCGGCGGCTGCTCTCGCCGCGCGGGTTCACCGCGGTCAGTCACATCTTCGTAATGGAGTGGGCCGCAGTGCTGCGGGACATCGTCGCCGGGCTGCTCATCGCCGGCGCCATCGCCGCTTGGGTGCCCGAGTCGTTCTGGCAGGCGTTCTTCCTCGTCGATCATCCGGTGTGGGCCCAGATCTGGGGCCCGCTGGTCGGCCCGGTCGTCGCGGTGCTGTCCTTCGTGTGCTCGATCGGGAACGTGCCGCTGGCGGCGGTGTTGTGGAACGGCGGGATCAGCTTCGGCGGCGTGGTCAGCTTCATCTTCGCCGACCTGCTGATCATCCCGATCCTGAACATCAAGCGGCGCTACTACGGCGCGAAGGCGGCCGCCTTCCTCGCCGGCACCTTCTACGCCGCGTCCGTTGTCGCCGGCTACCTCGTCGAGCTCGTCTTCGGCGTGCTCGGGCTTGTACCCACCACGCGCAACGCCCAGGTGGAGGAGGCGTCGTTCTCCTGGAACTACACGACGTTCCTCAACTTCGCATTCCTCGTCCTCGCCGCCGTCCTCGTCGTCCGGTTCCTGCGCAGCGGCGGCGGGGAGATGCTGGCGATCATGGGTGGCGGTCCCGACGACATGGCCACCCCAGCGCTGAGGAGCGTGATCAGCCTCGGCCGTCGAGCTGCACGCCGCCGACCGCCCACCGGCGGACCTTGCCGCGATGGTCGGCGACGAGCGGATGGGGGTAGTCGGACCGCGGGACCACACCGACGTCCGGGACGTTCTCGAGAGTGGGCTCGACGTCACCACGGTGCTCACCGGGGACGTGCTCTCGTTCATCGTCGTCGACGGGACCGCGGTCTAGCCCGCGCACGAGCCGCAGCCTTTCTGACCCGGCCACGGGATGACGGTCCCGCTGCGGGTCCAGTCCAAACCCGAGCGCCGTGAGCACGCCCACGCACCATCCGAGGAGCGGCGTAGCGTCGCGACCATGATCATGAGGGCTCCGGGAGACGTCCGAAGAGGCGACCGAAAACCCGACCCAGGACTACGAGAGACGCTTGGCACCGGCTCCGCTGGGGAATCGCCCAGTGACGCACCGTCAACTCCCCCCTTGCCCACCCAGTTCGAACGGCACCCGCAGTCGGCGGGTGTCGCCCGGTCCGGCCCGGATCGCCGACGCGATCGCCGCCGTCACGCGGGCGGGTGCGAGTCCCGAGCGGGACGCGTGCGCCGGTCGCCGGTCGCGGTCTGCGCCAGGAGCACCGCGCCCCAGGGGCCGATCACCCAGATCGGCCAGAAGTAGATGAACTGGGCCGAGGCGATCGACGTGATCGCCCAGATGCAGAGGACGATGATCGCGGTCCGCCGCCAGGAGGCCCACGCGCCGGCGGAACCCGGATGCGGGACCGCCACGGGGCGGCGCCGCGGGTGGACGGGTGCCGGCTGCCCACCGACGACGGCCGGGGCCGCCCGGAGGCCGTCGGCCGACGGCAGGTCCGACGTCAGCACGGCGAGGTCGCCATAGGTCAGGGCCGCGTAGGCGCGGGCCACCCGCTCGTCGTACTCGGACACGGTGAGGCGGCCTTCAGCCATGTGCCGCCCGAGGGCGGTGGCGACGGCGGCGCGGTCGGCGTCACCGGCGCGCAGATGGGGCTCGGGCATCGTGGTCTCCTGGGGCGGAGCTCCCAGTCTCGTCCCCGTCGGCCGCCGGGTCCACCGTGGGGGTCACGGGTTCCACGTGGAACTCGTCGGTGTCCACGGGCTCCAAGGGCTCGTCGAGGTCGGAGGCATGCCAGAGGAAGTCGACCTGCTGCTGCTTGCGCATGATCAGGTGCTCGAGCAGATGTTCCAGCGCCTCGCTGCGAGCCTCCTGCCCGGTCGACGGGATCACCGCGTGCAGGGCCGCGATGGCCTCCTGCTCGTGCTGCAGCAGCGCAGGCAGCGCCTTGCCCGGGTCGGTCTCGACCTCGATGCGGCCGATCTCTGCGACCGGGTTGCCGCCGAGGGCGGAGGCCTTCTCGGTGAGCCGCACCATGTCCTCGGTCTCGGCGAGCACGAAGGCGCGCAGCCGTTCCTTGGTGCCCAGCGCTCCGATGCCGCGCAGCGAGCCGGCGAGCAGGCTCATGTGCACCATCGACTGCGCCTGCAGGCAGATGGCCTTGTTCAGCCCGTCGAGCACCTTCTCGACGTCCATGGGTTCGGGCACGCGGCTTCCTCCAGCGTCACGGGGCGGTCGGAAGCTGTCTGCCCGATGGGAGCGTTCGGGAACCGCTCAGCGGACGGTCGCCCGCCTGGCCAGGTCCTTGCCGATGACCATGCGCTGGATCTGGTTGGTCCCCTCGAAGATCTGCATGACCTTGGCCTCGCGCATGTAGCGCTCGACGGGGAACTCGCGCGTGTACCCGGCTCCGCCGAGCACCTGGACCGCGTCGGTGGTCACCTTCATGGCGGCATCGGTGGCCACCAGCTTGGCGATGCTGGCCTGCCGGGAGAAGGGTTTGCCGGCGTCCTTGCGCCGGGCGGCGACCAGGTACATGGCGCGGGCGGACTCCACGGCCGCGGCCATGTCGGCCAGCAGGAAGGCGACGCCCTGGTGCTCGACGATCGGCCGGCCGAACGCCTCGCGCTCGGCGGCGTACCGGACAGCGACGTCGAGCGCGGACTGGGCGAGACCGACGGCGACCGCGCTGACGCCCAACCGCCCCGAGTCCAGCGCTGCCAGGGCTATCGACAGGCCACGGCCGCGCTCACCGACGAGCCGGCCGGCGGGGATCGGGACGTCGTCCAGGCGCACCGCCGCGGTCGTGGAGCCGGTGAGACCCATCTTCTCCTCGGGACGGGCGGCGCCGAACCCGGGCAGGTCGGGGGTGAGGTGGAAGCAGGAGATGGCGCGGTCGCCGTCGTCCGGGGTGCGCAGGAACGTCGAGTAGAAGTCCGCCTGGCCGCCGTGCGTGACCCACGCCTTCTCGCCGATGGCGAGCCATCCGTCGTCGCTGGCCCGGGCCGCGGCACGCATCGCGGCCGGGTCGGAGCCGGCGTGCGCCTCGGAGAGGCAGTAGGCCCCGAGCAGCTCGCCGCCGACCATGGCGGGCAGGAGGTCGCGCCGCTGCTGCTCGGTGCCGAAGCGGTCGATCGGGAAGCAGGACAGCGTGTGCACGCTGATGCCGAGGGCGACGCTGGCCCAGCGAGCGGCGAGCTCCTCCACCACCTGGAGGTAGACCTCGTACGGCTGACCGCCGCCCCCGACGTCCTCGCCGAACGGGAGGCCGAGCAGCCCGGCCTCGCCGAGCGTGCGGAAGACCGCCCGCGGGAAGCGCTCCTCGCGCTCGAACTGCGCGGCGTGGGGCGCCAGCTCGGCGTCGGCCAGCTCGCGCGTGAGCGCCAGGAGGTCGTGGGCCTCACGGGTGGGCAGTTCGCGGTCGACCGGCACGGCTCTCCTTCGTCGTCAACTGTACTGACGACGGTACCTCAGTACAGTGGACGGTCCAGGGGCCATGCTGACCCGCCGGGAGGAGGAGGCCATGACGACCGCCGCGCCGTCCACCGGCAGCGGGCTGACCCGCCGCCAGGCGGAGCTGCTCGATCAGTTGGAGTCGCTCTTCCTTGCCGAGGGGTTCGCCCGGTTCACCCTCGATGACCTGGCGCTCCGGCTGCACTGCTCCAAGAGCACGCTGTACACATTGGCGAGCAGCAAGGAGCAGCTGGCCCAGCGGGTCATCAAGCACTTCTTCCGCAAGGCGACGGACGCCGTCGAGGCCCGGACGGTCACGGTGCAGGACCCGGCGCTCAAGGTCACCGCCTACCTGACCGCGGTCGCCGTCGCCCTGGCTCCCGCCGGGGAGGCGTTCCATCGCGACCTCGATTCCTTCGGACCTGGCCGGGAGATCTACGAACGCAACACGGAGCTGGCGGCCGGGCGCGTGCGGGAGTTGATCGCCGACGGCGTGACGCGGGGGCGCTTCCGCGAGGTCCATCCCCCGCTCGTCGCCGACACGGTCACGACGCTGATGTTCCGCATCGGCCGGGGGGACACCGCCCGGGCCACCGGCCTGGACGACGCCGCTGCCTACCGCGAGCTGGCCGCGCTGCTGTTGCACGGCATCACCCTGTGACGGTCGAACCGGTGCGCTGGAAGGGTCTCTGCCTCTCCTCCGGCTACCGTCCGATCGCGGCTTTCGGTGGCTACGTGGGGCTTCCCGACGCCGAGAACTCCCTGTTCTTCGAACACGTCCTCGCTCCTCGCTGACCTCGGGCTCGGCAGCCGTAAGCCGCCGGTGGCTAGGGACCCAGGCCTCGAATGTGGATCTCGCTGCCGTCGGGCCGGTAGGTGTGCCAGACCGAGGTGCCAGGGTCGCGGGCGATGGTGAAGCCACCCTCGTGCACGGCTGTGTGGTGGCGTTCGCAGACCAGGGCGCCGTTCTCGCAGGAGGTCTCTCCGCCCCACGCCCAGTGATCGACATGGTGGAAGTCGCACCAGGCCGGTGGGGCGGTGCACGCCGCGAACACGCAGTGCAGGTCGCGCTCCTCGGTGGCGCGACGGATCCCGGCCGGGGCCGAGCGCGTCTCCTGGCCGACGTCCATGGGCAGGCTGTTGGGGCCGGTGAGGATCCGGGACACCCCGGCGTCGCACGCGAGGCGGCGGGCGGTCTCGGCGGAGACCGGCCCGGCGAACGGCAGGTGCCCGAACCCGGGAACCCCACGCGCCGCGCAGAGCGCCATCCAGTCGACGGTCACGCGCACGTGAGGGCGCTGGCCGCGCACATCAGGCAGGCGGTCGCCGTGCAGCGCCTGGCGGCACAGCTCGACCAGGGCGTCACCCTGTCGTTCGGGGTGGCCGCGTCGGTCACCGGCGGGCCGGTGACCGTTCATCACCGCCTCTAGGGCGGTGTGCACCGTCTCGGCCCCGACCGGATCCAGGTGTCCCGAGACGTACACCCGGCCCCCGGAGCTGACGGCCATCCGGAACAACCGGGGCAGGCCAACGGCGTCGTCGAGCGTGCCGTCGGGGTCGATGCCCAGCACCCACCGACGGACCGCCTGGGCGGTGTCCTCGGGGCCCAGCGTCAGCGCCGCCGCGGTGAGGATCTGATCGGTGTGATCCAGGTCGATGCCGAGCTCGGCGGCCTTCGCGACGCGGGCCGACGTCAGTGCAGTCGTGACGGCAGCCACGTGCGCGGGTGTGACCGACCCGGCGGCGTAGGCCGCGGCGAGCGCCGGGAGGAACCTCAGGCGCCGGCCGGCGCGGACCCGCCCGGCCGCCTCGCGGCCCGAGACGCGGCAGTGCCCGGTCAACCACGACTTCATGGAGCCCATGCCGTCACCGGAGTGCACCTGCCGCGCCTCGCCGGCCCCGACGGCACGGGTCTGCAGCGCGGAGATGCGGTTGATGCCGAGCTGGGCCAGGGACACGACCTGTCGAAGCTGCTCGTCGGAGAGGTCGGCCGGATCGAATTCAGTGGGGTCGAGCTGGGCGAGCTGCTCGAGCACCGACACCCATGACGACACCGCCGATCACCTCCCGCAGTCTCCGTCGGATCGAACGTATGGACGAAGATTAGTCGGGAGATGTGACAGAAACCGCTGGTCAGAAGGGCTGTGGAAAAGGAGCTTCGTCCACAGGCGAGGTGCGCACCCGGGGTCGGTCTCCGGTAGGCAGTCGGACATGGATCGCTCAGCCGGGGACCTCGTCCGCCGCGTCCTCGACCGCCACGGGCGGACCTTCGCCGAGGACGCGGGCATCGCTCTCGCCGACGAGCCGACTCCGCTGTTCCAGCTGCTGGTCCTCGCGCAGTTGCTCTCTGCTCGGATCGCGGCCGGCATCTCCATCGCGGCCGCGCGGGAGGTGACTGCAGCAGGCTGGACGACACCCCAGCGGCTGCGTGATGCCCCCAGGCCACGGCTGGTCGCGGCGCTCGGCCGGGCGGGCTACCGCCGGTACGACGAGCGGACGGCGACCCAGCTGCGGGACATGGGTGCCCTCGTCCTCGACCGGTACGGGGGTGACCTGCGGCGGCTCGGCGAGGCGGCCGGTGGCGACGTCGACGTCGCGGCCCGCCTGGTCCAGGAGGTCAAGGGCATCGGCCCCACCGGCGCCGCCGTGTTCCTCCGCGAGGTCCAGGCCGTCTGGCCGTGGGTGCGGCCCTACCTCGACGACCGCGCGCGGTCCGGAGCGAGCCGGATCGGCCTTCAGCCCGACGGGCTGGCCGAGCTGGTCGAACCCGACGACCTGGCCCGGTTCGCGGCAGCACTCGTGCGGATCTCCCGGCTGCGTGCCGATGAGGACGCCGTCGGTGACTGAGGGCCCCTGTGGTGAGCTGACGGTCCACCCGACCTCTGGAGGGCCGAATGTCCGAACACTCCTGGCCGTCCGATGAACCGCGCGAGGTCGTGCTGGCCGCAGCCGGCACCCAGCTGGCCGTGGACCTCCGCGGTGGAGGGATCCGGCGGCTGGTCGTCGACGACTGGGACGTGGTCGACGGTTATCCCGCCGGTACCGTGCCCGCCGGCTGGCCGGGCGCAGTCCTCGTACCGTGGCCCAACCGGGTGCGCGGCGGACGCTGGACCTGGCGTGGCCGCGATCTGCAGCTCGACGTGCACGCGCCCGACCAGCCGAACGCGATGCACGGTCTGGTCGCCTGGCAGCCGTGGACCGTCGTCGAGCGGACGGCGACGGCCACGACGGTCGGCACCGTGCTGGAGCCGCATCCGGGCTATCCCTTCCGGCTGGCCGCGGCCGTCGACTACGCCCTCTCCGGGGGTCGCCTGGCGGTGACCGTGCGAGTGCGCAACCTCGCCGCGGAGCCGGCGCCGTTCGGCGTCGGGATGCACCCCTATCTCCACGTCGGGGCGAACGAGGACGGCGGAATCGGCGGCGCCGACCTCACGGTGCCGGCCCGGACGGCCCTGGAGACCGACGGCGGGCTGCCCACCGGCGTCTCGCACCGGTTCCACGGCGACGTCGGCCGCATCGGGCACCGCGCGTTCGACACGCCGCTCACCGGTCTGGAGCGGGACGACGACGGCTGGGCCCGGCTGCACCTGAGGGGTCCGCTCGGGACGATCGAGCTCGCTGTCGACGGGGCGTGGCCGTGGCTGCAGATCTACACCGGGGACGGGCTGCCGGAGGGGCGGCGCCGGCGCAGCCTCGCCGTCGAGCCGATGACCTGCCCGCCCAACGCGCTGGCCGATGAGCAGGACCTGCTGGTCCTCGAACCGGGGGCCGCCTGGTCGGGCGCCTGGACGCTCGGCTGGAGAGCCGCCTGATGCGGGTGCTCGAGCTGTGGCGGTACCCCGTGAAGTCGCTCCAGGGCGAGCGGCTCACCGAGGCCCACGTCGATGCGCTCGGCATCGCCGGTGACCGGCGGTGGGCGCTGTTCGACCGGGACACCGGGCTCGGGCTCACCGCGCGCCGCGTGCCGGAGCTGCTGTTCGGATCGGCACGGCTGCGTTGCGACGGTGGCGTCGAGGTGGTGCTGCCCGACGGCACCGTGACCACCGACGAGGCCGTCCTCTCCGACTGGCTCGGTCGCCGGGTGGAGCTGCGGGCAGCTGACGAGAAGGGCGAGGCCGCCCCGACGTACGAGGCGCCGGCGGACGAGGACGTGCCGGACCCGACCGAATGGCTGCAATGGGAAGGCGCACCGGGGCCGTTCCACGACAGCCCGCGCATCCGGCTCTCTCTCGTCTCGACCGGCACCCTCGGCACGTGGGACCGTCGCCGGTTCCGGGCGAACGTGCTGCTGGACGGGGAGGGAGAGGACGGACTCCGAGGGCAGGAGGCGGAACTCGGGTCGGTGCGGCTGAGGTTCGGACTGCCGATCGCACGGTGCGTGATGACCACCCGTCCGCAGCCAGGCGGGATCGCCCGCGACACGTCCGTCCTCAAGACCATCCACCGGGAGCGCGACGGGCTGCTGGCGGTGCGCGCCGCCGTGCTCGCGGCGGGCGTCGTGCGCACCGGCGACCCGCTCGAACCGACGTGACGGGAGACTGTCGTCGTGCGCACCGTCCGGATCCGCCCCGGCGAGGAGACCATCCGCCTCGGGCAGCTGCTGAAACTCGTCGACGCCGTCCCGACCGGCGCGCAGGTGAAGGACGTGCTGTTCTCGGGAGTCGTCACCGTCAACGGTGAGCCCGAGGAGCGTCGCGGGCGGCAGCTGCACCGTGGCGACGTCGTGGCCGTGGAGGGCATGGAAGAGGTGCGGATCGGCTGAGCAGCTCGCGGGAGTTCCACGTGGAACCGCGGCCGTCGGTCCCGTCTGCGAGGCTGACGGGCGTGTCAGGTCGGCCGCACGCCCCGATCCGGGTCCCTCGCTGGCCCGACGCCGCTCCGGACGGGCCGGACTTCGCGGCGATCCGCGCGGAGTTCGAGGTTCCCGAGGAGTTCCCGGCGGCGGTGCTGGCCGAGGCCGAGCGGCTGGCCGGTGAACCCAGGCTCCCCGAGCTCGACGCCACCGATGTCCCGCTGGTGACGTTGGACCCGCCGGGCAGCCGGGATCTCGATCAGGCCGTGTACCTGGCCTCCCGTGCCGATGGCTACCGGGTCAGCTATGCGATCGCCGACGTGGGCTCGTTCGTCGCACCGGAGGGCAAGGTCGACGCCGAGGCCCGCCGCCGCGGCCAGACCCTGTACAGCCCGGACCGGCGGACGCCGCTGCACCCGCCCGTGCTCAGCGAGGGCGCGGCCAGCCTGCTGCCCGGACAACTGCGACCCGCCGTGCTCTGGACGATCGACGTCGACGCCGACGGCGAGCCGACGAGGGTGGACGTGCGCCGCGCCCGCGTCCGCAGCCGCGCCCAGCTCGACTACCCCACCGTCCAGGCGCAGGCCGATGCGGGCGCGCTCCCCGAGGCGCTCGCCCTGCTGCCGGCCATCGGCGCCCTGCTGCAGCGAGGGGCGGCCGAGCGGGGAGCGATCGAGCTCGGCACACCCGATCAGGAAGTCGTCCCGGGTCCGGGCGGCGGCTGGACGCTGACCATGCGTGGCGACCTGCCCGTCGAGGCCTGGAACGCCCAGATCTCGCTGCTCACGGGGCGGTGCGCGGCCGGGCTGATGCTCGGCGGCGGCGTCGGCATCCTCCGGACGCTCCCTCCGGCCCGCCCGGAGGACGTCGCCCGCCTTCGACTCCTGGCGCCTGCCCTCGGTGTCGAGTGGCCGGCGGACGCGAGCCCGGGAGCCGTCATCGCGACTCTGGATCCGCGCCGTCCCGGGCACGCGGCCTTCCTGGAGGAGGCCGTGGCACTGCTGCGCGGCGCCGCCTACACCCCGTTCGACGGCGCACCGCCCGCTCAGCCGGGTCACGCCGGAGTGGGCAGCACGTACGCGCACGTGACCGCTCCGCTCCGGCGGCTGGTCGACCGCTTCGGCACGGAGGTCTGCCTCGCGCTCGCGGCCGGCGCCGAACCGCCTCCCGAGATCCGCGCTGCTCTCCCCGAGCTGCCCGGGCTCATGGCCGCCTCCGACAAGCGCACCCGCGAGGTGGAGCGTGCGGTCGTCGACGCGACCGAGGCGTGGCTGCTGCGGTCCCGCGTCGGTCAGGTCTTCTCCGCCGTGGTGGTGGACGCGGAGGACGGAAGGGGCACGGTCGTGCTCGATGACCTCGCCGTCCGCGGTCGCTGCACCGGCGGGGGGCTGCGGCCCGGCACCCGGGTCGACGTCCGCCTGGAGGAGGCCGACGTCGCCGCGCGCAGGATCGGCTTCGTCACGGCATGACGCGGGCGCCGCACCTCACCTCCCGGCTCCAGGGGTTCGGGACGACGGTCTTCGCCGAGATGAGCGCCCTGGCCGTCGCCACCGGTTCGGTCAACCTCGGCCAGGGGTTTCCCGACTATCCCGGCCCGCCCGAGGTGCTCGACGTCGCCCGGGCGGCCATCGGCACCGCCGCCGATCAGTACCCGCCCGGTCCCGGCCGCCCCGAGCTCCGCGCGGCGATCGCCGCACACATCAAGCGGTTCCGCGGTCGTGCCTACGACCCGGCCGACGAGATCCTGGTGACGGCGGGCGCCACCGAGGCGCTCAGCGGCGCCTTGCTCGCCCTGCTGGACACCGGCGACGAGGTCGTGCTCTTCGAGCCGATGTACGACTGCTACGCGGCGGGCATCGCGATGGCCGGCGGAACCGCCCGACCGGTGCCGCTGCGGCCCCCGGCCGACGGGGCGGGGCCGTGGACGTTCGCCGAGGAGGACGTCCGGGCGGCGATCACCCCGCGGGCGAAGATCCTGCTGCTGAACACGCCGCACAACCCCACCGGCAAGGTGTTCACGGCCGAGGAGCTCAGCTTCCTCGCGGACCTGGCCGCCGCTCACGATCTGATCGTCGTCACCGACGAGGTGTACGAGCACCTCGTCTTCAGCGGCGCCGCGCACCGCTCGATCGCCGCCCTGCCCGGCATGCGGGAGCGCACCCTCGTGGTCAGCAGTGCGGGCAAGACCTTCAACGTCACCGGCTGGAAGATCGGCTGGATCTACGGCCCGGCGCCGCTGGTGGCCGCCGTCCGCACCGCCAAGCAGTTCCTGACCTACGTCAGCGGTGGGCCGTTCCAGCCCGCCGTCGCCGTCGGCCTCGCCCTGCCGGACGAGTACTTCGCGCAGGCCGCGCGGGACCTCGAGTACCGGCGCGACGTACTCGTGCAGGGGCTGACCGACGCCGGCCTGCCGGTCATCAGCCCCGAGGCCAACTACTTCGCGACGGTCGACGTCCGGCCGGTGCAGCCCGACGGCGACGGGCTGGCGTTCTGCCGCTCGCTGCCCGAGCGGGCCGGAGTGGTCGCCGTCCCGACCGTGGTGTTCTACGACCCGGCGCACGCGCACCTCGGCCGGCACCTGGTGCGGTTCGCCTTCTGCAAGCAGGACGCGGTCCTGGCCGACGCCGTCGAGCGGTTGCGAGGGATGACGTGAGGATCGCAGCGGTGCAGCACGACATCGTGTGGGAGGACCGGGACGCCAACTTCGCCCGCCTCGCACCCCAGATCCGGCGTGCGGCCGGCACCGGCGCAGAGCTCGTGCTGCTCACGGAGACCTTCTCCACCGGTTTCTCGATGACGCCGGGCATCGGTGAGCCCGAGGGCGGCCCGTCCTCGCGCTTCCTCCGCGAGCAGGCCGCCGAGCACGGGGTGTGGGTGGGCGGCACGTGCCCGGAGATCGCCGAGGGCGCGGCCCTGCCGTACAACTCCTTCGTCCTGGCCGGGCCCGACGGCACGGTGCACCGCTATCGCAAGCTGCACCCGTTCACGCACGCGGGGGAGCACGAGCGCTTCCGGGCCGGGGACGAGCCGGTCACCCTGCAGATCGGCAACCTGCGGGTCACCCCGTTCATCTGCTATGACCTGCGCTTCGCCGACGTGTTCTGGGCGGCCGCGCCGGACACCGATGTCTACCTGGTGCCGGCGAACTGGCCCAGCCCGCGCCGGCTGCACTGGCAGACGCTGCTCCAGGCGCGGGCCATCGAGAACCAGGCGTACGTGGTGGGCTGCAACCGCGTCGGCACGGCGGGAGACGGCACCGAGCACGTCGGCGACACCCGGATCGTGAGTCCGATGGGGGAGCTGCTCGCCACCGCGGCCGGCGGGGAGACCCTCGTGCTCGCCGACGTCGACGCGGGCGAGGTCGCCGCCACGCGCGAGCAGCTGCGCTTCCTGCCCGACCGGCGAAGCTGAGCGATCAGCCGGGGCTGCCCGGGCGGGGAGGCGCGTGCTGGTCGACGACGATCTGCTCGCGCTGCACCTGCCCGCTGACGGTCTCCTGACCCTCGACGGTGTCCACCCGGAGCCGCACCCGTTCCACCGGCACGACTTCCACCGTCACCACCGGGCGCTCGGTGTGCAGCACGATCTCCTCCGGCACCCCGGCCGCGCCCACGGCGGCATCCGGCGCCACCAGCGACTCCCCCGGGGCGTCGTCGACCGCGTCGATCGGGACCTCCTCGACGCGGATCTCCTCTCGCCGGATCGGCACGGTGATCTGGACGTCCTCGGTGACGACGTACTTGACCAGGCGCGCCCGGGTGGTGGCCACGCGCTCGGTGTCGACGCGCAACTGCTCCTCGCTGCGGGTCATGGCACCAGGGGCGTCGGCAGCAGGAGGGGCAGGAGTGGCAGCACCAGGAGGGGCAGGAGTGGGAGGAGGCGTCGTCTCCGCGACGCCGTAGTGCCGTCGGAGCATCGCCTCGTCGGCGGGGGCCAGGTGCTCCCCGGCCATCGGCGGCGCGCTCCTGACGGCGTCCGGGCTGACCGGGAGGCGCAGCGCCCCGTCGTCGAACGTCGCGCCGGCCACCGGGACGACGGACTGCCGGCTGCCGAACAGACCGGTGCTGATGGACACCCAGGTCGGCGCCCCCGTCCGGTCATCGGCGAAGAAGGCCTCGATCGTGCCGAGCTTGCCGCCGTCGGATCCGTACGCCGTGCCGCCGATCGCGGCGGAGATCTCCTGCTCGGTCACCATGACCCTGTCCGTGCCCATCCGCGGCGGGCGGTGAACATCGCCGTTCAGCGGCGGGGGAGGACCAGGTCGACGACGAGCGCCCGGTGGTCGCTGCCGGCCAGATGGATCAGCTGCACCCCGGCGACCGCGACCCGCGGGTCGACGAGCACGTGGTCGATGGCCAGCCGCGGCCCCGGCAGCCGCAGCGGCCGCCACGTCCAGGCCAGACCCCGGCCGGCGCGCTGTGCGGCGTCGACCCAGCCCCGGCGCAGCACGGCGCGCAGCGCGGCGTGGTCCAGCGTCGCGTTGAAGTCGCCGGCGAGCACCCGGAGGACGTCGTCGTCCGGCGCCGGCAGCGCGGCGAGGTCGCGGGTCCAGGCCCGGACCGCGCGAGGGGACCGCGCCGGGGGGACGGTGTGGACGGCCGTCAGCTCCAGCGGCGGCGCGCCCGGCACGGAGATCAGCGCGGTCGGCTGCTCGAAGCCGCCGGCCACCGCGCCGGACGCCGTCGCCGGGAACCGCGTCCAGACCGCGCCCGATGCCGAGACGACGGTCCCCGGCCGCGCGGGGATCACGTGCGCCCACGGCAGCAGCTCCCCGATGCCCGCCACCCGGAGCTCCCGTTCCGCCCGTGGCGTCAGCTCCTGCACGGACAGCACGTCGACATGGAGCCGGCGCACCACGTCGAGCACGGGTGTGGCCCGGACCAGCCCCTTGCGCAGGCTCACCGACGCGACCCGCACCCGCGGCCCGTCGGGCACGGGGGCCGGGGTGCCGCGGCGGGCCAGCACCGCCCCGGTCAGGACGCTGCCCGCGCCGGCGGCCAGCAGCGCCGCGGTCCAGGACCGCGCGCGGATCGCCGCGGCCAGCGGAAGCACCGAGGTCGCCGCGGCGTACGGGGTGAAGGACAGCGCGGGCACGAGGGGGAAGCCCCGCTCGGCGCCGGTCGCGCGCAGCACCGCCCACGCCACCCACGGCAGCGCCAGGACCGTGGCCGGGAGGCGGCGGTCTCCGGCGGCGCCCATCGGCGCAGGATAGGTTGGCCGGGGCGGGAGACCGATGCCCAGGGAGGTCGCACGTGACGAGCGCGCACCTCGAGGTCGAGGCGAAGTACGACGTCGACGAGGGGTTCGTCGTCCCGGAGCTGAGCGATCTGGCGGGCGTCACGAGCGTGGACGCGCCCGTGCAGCACGATCTGGAGGCGGTCTACTTCGACACCGCCGACCTCCGGCTGCTGCGCTCCCGGGTGACCATGCGTCGCCGCACGGGTGGCCCGGACGCCGGCTGGCACCTGAAGCTCCCCGCGGGCACCGCCCGGCGCGAGCTGCACGCGCCGCTGGGGCGGGCCGCCAAGAAGCCGCCGTCGGCGCTGCTCGGTCCGGTGGCCGGGATCGTGCGGGGCGAGGTCCCGCGCCCCGTCGCCACCCTGCACACCCGCCGGGTCGTCACGTCGCTGCGCGGTGCGGACGGCGAGTTGCTCGCGGAGATCGCCGACGACACCGTCACCGCCGGTGTTCCCCCGGCCGGTCCGGGCGCGCCGCTGCAGGTACAGGCCTGGCGCGAGGTCGAGGTGGAGCTCGGCACCGGGGACGACGCGTTGGCGGCGGCGGTCGGGCAGCGGCTGGTCGAGGCCGGGGCACGGCCGTCGGCCGGCGCGTCGAAGGTCGGCCGGGTGCTCGGGGACCGGCTGCTCGAGGTGGCCGGCCCCGTGCCGCAGGGGCGGAAGCCCGAGAGCGCGGGGGAGTTCGTGCTGGGGGCGCTCGCCGGGCAGCTTGCGGCCCTGCAGTCGGCCGACGTCCTCCTCCGGACCGACCAGCCCGACGCCGTCCACCAGATCCGGGTGGCCGCCCGCCGGCTGCGCAGTACCCTGTCCGCGTTCCGCAGCGTCCTCGACCGCGCGGCGACCGATCCGCTGCGCGACGAGCTGTCCTGGCTGGGCGGGCAGCTCGCCGATGCACGGGACGCCGAGGTGGCCCTGGAGCACCTGCACGAGGTGGTCGCCGGCCAGCCGGAGGAGCTGGTGCTCGGTCCCGTCGCCGCCCGCCTGCAGCAGACCCGGATCCGGGAGGCGCAGGCCGGGTCGGACCGGGCCCGGCTCACGCTGTCCGAGCCGCGCTACCTCGACCTGCTGGACGCCCTCCACGGGCTGCTGGCCCAGCCGCCGTTCACCGCGCGGGCCGGCGACCCGCTGCGACCGGTGCTGCGCAGGGCCACCCGGCGGTCGGTGCGCAAGCTGCGCCGCCGGCTGGATGCCGCCCGGCGGGCGCCCGAGGACCGACGCTCCGTCGCGCTGCACGAGGTGCGCAAGGCGGCCAAGCAGCTGCGGTACGCCGCAGAGGTGGGCCGCGGCGAGCTCGCGCACGTCAAGCGGGTGGCCCGCGCGGCCAAGCGGGTGCAGAAGGTGCTCGGCGAGCTCCAGGACACCGTGGTCACCCGCGAGCTCTCCCGCCGGCTGGGCGTCGTCGCGCACGCCGAGCAGGAGAACTCGTTCACCTACGGCCGGCTGCACGCCCTCGAGGAGGCTCGCGCCGCGCGGGCGGAGCAGGATTTCTGGGCGCTCCTGCCGGAGATCCGGGCCGTGCTCGAGTCCGGATGACCGCGCAGCTCAGCGTCGCTGGAGCGCGTCGAAGGCCTCGTCGATGAGCTCCTCGAGCTTGCGCTCGCCCCGGGAGTCGCCCCAGGCCAGCAGACCTGCGGTGTACGCCGCCAGGCAGGCGTTGACCACCACCTGGTCGGCCGGTCCCAGAGTCGTCCCGGACCCGGCGGGCAGCGCGTCGGCGACCAGCCCGGCCGTCGTCCGCTCGAACTCCGCCGCGCGGGTCCGCAGGGCGGGGGTCTGCGCGATGATCTCCCAGCGGACGAGCTGCTCCTCCCGGAACTCGGGGGTCCACTCGGCGAAGTAGAGGGGTGCCGCTCGCCGGATGCGCTCGGCGATCGGGAGGTCCGCGGGCTGGGTGGCCAGCAGCGCCTCCATCTGCGCGGCTGTGGGCACCTGCATCAGCAGGTGCTCCTTGGACTGGTAGTGCGCGTAGAACGTGGGCACAGACACTCCCGAGCCGGCGGCGATCTGCCCGACGTTCACCCGCTCGAAGCCGTGTTCCTGGAACAGCCGTATCGCGGTGTCGTAGATCCGCTGGTGGGTCTCGGCCCACTTCGCGGCCCGCCAGTCCTGCGTTTCGCTCACCCCGTGATCCTCCGCTGCATCGCGCCGCCTGGCCAGTAGGCCCCAGTGATGGTCACCGGTTCGTGCCGGCGACACGGGGGCCTACCCACCGCTCGCCGTTCCACCCGTCCGGCGCAGGTCAGCCCGTGAATGCGCCGGTCTCGGCCATCCGCCGTGGCGGAACGGTCTTCAGCGTCGCCACGGCCTTCTCCAGCGGCACCAGTTCGATCTCGGTGCCGCGCAGCGCGACCATCTGTCCGTGGCCGCCCTCGTGCGCGGCGATCGTGGCGTGCAGGCCGAACCGCGTGGCCAGGACCCGGTCGAAGGACGTCGGGGTGCCGCCGCGCTGGACGTGCCCGAGCACCGTCGTCCGCACCTCCTTGCCGGTGCGCCGTTCGAGCTCCTCGCCGAGCTGCTGGGCGACGCCGGTGAACCGGCGGTGCCCGTACTCGTCGACGCCGCCGTCGCGCAGGGCCAACGTCCCGGCCCGCGGGGTGGCGCCCTCGGCCACGACGCCGATGACGTGGGTGTCACCGCGCTCGAACCGGGCCCTGACCAGCCGGCACACCTCGTCGACGTCGAAGGGCTCCTCCGGTACGAGGGTGACGTGCGCTCCGGAGGCGAGACCGGCGTGCAGGGCGATCCAGCCCGCGTGCCGGCCCATCACCTCGACGAGCAGGACCCGCTGGTGGGACTCGGCGGTCGTGTGCAGCCGGTCGATCATCTCGGTGGCGATGCTGACCGCGGTGTCGAAGCCGAACGTCAGGTCGGTGCAGTCGATGTCGTTGTCGATCGTCTTGGGGATTCCGACGACGGGGACACCGGCCCGGGACAGCAGGTGGGCAGCGGTGAGCGTGCCCTCGCCCCCGATCGGGATGAGGACGTCGATCCCGTGCGCGGCCAGCACCCCCTTCATCTGCGGGATGCCCCGGTCCAGCAGCTCGGGGGCGACCCGCGCCGAGCCGAGCGTGGTGCCGCCCCGGGTGAGCAGTCCGTCGACGGCGGCGATGTCCAGCGGCGTCGTGCGGTCCTCCAGCAGCCCGCGCCAGCCGTCGCGGAAACCCACGACCTCGCTGCCGTAATGCGTCGCAGCCGTGCGGACGACCGACCGGATGACGGCGTTCAGGCCGGGGCAGTCGCCCCCGCCGGTGAGGACACCGATGCGCACACGCGACTCCTTGGTGGGCCCTGACGAACGGAGACCCGACCATACGTCATGACGTCCTGATGTTTCGCGTGCGACGGCGTACCCCCGGCGTCGTCCGGTGCGGCGATGTGACGTCCCATACGACATGACGACCAGACGTCTTGCGATCCCGTACCTTTGTCCCCGTGGTCAGCCCCGTCTCCGGACCGAAGTACCTCTCGGTACGCGAGCACCTCCGGCGCCGGGTCACCGCCCTGCCCGAGCAGACGCTCCTCCCGCCCGAGCCGGTCCTCTGTGCCGAGTACGGGGTCAGCCGGATCACCCTGCGCCGCGCCGTCGACGGCCTGGTGGCCGACGGGCACCTCGTGCGCGAGCAGGGGCGCGGCACCTACGTCACCCGGCCGGCCATCCGGCACGAGTACCGCGAGAGCTTCGTGCACCGCATCGCCGGGTTCAGCTCCGTGATGAGCGAGCAGGGTGCCCAGGTCGGCACCCAGGTGCTGGCCCAGCGGGTGGTCCCGGCGCCGGCGGCCGTCGTCACCGAGCTGGCCCTGGACGGCGCGGCCGACGTCGTGGAGCTCGATCGGCTGCGCAGCGTCGACGGCGAGCCCAACCACGTCGCGCACAGCTTCCTGCCCGCGGCCCTGTACCCCCGCGCCGCGGACGCCGACTTCAGCCACGGCTCCCTCTACGACTTCCTGCGTCGCGAGTACTCCGCCGACCTGGCCCACGCCCGGATCGTCGTCGACGTGGGTACCGCGGCCCCCGACGAGGCCGACCTGCTGCGCGTGGTCGCCGGGTCGCCACTCCTCGTCGTCCGCACGACCGTCCGCGACAGCGCCGGGCACCCGCTGGTGCACAGCTTCTCCCGGCTGCGGCCGGACGTCAGCCAGGTCGAGTTCGAGGTCTCGGTGGGTAACCGCACCGATGGCTGACCGGGTGACCAGCGCGAGCGGCGTCCGCGAGGTTCCCGAGCCGCGCGGCGAGGTGTGGCGCGCCCTGGCGCTCCTCGAGCCCTACTGCGCCGTCTGCGACGTCTCCTACGTCATGACCGGCACGGGCCGGCCCGGCGTCGGGACGACGTTCGTCTGCGCCCCCGGGCGGCTGGACGGCGAACCGCCGGCGCCCGGTGCGCCGCAGGGCGAGATCGTGGACTGGACGCCCAAGCGGCTGGTCACCACGCGGCTGGTGCTCACGCCCGAGACCTGGACGACGCGGATCGAACTCGACGACACCGACGCGGGTGGCACCCGCGTGACGATGACGATCGCCCACGAGCCGCGCGGGGGCGGCCGCGTCGTGCGGACGCTGCAGCGCGGGGCGCTGCGCCGGCTCGTCCAGCGCACCGTGGACGCGGAGCTGGACAAGGTGCCCGCCCACATCGCCCGCGCGCACCCTTGATCACGATCGGGCGAACCGCGCATCAGAACGTCCGGTAGGGGTACAGGACCTCCTCGTGCACCGGCGTGCGCACCCGGTGAGTGCCGGGAGGGGGGCCGCGCCGGTCGGCCTACCTGAGGAGTTAAGCAATGGGGATCATCGGTCTGATCATCGCGGGGCTCATCATCGGCCTGCTGGGAAAGTTCGCCGCGCCGAGCACCCGTGACAACACCCCGCTCTGGCTGACGCTGCTCTGCGGCATCGGCGGTGTGCTGATCGGTTACTGGATCAGCGGCGCTCTGGGCGTGTCGCACACGAATGGCGTGGACTGGATCCGCTGGATCATCTCCATCATCGTCGCGGCGGTGCTGGTGGTGGCGGCCTCCACGCTCACCGGCCGGAACAGCCGCGCCGTCCGCTGATCTGATCCCGGGGGACCCGGGCGGGCGTCACAGCTCGACCGAGTCCCCCGGGGCCAGCCGGCGGTAGGGCGTGGGCGTGCCCGGGCCGCCCTCGCCGAGCAGTCGGCCGACGACGGCGAGGCCGTTGTCGTTGAGCAGCCCGTCGTGCACCGCGTACGCCTGGTCCGCGTGCACCTCGCGCACGTAGTCGATGACCTCCGCCGCCTTCGACCACGGCGCGTGGACCGGAAGCAGCAGCGTGGCCACCGGCTCGTCCGGCACGGTCAGCGCATCGCCCGGATGGAAGACCAGGCCCTCGACCAGGAACCCCACGTTCGGGATGCGCGGGATGTCCGGATGGATCTGCGCGTGCAGTTCGCCGTGTACGTGGACGTCGAATCCCGCCACGGTCACCGCGTCGCCGTGACCGACCACGTGCACCCGGGTGCCCTGCCCCTCGAGCTTCGCGGCGACGGAGGCGTTGGTCCAGATCTCCAGCGCCGGATCGGCCTCGAGCGCGGCGCGCAGCCGGTCGGGTGCGAAGTGGTCGGCGTGCTCGTGGGTGACCAGCACGGCGCTCGCGCCGTCCAGCGCACCTGGCTCGGTGAAGGACCCCGGGTCGACGACCAGCCGGCGGTCGCCCTCGCAGAGGACGACGCACGCGTGTCCGTGCTTGATCAGCTCCATGTCCGGCATCCTGCACCGACTCGTCCGGTCTCCCTCGTCGGGGGGAGAGGAACCCGACCGGCCGTAACTTTCCGCACCGGTTCTGCCGACCGCTTCTCCATGATCGTGCAGAGCACCGTGTTCGCCGCCGCCCGCAGCCGCGCCCACGGCCCGACCGCGGCGCTGTGGCACGCGGTCGAGCTGCACCGGTCGCCCAGCGAGGTCGACGGCGCCTGCGAGCTGACCATGTGCGGCTCGCTCGCCCGGGTCTCGGTAGAGGAGCAGTGGCCGGTGGCCGCCCGCGACGTCTGCCCTGCCTGCGCGATCCTGGCGCGCTGAGCGCCCCACCTGACGCCCTGTCGCCGGGTGGGGGAGCTCGCCCCGACGGCAGGTGCACGCTTCAGCGCCCGGTGAACTCCGGCGGGCGCTTCTCGAGGAAGGCCTCGACCGCCTCGCGGTGGTCGTGGGTCTGACCGAGCTCCGCCTGCAGCCGCGCCTCGAGCGCGAGGGTGTCCTCCAGCGAATCGGTGGCCGCCGTCGCGAGCATGGTCTTCACCGCCCGGTACGCCGCCGTCGGCCCCGTGGCCAGCCGCGCAGCCAGCGCCTGCCCCTCGGCGAGCACCTGCTCGGCCGGGACGACGCGGTGCACCAGGCCCCACTGCTCTGCGGTCTCGGACGTGAACGGGTCCGGCGTCAGCAGCAACTGCGCCGCCCGGGACCCCCCGACGCAGTGCACCAGGCGGGCCGCCAGGGCCGAGTCGCTGGACAGCCCCACGCCGGTGAACGCCGTCGTGAACTTGACGCCCGCGGCCGCGATCCGCAGGTCGCCGGCGAGCGCCAGGCCGAGCCCGGCCCCCGCGCAGGCGCCGTTGATCGCGACCACGACCGGCACCCGCAGCGCTGACAGCGCCAGGATCAGCGGGTTGTACTCCTCCACCACCACGTTGAGCGACGTCGCGGCGTTCGCCTGCAGTTCCTCCAGGTGCTCGGCGAGGTCCTGCCCGACGCAGAAGGCGCGGCCCGTGCCCGTGATGAGCACCGCGCGCACCGACTCGTCGGCGGCCACGCCGTCGACCGCGGCCAGCAGGTCGGTCCGCAGCGCGTGCGACAGCGCCGGCCGCTGCAGCGTGAGCGTCGCGACGCCGCCCGCGTCGTCCCTCGTCACCGTCTCGGACATCGTCGTCCCGCCTCCCTGGAGTTCTCCGGTGACCTGATCATGGCGGCCGGGGTCACCAGGGTCACAGGCGACCCCCGGAACACGGGAACACCACAGCGCTAAGGTGAGGCTGCCCTTCGTCGCCCGACGGGGCTTCGACCTCGTAGGTAGGGACGCTCACGCCGGTGACTTCGCCCCGGGCCGCGACGACCCCGCCCACGACGAACCCGGAGACCTCCCAGCATGTCGCTGCGTGACCGCCGCCCCGCACTGCTCGTCGTCCTCACGCTCGCGGCACTGACCGCCACCGCCTGCGCGTCGAAGGACGGCGGGGGCAGCGGCAAGGCCACCGACACCGTCGCCGTCTCCTCCACCGACGACGCCTGCGAGGTGGCGACCACGGAGCTGAAGGCGGGCACCCACCGCTTCCAGGTGACCAACGACGGCAGCAAGGTCACCGAGTTCTACGTCTACGGCGGCGGACAGAAGCTGGTCGGCGAGGTCGAGAACATCGCCCCCGGCCTCACTCGCGACCTGTCCGTGGAGCTGGCGGCCGGCGACTACGAGGCGGTCTGCAAGCCCGGCATGGCGGGCGACGGGATCCGGCAGAAGCTGACCGTCACCGGCTCGTCGGCCGCCCTCGCGGAGGACCCGGCCCTGGCCCAGGCCGCGGCCGACTACCAGGCCTACGTGCGGAGCGAGACCGCCCCCTTCCTGGAGCAGACCACCGCCTTCGTCGCCGCCGTGAAGGCCGGGGACATCGCGGGTGCCAAGGCGCTGTACCCGGCCACCCGCATCCACTGGGAGCGGATCGAGCCGGTGGCGGAGAGCTTCGGCGACCTCGACCCGCTCATCGACGGCCGCGAGGGCGACCAGGAGCCCGGCCAGGACTTCACCGGCTTCCACCGCATCGAGAAGGCGCTGTGGGAGACCGGCGACGTCAGCGACATGGGGCCGTACGCCGACCAGCTGCTCACGAACGTGCAGCAGATCGTCGAACGCGCGAACGCGGTCACCCTCGACCCGCTGCAGCTGGCCAACGGTGCGAAGGCGCTGCTCGACGAGATCGCCACCGGCAAGATCACCGGCGAGGAGGAGCGGTACTCCCACACCGACCTCTGGGACTTCGCCGGCAACCTCGAGGGCTCGAAGAAGGCCGTCGACACCCTGCGCCCCTACCTGCAGGAGAACGACCCCGACCTGCTCGGCGAGATCGACCAGCGGTTCGCCGCTACCCAGGCGGAGCTCGACACGCACCGCTCCGGTGACGGGTGGGTCCTCTACGACCAGCTCGACCAGAGGCAGCTGCACGCGCTCAGCGACAGCATCACCGCGCTGACCGAGTCCGTCAGCAAGGTGGCGGCGGTCGTCGCCCGGCGATGAGCGAGGCCCCGATCAGCGAGCCCGACGGCGGACGGCGGGACGGCCTGTCCCGGCGGCGGCTGTTCGGCCTCGTCGGCGCGGGCACAGCGGGCGTGCTGGCGGCCGGCGCGGCCGGCGGCGTGATCGGGGACGCGACCGCGCTGGACGCGGCGGCGGCCCCCGGCCCCGCGGCTGACGACGCCGTCCCGTTCGCCGGCCGCCACCAGGCCGGGATCGTCACCCCGGCGCAGGACCGGCTGCACTTCGTCTCCTTCGACGTGACCACCGACAGCCGCGACGAGCTCGTCGCCATGCTGAAGACCTGGACCGAGGCAGCCCGCCGGATGACCGCCGGCAGGGACGCCGGCCCGGTCGGCGCCGTCGGCGGGGACCGGTACGCGCCCCCGGACGACACCGGCGAGGCGATCGGGCTCCCCCCGTCGGGGCTGACGCTCACCATCGGCTTCGGGCCCACCCTCTTCACGACCGCCGACGGCGTCGACCGGTTCGGGCTCGCGGCTCGCCGTCCCGACCCGCTGGTGGAGCTGCCCGCCTTCCCCGGCGACCAGCTCCAGCCCGCCCGCAGCGGCGGTGACATCTGCATCCAGGCCTGCGCCAACGATCCGCAGGTCGCGGTGCACGCCGTCCGCAACCTCGTCCGCCTCGGCGTGGGGGTGGTCAGCGTCCGCTGGTCGCAGCTCGGGTTCGGTCGCACCTCGTCGACCAGCACCGGCCAGTCGACGCCGCGCAACCTGTTCGGCTTCAAGGACGGCACGAACAACCTCAAGGCCGAGAACGACGCGGCCCTCGACCGGTTCGTCTGGGTGGGCGACGGCGACAGCGGGTCGGACTGGCTCGCCGGGGGTTCCTACCTCGTCGCCCGTCGGATCCGGATGCTGATCGAGCCCTGGGACACCTCGACGCTGGACGAGCAGCAGAAGGTGATCGGCCGCACCAAGGGCGTCGGGGCACCGCTGGGGCAGCGGGCGGAGTTCGACCCGGTCGACGTCGCGAAGAAGGTGGACGGCGAACCCGCCATCCCGCCGACCTCGCACGTCTTCCTCGCCAACCCGACGAACGCGAAGACGGCGATCCTGCGCCGTGGCTACAGCTTCGTCGACGGCTCCGACGGGCTGGGGCGCCTCGACGCGGGCCTGTTCTTCATCGCCTACCAGCGTGATCCCGAGACCGGCTTCGTGCAGGTGCAGCGGAACCTCCGCATGGACGCGATGAACGAGTACATCCGCCACACGTCGTCGGCGGTCTTCGCGTGCCCGCCCGGCCTGCGCGGCGACGGCGACTGGTGGGGACGCACACTCTTCGAGTCCTGATCGCCGTCCCGACGAGGAGCCACATGCCCTTCGAACTTCTGCCCCTGCACCACGTCCAGCTGGCGATCCCGAGGGGCGGCGAGGACCGGTGCCGCGCCTTCTGGGGTGGGGTGCTCGGGATGCGCGAGCTCGAGAAGCCGCCGGTGCTGGCGGCGCGCGGGGGCTGCTGGTTCCGCGGGGGAGGGCTGGAGGTGCACCTGGGCGTCGAGGAGCCCTTCGGGGCGGCGCGCAAGGCCCATCCCGGGATCCTGGTCGCCGGACTCGCAGACCTGGCCCGGGCGTTGGAGCGGGCCGGCCGCGAGGTGACCTGGGACGACGACTTCCCGGGGCACGACCGGTTCTACTCCGCGGACCCGTTCGGCAACCGGCTGGAGTTCCTGGAACCGAGCGCTCACCAGGCCTGACGCGCACCGTGGTCACCTGGCGTGCACAGCGCGCAGTCGGCGCGCCGGAACGGCGGTCGGGCGGTGCGGATCACACGGCCAGACCGGATCATCGCCGCCCGACCCGCGTTCAGCATGTGTAACCGGCCCCCGATGTGGACAACGGAGGGGTCAGGGGATGTCCGTGCGGACCCCCCGGCCGAACCCAGTGGGCCCCGCAGCGGCCGGATGAGCGAGGAGTGACCTTCCGTGGTCGAACCGGGACGACGGTGCCTCGGTGACCGCTACGAACTCCACCAGCTGATCGCGGCCGGCGGGATGGGCCAGGTCTGGCGCGGCACCGACGTCGCCCTGCACCGATCGGTCGCCATCAAGGTCCTGCGCAGCGAGTACACCGGTGACCCGAGCTTCCTCGCCCGCTTCCGCGCCGAGGCGCAGCACGCGGCCTCGCTCAGCCACCCGAACATCGCCGCCGTTTTCGACTACGGCGAGGAGATGGCGCAGGACGGCACCGGCGAGACGATGGCCTACCTCGTCATGGAGCTCGTCGAGGGCGAGCCGCTGTCGGCCCTGGTGGCCCGCGAGGGCCCGCTCGACACGAGCACCACCCTGTCACTGCTCCGGCAGACCGCCTTCGGCCTCGGCGAGGCCCACCGCGCCGGCATGGTGCACCGCGACGTGAAGCCGGGCAACATCCTCGTCCGCCCCGACGGCGCCGTGAAGATCACCGACTTCGGCATCGCGTGGTCGGCGCGCAGCGTCGCGCTCACCCGCACCGGCCAGGTCATCGGCACCCCGCAGTACCTCTCCCCCGAGCAGGCCGAGGGTCGGCTGGCCTCACCGGCGAGCGACGTCTACGCCCTGGGCCTGATCGGTTACGAGTGCCTGACCGGGCACCCGGCGTTCGAGGGCGACAACGCGGTCACGATCGCGCTCAAGCAGGTTCGGCAGGACCCGGAGCCGCTCCCCGGTGAGCTGCCCGCCGACGTCCGGAACCTGATCGGCCGGGCGCTGGTCAAGGACCCGGCCGCCCGGTTCCCCGACGGCGGGGCATTCACCGCCGCGATCGACGACATCGTGGCCGGCCGCCCGCTGGCCGCGGCGCCGGCCACCGTCGCGGTGGCCGCGGCACCGCCGGCCGCCGTCCGGCATCCGAGCCCTCGCCGGCGCAACCGGGCCGCGATGGTGCTGCTCCCGGTTCTCGGCCTGCTCGCGGGCGCCGGCATCGCCGTCGCGCTCCTGCTCGCCCTGTCGGGTCACGAGGGCAAGGGCTCGCCGGCGGTCGCGGCCGAGCAGCACGACACCGGCAGCCTGGTCCTCGACGCCAGCGACTACGTCGGCCGCCCGGTCGACGGCGTGGTCGCGCGGCTGACCGGGCTCGGTCTCCAGGTGCAGCTGCGGTCCGAGGTCCGCGACGACGTCGTGCCCGACCAGGTGACCGCGATCGACCCCGCCGGTACGCCGCTGGTGGCCGGCGACGAGGTCACCGTCACCTACGCGGTCGCCGACGCATCGGACGGCGCGCAGCGGGACAGCGCCGCGGTCACCGGCGCGGCCGTGGGCGCCGCGAGCACCTCCGGTGGCGACGTGCCGACGACCCAGGGCGACACCGCCACCGGCCGCCCGACGAGCGGCACCGGTGCGGGCGTCACCATGACCCCCAGTGTGCTGCCGGCGTCGCCGTCGGCGTCGGGTCCGAGCGCTTCGGGGACGAGCGACCCGACCCCGGCGCCCAGCGACTCGACGCCCACGGGATCCCCGTCGGCGTCGAGCACCGCCCCGACGGGCTGAGCCGCCGGCGTCAGGCCTTGCGGCCGGATGCGGTCCAGAGGGCCGCACCGAGTGCACCCAGCGGGGCCGTGAGCAGGAAGCCCCGGTCGCTCGCCACGACCGACAGCACGACGAGCACCCAGAACACGGCCAGGCCGATCAGCCCGGCGGCGGCGAGCCGCCACGCCCCGGACCGTGCCGGACCGCCGGACCGGAAGGCCACCGCGAAGGCCGCGACGCCGAGCACGGCGCAGAGCGTGGCGAACGCCGACCACAGTGGCACAGCCGACCAGTAGGACTCCGAGCCGAACCGCAACGCCAGCCCGAGCTCGAGCAGGACGAGCGCCAGGACGGCGAGGCCGAGGCCGAGCACCGCCGCGCGGTCGCGGGGCGCCCCGATGCGGCGCGCCTTCTCCCGGCGCGTGCCGTCCCCCGACTGCAGGAGGTCGGACTCCAGGGTGTCGGGCCACACGGCACCGCCGGCGGGTGCCGGGTCGGGCCCGCCGGTCGCAGCGGTGGGTGCGGTGGCGGGCTGGGGGTGAGCGGCGGGCGGCGGGCCGGGGACGAAGCCCACCGGACCGGTCGGCTGCGGCTCGCCCGTCCCCACGGCTGCCGGTGGGACGGCCCCGGGATGCGGGGGGAGCGGGGCCGCGGGCGAACCCGCGGCGGTGGCCCCGCCGGGCACGACCGGGATCTCCTGCGTGGACGGACCGCGGCGCTCCGGTTCCCCGGGCGGCTGGTGGTCGGACGGCGAACTCACGGGTCCTCCTGGCGCACTCCCGGGGTCCATGGGCCGGACCGCTCTCCCCCGCACGGTAACGGCGGGGGGAGGGTCGACCGGTGAGGCACCCCGCCCGCCGGCGTCCTAGGGTCGCTTCCCGTGGGCACCAGCACCCGACCGCGGGCGGGAATCGTCGTGACCGGGACCGAGGTGCTCACCGGCCGGGTGACCGACCGCAACGGCCCGTGGCTCGCCGAGGAGTTGCGCCGGCTCGGCGTCGACGTCGGGCACGTGGTCGTCGTGGGGGACCGGCGGGAGGACATGCGCGGTGCGCTCGCGTTCCTCGCCGGCACGGGGGCCGCGCTCGTGATCACGTCCGGCGGGCTCGGGCCCACCGCGGACGACCTCACCGCCGAGGTCGTGGGTGACTTCCAGGGCCGGCCGTCGGCCGTCGACCCCGGTCTGGAACAGCGGATCGCCGCGATCGTCGAGCGGCTGACGGCACGCCGCGGCTGGAGCGTCGACCCGGCAGCCGCGGCGGACGGCGTCCGAAAGCAGGCCCGGGTTCCGGACGGCGCCACCGTCCTGGAGCCCGTGGGCACGGCGCCGGGGCTCGTCGTCCCCCCGGCCGAGGGCCGCAGCGGCCCCACGGTGCTCGTCCTCCCGGGGCCGCCGGCGGAGCTGCAGGGCATGTGGCCGGCCGCGCTCGAGGCCGCACCGGTGCAGCTGGCTCTGGCCGACCGCAGGGAGCTCCGGCAGGAGACCGTCCGGCTCTGGGGCACGCTCGAGGCGCAGCTGGCCGTGGTCCTGCGCGAGCAGGCCGCCGAGCTGTCCGGCCTGGAGATCACCACCTGCATGCGGGACGGCGAGCTGGAGATCGTCACCCGGTACGCGCCGGAGGAGCAGCCCACCTACGACCGCCTCCGCACGCTGATGACCCGGTCGTTCGAGGCGACCGTGTTCTCCACGGGGCCGACCCTCGACGACGTCGTCGCCGCGGGGTTCGCCGAGCGCGGGCTCACCGTCGCCACCGCCGAGTCCTGCACCGGTGGCCTGCTCGCCGCGCGGCTCACCGAGCGGCCCGGCTCCTCGGCCTGGGTTCTCGGCGGGGTCACGGCCTACGCGAACTCGGCCAAGGAGCAGGTGCTCGACGTGCCGGCCGAGGTGCTCGCCGAACGGGGTGCGGTGAGCCCCGAGGTGGCCGTCGCCCTCGCCGAGGGCGCCCGGGCACGATTCGGTGCCGACGTCGGGGTCGGCATCACCGGTGTCGCCGGGCCGGACGGCGGCACCGCGGACAAGCCGGTCGGGACCGTGCACCTCTGCGTGGCCGGGCCGGAGGGGAACCAGCTGCGCGCCCTGCGACTGCCCGGCTCACGCGCGGCCGTCCGGCAGCGGTCGGTCACGATGGCCATGCACCTGCTCCGGGTGCTGCTGGTGGGCGGACCACCCGCCTGACGCATCAGTGCGTGACGGTCACCGCCGTGAACGGCAGGAACGGCTCGACGCGGGGGAAGACGATGAACAGCAGCAGGGCGCTGACGGCCAGGACGAGGACGAGGGCGGCGAACGCCTTCGCCGCCACGGGACCGGGGAGGTGCCGCCAGATCCAGGTGTACATGCGGAACTCCAGTGGTCTCGGTCAGCCGGCCATTGCCGTGGGGCCGTTGGGCGCCTCGGCCTTGCTCAGCGGTGCGCCGTCCAGGCGGGCGTGGATGATCAACCGCTGCCGAGCGGAGAACTTGGGGTGGCAGGTGGTCAGCGTCAGGTAGGCGCCGGTTGCCGGGCCGTCCGCGGGACCACCCGGGGTGGGCGAGATGACCGACACCTGGGTCGGCAGCACGATCTCCTGCCCCGGGATGCCGCTCGGGTCGCCGGTGAAGCTGTCGGTCTTCGGGTCACCGAGCACGCGGTAGGTGAACCAGGCGTCTGCGGTCTCCACGACGATCGGGTCGCCGGGCTGCAGCTTGTCCAGGTCGAGGAACGGTGATCCGCGTCCGACGCGGTGGCCGGCGATCGCGACGTTGCCCTGCTCGCCCGGCATCGCCGTCCCGATGTAGTGGCCGGGCCCCTGCGCGAGCTGGGTCTGGGCCACACCTTCCACGACGACGCGCGAGTAGCCGTCGCCCCCGGCGAGCCGGGGGATGTGCAGCACGGCGAACGGCTGGCCCACGCTGACGTCGATCGCCGCGGGGGTGAAGGGGGCGGCCGGCTGCGCGGGATCTGCCGGTGCGGGCGCGACGGTCGGTGCGTCGGCCCATTGCTGGTGGATCTCCTGGCTGAGGTGGCTCTGCTCGCGGGCGGCGAAGAGGTCGGTCACCCAGAGCTCGTACACGACGAAGAGGAGGCAGACCAGACCGGCCGTGATGAGCGTCTGACCGATGCCCCGGATCACCATGCGGCCGGTGTCCCGGCGGCGAGGGGGAGCCGACGTGGCCGGGCCGGACTCCTGCGGGGCGACGTCGAGGTCGACGGAGCTGCTCACCACGAATCCCGTCTGCTGGAGGTGGAAGACCCGGACGTCGTCCGCCGGGGACTGCTTCCCGGCGGACGACGTCCGAGGTGGAGCCCGGCCCGCCGTCCCGGATGGATCGGACGGCGGGCCGGTGGATCAGACGGTCGCCGTCTCGCGGCGGCGGCCGGCCAGGGTGAGAGCGCCACCGACACCCAGGGCCAGCAGGCCGAGGGTGAGCGGGAGGGACGTCTCGGCACCGGTGAAGGCGAGCGTTCCGCTGGGCTGAGCGTTAGCGGAGACGTGGGCCTTCTTCGCAGCCGGAGCGGCGGCAGCCTTGTGAGCTGCCGGCGCGGCGGCCTTGGTCGGTGAGTTGTTGCTGTTGTTGCCGGCGTTGCTGTTGTTGCTGGTGTTGTTCGTCACCGGGCAGACGGCGCTGCCGGCGTTGCCGGCGGAGGCGTTGTTCGAGCAGCTGACGCTGCCCCCGTTGGCCTGCGAGATGATGTTGATGATGGTGGTGATGTTCTGCGAGCAGGTGACGTTGCCGGACTTCGAGGTGCAGTACAGCGTGTTGCCGTTGCCGGCGATGACGTCAACGGTGGAGGTGCCACCGCTCACGTCGATGTCACCCGTGTGTGCGCTGTTGTCGACGTTGTTCTCGGCGTCGACGTCCTGGTTGTTGTAGCTCTTCGCGTCGCCGCCGGAGCTGTGGTGGTGCCGGTGGTGCCCCTTGACGTCCTGGCCGTTTCCGCCAGTGGTCTCGGAGTCCTGCCGGCCGTTCGCGGTCGCGGTGTTGCTGCCACCGTTGCCCGCCCACGCGTTGTTGCTGTCGGAGACGCTGCCGCCGTTGGCCTCGGACGAGGTCGTCACCTTGGTGTCGATGGTCTGAGAAGCGTCGACGTCGCCGCTGTTGTGCTTGTAGCTGTGGTGGCCGGAACCGGCGAGAACAGCGTTGTCGTTGCCTGCGACGACAGCCACGTCGGAGTCGCCCCCGTTGGCGTAGACGTCGCCGGTCCGCGCCCGGTTGTCGATGTTGTTGGTGGCATCGACGTCCTGGTGGTTACGGCTGGTGGCATCTCCGCCGCTGCTGCCCTTGGTGCCGCTGCCGGCGTTGCCGCCCGTGGTCTGGGAGCTCTGGCTGGCGTTGGCCGTGGCGGTGTTGCTGGCACCGTTTCCGGCCGCGGCGTTGTTGCTGCCGGAGACCGTGCCGCCGTTGGCCTCGGACGAGATCCACACGACGGTGGTCACGTTCTGCGAGGCGTCGACGTCACCCTTGCCGCTGCCGGCGGCGACGGTGTTGCCGTTGCCCGCTGCGACGCCCACGGAGGACGTCCCACCGGCGGCGTTGACGTCGCCGGTCGTGGCGTGGTTGTCGACCTTGTTCGTCGCGTCCACGTCCTGGTGGTTGGCGCTGGTGGCGTCGCCGCCACCGCCCCCTCCACCGCCGCTGCCGGCAAGGGTGACCGAAGCCTGGTCCCCTGTCCCGGCCGCTTCGTCGGCACTCGCCACCGCTTGACCGAGGAGCCAGAAGCCCCCAGCCATGCCGGCGATGGCGATGCCGCTTCTCACGGATCGTTTCATCGAGTGATTCCTTAGGATGGGTGCGCGTCGTCGAGCCCTGAGAAGTGCGACGACGCGCGTGTGGATGGGTGGAGATGTGGGGCGGCTGCGCAGCCACGTGGTGATGTGCCCCCCGCGGACACACCCGGACGGGCGCAGGCCGTGAGGCGAGGCCTCAGTCGGGCCGCGTGGCGGGGTCGTTCGCCGAGAGGGTGGGCGACCCCGCTGCCGGCGCCTGCGGCGCCGCGTCGATCTCTGCGACCGGGATGTCGATGACCGAGCCCAGGACACACGCCGGCGCCGTCGGCGCCGAGGCGCCCTTCGGGGAGCCCTCACCGGCGCCCGGACCGCCGCAGCCGCCCAGGGCGAAGGCGGTCGTCGGGGCGGGGAGCGAGAAGGGGTCCTGCGGCTGGACCGGTGTGCCGCCTGAGGACGGTTCGGACAGCGTGATCGTCGCGACCGGAGCAGTGGGGGTGGCGGTGGACGGCTGCGGCGCGGGCATGGTGAGGGCGACCGGCGCGTAGGAGGTGGCCGGCCGGTTCCGGCTGGCGGAACCTCCCGTGTGGGCCCCGAGCACGGACGCGGAGTGGCATGCAGACCCGTCGCCGGCCTGGATGACGGCCGGGGCGACCGGAGCGCCGACCGCGGTGGGCGTGACCGGTGCGGCGGCGCCGGCAGCAACCGGCTCGGCGGTCGGGTTCTCGTTCGTCGTGCCGGTCTTCGGGGTTGCCGTCGCCGTCACGTCGGTCTTCGCGCCGTCAGCGCCCGTGACGGTGGTCGTGGTGGTGGCGGTCTGAGTCGTCGTGCCCGGAGTCGTCGTGCCCGGAGTCGTCGTGCCCGGAGTCGTGGTGCCCGGAGTCGTGGTGCCCGGGCTCGTGGTGCCCGGGGTCGTGGTGCCCGGGGTCGTCGTGCCTGCCGGGTCCGGAGCGGTCGCGTCGGTGCCCGGGTCCGCGGGCGGCGCGACCGGCTCCGCCGACGGCGACCCGGCGGTGGACGTGTCCGTGGTGGACGAGCTGGTGGTGACCGAGTCGTGGGTGGTGGTCCCCGGTGCGGGTGCCGTCGTGCCCGAGGCTGCCGCGTCGGCCGGGGTCGGCTCGGCGGGGGCCTGGGTCGCGGTCACCGTCGTGTCGTCGGCGTGGGCCGCCACCTCGCCGACCACGGCGAGGGACGCGTAGACGCCGGCGCCCAGGAAGAGCGCGGCGACCGTGCGGGGCACCCACGACCGGCGGACGGCAGTCGGCTCCCCGCCGCCGTCGCTCAGCAGGGAACCCGTCACGGGGCGGACGTTAGGAACGACTCCGTCTCGCCACCACCCAGTTGGGCACGTCCAATTCGTTGTGCGGCGTGTCACAGCCCGTCACCCGCTCAGGGGATTGCGGAGAGTGACGAAAGGTGGGCCAGGCGATCGTGAACCCTCCCTCTCCTGATCGGAGAGTGAGCACCCGTGTCCGCAGCGCAACCACCGGTTGTCCCGTCCGGGTTCCGGGTCCGGGACGTCGTACGGTGCCGGGCATGAGTGCGACGCACGAGGTGGCCAACCAGGTTCCGCCGCTCGCCGGGCACGACCCGATCGCCGGTGACACCGCACTCGCCGAGGCATGCCTCCGGCACGCGGACGCGGCCACGCTCGAGTCCCTCTCGGGCCTCGGCCGGCTGGCGGGCAGCGAGCTGGCCCAGGAGTGGGGGCGGGTGGCGAACGAGAACCCGCCGAAGCTGCGGACGCACGACCGATACGGGCACCGGATCGACGAGGTCGAGTTCCACCCCTACTGGCACGAGCTCATGCGGACGGCCGTGGAGAACGGCCTGGCCGGTGCACCATGGGCCGCCGCCGATGCCGGTGACCGGCACGCGCACGTGCGCCGGGCGGTGGGCTACGTCGGCTGGACCCAGATCGAGATGGGGCACGCCTGTCCGACGACGATGACCTACGCGGCCGTCCCCGCCCTGCGCCGCACGCCGGAGCTCGCCGCACGCTACGAGCCGGGACTGACCTCGACCACCTACCAGTTCGGCCTCGTCGAGCCCGAGGCCAAGGCCGGCCTCATCGCCGGCATGGGCATGACAGAGAAGCAGGGCGGCTCCGACGTACGGGCCAACACCACCCGCGCGGTCGCCCAGGACGACGGGTCCTACCGGCTGACGGGCCACAAGTGGTTCACGTCGGCGCCGATGAGCGACCTGTTCCTCGTCCTCGCCCAGTTGCCGGAGGGCGTCTCGTGCTTCGCCGTCCCCCGGGTCCTGCCCGACGGGATGCGCAACGTGTTCCACGTGCAACGTCTGAAGGACAAGCTCGGCGACCGGTCCAACGCCTCGAGCGAGGTCGAGTTCGACGGAACGACGGGGTGGCTGGTGGGGGAGCCCGGTCGCGGCGTGCCGGCGATCATCGAGATGGTCAACACGACGCGGCTGGACTGCGTCCTGGGCTCGGCCGCCACGGTCCGCGCCGCCCTCACCCAGGCGATCCACCACGCCCGGCACCGGAGGGCCTTCGGAGCCCTGCTGGTCGACCAGCCGCTGATGCAGAACGTCCTCGCCGATCTCGCCGTCGAGAGCGAGGCCGCCACCGTGCTGGCGATCCGCCTGGCCGCGGCGCTGGACGCCGGCGAGTCGGCGTTCCTCCGACTTGCGGGGGCCGCGGCGAAGTTCTGGGTCTGCAAGCGCACGCCGGGCGTCGTGGCCGAGGCCATGGAGGTGCTGGGCGGCAACGGGTACGTCGAGGACTCGGGCCTGCCGCGGCTCTACCGGCAGGCGCCGCTGAACTCCATCTGGGAGGGGTCGGGCAACGTGATCGCACTCGACGTGCTGCGCGCCATGGGCCGCTCGTCGGACACGCTGGCCGCCGTCACCGCCGAGATCGACCTCGCCCGCGGGGTCGACGTCCGGTTCGACGAGGCGGTGACGACGCTGCACGCCGAACTCGGCGAGGCCGAGGGTCTGCCCTTCCGGGCGCGCCGGATCGCCGGGCTGCTGGCCCTGTGCCTGCAGGGCTCGCTGCTGCTCCGGCACTCGCCGTCGGCCGTCGCGGACGCGTTCTGCGCCTCCCGCCTGGGCGGGGACTGGGGAGCCGTGCTGGGCACCTTGCCCGCGGGTGCCGCTGCCGACAAGATCGTCGAGAGAGCTTCGGTTCCCCCTGTCTGAGACACCACCCGCATCGCTACAGTTCTTGTAATTCGCGGGGGGATGGCAGCGACGCCGGATGCCTCTGGGGGCGGTTCCTCCGCCCGCGCGGACGGACGACCAGTGCATCGAGAGCGGGCAGCGTGCAGGACGACGACGAAGGGCTCCGGCCGGGTCGGGCAGACCCGCTCCCCGGTGTCCCCGACGCCGTCTACCACCTCGATCGCAGCTGGATCCTCACGTACGTGAACGCGGCGGGCGAGGCCGTCCTGGGCTGCGCCGCGGCCGACATGCTCGGTCGCCCGTTCCTCGACACGTTCCCCGACCTCCGCGACACGGCGATCGAGAAGACGTTCGCCGAGGTCCTCCACGACGCCCAGCCCCGGGTGTTCGAGTACCTGCACGAGCGCTGGGACCACTGGTACGAGACGCGTGCCTACCCGGACTCCCGCGGATTGACCGTGATCGTCCGCGACATCGACGAGCGGGTGCGCGCCGCACAGCGGCGGGACGACGAGACCCGTGAGCTCGCCGCCGTCCTGGAGGCGCTGCCGGCCGCGACCGTGCTCCTCGACGCCGACAACCGGATCCTGGTCACGAACCGCATCTGGGTCGAGGGCGGAGAAATCCTGCGGAGAGCGGGAATCGAGCCGGCCCAGATCGGCGACGACTACCTGGCCGCGATGGCGAACGGCCTACCCACTCACCACCACGCGGCGATCGTCGGCGGCATCCGGCGACTGCGCGCCCAGCCCGAGGGGGAGACGTCCACCTTCGAGTACGACTACTCGGCCCAGCTCGGCGACGACCCGAGCTGGTTCCGGCTCCAGGCCGCCCGGGTGGAGAGCTCCGCGCGGATCGTCGTCACCCACGAGGACGTCACCGACCGGGTCCGCGAGGAGCAGGCGATGGCCTGGCGGGCAGGCCACGACGACCTCACGGGGCTGCCCAACCGCGCCACGCTGCTCGAGCTCGTCCGGGCCGCACTGGGCTCACGGGCGCCCGACGGCCCCGGTACGGCGTTGCTGGTCATCGACATCGACGGCTTCAAGACGGTCAACGACTCCCTCGGCCACCAGATCGGCGACGCGTTGCTGAACCAGGTGGGGGCCCGGCTGTGCGACCAGCTGCGTCCCGGTGACGCCGTCGGGCGGCTGGGGGCCGACCAGTTCCTCGTTCTCGCCCGGGACTGCGACTCGTCGGAGGCCGCCTCGCTGGCGTTCCGGCTGCAGACCACGTTCAGCCTGCCGTTCGCGACGTCGGGGATCTCCGTGCCGCTGACCGCCAGCATCGGCGTCGCCGTCTCCGCGCCCGGTGCGCGCGACCCGCACCAGCTGCTCAGCGACGCCGACGCCGCGATGTTCGCCGCGAAGGCCTCCGGGCGCGACCGGGTCCACCTGTTCTCGCCGGAGCTGCGGGAGGCCGCGCGCTGGCGGCTCGAGGTGGCCACCCGGCTGCGCGGCGAGGCGATCGACCAGCTCGTCGTGCACTACCAGCCGATCGTCCGGCTCGACACCGGCGCGGTCGAGGGCGTGGAGGCGCTCGTGCGCTGGCAGCACCCCGACCGTGGCCTGCTCCCGCCCGACACCTTCCTGTCGGTGGCCGAGGAGACGGGGCAGGTCATCCCGATCACCCGCTGGCTGCTGCGGGAGACCACGCGCAAGGCAGCGGAGTGGGCCGCGCAGGGCCTCCCGCTGCGGATGTCGGTCAACGTCAGCGCCCGGCACTTCTCCGCAGAGACGCTGGTGCGCGACGTCCGGGTGGCCCTTCGGGACTCGGGTCTGCCGCCCGACCAGCTGGTCCTCGAGCTGACCGAGACGAGCGTCGCCGAGGACCCGACCCGCGCCGAGGACCAGCTCGCCGTCCTGCGCAGCTTCGGGGTGCGGGTGGCCATCGACGATTTCGGCACCGGCTGGTCGTCGCTCGCCCAGCTGTTCGCACTGCCCATCGGAACCCTGAAGATCGACCGGTCGCTGCTCAACGCCGCGGAACGGGCCGTGGCGGGGGAGACGGGCGCGGTGCTCTCGGCCATCGTCGGGCTCACCAGCTCCCTCGGCATCAGCTCGGTGGCGGAGGGCGTGGAGACGCCCGAGCACCTGCGCATGGTCCGCGAGGCCGGCTGCGACCTGGCCCAGGGCTGGCTGCTCGGGCATCCGATGCCCGCCGACGAGATCCCCGGCTGGGTGCGCTCGGTGCAGGCCGCCGGTGGGGACCTCTGCGCGCTCGCGCTCGCCCGCTGCGCGGTGGCCCGGGCCGGGTGATCGGCCGCCGTCCGGGACGCCGGGCGACATCACCCGGAGGACCGCCGTCCGGACCGCCGCGCGCCGCCGTCGGTCCGGAACGGCAGACTGCTGTCGTGTCCGACAGCCTCGACGCCGCCCTCGCGACCCTGACCGAGCCCGCCCCGGCCGAGGAAGACGGCAGGGAGCGGCAGGTGCTGGACCTGCTCATCTGGGACGCGCCGAACATCGACATGACGTTGTCCACCGTCATCGGCGCCCGGCCGACCGCTGCCTCGCGCCCGCGGTTCGACGCGATCGCGGCCTGGTTCGTCGAGGGCGCCGGTGACCCGTCGCGGCCGGACGCCCCCGACGTCGAGGCGTGCGTGTTCGCCAACATCCCGCCGCAGCCGGGCACGTTGCAGCGCTGGGTGGAGGCCCTGCGCGGGTTCGGCTTCGCCGTGTTCGCCCGGCCGAAGACCCAACCCGACGACGACATCGACCAGGACATGCTCGACCACATCGCCGTCCGGGCCCACAGCCACCGGCTGCGGCGCCTGGTCGTCTTCTCCGGTGACGGACGGAACTTCGCCGAGCCGCTCGAGCAGCTGGTGCGCGAGGGCACGCACGTCGTGGTCGTCGCGTTCAGCGAGGTCGCCGGATACGCCATCAGCTCCGACCTGCTCGAGTTCATCGACATCGAGGACGTACCGGGGGCGTTCACCGAGCCGCTGGACCGGGTGCGCCTGGACGCGCTGCCGCCGGACGGAGCCTGGCTGCGGCCCACCCGCAGCCTGCGGGAGTTCGTCAGCAGCTTCACCGCCCGCCGAGACCGCTGACCTCCGATCGCCGGAGGTCACCCGCACGAGGAGGACCGGACAGCCGCTGCTCAGGTCGGTACCGGTTCGTGCCGATGGGCAGAGCGTGTTCGCTGGTCCGTTCCGCCGTCTGGTCGCGCTGCTGCGCCGGGGCGACGTCCTGCCCGGTGCAGGGACGTCGCCAGGCCGCGGGCGCAGGACCGACGACGACCCGGCCGGCGGCGCGACCCCCACCAGGGGATCGTCATACCGCGATCTGGGCGCCGTGGTGCCCGGCCTGGGTGACGAGCTGGCCGGTCGGGCGCGGGCCGCGGGCCTGCTGGTCTGCTGGGTGGCCATCGTGGCGGTGCCGGCGTGGACCGTGGTCGACCGGATCACCGTCCCGCACCTCGCCGCGGCGTTCTGGACCGTCCGGCTCGTCTGCGAGATCCCGATGGTCGTGGCGATGCTCGCCCTGTGGCGGCTGCCGATCGGCCGGCGCCGGCCGGAAGCCCTCACCTTCGCCGTCCTCGCCGTCGTCCAGTCCGAGATCGCGTGGATGATCCCGCAGACCCACGGCCAGGCGTACTACCTGCTCGGCTTCACCCTCGCCGTCTACGGCAGCGGCTGCATCCTCGTGGCGCGGCCACGCTGGACCATCGCGCTCGTCGGCCTCTCCTGGGCGGCGCTGACGCTGTCCGTGCTCGCCTTCCCGGGCGGACTGACGCTCCAGGACCTCGTGGCGGTCACCGTTTATCTCGGCACCGCCTCGACCATCGCCGCTCTGGCCCATCTCCAGCGCTACGCCCTGAACGGCCGCGAGCTCGTGACCCGCGTGCGACTCGAGCGCGAACAGCAGCGCACCGGCGTGCTGCTCGCCCAGCTGCAGCGGCTCAGCCACGAGGACCCCCTCACCGGCCTGGCCAACCGCCGCCGATGGGACGCCGAGCTGCTCGCCGCGTGCACCCAGGCGCGGCAGGACAGCTCCGTCGTCGCCGTGGTGCTGCTCGACGTCGACCACTTCAAGGCGATCAACGACCGGCACGGTCACCCCGGCGGGGACGAGGCCCTCCGCCAGGTCGCCGAACTGCTCTCCCGCCGCGTCCGCGCCGACGACCTGGTCGCCCGACTGGGGGGCGACGAGCTCGCCGTCCTCCTGCCGGGGTCGGACCTCGACCGCGCCGTGGAGCTGGCCGAACGCCTGCGCCGCGAGGCCGCGGAGCTCCGTCCGAGCGGCTTCGGCGCCGGCGAGATCAACCTGTCGCTGGGCGTGGCCGCCGCCGAGGGGGACCAGGCCTATCCGCTGGAGCTCATGTCCCGCGCCGACGAGCAGCTGTACCGCGCCAAGATCACCCGCAACGCGGTCGGTGCACCTCGCGCAACCCCCTCGCAGCTGCCGCTCCCGCGCTGACGCCCACCCGCGTGCTCATGCCTGCGCGGGCCGCCCGTCCATCCCCTGCCGGGCGAGCCAGTCCAGCACCGCCTGGGCCACCTCGCGCCAGCCGGAGTCGACGGTGAGCGAGTGGCCGCGGTCCGGGAACTGCCGGAACTCGGTCACCGCCGCGGATTTCCCGTACATCTTGTAGGCCGCGCGGGTCACCGTGTCCGGGATGGTGCGGTCGGCGCCGCCGGAGATGATCAGCAGCGGCGCGCGGTCACCCTTCGCGGTGTCCACGGCGGTGGCGGCCCGCGACCGCGGGGTGGCGTTGGCCAGTGCCGCCTGGAAGAGCGGACGTCCGGGTCCCGGGATCGTCCACTGCTCGTGCAGGCGGGCCGACTCCTCCTCCGACACCGCGTTGCCGAACGCGTGGCGGAACTGCCCCGCCGTCAGGCTCACGGCCCGCTTGCGGTTGGCGGGATTGCGCAGCACCGGGAAGGTGGAGGCGAGCTGCGCCGGGGGCGTGCGGACGACGCCACGGATCTGCGCCGGGTCGATGGCGACGCCGGCCCGACCGAGTCCCCGGTCGAGCAGCGACAGCACGACCAGGCCACCGAACGAGTGCCCGATCAGCACGGGAGGCTGGTCCAGGTCCCGGACGACGGCTTCGTGGTGGTCGATCACCTGGTCGATGCCGACGCCGGCCTGGCTCTCGGGGTGCTCCCGCGCGGCGGCGACGGTGGCCGGGACCCCGGGCCACTCCGGCAGGACGGGCTCGTAGCCGGCCGCCCGGAACAGCTCGGCCCAGGGCGCCCAGCTCGTCGAGTGCAGCCACAGGCCGTGGATGAAGACGACCGGCACACGGTCAGCGGGCATCGGGTGCTCCTTGTCGGCGGTGCGCTGCCCCGCGACTGTCGCGCACCGGCCCTTCGGACAGGGGAGCACCGGGTCTGCCCCTATCGGGTGGCCACCGGCCTCCTGCGCTTCCTCACTGCGGGTGTTCGGCCGATGACCCATGCGGGGGGCATGCGCTGCGCCCGCGCGGCGCGTCACGGACGGGCGGCGTGCTCGGGCATCCGCCCGACGGCTACCGTTCCCCACCGCGGGGTCCGGCCCGGGGACATCGGGCCAGGGCACCCCGCGGTACAGATCGGAGAGGACGAATGACCAGCGGCAGCGTTCCGGGCGTCGACCACCCGGTGGAGCAGACCGAGGCAGAGGTCACGCTCACCGGGCGCGGCATCTCGGTGAGCTCGCGGGTGGAGGTCGTGCAGAACGAGTTCATCTCGGTGCGTCCCTCCGTGGGCGAGTTCGTCGACCAGGTCGTCGTGAAGGTCGGTGACGTGGTCGAGCTGTTCTGGAAGACCGACGACGCCCAGCGGGCCCTGCCCGCGGAGATCACCGACGTCGAGCAGGGCGCCGTCGTCCGCTGGCGGATGCGCGCGACCGGACCGGCCGAGGCCAGCCAGCGACGCAAGGCGGTCCGCGGCCGGGTCACCGTCCCGGTGACCGCCGAGTACGGGTCGATCGACCTCAAGGGCGAGACCGTCGACCTCAGCGAGGCCGGGCTGCGCGCCGAGTTCGAGGGCCTGGGTGCCCCGCCCGAGGCCGGTGCCAAGCTCGACCTGGTCGTCGCGCTGGAGGACGGCGTCATCAAGACCAAGGCCGAGGTGGTCCGCACGGTCGCCCGCGGCGCCCGGTGGGTCATCTCCATCCGGTTCGTCAACATCCAGGAGAAGGACCAGGACCACGTCCGCCGTCGCGTCTTCCAGGCGCTGCGCGAGGAGCGGGCCAAGAAGGCGGACGACGCCCCGCCGGACCTCCGCGGGTAGCGGACGCGTTCGCGGGGCAGTTCCCGGAGTGTGACCGCCCCGCCCCGCCTGCCCGACGCGCTCGCCGCGCTGCGGGACACGCTCGCCACGACGCCGCTCGGTCTGGCCACGCCGGAGCGGGACGACGCACGCCGGGCCGCCCGCGCGGTCACCGATCAGATCGACGACTACCTGCTCCCCCGGCTGCGGGATCTCGACGCGCCGCTGCTCACCGTCGTCGGCGGGTCGACCGGGGCGGGCAAGTCGACGCTGGTGAACAGCCTGGTCGGCCGGGCCGTCACCACCGCGGGCGTGTTGCGCCCCACGACGCGCTCACCGGTGCTGGTCTGCGCCCCGGCCGACCTGCCGGCCTTCTCCGGGGACCGCGTACTGCCCGGGTTGCCGCGGGTCACCGGCTCGGCCGGCGGACCGGGCACGGTGCAGCTCGTCGTCAGCGACGAGATCCCCGCGGGTCTGGCGCTCCTGGACGCCCCGGACGTGGACTCCGTCGTCGAGTCCAACCGGCAGCTGGCCGGCCAGCTCCTGGCGGCCGCGGACCTGTGGGTCTTCGTGACGACGGCGGCCCGCTACGCCGACGCGGTGCCCTGGGACCTCCTCCGGACGGCGCAGGAGCGCGGCACCGCGCTGGCGGTCGTGCTCGACCGGGTGCCGCCGGAAGCCGCCGCGGAGGTGGCTGCCGACCTCGCCGGGATGCTCACCCGCGCCGGGCTCGCCGGGGCGCGGCTGTTCGTCGTCGAGGAGCGGCCGCTCGCCGACGGCCGCCTGCCCGAGGACCAGGTCGGGCCCCTGCGGGACTGGCTGCACGCGCTCGCCGCCGACCAGGGGGCCCGCGCGGCCGTCGTGCGGCAGACCCTGACCGGTGCACTGGACAGCCTGGAACAGCGGGTCGCCGGCGTCACGAGCGCGGTCGAGGCACAGCAGGCGGCCGCCGCGGTGCTGCGCGACGCGGCCGGCGCCGCCTACGACGCCGCGCGTCTCGGCGTGGACGAGGGCGTCCGCAGCGGCACGCTGCTCCGGGGCGAGGTGCTGGCCCGCTGGCAGGAGTTCGTCGGCACCGGCGAGTGGATGCGTACGCTGCAGGACCAGGTGAGCCGGCTGCGCGACCGGGTGGTGAGCGCGGTGACCGGGCGCCCGGTGCCGGCCGAGAACCTGCAGGGGGCGCTGGAGAACAGCGTGGAGCAGCTGCTGCGGGCGGAGGCCGACCGGGCCGCCGAGCGGACGGTGACCGCCTGGCGCTCGCTCCCCGGTGGCGCCGGGCTGCTCGCCGCCGACGAGCGGGAGCTCGAGCAGGTCTCGCCCGACTTCCCCGAGGCCGCCGCGGCCCAGGTGCGCGACTGGCAGGGGGCGGTGCTGGACCTGGTCCGGTCCCAGGGGGCGGACAAGCGGTCCCGCGCCCGGCTGCTGTCCTGGGGCGTCAACGGCGCGGGCGCGGTGGTGATGGTGGCCGTGTTCGCCCAGACCGGCGGCCTGACCGGGGGCGAGATCGCCGTCGCCGGTGGGACGACCGCGCTCGGGCAGCGGGTGCTGGAGGCGGTCTTCGGGGACGCCGCCGTCCGTTCGCTGGCCGACCGGGCCCGCGAGGACCTGGCGGCGCGGGCCGATGCCCTGCTCCGCTACGAGGAGGAACGCTTCGATCTCCGGGTGGCCGAGGCCGCACCCGGGCGCGGCGCGGCCGATCGGCTCCGTGGTGCGGTGGACGCCCTGACCGCGGCGCGCCGGGCCGCCGCGTGAGCCGCCGGGGGATCCCGCTCGCCGACCGGCTGGCGGCGCTGCGCGATGCGGTCGAGGTCGCCGACGGCCGGCTCGAGGTGCCGGAGATCGGGCGGGCCCGCGCGCTGCTGGCGAAGGCCGGCGCGCGCTCGGCGCTCGGCGACGCCACGGTCGTCGCCCTGGCCGGAGCGACCGGCAGCGGGAAGTCGACGCTGTTCAACGCGCTGTCGGGGGCGGAGATCAGCACCCCCGGCGTCCGCCGTCCCACGACCGGCGTCGCCCATGCCACCACCTGGGGCGAGCAGGAGACGGACCGGCTGCTCGACTGGCTGGAGGTGCCGCGCCGGCACCGGCACGAGCCCGAGCCCGCGCTCGACGGCCTGGTGCTGCTGGACCTGCCCGACCACGACAGCGTGCGGCTCGAGCACCGGCTCGAGGTCGACCGCCTCGTCGGGCTGGTCGACGTCCTGGTGTGGGTGCTGGACCCCGAGAAGTACGCCGACGCCGCGGTGCACGACCGCTACCTGGTGCCGCTGGCCTCGCATGCCGGGGTGCTCCTGGTCGTGCTCAACCAGGTCGACCGGCTGGACGCCGCGGCGGAGGCGGCCTGCCTGGCCGACCTGCGGGGGCTGCTGGACCGCGAGGGGCTCGCGGGCACCCCGGTGGTGCCCGTCTCCGCCCGCACCGGGGTCGGAGTCGCCCAGCTACGTGGGGAGCTGGCCCGGCGGGTCGCGGCACGGCGAGCGGCGAGTGACCGGCTCACGGCCGACGTCCGCAGCCTGGCCGGCGCCCTGGCCGCGCACTGCACGGCGACGCCCGACCCGGGCTGGGGACGGCGGCAGCAGGCGGCCCTCGTCGACGACCTCGGCGACGCGCTGGCTCGGGCGGCCGGCGTCCCGACGGTCACCTCCGCGGTCGAGCGCTCGGCGATGCGGGAGGGGGCCGCCCGCACCGGCTGGCCGCTGCTGCGCTGGGCACGGAAGCTGCGGCCCGATCCGCTCGGACGGCTGCACCTCGGCGACGAGCGTTCCCGCACGTCGCTGCCGCCGGCCGGCGCGGTCGAGCTGGCGGCCGTCGCCACGGCGGTACGCCGGGCCCGCGAGGTCGCCGGGGAGGACCTGCCCCGGGCCTGGCGCGACGAGTTGCGCCGCACCGTCGAGGACGCCGAGCAGACGCTGCCCGACCGGCTGGACGCCGCGGTGGCCGGCACGGACCTCGGCCCCGATCGCGTTCCGCTCTGGCAGCGCGCCGTCGGCGGCCTGCAGTGGGTACTGGCGCTCGTGACACTGGCCGGTGCGCTCTGGCTGCTCGTGCTCGTGCTGCTCGGCTTCTTCCGGCTCGACGACGTCCTGCCCCTGCCCCGGGTCCAGGGCGTGCCGCTGCCGACGCTGCTGCTGGCCGGCGGGCTGCTCGCCGGCCTCCTCCTGGCCCTGGTCAGCCGGCCGCTGGTGGGCATGCGCGCCCGCCGGCGCGGGCGGGCGGCCGCGCGCCGGCTGCGCGCCGCGGTCGACGCCGTGGCCGAGGAGGAGGTGCTCGACCCCATGACCGACGTGCGCGCCGACGCCGACCGGTTCCGGACGGCTGTCGAGGCAGCGGCTCGTTAGGAGAAGGACCCCCTTCTCCCCACCCCTCGCAAGCTCGGGGCGGTACCCGGAAGGGGGCCGTGCCAGAAGGAAGTCCCTCTCTTACTCGTGGTGGAAGTGCGGGGCGCGGGGCTCGGGCAGCTGCTTGCGCTGCCAGTCGCCGGTCTCGCTGCGGCCCGAGGGCAGGCGGGCCCAGACGTGCTTGCGGCCGGGCCGGCTCTCCCAGCCGTAGTCGGTCGAGAGCTGGGCCACCAGGTGCAGGCCCATGCCGCCGAGGGCGGGGTCGCGGTCGACGGCCGGAACGGGCGGCCGGTCGGGCGCCTCGTCGCTCAGATCGAGCAGCCAGCCGTTGGGGCCGGCAACCACCAGGGCTCGCACGTCGCCACCGCCGTGCCGGAGCGCGTTGGAGGCCAGCTCCTCGAACACCAGCAGCAGGCCGTCGCGCGCGTCGTCCGTCGAGGCGGACGAGACGGACGGGTGCGCGATGCGCGCGCGGAGGTCGCTGCGGACCCGCGAGACGACGTGCATGGCCTCGAGCTGCCAGTGCCAGACGTCGCCGGGAACCGACGGAACCGGTGCGCTCGGCCAGGCGGCGTGTGCCGGCTCGGGAACCGTTTCGCCGGCCATCGCCTCCCCCTCGTATCCGCTCGCGGGCGGGACCGGTTGCAGGCCCGGATCCTGTCCATCCTGACCGATCCGGCGGCGGCGCGCGAAGGGGGGCGGGTTCCGGGGTCCCCGCCAGGCACACTGAGGGCGTGGAAGACCTGCTCCGAGAGCTGAGCCGCGTCGTGTTCGTCGACCGGACGCTGACCGACGTGCTCACCGACGTGACCGCGATCGCGTCCCGCGGCATCCCCGGAGCCGAGTCGACCTCGATCACGCTGCTGCGCGGCGACAAGGCCTTCACCGTCGCGCACTTCGGGGAGATGGCCCTGGCCGCGGACGAGTTGCAGTACGAGCACGGCTACGGCCCGTGCATGGACGCGGGCCGGGGCGGCGTCCTGCTCCGGGTCGACGACATGCGCACCGAGGAGCGCTGGCCGGACTACGTGGCGCACGTCGTCGCGTCGACGCCGGTGCTCAGTTCCCTGTCGGTCCCGCTGCCGTACCAGGGATCCAGCATCGGAGCCCTGAACATCTACTCCACGAAGACCGCCGCCTTCGCGTCGCCGGAGTCCCTGCGCGCGGGGACGGACGTCGCGGAGGTCATCGCCGTCGTGGTGGCGAACGCCGACGCGCACGCCCAGCTGTTCGACCAGGCCCGCAACATGCGGCTGGCCATGGAGTCGCGCGCGGTCATCGAGCAGGCGAAGGGCGTGCTGATGGCCCAGCGGCGGGTCGACGCGGAACAGGCCTTCGAGATCCTCCGCGAGGCCTCCCAGCGCTACAACCGCAAGCTGCGCGACATCGCGAAGGGCATCGTCGACTCCACCCAGGGCGCCGAGCGGCCCCGCTGACCTGCCCCCTGTCAGCGGCGGTCGAGCGAGGCCAGTCGGGAGACGAGGAACTCCACGGCGGCCGGACTGTCGACCCGCTCCGCCACCTCGACGGCGGTCGGCGACGTCGAGACCCTGCGGCGGTCGACCAGGGTCTGACCGCGGCCGGCGCCGAGGCCCGTGTCGACCACGACGTCTCGCCGCACCGTGCCCAGCGTGCCCGGCCGGACGGCCTCGGTCACGGCCAGGGCGTCGTGGACGACGACCCCGGTCGTGCCGTACGCCCCGCGGGCATGGTCCAGGTACTGCCGGAGGATCGCCGCCGCCCCCGCGCCGATCGGGCCGGCTGCCGCGAACCGGGCGATCCCGGCCTCGTCGAGCACGGTGGGCAGGGTGACGTCGAGGCCGACCAGCACGGTCGGCAGTCCCGCCGTGAACACGGCGTGCGCGGCCTCGGGGTCGGCCCAGGCGTTGAACTCCGCCGCCGCGGTCACGTTGCCGCCGCGCGCCGCCGAGCCACCCATGACGACGAGCCGGCCGATCCGGGCCGCGGCGTCGGGGAAGACCCGGAGCAGCAGGGCGATGTTGGTCAGGGGCCCGACCGCGGCGACGGTGACCGGCGCCGGCGAGGTCACCAGCAGGTCGGCCAGGGCCACGACGGCCGGCCGCGGGTCGGGGACGGCGGGGGAGCGGGGGAGCTCGACGCCGCCGAGCCCGGCCTCGCCGTGCACGTGCCCGGCCCGCTCCGGCTGCGGGTGCACCAGGGACTCCCGGGCGCCCACCGCGACCGGGACGTCGGAGCGCCCGGCCAGGTGCAGCACCCGTAACGCGTTCTCCGTCGTCTGCGCGAGCTCCACGTTGCCGTGCACGGTCGTGATCAGCCGGAGGTCGACCTCCGGGCTCGCGAGGGCCAGCAGGATCGCCAGCGCGTCGTCGATGCCGGGGTCGGTGTCGATCACCAGAGGGATGGGTTCAGGCACCCGCGGATCTTCGCAGCCGCCCCCGACACGCCGCGCACGTCGTGGCGTCGCGGGCGTGACCGACCGGTCCGTCAGCGCTTTTCCCGCTCGGAGCGCGCTGCTTGTCGACTTGTGACTGCTGCGGAGGATGGGTCGTCGACCCGCCGGCAGGGTCTGCACAACGGTTCGGTCACGCGCCTCCGGGAGCCCGTCGCAGAAGCCGACCGCGAGGGCCTCCGCTCCCTAGTTTTCTCCTTGTCCGCGACACCTTCCCCGGTCGCGGACACGACTTCGGGAGGCGACATGAGCAGCAGCGAGCGGGCGACCGCGGCGCCTCTGTCCGTCGACCCGGTGGCCCTGGAGGCCCGCCTCAGCGTCGCCGCGCTGTTCGACGTTCTCGACCGCGCCGGCGCCGGCCCCCTGCCGGTCCGCTCCCCCGCTCGCCGGCCGTCCGCCTACCGGCCCGCCGGTGCCCGCCGGGGGGCCGGCCGGACGGTTCCGCTGCGGTCGGTGCGGCCCGCGCCGATGGCCCGGCCCGTGCCCCGGACTCCTCGTGTCGCCGAGGTGCCCGCGCCGGCCGCGCCCGGGCGACTCGCTGCCCTGATCCGGCGGGCGGCGCTCTGGGGCGCCGGCCCGAACGGTGAGTACCTGGCCTGGCGTCCCGCGGCCCGCACGGCCGCGGCCGCCGCCGTCCCCACCCCCGACGCTCCCCGGCCCGCACGACGCCCCGGCCTGGTCGCGCGTGCCGCGATGTGGGGCGCGGGCGACCACGGCGAGCACCTCGCCTGGGGCCGTCCGCCCCGCCCGGCTCCCAAGCCGGCCGCCGACCGCCCCGTGGTGCTGCGCGAGATGCCCAGCACCCCCACGATCCAGCTCCCGGCGCCTTCCCCCGCTCCGGAGCTGAGCCACCGTCGTCCGGCTCCGGCCGGACCGCGGTGGACGCCGCCGGTCCCCCGTGGAGCAGTGGCCGTCCCCGGCATAAGACCGAGCGGACCGCCTGAACGCTCCCGGGCCACCGGCTGGCCGCCGCAGGGCTCGAGGACCGGTGTCCCCACCGGCCTGGCCCGGTCCCGCGGTGACCCGCTGTCGAGTCCGGCCCGCGGATCCCCCGGGCCGGCGCGACGATCGGTGTCCCCGAACTCCTCGCGGAGCTCGTTCCCGTAAGGACCTGCTCGCCGCCTCCGAGATGGGCGCAAGCCCGCGCCTGACCGAATGCTGATGCGCGACCACGGCAGCCAGCCGCCGGACGCCGTCCTCCGCTCTCCCCCGAGCACGCCGAGACCGGTCGCCCCCTTCCCCGGGTGACCGGCACCGACGACTCGGTCCCGCTGAGTTCTCCGCCTTGCAGGCCGATCCCGGCCGCCCTGGCTCCCTCCGACGGCGCACTCCCGGCCGTCGACCGAACGTGTCGCACCACCGCTCTGCCCTCGACCTCCCGCCGACTCGCCCTCGTGCAGCGCGCGGACCCTCCAGGGAGGCGCAGACGTGCTGCGGCACCACCGGTCGGCACCGGATCCGTCGGGAGCCCGCGGCGCCGGCGCGGCGCGGCGAGAGGGCTCACGAGGGCCGGGGCGCGGCCCGGCCGGCCTCGGGAGACGGCGACGCTGGACGACGCCGCCCGGCACCGTGGATTCCCGTGCGGCGGACGCAGCTTCTCGTCCGCCACCCCCGCCGGACGGCGGGCGCTCTCCGGGTGACCCGGGGAGCGCCCGCCCCGGCCACCTTCTTCCCCTCTCCCCGCCGACCGGACCCCCCGGTGCCGATCGGCGGCTCCCGGGCCGGAATGCTGGGACCGCACGCCCCACCCCGCCCGCCGGAAGGACCTTCCCCGTGACCGCCCCCGAGCCCGGCGCCGGCTCGTCCGGGGAGCGGACGGCAGCGGTCCGCCGGCTGGAGTCCACGGCGCTGGGCTCGCAGCCGCTGCAGCGCCTGACCGCGCTCGCCGCCCGCCTGCTCCACGCCGACGCCGCGGCGGTCTCCCTGGTCGGCGACGTCGAGACCGTCGTCAGTGCCCACGGTCTCCCCGGTGGCACCCTCGGCGCCCAGCTCCCGCTCGCGGACTCGCTCAGCGCTGTCGCCCTGTCCGGTGACGGGCAGCCGCTCGTGCTCCGGGACGCCGCCCGTGATCCGCGGGTGGGCGGCCTGTCCCCGGTCGTCGACGGGCTGGTCGTCGGATACGTCGGCGTGCCCCTGCTCGCCTTCGACGGCTCACCCGTCGGGACCCTGGCCGTGGCCACCCGCGCACCGCGGGTCTGGGCGGACGACGACGTCGCCCTCCTCCGTCAGCTGGCCGAGTCGGCCGCGACCGAGCTGGAGCTCTCGGCACTCTCCCGCGAGTACGAGGCGCACCGGCTGCGCTTCGAGCTGGCCATCGACGCCGCGGAGATCGGCAGCTTCGACTGGGACCTGTCCAGCGGCCGGTTGGTCTGGGACGACCAGATGGTGGCGCTCCTCGGCTACCGGCGCGAGGACTTCGACGAGACGATCGACGCCTTCGTCCGGCGGCTGCATCCCGACGACCGGGACCGGACCGTGGAGGCGATGCGCGTCGCGGTCGAGGCCCGTGGCGATTTCGACGCGTCGTTCCGCATCGTGCTCCCCTCCGGGGAGATCCGCTGGCTGCAGAGCCGCGGCCGGGTCGTGGCCGACGACGACGGGGCGGCGACCCGGTTCCTCGGCGCCGGGTTCGACATCACCCGGCAGCAGGCCGAGGGGGCCCGCGTCGTCCGGGTGCTCGAGTCCATGAACGCCGCCTTCTTCTCGCTGGACCAGGACTGGCGGTTCGACTACGTCAACGCCGAGGCCGAGCGGCTGCTGCAGCACTCGCGCGAGGAACTGCTGGGCGGCTCGGTCTGGGAGCTGTTCCCGGCGTCGGTCGGCAGCGACTTCGAGGAGCACTACCGCGGGGCCGCGGCGACCGGCGAGGAGCGTGTCTTCGAGGCCTACTACCCCGCGCCGCTGGACTCCTGGTACGAGGTGCGGGCTTGGCCGAGCCCCGACGGGCTGTCGGTCTACTTCCTGGACGTCACCGAGCGGAAGACCGCCGAGGAGGAGGCCCGCCGGGGGGCGGCCCGGTTGGCGGTGATCGCCACCACGACGTCCGCGGTCACCGACGCCCTGGCCGAGGACAGCGGCGAGGAGGAGGCCGTGCGGCGGCTGACCCGTGCCGTCGTGCCGGTTCTCGGCGACTGGGTGATCGCCAGCCTCGTGGGGGAGGACGGCCGGCTGTTCGACGTGGCGAGCTGGCACGCAGACCCGGAGCTCCGCGAGACCGCGGCCCGCTACTCCAGGCTCCGGCTGGGCGCGCTGCGCTCGACCGCACCCATCGTGGAGGCGCTGCGCTCCGGCCGGCCGATGGTGGTCGACGACGTCGCGGCCAGCGTGGGCCGGACGCTGCCGCCCGGCCCGGTGCGCCGGGCCTTCGAGGAGCTCGCGCCCAGCACCGCCGTCGCGCTGTCGCTGCTGGCCCGCGGCCGCACGGTCGGCGCCCTGAGCATCTACCGCTCCGGCGCCCGGCCGGCCGCCGACGCCGAGGACGTCGCCACGATGCGCGAGGTGGCCGATCGGGTCGCGCTCGCGCTGGACAACTCCCGGTTGTACGAGCAGCAGCGGCGGCTGGCCGAGGGTCTCCAGCGCAGCCTGCTGACCGCGCCGCCCGAGCCCGCGAACACCGAGATCGAGGTGCGCTACCGCCCGGCCGTCCGGGCCGCCGAGGTGGGTGGCGACTGGTACGACGCCTTCGTGCAGCCGTCCGGCTCGACGGTCGTCGTCATCGGGGACGTCGTGGGGCACGACACCGAGGCCGCGGCCGCCATGGGTCAGCTGCGGGGCATGCTGCGCGGCATCGCCTACCGGGACGGCACCGGGCCCGGCGCCGTCCTCACCGAGCTGGACAACGCCATCGAGGGCCTCGGCATGGACACGATGGCCACCGCCGCGATCGCGCGCCTGGAGCAGACCGACGCCGAGCGGGCGGCCGGCACGACGCGCGTGCGCTGGTCGAACGCCGGGCATCCGCCGCCGCTGCTGATCGCCGCCGACGGGACGATCGCGGAGCTGTCGACGGCGCGGGCCGAGCTGATGCTCGGCGTGGATCCCGGCACCGTGCGCACCGAGTCCCTGGTGACCGTGGCCGCGGGCGCGACGCTCCTGCTCTACACCGACGGCCTCGTCGAGGGGCGCGACCTGCCCCTGGACGACGGCATCGCCCGGCTGAAGGCGGTGCTGGCCGAGCTGGGCGAGCGCCCGCTGGCCGAGCTCTGCGACGAGGTCATCGAGCGGCTGCGCCCGGGCGGGCTGGAGGACGACGTCGCGCTCGTCGCCGTCCGGCTGCACCGGGAGCCGCCCGCGGACGGCTGATCGGTCAGCCGCGGGGGAGGAGCGCCCAGACGTACTTGGCGCCGCCGTCGACGTACCAGCCGTGCTCGGTGGCCATCTCCGCGATCAGGTAGAGGCCGAGGCCGCCCTCGCTGGGGTCGCGACCGACGGCCGGCGTGGGCGGCGCGGACGCGGCACCGTCGGAGACCTCGATCAGGTACGCCGTGTCGGTGAACCGGACGGTGGCCCGCACCTGACCGCCGCCGTGCCGCAGGGCGTTGGAGGCCATCTCGTCGAACGCGAGGATCAGCTGGTCGAGCAGATCGGGGTCCGACGCGTCCGAGGTCGTGTTCCGGCGCAGCTGGGCGCGGACCCCGGGCAGTTCGGCCACGTCCGCCAGCTGCCAGGTGAGCGCGGCCGACGCGGGTGGCGGGGACGCGGACGGCCAGACCGCGCCCGCCGCGTGCCCTGTCATCCGTCGTTCCCCTTGCTGGTTCGCGGCCGTTGTCGTCGGCCGAACACTCCCGTATCGGCTCGGCGGGGGCGGCCCAAACCTGATGCGACCCGGATCACCCCTGAGTGGGTGAGCCGCTCGAGAGCTCGCCGAGCCGGGTGACGGTGTTCCAGTTCCGGCCGGTGCCCGCCACCGCGAGCAGGCGGTCCCACTTCCAGGCGCCGAGCGGGGTGTTCGCGATGCCGTCGGGCAGCCAGAGGTACAGCTCGCGCCCCCGCACCTGGTACTCGCCGCCGCCGTCCTCGACCGGCGGCAGGGAGGCGACCTTGTCCTCGGCCGGTGCCTCCGGCAGGAAGGTGACGAGGTACCGGGCGGGATCCGTGGCGACCGCCGCCAGCGGGTTGCCGGCGATCACGCCGGCCAGCTCCGCTCCGGTGCGGACGACGACCGGAACGGCCCAGCCGAACTCCTTCTCGATCGCCTGCTCCAGGTCGGCGACCAGTTCGGCCTCACTCAGCGGGCTGTCCAGGACGACGTTGCCGCTGCGCAGGTGGCTGCGGACGTTCCCGTGGCCGCGGGCGGTGAGCACCTCGGTGAGCCGCGGCATCCCGATCTGTCGCGCCTTGCCGACGTTGATGCCGCGCAGCAGCGCCACGTAGCGCGTCGGGGAGGGGGCCACGGCGGCACCGTAGCGCGCCTTGTCAGCCGGAGAAGAGGGGGTGCCAGGCGCCGGTGCCCACGCTGAGGGCGACGGCGAGCGCGCAGACGGCGACCGCCGCGGCGACGAACGCGGCGTCGCGGCGGTGCAGCCGCGACCCGCGGGCGTTGGTCCGGGGGATGCCGGAGTCGAACCCGCGGGCGTCCATCGCGGTGGCGAGGCGGGACGCGCGGCGGACGGCGCCCACCAGCAGGGCGAACACGACGCCGGAGAACAGCCGGGCCCGGGCTGCGGGGCCGCGGGCCTCGACGCCCCGCGCGCGCCGCGCCAGCCGCAGCGCCTCGAACTCGCCGGCCAGCAACGGCACCAACCGCAGTGCCGCGAGCGCGCCGAAGGCGAAGCGGGTGGAGACGTGCCAGTGCAGCGTGAGCGCGTCGGCCAGGCGGACCGGGTCGGTGGTGGCGACGAGCAGGACACCGGGCAGCGCCAGCCCGACGACCCGCAGTGCCAGCCCCGCGCCGGTGACGACGCCGGCGTCGGCGGAGAGCAGCACGTTGACCAGCCCCACCGAGGTGGCGCCGAGCAGCAGCGGCCAGGTCCGGCGCCACAGGGCGCGCGGGGTCGCGAGACCGGCGGCGGGCAGCAGGCACAGTTCGGCGGCGACGACCACGGCGGGCGTGACGAGGTCCAGGCTGGTCAGCAGCACGACGGTGACCACGCCGATCGCGGTCAGCTGGGCGACGGGGTTGATCCGGCCGAGCGGGGTGTCCGCGGTCGGTCCGAGGGCCAGGGAGGTCACAGCTGCAGCCGCTCGTCGGCGAGCACGTCGACGAGATCGGCGTCGTGGGTGACGAGGACGACCGCACAGCCGCGGGCGCGCTGCTCGGCCAGCAGGGCGACCAGCTCGCGCCAGGTGGCGGCGTCCTGGCCGAAGGTCGGCTCGTCGAGCACCAGCACCCGGGGGGCGGTGGCGAGCGCCGTCGCCACCGAGAGCCGGCGCTGCTGCCCTCCGGAGAGCGTGTACGGGTTCGCCTCGGCGAACGCGGCGAGCCCGAGCCGGTCCAGCAGGGCGTCGGCGGTGGCGCGGGCGGCGGTGGCGTGCTCCCCGGAGCGCAGCGGCCCGAGGGCGAGTTCGTCGCGCAGCCGGCCGGTCAGGAACTGCTGCTCGGGGTTCTGGAAGACGGTGCCGATCCGGGTGACCAGCTCACCGGCCCGCCAGCGGTGCGGTGCCCGGTGGCCGCGGCGGACACCGGCGGCCAGCTCGGTCGTGGCCTCCACCCGGCCGCTGGTGGGGGCGCGCAGCCCGGCGATCAGCAGCGCCAGGGTGGACTTGCCGGTGCCGTTGGGGCCGGTCACGGCCAGCGCACGGCCGCCCCGGAGGCACGCGCTGACCGGCGGCAGGGCGGGGGCCGGGCTGCCGCGGTAGGTGAAGCCGGCGTCGTCCGCGGTCAGCAGGAGCGCGCCGGTCGCCGCCGGCGGCAGGTGCAGCCCGACGGAGTGCACCGGCGGTCGCCAGTCCGGGCCGTGGGACACCAGACCGCCCGCCACCACCTCGACCACGCGGTCCACCAGCGGGAGCCACGGCGCCGCGTCGTGGTCGACGACGATCGTGGTGGCGCTGCGATCGGCGGTGGCCCGGGCGACCGCCGAGCGCACCAGCGCCGCGCCCGGTGCGTCCAGCTGTGACGTCGGCTCGTCGAGCAGCAGCAGGCCCGGCCGCCGGGCCAGCACACCGGCGAGGACCAGCCGCTGCTTCTCCCCGCCGGAGAGCGCCTGGGTCGGGCGGTCGCGGCCGTAGGTGAAGCCGACCGCGGCCAGGGCGTCGTCCACGCGCGGCCAGATCTCGTCCGCCGGCACCCCGGCGTTCTCCAGCCCGAAGGCGACGTCGTCCCCGGCCCGGGTCATCACCAGCTGGCTGTCGGGGTCCTGGGCGACGAGACCCAGCTGCCCGCGGGCGTCGCGCGGTGCGCCGCCGTCGACCGTGACCTCGCCGGTCACCTCCGCGCCCTCGGCGTCGAGGATCCCGGCCAGCGCCGCGAGCAGGGTGGACTTGCCGGCACCCGAGGCGCCGGTGAGCAGCACGCGCTCCCCGGGCTCGAGAACGACGTCCACGCCGGTCACGGCCCAGGCTCGGCGGGTGGGGTGCCGGACACCGAGGCCCCGGGCGACGACGCGGACCGGGCCGGTCGCCGTCCGGGTGCCACCGAGGGTGGTCACCGCGGGTCAGACGCGGCTTCGCCCGGCGGCGAACGAGCTGAGTGCGCCGGTGCGGGCCAGCGCCCGGACCAGGGCGGTGCCCCCGATCCCGCACACGACCACGGTGCTGGCGACGACCACCACGACGTAGGTCAGCTTCCAGCCGGCCGCCCAGACCGGGTACCAGTACACGAGGTCGAGCACCGCGGCCGCCAGCCCGGCGAGGGCGGCGGCGACCACGGCCTGCAGCCAGCCGAAGCGCCGGTAGCGGAACAGTGCGAAGCCGAGCTCGCCGGCGAGCCCCTGGACGAGCCCGTAGACGACGACCTGGGCGCCCCACTGTGCCCCCAGCAGGGCGGAGACGATCGCGGCGACCGTCTCGGCGAAGATCGCGGCGCCGGGCTTGCGGACGATCAGCGGCGCCACCACGGCCGGCAGCAGCCAGACGCCGTACATGAACGCCTGCGCGGGTGGGAACGCGGTGAAGGCGGCGCCGGTCGCTGCCCACAGCAGGTTCCAGGCCCAGAAGACGACGCCGAAGGCGACGCCCAGGACCGCGGTGACGACGATGTCGACGGTGCGCCAGCGGCTGCCGGCCGGAGCCGGTTCGGTGGCATCGGACGACGGACGGACGGCCTGTTCGGCCATTGCTTCCTCCAGACTCCCTGCGCCGGCATGACCCGGATCAGGTTCGAGGGTCTGCGGTGTCCCGCACTCTCAGCGCCGAAGCGCTCCCCTGCTGCGTGTGTTCGGTTGTGTCGCCGAGCGTAGACCTGCCCGTGGGAGATCAACACCCGCAGGCCACGGTCAGTGGGTCGGCCGGTGGCGCGTGGACCCCGGCGCCGGTCTCGACCGGGAGACCCTCGCGGGCCCAGTACTCGAATCCGCCGAGCATCTCCCGCACCCGGAAGCCGAGCAGGGCGAGGGCGAGCGCCGCCCGGGTAGCGCCGTTGCAGGCCGGGCCCCAGCAGTAGGTGACCACCGGGACGGACCGGTCCAGCTCGCCGTCCGCCCGCGCCGCGATCTCCCGTGCGGGCAGGTGGACCGCGCCCGGCACGTGCCCCTGCTGCCACGCCTGCACGCTGCGGCTGTCGACCAGCACGAAGCCGGGGCGGCCCGAGTCCAGCGCCGCGGCGACGTCGCTGACGTCGGTCTCCATGGCGAGACGGCGGCCGAAGTAGGCGGCGGCTGCGGGCTCGGTGGTCCAGTCGACGATCATGGTGGCGACGCCAGGGACGACGCCCGTCGCGGGACGAGGCCGGGAACTGCCGATGTCCGCCGGTCTCCTGCCGCTTCCCGGTGCGCTACCTGCTGTCCCCGCTCATCCCGCGGCGGGTCATCGCGGCGGTCGCCGCCGTCCATGCCCGGACCGGCACCAGCCGGGCCGCCTTCATCATCAGCATCATCGGCAGCGGGAAGACGATCTCGGCCTTGTCCTTCGCCATCCCGTCGGCGATCGCCCGTGCGGCTCGCTCGGGCGACACCATGAACGGCATCGGGAAGGTGTTCCGGTCGGTCATCGGCGTCTTCACGAATCCCGGCGCCACGGTCTGCACGACGACCCCGCGCGGGCCGAGGCTGCCGCGCAGCGACTCGAGCAGGTTGAGCAGCGCGGCCTTGGTCGACCCGTACGCCTCGGCGCCGGGAAGGCCGCGGTAGCCCGCGACCGACGCGGTACCGACGATCCGCCCACGCCCCTCCGCGAGCATGGTCGGGACGACGGCCTCCAGCGTGTGCACCGCCCCCATGAGGTTCGTCTGCAGGTGGTCGGCGAACGCCTGGCTGTCCCATTGCTCCACGTGGAACCGTGACCACGTGCCGGCGTTGAGGACCGCCGCGTCCAGGCCACCCAGCGCCTCCCGGACTGCATCGCCCGCCGCCACCGTGGCCGCTCGGTCGGTGACGTCGAGGGGCTCGACGTGCATCCGACCGTCTGCGACCGCGCGCAGGGCGTCGGCGTTCCGTGCGCTGATCGCGACCGAGGCCCCTCGGACGGCGAGTTCCCGGGCCAGGGCCGCGCCGATGCCGCTCGACGCACCCGTGACCCAGATCCGTGCTCCCCGGATCTCCACTCAGGCGCCCGGGAACGGGGGCCGGGCCAGGCCGAGCTGGCTGACCCCCAGGTAGCCGACGCGGAAGCCGGCCTCGCAGTAGGCGAGGTAGAACTCCCACATCCGGCGGAACGTGTCGTCGAAGGAGCCGGCGAGCTTCTCCCAGTTGCCGAGGAACTGCTCCCGCCACAGCGCGAGGGTGTGCGCGTAGTGCGGGCCCAGGTCACGGCGCTCGACGATCGACAGCCGCGTGTGGGCCGCCAGGTTGTCCGAGATGGACCGGATCGACGGGATGATCCCGCCCGGGAAGACGTACTTGTGGATCCAGGTGTAGCTGCGGCGGGTGGCCAGCAGCCGGTCGTGGGCGATGGTGATCGCCTGCAGTCCCACCCGGCCGCCGGGGCCGAGCAGGCCGTCCAGTGCCGAGAAGTAGGTCGGCCAGTAGGCCTCCCCGACCGCCTCGATCATCTCGACCGACACGATCGCGTCGTACCGGCCGGTGGCGTCCCGGTAGTCCTGCAGCCGGACGTCGACCAGGTGCCCCACGCCCGCCTCGTCTGCGCGCCGCCGGGCGAGCGCCTGCTGCTCGGTCGACAGGGTCAGGGTGGTCACCCGCGCGCCACGCTCCCGGGCCGCGCGGATGGCCAGCCCGCCCCAGCCGGAGCCGATCTCGAGCACGTGCATGCCTGACCGCACGCGCGCCAGGTCGAGGACGCCGTCCATCTTGCGGCGCTGGGCGTCGGCGAGCGAGTCGCCCGGCTCGAACCAGGCCGACGAGTAGGTCATCGTCTCGTCCAGGAACTGCTCGAACAGCTCGTTGGACAGGTCGTAGTGCCGAGAGATGTTGGTCCGGCTGTTCTGCTTGCTGTTCTCCTCGTGCGCCGGCTGGGTGCGCTCCACGACGTGCCGCAGCCGCTGCAGCAGCGGGTGAACGAGCGAGGCCATCCGCCCGGCGAACGGCGCGAGCAGATCGGCCAGGTCGGTGCCGGGCCCCGTCGTCCAGTCGCCGGTCATGTAGGCCTCGCCGAAGCCGATCTTCACGTCGGCGCCCAATCGGGCGAAGACCGCCGCCGGGCGCACCAGCCGCATGACCGGGGCGTCCTTGCCGCCGGAGCCCAGGACGCGACCGTCGGGGAAGACCACCCGCACGGGCAGCGGGGCAACGGCGCGCCGGAAGATCAGTTCGGCGATCCGCGCGTGCACCGGCGCCTTCGGCGGCGTGGCCAGACCGGGCCAGTGCGCCTCGTCCGGGCGGGGCACGGGGAAGCCGGCCCGCTCGATCCGGGGCCGCTGGACGGTGGTCACGCCGGGCTCCCGCTCGGAGGACGGGGGACGACGGGCAGTCGGCGCAACCACAGCTTTCCTCCTTGCAGCCGGATCAGGAAGGCGACCCGGAGAGACATCATCGGGAACCGCAGCGCGGTGAGGAAGACGTTGCGCGCCGTGGCGGGGCGGGCCTCGCCGCGCACGCTGGCGGTGAACGGCGTCGCACCGTCCCTGCGCAGCGCCATGCTGATCCGCAGCTGCGGGGCCGGCGCCGAGAACCGCATCAGGTAGCGGCCGTCCACCTCGAAGAACGGCGAGACGTAGAACTCCTTGTCCACCTGCACCCGTCCGGCCCCGTCCGGCCGCAGCACGTAGGCGTGCCGCTGCCCGTAGGTGTTGTGCACCTCCGCGACGATGCAGGCCAGCGACCCGTCGGCGCGGTAGCACCAGTGCGTCGACAGCGGGTTGAAGACGTAGGAGGCGCGCCCGGCGCCCGAGCGCGCCGACGCGAGCATCAGCACCCGGGAGACGTCGTCCACGCCGTGGTCCCGGGCGAGCGCGACCACGTTGTCCCTGATCGAGGACGCCGGGTCGCCGAGGTGGTCGGCCGCGTCGAACCGCGCCTGCGACCGCAGCCAGCGCGGCAGCGGCCGGCCCTGGACCAGCCGCCCCGCGGCGACGTCGTCCAGATCGACCAGCCAGAGGTAGCCCCGGTACTCGAAGGAGTTGCGCAGCGGCGTCGTCCGCGTGTGCGCGATGCGGACGTCGTAGAGGGCGGGGGTCGCGACCGGGGGGACGGCGGTCACCAGCGGGCCCCGAACGCGGCGGCCGCCCGGACCCCGGCGGCGCAGCCGTCCTCGTGGAAGCCCCAGCCGTGGTAGGCCCCGGCGAACGCGGTACGCCCGGTGTTGAGCGCCGGCAGCCGCCGCTGCGCGGCCACCGACGACGGCGTGTAGACGGGGTGCTCGTAGACCATCCGGCGCAGCACGGTGCCGGGCTCGATCCGGTCGGTCGCGTTCAGGGTGACCAGGTAGTCCAGCGGCTCGTCCAGGGCGTGCAGCCGGTTCATCCAGTAGCTGACCTGGACGTCGTCCGAGCCTCCGGCGCAGGCGTCCATCCGGTAGTTCCACGAGGCGCGGGCCCGGCGGGCGGCCGGCAGCACGCGCGCGTCGGTGTGCAGCAGCGTCTCGTTGCGGGAGTAGCGGAACGCGCCGAGCACGGCCTGCTCGTCGTCCGTGGGGTCGGCGAGCAGCCGCAGCGCCTGATCGGGGTGGGTGGCGACGACGACGGCGTCCGCCGCGCGCCGCTGGCCGTCCTCGTCGATCAGCTCGACGCCGTCCGCGTGCCGGGTGACCGCGCGGATGCCGGTGCCGGTCTCCACGCCGGTCAGACCCTTGGCCGCCCGCTCGACGTACGTCCGCGAGCCGCCGGTGACGGTGCGCCACTGCGGGGAGCCGGTCACCGAGAGCATCCCGTGGTTGTCCAGGAACCGGAACAGGTAGAGGGCGGGGTACTCCAGCGAGGTGCGGGTCCCGCTCGACCAGACGCAGGACACGACCGGGATCATGAAGTGCCGGACGAAGTACCGGGAGTAGCCGCCGAGCGCGAGGAACGTGCCCAGCGTGAGGGCGTCGACGTCGTCGGCCGCGCCGCCGTCGGCGTGCTCGATCAGCCGCCGGGCGTGCGCGTGGAAGCGCTTGACCTCGCCGAGCATCCGCAGGTAGGCCGGGTTGCGGGCCAGCCGCGGCTGGGCGAACAGGCCGGCCAGGCCGCGGGCGCCGGCGTACTCCAGCCCGCACCCCTCGCAGGTGATCGACATGCTCATCTCGGTGGGCTGCGTGGCCACGCCGAGCTCGCCGAAGAGCCGGAGCAGGTTCGGATAGGTGCGCTCGTTGTGCACGATGAAGCCGGTGTCGATCGGCACGACCCGCTCGTCGGGGGTGACGACATCCTGGGTGTGCGCGTGCCCGCCGAGCCGCGCGTCGGCCTCGAACAGCGTGACGTCGTGCGTGCGCTGCAGGAGGTAGGCCGCGGTCAGCCCGGCGACACCGGCGCCGACGACGGCGACGGTCGGCCGGGCGGACGGCGCTGACGTCACTTGCCGGTCCAGCGCAGCGAGAGCGCGTTGAGCGCGGCGAAGCCGAGCGCGGCCCCGACCGCCTTGGCCTTCCGCCGGGCGTCGGGCGCGTTGAGCCCGAAGGCGAGCGCGTCGGTGGCGTCGGACGCGATCCGGAACAGCGTCGCCGCCCGCAGCGCGGGACCGGCGGGGGCGAAGGTGATCGCGAGCCCGGAGAGCACGTCACGGGCGCCGAGCGTCTGGTGCCAGGTGCGCATCGCGGGCGACGGCCCGGAGATGCCGGTCGGCTTCGCCCAGAGGTCGGTCGTGACGAACTCCAGGGCACCGAAGGCCACGGTGGACAGGCCGAGAGCGCGGGACAGGGCCGGCATGGGAAGCACTCCTGACTCGAGAGCGAGTCCGGAGGGCCTCAGAGCGGGACGGCGAGCCCCTCCGGAACAGGTTGTCGCAGCGCATTCGCAATGTCGGCCCGCATCGGTTCGATCCCCGTCCCCCCGAGGACGACGTCACGCACGAACCGGTGCCAGCGCAGCGCTCCACGGATCATGGAGTGGCCCCCCGGCGTCACGAACCGCGCGACGTCCGCGCCGGCCGCCCGGGCGCGGAGGGCGAAGTCCGCCGACAGCTTCGCGGGCACCCACCGGTCGCCCTGGCCGTGCAGGATCGCCACGGTGCGCTCGCGCAGGTGGTCGACGGGCTCACCGGGTGGGGTCCAGGGCGCCAGTGCGCAGATGGCGGCGACCTGGGGGTCGCCGCCGGCGCGCAGCACGGCCCGGCCGCCCATCGAGTGGCCGACGAGCACGATCGGCAGGGCGGGCCCGTGCTCGGCGCGCAACTGCTCGACCGCCCAGCGGACGTCGGTGTAGGCGTCGGCGGCGGCCCCGTTCCAGCCGGCGACCCGGTAGCGGAGCAGGTGCGTGGCGATGCCGCGGTCGGCGGTGCTGGAGCGGACGAACTGCTCGATCGCGCGCATGCGCACCAGCGACAGGGCGGCCTCGCGGGGCGGTTCGACGCTGCTCGCCGTCCCGCCGTGGCAGAACATGGCCAGACCGCGCAGCTCGCCCGTGGCGGCATGGCTCTCGAGGGTCGGGGTGGGCGGGGATGTCATGCAGCGGATCTCGGCTCTCGTCGATCGTGCGGCGGTCCGTCAGCGTTCGGCCCGGGTGGCCGGCGGATGGTCAGGCGGTGCGGCGGCCGCCGCGGAGCCTCGCGCGGGCCCGGTCGCCCAGGTCACCGGCGCGGAGCAGCGCGCGGCTGACGCGGCTCCGACCGCTGCGCCGCTCGAGGGTTCGGCCGACCCGGCGGAGCAGGCCGGTGCCGAGCGGGACGAGCACGGTCAGGAGAAGCCACATGCGCAGCCGGCGGGTGAAGAAGAGCCACATGCGGGAGGAACTGCCCGCGATGGGCACGGTTCATGTGTCGCTGAGCCGGACGACCATCTTGCCGGTGTTGCCGCCGCGCAGGAGATCGAGGAAGGCGGGCACGGCGTCCTCCAGGCCTTCCCGCACGGTCTCGCGGACGACCAGCCGGCCGGAGGTCACGAGCTCCGTCGCCTGGGCGATGAACTCGCCGTGCAGGTCCGCGTGGTCGCTGACGATGAACCCGCGCAGGCTGAGCTTCTTGGTCACGAGCATGAACATGTTGCGCGGCCCGGGCTGCGGCTCGACCGCGTTGTACCCGGAGATCGCCCCGCAGAGGGCTGCCCGCCCGTGCTCGTTGAAGGCGCCGATGGCGGCCTCGAGGTGCTCGCCTCCCACGTTGTCGAAGAAGACGTCGATCCCGCCCGGCGCCGCGGCCGCGAGCTGCTTCGCCACCGGCCCGTCGTGGTAGTCGAAGGCGGCGGTGAAACCGACGTCCTCGGTCAGCCAGCGCACCTTCTCCGGCGTCCCGGCACTGCCGATGACCGCCGAGGCGCCGTTCAGCCGGGCGAACTGGCCGACCAGGCTGCCGACCGCGCCCGCGGCACCGGAGACGAAGACCGCGTCGCCCTCGGTGAACCCGGCCAGCCGGAAGAGGCCGACCCAGGCCGTCAGCCCGGGCATGCCCAGCACCCCGAGGTGGTAGCTGGCCGGGACCCCGGGAAGATCGGGCAGCACCCGCACGTGCGCCGCGTCCAGGACGGCGACGTCGCGCCAGGCGGCGTCGGCGAGAACCAGGGCGCCCTCGGGGACGGCGGGGGAGCGCGAGTCGATCACCCGGCCGACCGCGCCGCCCTTCATCGTCTCGCCGACCTCCCAGGCCGCCGCGTAGGACTTCCCGGCGTTCATCCGGCCGCGCATGTACGGGTCCACGGACATGTAGAGCATCCGGACGACGACCTGCCCGTCCTGCGGATCGGGTCGCTCGGTCTCCACCAGGCGGAAGTCGTCGGGGGTGGGCTCGCCGTGCGGACGAGCCGCAAGCTGCCATTCGCGGGTCTGCACGGGCACGGGTCCGATCCTGCCCGGCCCGCGGCGACGGCGCGCGGCCTGGTTGCGGTCCGGGCCTACGCTCGGAGCATGTTGTTCTCCCGCTTGAAGACGCAGGCGGTCACCGCCGAGGACGCGCTGCCCGGGCGCCCGGAGCCCCTCCCGCACGTGCCCGAGGTGCACGCCGTCAACGGCAACCGCATCCAGCCGCCGTTCTCCGAGGGCATGCAGACCGCGGTGTTCGGCGCCGGGTGCTTCTGGGGTGTGGAGAAGGTCTTCTGGGAGACGCCGGGCATCTACTCGACCGCGGCGGGCTACGCCGGCGGTTACACGCCGAACCCGACGTACGAGGAGGTCTGCTCGGCGCGCACCGGGCACACCGAGGTCGTGCTCGTCGTCTTCGATCCGGCGGTCATCTCCCACGAGCAGGTGCTGAAGGTGTTCTGGGAGGACCACGACCCGACCCAGGGCATGCGCCAGGGCAACGACGTCGGCACGCAGTACCGCTCGGCCATCTACTTCCAGACGCCGGAGCAGGAGAAGGCCGCGCTGGCCAGCCGTGATGCGTACCAGGAGCGGCTGACCGCGGCCGGCTACGGCGAGATCACCACCGAGATCGCCCCGCTGGGCCAGTTCTTCTACGCCGAGGACTACCACCAGCAGTACCTGTTCAAGGTGCCGAACGGCTACTGCCCGGTGCACTCGACCGGCGTCTCCTGCCCGGTCGGCCTCCCCGGCGTCTGAGGCCGTAGCTTCGCAACCATGCAGGCCCTGCGCACGCCGGACGACCGGTTTCCCGACCTGCCCGACTTCCCGTGGGTCCCGCGCTTCGTCGAGGTCGCCGACGGCGACGGGGGCGTGCTCCGGGTGGCGTGCATCGACGAGGGCCCCCAGGACGCCGAGCCGGTGCTGCTGCTGCACGGCGAGCCCTCGTGGTCGTTCCTCTACCGGCGGGTGCTCCCCGTGCTGCTCGATGCCGGGTTGCGCGTGGTGGCGCCCGACCTGGTGGGTTTCGGGCGCTCGGACAAGCCTGCCGCCGCGAGCGACTACAGCTACGCGCTTCACGTGGAGTGGATGCGCGCGGCCGTGCTCGACGAGCTCGGCCTGACCGGGCTCACCCTCGTCGGTCAGGACTGGGGCGGCCTGATCGGGCTCCGGCTGGTCGCGGAGCACCCCGACCGCTTCGCGCGCGTCGTCGTCGCCAACACCGGCCTGCCGACCGGTGACTCGCCCATGAGCGACGCGTTCCTCGCCTGGCAGCAGTTCGCGCAGACCGCGCCGCGGTTCGAGGTCGGCCGGATCGTCGCCAACGGCACGGTCGGTGCGCTGCCGCCCGAGGTGGTGGCCGCCTACGACGCGCCCTTCCCGGACGACGCGCACAAGGCCGGGGCCCGCGCCTTGCCGGGTCTCGTCCCCACCAGGCCGGACGACCCGGCGAGCGCGGCCAACCGCGCCGCCTGGGAGGTGCTGGCCCGTTGGGAGCGGCCGTTCCTCACCGCCTTCTCCGACCAGGACCCGATCACCGGCGGCGGCGACCGGATCTTCCAGAAGCTGGTTCCCGGGGCGCAGGGCATGCCGCACACCACCCTGCACGGCGGTGGGCACTTCCTCCAGGAGGACGTCGGCCCGGAACTCGCCCGCGTCGTCGTCGGCCTGATCGCATCGACGGCGGTCCGTTGACCGTCCCCGAGGACGTGCTCGGGCTGCTGCGCCGGGAGCCGGACGTCGACGCCCCGGAGCTGGTCGCCGTCGATGCCACCGACCGTCTCCTGCTGGACCTCGCCGCCGACCTGATCGCGCGGTGCGGCCCCGGTGAGGTCGCCGTGGTGGACGACAACTACGGCGCGCTGACCCTGGGCGCGGTGGCCCTGCACGGCGCCCGCGACGTCCGGGTCGCACAGGATCTGCTCGTCGGTGAGCTGGCCCTGGCCCGCAACGCGGAGCGGACGGGACTGGCCGGGACGTACCGATCCGTCCCGCTCGGCCCGCAGCTCGCCGACGGCGCCCGGCTGGTGCTGGCGCAGGCGCCGAAGGCTCTCGACGCGCTGCGCGAGATCGCGGAGGTGGTGGCGGCCGCCGCGATGCCTGACGTGACGCTGCTCGTCGGGGGCCGGGTCAAGCACATGACGCACGCGATGAACGACGTCCTCCGGGACTCCTTCAGCGAGGTGTCGGCGAGCCTCGCCCGGCAGAAGTCCCGGGTGCTCGTGGCGCGCGGGCCGAGGCCGTCGGCCTCGTCCTTCCCGCGCAGCCAGGAGCACAAGGATGTCGACCTGACCGTGTGCGCGCACGGCGCGGCCTTCGCCGGCACGAAGATCGACATCGGCACCCGGGCGCTGCTGGGCTGCCTCGACCGGATGAGGCCGGCTGCGACGGCGCTGGATCTCGGGGCCGGTTCGGGTGTGCTGGCCGCGGCGCTGGCCCGTCGTCGTCCGGAGCTGACCGTCCTGGCGGTGGACCAGTCGGCCGCGGCGGTCGCCTCGACGCTGGCGACGGCGGAGGCGAACGGCGTGGCGGACCGGATCCGGGTCCTGCGGGACGACGCGGCGGCGTCCGTCCCCGACGGCAGCGTCGACCTGGTGGTCTGCAACCCGCCGTTCCACGTGGGGGCCGCCGTCGTCACCACCGCCGCGGACCGGCTCTTCGCCGCGGCCGGCCGGGTCCTCCGGCCCGGCGGCGAGTTGTGGACCGTCTACAACAGCGCCCTGCGCTACAAGCCCACGCTCGCCCGCCTCGTGGGGCCGACCGACGTCGCGACGCAGACGCCGAAGTTCACCGTGACGGTGTCGACGCGTCGCTGACCGCCCCGATGTGGACGCTCAGCTGAGGCAAGGCTAACCTCGCCCCACAGCATCGTCGTCCCGGGAGCTCTTCGTGATCGCCAACTACCTCATCGGCTTGCGTGAAGGCCTCGAGGCCGCGCTGGTCGTCAGCATCCTCGTCGCATACCTCGTCAAGACCGGGCGACGCGACCGGCTGACTCCGGTGTGGGTGGGCGTGCTGGCCGCGGTCGCGGTGAGCCTGCTGTTCGGGGCGCTGCTCACCTTCACCTCCAACCAGATGAGCTTCCAGGCACAGGAGGCGTTCGGCGGCAGTCTGTCGATCGTCGCGGTCGCCTTCGTCACGTGGATGGTCTTCTGGATGCGGCGCACCGCCCGCTCCCTGTCGAAGGAACTGCGCGGCCGGATGGACGCCGCACTGGCCGTCGGCACCGGGGCGCTGATCGCGACGGCCTTCATCGCCGTCGGCCGGGAGGGGCTGGAGACCTCGCTGTTCATCTGGTCGGCCATCCAGGCCACCGGCCAGAACACGCAGCCGGTGCTCGGCGCCGCGCTCGGCCTGCTGACCGCTGTGGTGGTCGGGTACCTCTTCTACAAGGGTGCCCTGACGATCAACCTCGCGAAGTTCTTCCTCTGGACCGGAGCGATCCTCGTCGTGGTGGCCGCGGGGGTGCTGTCCTACGGCATCCACGATCTGCAGGAGGCCGGCATCCTCCCCGGCTTGAACTCTCTCGCGTTCGACGTCTCCGGCGCCGTTCCCCCGGACAGCTGGTACGGGACGCTGCTGCGCGGGACGATCAACTTCACGCCCGCCACGACGTGGCTGCAGGCCATCGCCTGGGTGGTCTACATCGTGCCGGTGTTCGTCTTCTTCCTCTGGCCGGCCCGGACGCCCGCGGCGGCTCCGGCCCCGACCGCGTCCGCCGCGGTCCCGGCCGCGGGCCGCTGACGCCGCACCTCCGTCCGTCGCTCTCTCCCGCTTCCTCCTGCCCTGATCGGAGTACTGCTGTGCTGTCGCGGTCCGCCCTCCTCTTCGTCGGCGCCCTCTCGCCGCTGCTCGCCGCCTGTGGCGGTGACGACGCAGGTTCCGCGTCGACCTCCAGAACCACGGTGGCGGTGGCCGCCGGGGAGGACAGCTGCACACTCGAGCGCACGAAGCTCGAGGCCGGTGCCGTGACGTTCGCCGTCACCAACAAGGGCTCGTCGACCACCGAGGTCTACGTGTACGGGGAGAAGGACGGCGACTTCACCCGCGTGGTCGGCGAGGTCGAGAACATCGGTCCCGGCATCTCGCGGAATCTCGACGTCGACCTGGCCGGCGGCTCCTACGAGGTCGCCTGCAAGCCGGGTCAGCGGGGCAACGGGATCCGGACGCCGATCACGGTCAGCGGCGGGGACGCGTCGTCCAGCGACCAGACCGAGGACGGCGGGTACGACCGGGAGATCGAGCTCTCGACGGACGGGAAGGCGATCACCGGCCTGGACGGCGGCGCGAGCACCGGCGAGCGGATCGAGTTCAAGCTGACCAACGGTGCCGACGGGCCGCGGGTCCTCGAGCTGAAGAACCCCGACGGGGGCGTCGCCGGCGAGGTGGACGTCGATGCGGGCGCCACCGGCGAGCTCGTCGTCGAGCTGGACGCCGCCGGGACGTGGCAGGTCATCGTCGAGGGGGACGGCGTCGAGGACCTGGTGGCCGAGCTTCCGGTCGGCTGAGCCGCTCCGGTCTGACTGAAAGTCTCGAACTTCAACGATTTCCGCTGTAGTCGCTCCAATGAGCGGCCGAAGAACGGGGCACCGGTGGGAATCCACCGGGTGGCCCGCTCCCGTGGAGACCCTGATGGCGCACTCGCTCTGGTCCGATCGCCCGCTCGGCGTGAAGCTGGGGGCCCTCGTCGCCGCCGGCGCCGTGTCCCTGGGGGCGTTCGCGCTCATCGCCGTCCAGGCGCTGAACGGCACGGGGACGACGACGCAGCAGATCCTCGCCACGGGGAAGGTGTCGGCCACCGCCGCCGAGGCGGACATGATGCACGACGCCATCCGCGCCGACGTGCTGCAGGCGCTGGTGAACTCGTCGGGCGCGCTCTACCAGTCCGCCGTCGACGACAGCGCCGCGCACTCGGCCAGGTTCCAGGAGATCCTCACCGGGATCACCGCCGCACACCTGGGTGCCGGGGTCGACAGCGCGGTGGAGCAGGTGACGCCGCTCGTCGACCAGTACGTGACCTCCGCCAAGCAGATCATCACCCTCGCGGGCACGAGCCGGGCGCAGGCCCAGGCCGGGTACCCGGCGTTCCTCAAGGTGTTCTCCGCCCTCGAGGACCAGTTGCCCACGGTCGGAGCCGCCGTCGACGCGGAGGCGTCCGCCGCCGCGCAGGCCAGCGCGGACCAGCGCAGCACCGCCATCACCCAGGCGCTGATCGTGGCGGGCGCCGGGGTTCTCGTGCTCGCCCTGCTCGGCGTCGTCGTGACCCGCTCCGTGGTCGGTCCGCTCCGCAAGGTCGGCGCGGTCCTGACCGCGCTCGCCGACGGCGACCTGCGCGCCACCTCCGGTGTGCAGAGCAAGGACGAGGTGGGGCAGATGGCGGAGGCGCTGGAGACCTCGATGACCAACGTGCGCTCGGTCATGACGGCGATCGGCGACAGCTCCACCACCCTCGCCTCGGCCACCGAGCAGCTGTCGGCGTCGGCCCAGGACATGGCCCGGCTCGCCGATGAGTCCTCGGTGCAGAGCGGCATCGTCGCCACGGCGGCCGGACAGGTCTCGACGAACGTGCAGACCGTGTCGGCCGGCTCCGAGCAGATGAGCTCCTCGATCCGCGAGATCGCGCAGAACGCCGCCGAGGTGGCCAAGGTCGCCAACCAGGCGGTGATGTCGGCCGACGCGACGACCGCGACCGTCGCCAAGCTGGGGGAGTCCTCGCTGGAGATCGCCAGCGTCGTCAAGGTCATCACGTCGATCGCGGAGCAGACGAACCTGCTGGCGCTGAACGCGACGATCGAGGCGGCGCGGGCCGGGGAGGCCGGCAAGGGCTTCGCGGTGGTGGCCAACGAGGTCAAGGAGCTGGCCCAGGAGACGGCGAAGGCCACCGAGGACATCTCGCAGCGGGTCCAGGCGATCCAGGAGGACACCGAGGGTGCGGTGCGGGCCATCAGCGAGATCTCCTCGATCATCGCCCGCATCAACGACTCGCAGAGCACGATCGCCGCGGCGGTCGAGGAGCAGACCGCGACGACTGCGGAGATGAACCGCAACGTCGCCGAGGCCGCACAGTCCGCCGGTCAGATCGCGGAGAACATCGACGCGGTCGCCCTGGCCACGACCTCCACGACCAGCGCGATGAACGACGCGCAGGCCGCCATCGACGAGGTCGCCCGCATGGCCACCTCGCTCAACAGCTCGGTCGCGAGATTCCGGTACTGACGCGCTATCGGAGCGACCTGAGAGACGGCGGCGGTGGGGGGCTTCCCACCGCCGCCGCTTTCATCTCCGCATAGGGGAGGGTTGTCCCCCAGCTGGCCATTCCGTACCGGGAACCGGCCGATTGCGGGACAACGCCCGGAGCGTGACCAGCACGCTGCCGGGTGGCGTCGTCAGTGGGCCGGGCGGCTGCTGCGCTGGACCGCCGGTGGGAGTGTCGACCACGGGAAGTTGATCCACCGGTCGGTGCGGCGCCACACGAAGTCGCACGACACCACCGACTGGGGCTTCTCGTAGATGACCGCCGTCCGCACCTCGGCGACGTAGCCGGAGCAGAAGTCCCGGACCAGTTCCAAGGTCTTGCCCGTGTCCGCGACGTCGTCGGCGACCAGCACCCGGCTGCCTGTGATGTCCACCCTGTCCAGGGTGGGCGGCAGCACGACCGGGAGGTCCAGGCGCTGGTCGATCCCCGTGTAGATCTCGACGTTCGGAAAGGACGTCCCTGCCCCCCGCCACTCGCAGGCTCGCGGCGGGGCCCTGCAGGAACGCCGGCTTCGGGCGGGTCGGCGGTCGAGCGCCGGCCTACAGCTCGGCCAGATCGCGGCTCGCGGTGCCGAAGAGCTCGTAGGTCAGCGTCTCGCGCTCGTCGCTCACGTCAGGGATCGTCGCAGGATGAGCGCGAGCTGGCTGTCCAACCCCGTCGTCCGCAGGGTGCTCCGGTCGCTGGTCCTCTGGGGCGTCGGTCAGCTGGCGCTGCTCGTGGTGGGCCGGCTGGTCGCCCGGCGCCTGGACCGCGGGGACGAGACCTCGACCGACCTCCGCCGGGTCTACGTGATGAGCGGCGAGGAGCTGCGGCCGACCGCGCCGGGCCTGTCGCGGGTGCGCGTCGATGCGGTGATGGGCGGCGCGCAAATCGACCTGACGGGTCTCCCGCCGTCCCCGGACGGCGTCGACGTCAGCGTGCGGACGCTCATGGGCGGCGTCGCCGTCCGCGTGCCCACGGGGTGGCGGACGTGGTGGTCGTACCGCGGCGCGATGGGCGGAGTGGGAGCCGACGACGGCATCCAGCGGGTGACCGACCCCGCGGCGGCCGACCTTCGCGTGCGGGCCCGCGCGGTCATGGGCGGCGTCGGCATCGAGTCCGTGGAGGTCTGAGCGTCAGCAGAAGCCCGGGGTGCCCTGCCAGGCGACCTCGGCGGGCGGGACGTCGTCCCTGCGCACCGAGCCCTCGATGAGCCCGTAGGGGCGGTCGTCGGCGTGGTAGACCACGTCCGGGTTGTCCAGCCCGAACGCCGACAGGTCCTGCAGGAAGTGGTGCTTGTTCGGCATGGACAGCCGGATCTCGGCAACGTCTGCGAACCGTTCCAGCGCCGCCGCGCCCATCGCATAGAGGGACTGCTGCAGGGCGAGGGAGTGGGTGGCGGCGAACGTCTCCAGCAGCGCCGTCCGGACACCCGCGTAACAGGCATCGAAGTCCAGGTCCGTGCCCGTGTAACGCCAGCGGGCGGTGACGGCGGTCGCCAGGATGCGGTCGCGGGTGTCGGCGAGGGTCGTGTACCGGTCGCGGGGGAAGGCCCAGAACTCCGAGCCGGTGGTCTTGAGGACGACGAGGTCGGTCAGCCCGGCGAGCACGTGGACCTCGTCGCCGTCCACCGTCACCACCGCGGTCCGCACCTCCCCGCCGTTGCGGCTGAACGCGTGGTCGTGCGGCCGACCGCCCACGTCGATCCGGTCCCAGCCGTAGGACTCCACGGCCACCCGGGCGCCGCTGATCCAGTCGTAGGAGCCGGCGAAGTGCCGGGCCAGCCGCAGGCCGAACTCCTCCGGGGTGCCGACGCCGTCGCGGGCGAACGCGAACACCGTGTTCTTCTGCGCGTCGGTGGTGAGCACGTGGGCGTTGTCACCGGCGATGTGCGCGGCGGTGAAGTCACCGCGCAGGGTGGAACTGACGTTGAGGTCGACGAGCGTGTGCCGCGGGGTGCTGCGGTCGACCGCGACGACGCGGACCTCCGCCTTCCCGTACTGGTTGGGCCCGAGCACGATCGCCATGGGGCGCATGTTGCACGTGGAACCGCCGACGGCGCTAGGACCCGCGGTAGGTCGAGTAGGCGAACGGGCTGAGCAACAGCGGCACGTGGTGGTGCTCGGCGGGCTCCTGGACGGCGAAGGTCAGCACGACCTCCGGGTAGAAGGTCTCCCGCGCCTGCTCGGCGAACCAGGCCCCGGTGGCGAACACCAGCCGGTGGGTGCCGACGCCGGTCGCGTCCTCCGTGAGCCGGCAGCGTCCGTCCCGGTCGGTGACGCCCTCGGCGAGCAGTTCGTCCCCCGCGAACAGGCGGACGGCCATGCCCGCGGCCGGCCGCCCGGCCACCGCGTCCAGCACGTGCGTCGACACACTCATGAGACCAATCCCCGCACTCGGAGCGCCGTGATCTGCGCCAGCTGCTCGGTCGCCTCGGCACGCTCCGCCTCGGCGTCGTTCGCCAGCCGCCGCCGCAGTTCGGCCAGCATCTCCTCCGGCGATCGCCCGGCGGCCCGGATCAGGAAGACGTGCCCGAACCGCTCCTCGTAGGCGCGGTTGCCGTCCGATAGCGCCGCCCGGGTGCCGGAGTCGACATCGCGCATCGAGCTCTGCTCCCGGCGCGACGCGTGCGCCTCGGCCGACGAGCCCTCCGGCCGGTCGCCGATGCGGGGATGGGCGGCCAGCGCCACGGACACCTCGTCCCAGGACAGCGAGCGGGCCACCTCCTCGGCGCGCGCGACCACGGCGTCGGCGTCGGGGTAGGGGCGGCCGGCCAGCACCTCCGCGGCGAACCGCGGGGCCGCGTTGCAGCCCCGCAATGCCTCGCGGACCTGCTCGGACGGCTCGTCGTTGAAGTCGTCGAGGCGGGTCACGGTGAGAGGATGCCAGCCCAGCCGAGTTCGGGAGGGCGTCGCAGTGGCAGATGTGCGTGTGGAAGGCCCGGAAGTCGAGCGGGGCGAGGAGATCCTGACGGCCGAGGCACTCGCCTTCGTCGCCGAACTGCAGGAGCGGTTCGGTGCGCATCGCGACGCCCTCCTGGCCGCCCGGGCCACCCGGCGCGCCGAGATCGCGGCCGCCCGCACCATCGACTTCCGCCCCGAGACCGCCGCCGTCCGCGAGAGCGACTGGCAGGTGCCCCCGCCTCCGCCGGGCCTGGTGGACCGGCGCGTGGAGATCACCGGGCCGACCGAGCCGAAGATGGCGATCAACGCGCTCAACTGCGGCGCGAACGTCTGGCTGGCCGACCTCGAGGACGCCAACACCCCGCACTGGCGCAACGTCGTCGGCGGGCAGGTGGTGCTGAAGGACGCCGTCCGCAGGACGTTGTCGTTCACCAGCCCGGACGGCAAGGAGTACCGCTTGCGCGAGGACGGCGAGCTGCCGACCATCGTGCCCCGTCCGCGCGGCTGGCACCTGCCCGAGCGGCACCTCCTGGTGGACGGCGAGCCGACCGTCGGCGCGTTCGTCGACGCCGGCCTCTACCTCTTCCACAACGCGCGGGAGCAGCTCGACCGCGGCAGCGGCCCGTACTTCTACCTGCCGAAGATGGAGGGCCATCTCGAGGCGCGGCTCTGGGCGCTGGTGTTCGACCACGCCGAGCAGGCGCTCGGCCTCCCGACCGGCTCGATCCGCGCCACGATGCTCATCGAGACCATCCCGGCGGCCTTCGAGATGGAGGAGATGCTGCACGAGCTGGGCACCCACGCCGCCGCGCTCAACGCCGGCCGCTGGGATTACCTGTTCAGCGTCATCAAGGTGTTCCGCGACGCCGGCCCCGAGTTCGTCTTCCCCGATCGCGGCGCGGTGACGATGACCGCGCCGATGATGCGGGCCTACACCGACCAGCTGGTCGCCGTCTGCCACCGCCGGGGCGCCCTGGCCATCGGCGGCATGGCCGCGGCGATCCCCAGCCGGCGCGACGAGGAGGCCAATCAGCGCGCGCTGACCAAGGTGCGCGAGGACAAGACCCGCGAGGCCGGCGACGGCTTCGACGGCTCGTGGGTGGCGCATCCCGACCTGGTGGCGACCTGCCGCGAGGTGTTCGACGGCGTCCTCGGCGACCGGCCCAACCAGCTCGACCGGCAGCGGCCGGATGTCTCCGTCACACCGGAGCAGCTCCTCGACGTGCCCGGCGTCCCCGGCGACCGCACGATGGCGGGGTTGCGTGCCAACGTCGAGGTGGCGATCCGCTACCTGGCGGCGTGGCTGGGCGGCAACGGCGCGGTCGGCATCCACGGCCTGATGGAGGACGCCGCGACCGCGGAGATCAGCCGCTCGCAGGTGTGGCAGTGGATCAACGCCGGCGTCGTGCTCGACACCGGCGACACCGTGACCCCCGAACTGGTGCGCCGTGTGATCGACGAGGAGGTGGCCGGTATCGGCGAACTGGACCGCCTGGACGACGCCCGGCGGCTGTTCGATCAGGTGGCGCTGGCGGAGGACTTCCCCGACTTCCTGACCCTGCCCGCCTACGAACTGGTGGATTGAACGACGCATGACACTTCCCGAGGAGCTCTATGCCGAACTCGACCGGCGGCTGACGCCGGGCGACGCGCTCCGGATGGCCCGGTATCCCGGCGAGTGGCCCGAGCGGCAGCCGGTGCACACCTGCTACGTCCCTGCCGACGCCGTCGTCCCGGAGCTGGCGACCGCCTGGGGGGCCGCAGCCCTGGAGGCGCTCGACGAGCACGGCCTGCCCGACCTGGGGCTCCACCCCGAGCTGGTCGAGGAGGTGCTGCCGCGGGTCCGGCACAAGCTGGCCTCCGAGCCGGTGGAGGACCTCCGGGTCGACGCGGAGGACGGCTACCGGCGGGGCGGGGAGAACGAGGACGAGGACGTGCTGGCCGCCGCGGTGACGCTGGCCGCCGACGTCACCGCCGGGGTCGCGCCCCCGTCCATCGGGATCCGCGGCAAGTCCCTCGAGCCGCACACCCGCCACCGCGGCGTCCGGTCCCTGGACCTGTTCCTCGGCGAGCTGCCGGGTCGCCGGGCGGTCGTCACGCTGCCCAAGGTCACCGACGTCGAACAGGTCGCGGCGTTCCTGCCGGTGATCGAGGCGCTGCAGGCCGCGCACGGGGTGACGCTGGACCTGGAGCTGCAGATCGAGACCCCGCAGGCGGTCATCGGGCCGGACGGGACGGCCACGCTCGCCCGCATGGTGCACGTCGCCGGACCCCGGCTGATCGGCCTGCACTACGGCACCTACGACTACAGCGCAGCGCTGGGCATCGCGGCGGGCTACCAGGCGTCGGACCACCCGGCCGCGGACTTCGCCAAGCAGCTGATGCAGGTCGCCGCCGCCACCACGGGCGCCCGCGTGGTGGACGGCTCCACGAACGTGCTGCCCGTCGGCCCGCGCGAGCAGGTGCACGACGCCTGGAGGATCCACTCCCGGTTGGTGCGGCGGGCGCTGCACCGCGGCTTCTACCAGGGCTGGGACCTGCACCCCGCCCAGCTGGTCACCCGGTACGTGGCGACCTACGCCTTCTTCCGGGAGGCGGTGCCCGACGCGGGGGCACGGCTGGCGGCCTACCTGGACCGGGCCGACGGCGGGGTTCTCGACGAGCCGGCGACGGTGCGTGCCCTGGCCGGGGTGCTGTTGCGTGGGCTGGACTGCGGCGCGGTGGACGAGGGGCAGGTGCAGGCCGCCGGTGGGCCGGGACGACCCGTCCTGGATAAGCTGGCTGGCCGACGGCCCGGGGGATCCTGAGGGTCGTCGATCGTCGCCCGGCCCGCCGGCCTGAGCACCAGAGCACCACCGGCGGAGCCCGCACGAGAGGGACCACATGACCGCGCTGCCCGTCGCCGCCTGCCCGACCGAGGCCGAGCTCGAGTTCGACCGCCAGGTCGACGCACTGGTCACCGTCGGGCTGCCCGAGGCGCTGGACCTGGCTCCGGAGTGCTTCAGGGCGGCCGTGGAGCCGTTGCGCGACCTGCTGCCGGACGCCGCGCCCGACGGCACGACGATCCCGTTCGTGGTGGTCGTCCCGCATCTGCCGGTCGTCGACGTGCTCGAGTCGGTGCACACCGTGGGCGGCACCGGCTTCACCACGATGGACGACGACGACCTCGCCCGCTTCCGTCCGCTGCCGGAGCTCGAGGTGCCGGCCGGCCCGTACCTGCTCGTGGACGTCGACCCCGGAGCGGACACGCTGAACGTGCCTCCGGCGCAGGTGCTGCCGCGGCTGCAGGCGGCCGGCCGCTCGCCGCTGACCATCGCCGAGGGGCTCGCCGTCCTGGTCTCCGACCCGGGTGTGCTGCGGGGGCGGAACTGCTTCTCGCTGCTGGGCTCGCGGGCCGCCGACAAGCGCGTGCCGGCGCTGTGGGTCAGCGCGCGGCGGCCGCGGCTGGGCTGGTGCTACCAGGGCGCCCCGCACACCTGGCTGGGCTCGGCGTCGTGTGCCGCCCGGCTCGCCGAGCCGATGCCGCGCTGACGGCGGAACCCGGTGTCGGTCCGATGACCTGCATGTCCCAGAATGAGCCCGCGAAGGCTGGAGCCCACCGGCCGGAGGACCACGACGAGGGGCTGGTGGACGGCGCACCGACGGACTGTTCGACGCCTGGCCGGTCCCGGCAGCCCCGAGCAGCCGACCCGCCGCGGGCGGGCAGCCACGGCCACGGCGCCGCGGTCGTCGGCACGCGGGACGAGATGCTCGCCGTCGCCCTCCCCTTCCTCGAGGCCGGACTGCGCGCCGGTGACGTGATCGCGGTGTCGTGCCCGCCGGAGACCGTGGAACTCCTCTTCGGCGAGCTGGGGGGACGGGCCGCCGGCGTCGAGATCGAGCCGCGGATCAGCCTGCTGGGGTCCCGGGCGCCCGACGCGCTCACCGTGTGCCGCCGTTACCTCGAACGGGCGGTCGAGAGCGGGTCCGGCCGGCTGCGGGTGCTCGCCGAGGTCGACTTCGGCAGCGACCCCGCCGACTGGCGCGAGGGCCAGCGCTTCGAATCGGTCTTCAACCGGATCCTCGGCGACGCCCCGGTGTCCTGCGTCTGCCTCTACGACCGGCGCCGGCTGCCCGCTGCGGTGGTGGAGAGCGCCGCGGCGACCCACCCGCAGCTGGTGCACGGGCAGGTGTGGACCGACAGCGCGGGCTTCCAGGATCCCGGCGTGTACGTGCCCTCGCTCCCCCTGCCCCGGGCGCCGGTCGAGGACGGCGCTCCCGTCTTCGCCGTGGACGATGCGCCCACCCTGGCCGGTCTGCGCCACCAGCTCGGCGCGGTCCTCGGCTCGCTGGTGCCCGACCGCGAGCAGCAGGAGGACCTCCATCTCGCCGCCGCCGAGATCGCCGCGAACGCGTTCCGCCACGGCCTCCGCCCGGTGTCCGCGCGCGTCTGGGCCGACGGTGACCTCGTCGTCTGCGTGATCACCGACCGGGGCACCACGTACAGCGATCCGCTGAGCGGGTTCACCCCGGCGCACGGGCTCGACCTCGCCCGCGGCGGCATGGGGCTGTGGCTGGCCCGGAAGCTGTGGGACCACGTCGACCTGCTGCCGACGCCGTCCGGGCTCTCCGTGCGGTTGAGCACCCGCCTGCGCTGACCGCGCCTGCTTGACGCTGCCGATCTCTCACTGTTGAGCTACCCACGTGATCGTGGTGACGGCGGCGGGCGGCAACACCGGCGCGGCCGTCGTCCGTGCGCTGTGGTCGCGAGGTGAACGGGTCCGCGCGCTGGTCGGCAGCTCGCAACCGCGCCCGGAACTGACGGCGCTCAGCGCCGAGGTCGTGGCCACCGACCTCACCGATCCGGCCGTCGTCGAGCCCCTGCTGGCGGGGGCCGACGCCCTGTATCTCATCTGGCCCAACTTCGACCCGGGCGAGACCGCCGGCGCGGTCGCCCTGCTGGCGGCGGCGCGCCGCGCCGGCGTGCGCCGGGTCGTCTACCACTCGGTGCTGCGACCGCAGGCGCGCGCCATGCCCCACCACGCGGCCAAGGACCTGGTGGAGGAGGCGCTCGACGCGAGCGGGCTGACCTGGCGGGTGCTCCAGCCGTGCGCGTACGCCGACAACCTGCACGGCTCGTTCGCCGACGTCGCCGCCACGGGGATCTTCCGCAGCCCGTGGGGACTCACCCAGGCCCAGTCACTGGTCGACCTGCGCGATGTCGCCGACGCCGCGGCCGTCCTGCTGACCGAGGACGGGCTGGACGGCGGCACCTTCGAGGCGGTCGGACCGGAGCCGCTGACCGCGCCGCGCATCGCGGAGCTGCTCGGCGAGTGGCTGGGCCGGGAGGTCCGTGCCGTCGACGCCGTCCCGGACGGGCCGGTGCCGGAGGAGTACGCCGCCCGCTGCGGCCGGCTGATGTTCGACCACTACCGCGCGCACGGCTTCACCGGCAGCCCGCGGGTGCTTGAGGCGCTGCTGGACCGTCCCGCGCGGACGTTCGCCGCCCACCTGGGTGAACAGGAACTCCCCGGTGCCAGCGAGGAACTACGGTGAGCGACGTGGAGGACGCCGTCGACCTGATCCTCGCCCAGTGGGGACGGGAGCGGCCGGATCTGGATTGCTCGCCCATGGGGATCGTCGGGCGCATCACCCAGATGCAGCGCGAGGTGTTCCTGGCGCAGCGGGCCACCTTCGCGCGCTACGGGCTGGACGCGCCGTCCTTCGACGTCCTCGCGGCCCTGCGACGCGCCGGCAAGCCCTACCAGCTCACCCCGACCGCGCTCATGCGCACGGCACTGGTGACGTCGGGCGCGATCACCCAGCGGCTCGACCGGCTGGAGGAGCGGGGTCTGATCACCCGCACGCGCAGCGCGACCGACGGCCGGGCAGTCGTCGTCACCCTGACCGACGCCGGGCGCAAGGCGCTCGACGCCGCGCTGCCGGACCACCTGGAGACCGAGCACGCGCTGCTCGACGGCCTGTCCGCCGCCGAGCGGGAGCAGTTGGCCGACCTGCTCCGCCGACTGCTGGTCGCCCGCGGCCGCACCCCGCAGGAACCCTGACGACGGTGTGCACTACACGCCGGGGAGGTCCTCGGGGCGCAGGTCGGACCGCACGCGGACGAACCGCAGCGGGTGCCGGAAGACGCCGGCCTGCAGCGCGGCGTCGGCGCTGACCTCGACGACGACGGCTGGGTCGACCCGGGTGAGCGGCACGGACAACCGGCCACCCCCGAAGCGGCCGGTCCCGATCCGGTCGGGCCAGGGATGGTCGGCGTCGGCCGGGGTCAGGACGGCGGCCAGCTCGGCCGACTGGCGCGGTGAGAGCGGGCTGGTCCGGCCGACGACGACGAGCTCACCGTCCCGGTAGCGGGCGGCGACCAGCTGGCTGGGCGCCCCGATCGGGCCGATGACGCCACCGGCCAGCACCTCGGTGGTCTCCCACGACTTGACCTTGAGCCATTCGCGCCGGCCGGGCGCGTAGCGGGTGCCCACCCCCTTGGCGACCAGTCCCTCGACGCCGGCCGGCCGGAAGTCCTCGAACCAGCGGCGCGCCTCCGCCGGGTCGGTGGTGGCGGGGGAGAGCTGCATCGGGGGCTTCCAGGGGGCGGCCAGGTCCTCCAGGGCGGCGCGGCGGCGGGACAGTCGCTGCCCCCGCAGGTCGGCGCCGCCGAGGGCCAGCAGGTCGAAGGCGACGTAGGACGCTGGGTGCCCGGTGACCAGCCCCGCGATCCTGCCCACGGAGGACACCATCCGCTCCTGGAGCAGACCGAAGTCCAGCCGCGAGCCGTTCCAGATGACCACCTCGCCGTCGAGGACGGTGCCGGCCGGCACCTGCGCCCGCGCGGCCGCGACGACATCCGGGAAGCGATCGGTCAGGTCGCGCCCCTGCTTCGACCACACCCGGGTGGCCGCGGCGCTGCGGACGACGACGAGCCGGTACCCGTCCCACTTCGGCTCGTACAGGCAGCCGCCGCTCAGGGCGTGCGCCGCGGGGATGTCCTTCACCGGCTTGGCCAGTTCCACGGCCACCGGCCCGGCGAGCTCGGGCGGCAGGCCCGGGAGACCGGGGGCGGACAGCGGCACCGGGACAGCCTGCTGGGTTCCGCCGACGCGCGCAGCCCACGCCGTCGCGCCATCACCCGATCGGGCCGGACGTGGTCGCCCGCAGTGACGGGAGACCGGTGGAACCATGGACGGCGATGACGCAACGCAAGCCGCGGGGGATGTCATTCGAGACCTGGGTCGGCACCCAGATCTCGCAGGCGATGGCGCGCGGCGACTTCGACGGCCTGGCCGGCGCGGGCAAGCCGTTGTCCCGCGCCGCCCTGGACGAGACCGGCTACGAGTGGGTCCTGGCCAAGGCGCGCAAGGAGAACCTCGACGTCTTCGGCATGCTCCCGCCGGGTCTGGCGCTGAAGAAGGAGCGCGAGGACCTGCCGCGACGGGCCGAGACGCTCCCGTCGGCGGCCGCCGTCCGCGCGCTGGCCGAGGACTACAACGAGCGCGTGCAGGCGTTCTGGCGCCGTCCGCAGGAGAGCCGTTGGTCCCCGGTTCCGGGCCTCGCCGACATCGAGGCGCTGGTGGCCGGTTGGGAGCTGACCCATCCTGCGCCCCCGCCGCCCGCGACCACGCCGGCGCCGGCCCGCAGGGCGGCATGGTGGCGCCGCCTCCGGCGCGGCTGACCGAAATCCGGCGAACCGTCAGGTCATCTGCAGTTCGGTCGGCCCATACGGGACGTAGGCCAGCCCCAGTGGGTTTCCGCGCCGCAGGAGCGCCAGACGCGATTCCCGCACGGCCCGGCCCAGCGTGACGTCGTCGTGGACGAACCGGTGGAGCACCTCCTCGGCGAAGGCCGTCGCGAGCGGTTCGAAGATCGTTATCTCCGTACCGATGACGGCCGACGCCGACGCGTCGCGGACGAACGTCTCGACGAAGTTCAGCGGTTTCGTCGGGTCGAGGGCCGTCGTCCGGCAGCCGTTGAGCACCACCAGTGGCCGGGTGAGTGGCCACGAGATGCGGTACGCATCCAGATTGTCCGGCGTGATGGCCGACGGGCGTGCAGGGTCGCCGACCACCAGGCCCGGCATCCCGTCCTTCTCCACACCGTGGCAGAGAAAGTAGACGACGTGGGGGGCGGCGGTCCGCAGCATCTCGAGTACGGCCTCGCGTTCCTCCCCCAGCTGCCAGGTCATGGGGACATGGAGCTGCTCCAGCGTCGCGAGGTGCCGCAACCTGTCGGAGAAGCTCGGGTCCGTCGTCGAGCCGACGACGAGGACCGGGGAGTGGCCGCCGGGGATGCGCACGTTCAGCTCGGTGGCGCCGCGCGCCTCCCCGCCGAGGGAGAGCGGAATACCGAGTTCGTGACGGAAGCCCCAGAAGCCGCCCGGGCAGACCACATCGAGCGCGTCGTAGTTCGGGCAGTCGCCGTCGAAGCAAGGGGCCCGCGTCAGGTCGGGGTACGACCCGATCGCCGCCTCGGCGGCCGGGCAGTAGCGCAGCAGGGGCAGATTGGAATCCAGCGGATAGTCGTAGACCAGTGCGCTGGGTACCGCCAGCCGCAGCGACCGGCGGGCGGCGAGCTCCAGACCGCCGGAGTGGCGGAGCAGGCCGGTCAGCCGGTTCACGCGCGCCCATCCGCCTGTCTCCGGCGGCTGTCCAGGAACGACGTCGGCGAGGGCTCGGGAGAGCGCCGACCAGATGCGATATCCGGAGCGGGCCATGGCGATCACGTCTGCCTGTACCTCTTCGGCCGACCGGGGACTGGCGTACCGGTCGCGGTCCGTGTCCCGCCACTCCTCCGGCGTGCCCCAGGCGACGGTGCGGAGCGTCTTGCGCGCGTTTTCCAGGAGCGTGCCCAAGATGTCCCCATCGAGGGTGGCGGTACCGGTCACCGCCTCCTGTGGGGGTCGGTCGGCATGTCTTCCCGCTCTCGCGTCGTCCTCGGCCACGAACCGGAAGTCGTGACTTCCGGACGTCCCGTCGTTGACGAGAATGCCGACCCTAGGCGGCCGCATGGCCGCGATCGTGCGGACCTCCAGATTCTCCGAGATCGTGTAGTCGGTCTCCGAACGAATCGCGCGCCGCAGCGACGGGCGGTCGGCGCTTCCGACGCGGACCTCGAGCACCCGTGACTGCACCAACCGGGCGCCGAGAAGCACGCTGCTGCGCAACCGATAGAGACCCGGCCGGTCGGGAGTGCGGAACGGGAACCGCAGCGAGTCGCCGCCCGCGATTCCGGCCGGCTGCCGGGCCACCTCCAGCCTTCCGTCCCGGCGGACGAGAAGCTCCCCCTCGCTGCGGTCTGGATCCAGCTGGAGCCCATCGGCGAAGGGGAAGAGGACAACGCGCAGTCGGGTGCCCTCTGGCGCCGTGAAGAACGGCAGCTGTTGGTCCGGGCCGACGTCCACGCGGCCGGCGACGTCTCGATCGCCGACGGCCCACCAGTAGTGGTACTCGCGACCGGCCGCCAGAACCCTGCGGGGGGACAGCGGTCGTCCGCCGGGCCTCGCGACCCCTGTGCTCACCAGTCGCCGCGGTGTCTCTGGTGCTGGCCGGTCGGAAGGGGAGCCAGACGCGTCGCGTCGGGCGGCAGGCGGACGAGCGGTGCTGCGGGACCTGCCCAGCGAACTGGACGGCGGAGGCAGGCTCGCAGGCGGCAGAGCGGGGATGCGGGCACTGCTCGAGGAACTGGTGGGAGGGGGTGGTGCCGTCCGGGGCGGCTGGCCGCCCCGCGGTGGCATGGGGGGTATGCCGGCTGTCGCCGGGCCGGTCCGCGGGGGTGCCGCCCTGGGCTCCGAAGGCCCCGCAGCCGCCGGGGGAGGGGCCGCGCCAGGAGGCTGGGCCGGCGGTGTGGAGCGGCGGCGCGCCGGGGTGTCCCTTCCGCGGGGTGGAGCGGGCGGAATGGTGTCCTCTGCTCGGCGACGGCCTCGCAGTGGTGGCAGATCACCGGGGGGGGGGGGGGCGGCCGGCCCCCCCCGTCCGTCACGGATCGGTGGGAACAGGGCCCCGGTCGATGGTGCGTCGTCGGGCCGGGCGGGGCCGCGCGGTTGGCGGCGCTCAGGGTTCTCGAGCTCGAGGTACAGCCGGTCCAGGGCCTGGGCCAGGGCTCGCTGGGTGGCGGGCGCACGCTCGAGGGCTCGGAAGAGGTCCCCGCGCATGTCGGCGCGCCTGCGCCCCCCGGCGACGATCGCGCCGGCGATCGACGACCAGCCTCCGCCGCGGACGCCCAGAGCGGCGGCGAGGATGCGACGGACCTCGTCCCCGGGCGTCGACCGCCCCCAGGGCCCCAGGCCCGGGAACGACGAGACGACGTCGAGGGCGGCGTCGACAAGATTCGCGAGGTCCCGGGGCTCCACCGTCCGCTACCGGATACCGGTGGTGTCCGGAGACGAGCTGCTCGACGGTCCGAACGGGCGGGAGCCGTCCGTCCCCTGCTGTGTCGGGGGGAGCGCCGGACGGCGGCCGTCCAGGAACCACTCGCTCGTCCACCCTGACGAGCGGGCGACGAGGACGACCAGCACGGCGAAGTAGGCGAAGAAGCCGACGGCCAACCCGATGCCGTACGCCGCGAAGAGATCGGTTCCGCTGGGGAAGAGGGCGAGAACGGCCCCCCCGCCGATCGCCCCCAGCAGTCCGGCGACGTCGGTCAGTTTGACGTCCTCCCGACGGTGCCGGTTGACGAAGTAGGAGAACCAACCGATGACGACGCCGAACAGTCCGGCCCCGACCAACTGCAGCATGGAGGCGCCAGCAGCAGGTTCAGCCGCCGTGGTCAGCACGTTTTCCCCTCCCCGTCGGTGCTCATTACGCCACGGCGCCGGCGGTACGTCGAGGACGCTCTGCCTACGTGTCGTCCTCACGGACCACGAGAAGCCTGCGGTCCGGCGCAGCGCTCAGCCGCCCGGGCGCACCAGCCCGCACTCGTAGCCGAGGACGACGGCCTGCACCCGATCGCGCAGGTCGAGCTTGGCCAGCAGGTGCGCGACGTGGCTCTTCACCGTCGTCTCCGAGAGCACCAGCTCGGCCGCGATCTCGCCGTTGGACCGGCCGCGCGCCAGCGCGGTGAAGACGTCGAGCTCCCGCGGCGTGAGCTTCCGCAGCGGCTCGGGCACGCCGGTGCCGGGCGGCGGACGGCGCACCCAGTCCTCGATCAGCCGTCGGGTGAGCGCCGGGTCGAGCAGCGCGGAGCCGTCGGCGACGGTCCGGACGGCGTGCAGCAGCGCCGCCCGCGGTGAGTCCTTGAGCAGGAAACCGCTGGCCCCGGCGCGCATGGCGGCGTAGAGGTACTCGTCCTCGCCGAAGGTGGTGAGCACCAGGACCCGCGGGCCGGGCCGGCCGCCACGGAGCAGCCGTTCGGTGGCCTGCAGGCCGTCCATGCCGGGCATCCGGATGTCCATCAGGACGACGTCCGGCCGGTGCTCGCCCACCGCCCGCAGCGCGGCCTGTCCGTCACCCGCCTCGCCGACGACCTCGATGTCGTCCTGCAGGTCGAGGATCATCCGCAGCCCCTCGCGGACCATCGCCTGGTCGTCCACGACGAGCACCCGGATCGTCATGGGGCCGGCTCCCCGACCGGGAGGACGGCGGTGACCCGGAACCCGCCGCCGTCCGCCGCCCCGGTCTCGAGGGTGCCGCCGTACAGCTCGGCCCGCTCGCGCATGCCGATCAGGCCGTGACCGGTGCGCCCGCCCGCCCGTCCGTGTCCGTCGTCGGTGACGTCGAGCCGCAGCGACGTCGGGGTGTAGGTGAGCTGCACGCGCGCCGAGGTCGCCCGTGCGTGCCGGCGGACGTTGGTGAGCGCCTCCTGCGCGATGCGGAACGCGGCCAGCTCCCGGCCGGGCGCCAGGTCGGCCGGCTGCCCGACGACGGACACCTCGACGCGCAGGCCGGCGTCAGCTGCCTCGTGGACCAGATCGGGGAGCCGGCGCAGGGAGGGCTGCGGAACGGTGGAGGACGGCCCGCTCTCGGGGGTGCGCAGGACGCCGAGGAGCCGGCGCATCTCGGCGAGCGCCTCCCGGCCGGTCCGCTCGACGCGGTGCAGCGGCTCGGCGGCCGCCTCGGGGGAGTGGGCGAGCATCTCCTCCGCCGCCTCGGCCTGCACGACCATGAGGCTCAGCCCGTGCGCCACGACGTCGTGCAGCTCCCGGGCGATGCGGGTGCGCTCCTCGGCGGCAGCCAGCGCCGCCTCCCGCTCCAGTTCGCCCTCGAGCGCCACCGCGCGGTCCTCCACCGCGGACAGCCGCAGGGCCCGTTGCCGCACGAAGGCGCCGAGCCCGCCCGCGATCCCGAAGTAGGCCAGCGGATAGACGGCGTCGAAGGCGTGGACCGGCGCCGTGCGGGCCTGCAGCACCGCCGTGGTGACGACGCCGGCGACCACGAGCACCGACCCGGCCGCCATCGAGAGCGGGCGCGCCTCGCGGGCCAGCGTGTACACGCAGATCAGCGCGGCGAGGAAGGAGGCGAACGTGGCCGGCTCGCCCCCGGTGGCCAGCACCTGGACGACGACCGCCGTCATGACCACCACCGTCACGGCGAGCGGTGACCGGCGGCGCGCGGCCAGCGGGAGCACCGCGGCCAGCGCCGACACCGTGAGCAGCGTCGGGCTGCCCGGCGGCCGGCCCGCGACGAGCTGGGTCACGGCGAGCACCGCCAGCAGCACGGGGACGGCGACGTCGATCAGCTGCTGGAGCGAGGCGAGCCGTCCGGCGCGTCCGGTGCGCGTGGCAACCACGACCACGACCCCTCCTTCCGCCGATGTCCGCGTCAGCCTGCCGCCTCCTCGCGGCCCGGCACCACCGCCTGGAGCACCGGTTCCCTCGTCCGTGCGGAGGAGACGGTTCACGCGGGCGGCCGAGGACGGGCGGCTCCCGGGACGGCAGCGTGCGGTGCAGCGGCCCACCCGGGGCCCGCGCCGTCCGAGGAGGACCCATGAACCCCAGCTCGCTCCTTCGCTCGCTCGCCACCGCTGCCGCGCCCCTGACCGTGGTGGCCCTCGGTCTCGTGGTCGCCGCGGCATCGACCGCCAGGGGGCCCGCCGTCGAGGCCTCGCCGTTCGCCGTGGCGTCCTCGGCGGTTCTGCTCGTGGCGTTGCTGGGGGTGGGTGCCGCCGCCGTCGTCGCCGTCGCGCCGCTCCGCGGCGCCGGCCGCACGGTCGCGGCGCCCGCGGTCGCCGTCGTCGGCACCGTGCTGGTGGCCGGCGGCCAGTGGGCAGCCCTGTTCGTGCTGCCGGGCCTGTCGCAATACGCACCGCGGGTGCTCTCCTCGGGCGCGCTGGCCGGCGTGACCGTCGGCTACGTCGCGTCCTACGCCGTCTTCGCGCTGGGCTGGATCGCGACGGCCGTCGCCCTGCTGCGGGCCCGCGCCGTCCCGGTCCGGCTCGGGGTGCTGCTCCTGGTCGGCAGTGTCGCGTCCCTGGTCCCGGCCCCCGAGGCCATGCGGCTGCTGCTCGTGAGCCTCGCCGTCACGCTCATGGGCCGCCGGCTGGCGGCGACCGCGCCGGCCCTGGAGACCGTGCATGCGTGATCGATCCGTATCCGGGAGGGGCTGCCGACTCTCTTGACCGGTGCACGGGTCGGGAGAACCGTGAACCCTCTCGGCCCCGGCCGCTGGAGGTCGTCATGACCCGCTCACCCGTCGCCGTCCTCTCCGGGCTCTGTCTCGCCGTGCTGCTGAGCTCGTGCGCCGGGGGCGGCCGGGGGGTGGACACGGCGGCGGACGCCGCGGCCGCCTCGGCGGCGGAGCACTCCAGTGCCCCGGACGTCGGCGGTGGGCCCGCGGACGTCGGCAGCACCGCCGCCCGGCCCACGGGCGCGAATCCCGGTGTTCCGGGCGGGAACACGGGTGCGCCGGGCAAGAACCCCGGCGCTCCCGGCGCGAACTCGGGCGCTCCCGGCGCGAACTCGGGCGCTCCCGGCAAGAACCCCGGCGCTCCCGGCGGGAACCCGGGCGCCCCGGGCGGAAACCCGGGCGGCGACCCGGCCGGCGACGGTGCGGACGTCTCGGCGCAGGGCAATCCCGGGGCACCCGGTGACGTGGCGGTGTTCGAGGAGGCCGGGGTGCCCCACAGCGTGCTCCGGAACGACGCGGCCACCAAATGCGCGGACGGCGTCTGCACCCTGCGGGAGCCGAAGATCGCTGCCGGCAACCCGGACGACGTCGGGGGCGTCGACGAGTGTCTGATCAAGGCGCAGTCCGACATCCGGTACGACCCGCCGGCCGAGGGCGGTTTCTTCCGGAAGGGCGCGACGGTGCAGGCGACCGTCGACTGCACAGTCCAGGACCCGGGGACCGGCGGCACGGGTGACACGCAGCCGGCGGACGGCGCCCAGCCCGGCGGCAGCCAGTCGGACGCCAGCGCGTCCGACACCTCCTCTGCCGCGGACCAGGTTCCCGCCGGCCAGCCGCAGGGATAGCGGATGCACGCTCCGGGCCGGAAGCCGCGGCCCCGATGACCGCGGTCGGGACCGGGCCGGGCACCGAGGCTTCGCAGTTGTCCCCGCCGGCCGGGGACGGGCACGTCCCTCCGGACCGCCCGCCGGACGAGATCGATGCGACCGATGCCCTCCCGCGGCTGTTCAAGGTGTTCGGCGGGATCGTCGCGCCGACGTCCCTGCTCACCGCGCTGCTCTTCTACTTCGGCCGCAGCCGCGCGGCCGGCTACTACCGGTACTTCCACGTCAACTCGACGGTGCTGGACCTGACCACGAACGACTACCTGTTCTCCGGCGTCGACGGCCTCTTCGTGCCGATCGCGGTGGCCTGCCTGCTCGCACTCGTGCTGCTGTGGGCCAACCGGCTGCTGCTGACCCGCGTGCCGGCGACCGCCCGGCGGCGCACCGTGCGCGTGCTGGTTCCCCTGTCGGGCGTGACCGGCGCCGTCCTGGTGGCGCTGTCGTTCGCCGACCTGCTCACCGAGGGCGGTCTGTTCGGTTCGAACTCCGCCACCGGCGGGCTGTTCCTGTCGATCGGCGTGATCGCGCTGGTCTACGCGGTGCGACTGCTCCGGCTGGCACCCGCGAAGCAGGCCCAGCAGGCGCGGCGTCCGGCGACCGGTCTGGCCGAGTGGGCCGCGGCCTTCCTGCTCGTCAGCATCGGGCTGTTCTGGGCGGCCGACGCCTACGCGTTCGGCGTGGGCACGGGCGGGGCGATCACCCTGCACCGCGCGTTGCCGACGGTGCCGGAGGCGGTTCTCTACAGCGAGCAGAGCCTGAGCCTCGACGTGGCCGGGGTGTCGGAGGTGCGCTGCTCCGACCCCGATGCCGCCTTCCGTTTCCGCTACGACGGGCTGCGGCTGGTCCGCCAGGCCGGCAACCAGTACCTGCTGCTGCCCGTCACCTGGGACCGGACGACCGGCACGGCGGTGCTCATCCCGCGCAGCGGCAGCATCCGGCTGGAGTTCCGCGCCCCGTCGGCGCCGCCGTCCGCCTGCTGAGACGGTCGGGGCGTGGCGGTCATCACGCTCGGACGAGGGCGACTGGACAGCTGATCGCGGCTACGGTTGAAAGCTCAACCAGCAAGAGGAGCTCATCGTGTCGCGTCCCGTCCTCCAGGTCATCGTCGCCAGCACCCGCCCCGGCCGCCGCGGCCTGGCCGTGGCCGGCTGGGTGCAGCAGCTCGCCGAGCAGCACAGCGGCTTCGACGTCGAACTGGTCGACCTCGCCGAGGTGGCCCTGCCGGTCTTCGACGAGCCCAACCACCCCCGGCTGCAGCAGTACACGCACGAGCACACCCGGGCGTGGGCCGCGACCATCGCCCGAGGGGACGCGTTCGTCTTCGTCACGCCCGAGTACAACCACTCGTTCCCCGGCTCGCTGAAGAACGCGCTGGACTACCTGTCGAGCGAGTGGGCGGACAAGGCCGCCGGCATCGTCTCCTACGGGGGTGTGTCGGCCGGCCTGCGCGCGGCCACGGCGCTCAAGCCCGTGCTGGCGGCACTGCGCATGATCCCGGTGGTCGAGGCGGTCTCGATCCCTTTCTTCGCCCAGTTCCTCGACGAGGACGACGCGTTCGTCCCCACCACCGAGCTCGAGGCCGGCGGCAAGGCGATGCTCGACGAGATGGCCCGCCTCACCGGCGCGTTGCGTCAGCTGCGTCCCGCTGCCTGATGTCCCCATCGTGATCAGCGACCCTGATCACGATGGGTCCTCCCCCGCCGTCGACCGTGAGGGAGGACCCAGAACGGTGGGGGAGGACGCCGGCGGCGGCCGGTCAGCCCCTCAGAGGACGTCGAACTCGTTGAAGGCGGCGCCGCCGGAGAGCGTGGCGTAGCCAGGGCCGCGATCGAAGAACGGCTCCTCGCCGGTGCGGGCCTCCTGCCGTGCCCGGCGGAGCTGCTCGGTCGCCGCCTCGTCGGCGGTGCCGTCGTCCTTCACCACGACGCCGTAGTCCTCGCGCGCACCCTCGACGGACACCTTCCGCCAGGCGATGTCCCGGAGGACCTCGTCGACCGGGCGGTCCAGCGGGTCACCCCAGCCGCCGCCGCCCGTCGTCCGGATGCGGACGACGGTGCCGGCCTTCAGCGGTTCGGCATCGGCGAGGGCGTCGACCTCGTGCTCGTTCGGGCCGCCCGGATCGACCGTGACCTGGAACGGCCGCCCGGCCTTGCCGCCCTTGACGCCCCAGCAGGCCAGGATCGAACGGTCGGCGATCGACATGAAGTGCGCGTCGCGCAGCACCCGGATGTGCTTCTCGTATCCGCAGCCGCCCCGGTACCGGCCGGCGCCGCCGGAGTCCAGCGCCAGGCCGAGGCGCTCGACGCGCAGCGGGAAGCGGCCCTCGGTGAACTCGGTGGGCAGGTTCCGGGAGTCGGGGACGACGTGGATGGTGTCCTCCCCGTCGGCGTAGAACCGGCCGCCCGACCCGCCGCCGAGCACCTCGCGCATCAGGTAGGGCTCGCCGCCTGCGTCGGTGCCGTAGACGCCGGTGTAGCGGATCGTCTCCTGGTCGGCGGGCATCCGGCCGCCGGTGGCCTTGGCCAGGACGCCGGCCAGCACGCCGAGCAGGCGCAGGATGACGAACGTCCGCGCGTTGGTCGGCGCCGGGAAGATCGGGGTGAGCAGGGTGCCCTTCTCGGGGAACCGCATCTCGATCAGGGGGACGACGCCCTCGTTGACGTCGAGCTGGGCCATCCGCTCCGGGGTCTCGGCCAGGTTGCGCAGGATCGGCGCCAGCCACTTCTTCAGGAAGTTGCCGTCGGCGTAGTCGCCGCAGTGGTTGATCGGGCCCTTGGCCTGCGGCCCGGTGCCGGTGAAGTCGATGATCAGCGGCGTCTCCCGCGAGGAGTCCATGGTCAGCGTGATCCGCTGCCGGTGCAGCTGCGGCTCCTCGACGCCGTCGTGCTCGGCGTAGTCCTCCCAGACGTACGTGCCGTCGGGGATCTGGCTCAGGATCTCCCGCCGGTAGACCTCGGTGGAGTTGGACAGGATCGCCTCGAAGCAGGCCTCGACCGCGGCGACGCCGTACCGGTCGAACAGCTCGCCGAGTCGGCGGGCGCCCGCGAGGCAGGCCGAGCACTCCGCGTCGAGGTCGGCGGCCAGCGAGTCGGGCATCCGCGAGTTGCGGGTCATGATCTTCAGCGCGCTCTCGTTCGGCACGCCGCGGTCCCACAGCTTGATCGGGGGGACCATCAGGCCCTCCTCGTACACGCTGGTCGCCGCCGACGGCATCGACCCGGGCACCGCGCCCCCGATGTCGTCGTGGTGACCGAACGCCTGGATGAAGGCGACCACCTCCGGCGTCCCGGTCTCCGGGTTCGCCGCGAACACGGGCACGGTGACGCACAGGTCGGGGAGGTGGCCGATGCCGCCTTCGGAGAGGTAGACGTCGTTGTGGAAGAAGACGTCGCCGACGTTCATCGTCTCGATCGGGTAGTCGCGCACCACAGGGTGCACGAGCGCGCTGTAGCTGCGCCCCGTGAGCTTGCGCAGCTGCCGGTCGTGGATGCCGGCGCGGAAGTCGTGCGCATCCCGAATCATGGGGGATCTCGACGTTCTTCCGATGGAGGTCTCGACCTCCTTCTCGATCGCCGCCAGGGTGCCGGCGACGATCTCGACGAGGACGGGGTCGGCGTCGATCTTCGGCTGGGTCACTGAGCCGACTCCTTCGTGAGCAGCAGGTTGCCGTAGGCGTCGACCGTGGCGACGAAGCCGGGGTGCACGGGCACCGTGGAGCCGAACTCCTCGATGATCGCCGGCCCGGTGACCACGTCGCCGGGCGCGAGGTCGGGTCGGTTGTAGGTCGGTGTCTCGATCCAGTCGTCGAAGAAGACGCGGCGAGAGCCGGATATCGCCCCGCCGACCGTGCCTTCCGAGCGGGCCTCCAGTTCGACCATGTCCGGACGGCGGATCGGCCCGATGCCGCTGACGCGGAGGTTGACCCACTCCACGGCCTGACGCGGGTCGGTGGCGAAGTCGTAGCCGTACAACTGGCGGTGCGCGGCGTGGAACACCTGGGCAACCGTGTCGCTGTCCTCCGCATCCAGTTCCCCGTCCGGCACCGGGATGCGCACCTCGAACGCCTGGCCGACGTAGCGCAGGTCCGCCGTCCGCTGCATGCGCTGCTCACCGCGGCCGAAACCCTCGCCGTCCAGCGCCTTCTGCGCCTGCGACTCGAGGTCGGCGTAGACCGAGCGCACCCGGGCGAGGTCGAGGTCGGCGTGCTTGGCGACGACGGTCTGCACGTAGTCGTTGCGGACGTCGACGGTCAGCAACCCGAAGGCGCTGACGTTGCCCGGGTTCGGGGGCACGAGCGTGCGCGGCAGGTTGAGGATGTCCATCAGCCGGCAGGCGAGCAGCGAGCCGGAGCCCCCGAACGTCGTGAGCGTGAAGTCGCGGACGTCGAGGCCCTTCGCGACGGTCACCTGCCGCAGCGCGTTGGCCTGGTTCCACGCGGAGATCTCGAGGATGCCGGTGGCGGTGCGCTCGAGGTCCATGTCGAGCTCGGCGCCGAGCGCGCTCAGCCCGTCGAAGGCCGCCTCGACCGAGAGCGGGATCTCCCCGCCCAGCAGGTGCGGCGGGATGCGGCCCAGGACGACGTGCGCGTCGGTGACGGTCGGCTGGTCGCCGCCGTCCGGGTAGCACATGGGGCCGGGGTCGGCGCCGGCCGACTTCGGGCCGACCTTGAGCGTGCCCTCGGGGGAGAGCCAGGCGATCGAGCCGCCGCCCGCGCCGACGGTGACGACGTCGATCATCGGGATCTTGGACGGGTAGTCGCCGACCGAGCCCTCGGTGGTGAGCGCCGGCTCGCCGTCGATGACCACCGTGACGTCGGTGGAGGTGCCGCCCCCGTCGCAGGTGAGCACCCGGTCGAAGCCGGCGGTGCCCGCGATCAGCGCCGCGCCGAGGGCGCCGGCGGCCGGGCCGGACAGCATCGTGGTGATCGGCTGGTGCACGACCTCGCCGGCGCTCAGCACGCCGCCGTTGCTCTTCATGACGTAGAACGGCACGCCCGGCGCGATCTCGTCCAGCCGCGTGCGGATGTTGGTGACGTACGCGCCGACCTTGGGCTTCACCGCGGCGTCGACCAGCGTGGTCACCGAGCGCTCGTACTCGCGGTACTCGCGCAGCACCTGGCTGGAGATGCTGACGACCGCGCCGGGGTGCTCCTCGCGGATCACGTCCAGCATCGCCCGCTCGTGGGCGTCGTTCGCGTAGGCGTGCAGGAAGCAGACGCCGAGGGTGCTGATGCCGGCGTCCTTGAAGAAGCGGACGGCCGCGCGGGCCTCGTCCTCGTCGAACGGGCGCACCTCGGCACCGGTGTGGTCCAGCCGGCCGCCGACGGTTCGGACCAGGTCGGCCGGCACGATCCGCGGCGGCTTGACCCAGAAGTAGCTGTTGCCGTAGCCGTCGGGCACCGACTGGCGGGCGATCTCCAGCACCGACTCGTAGCCCTCGGTGGTGATGAACCCGATCCGGTCGAGCTTGCCCTCGAGCAGCTGGTTGGTCGCGACCGTCGTCCCGTGGCTGACGGCAGTGACCGCCTCGCCGGAGAGGCCCATCAGGTCGAGCACCTTGCGGACGCCGTTGAGGAAGCCCTCGGCCGGGTCGGCGGGGGTGGACGGCGTCTTGGTGGTCGTCGTCCGGCCGGTCTCCTCGTCCACGGCGACGACGTCGGTGAACGTCCCGCCGGTGTCGATGCCGATGCGGACCCGGCGCGCTGTCATGGCCGGTATCTTAGCGGTGAGATATCCCCGCGGGAAGAGCGGTCAGTAGCTCTGCACGGCCGCAACGGTCGCCGTGATCCCGATGAGCAGGCTCAGGCCGGCGAGGCTCAGGCCCGTGGCGCGCGCGTTGCGGAGCCACCGGCCGCGGCGGACGACGACGGCGAGCACCAGCGCGGCCACGACGAGCACTCCCTGGGCGGCCCAGCCGGCGCTCAGCCACGTGCTCGCCGACCGGCAGGGGGCGCAGTCGGTCGCCACGCAGCCGAACGTGTCCGTGCACGCGGTGAGCACGCCGAAGGCCACCCCGAAGGCGACGATCGTCCCCAGCACCAGCGGCACGACGAAGGCGGCCAGCAGGGGCCAGCGGGCGGGCATGCGCTCAGCGTGCCAGCCGGCGTCCGTCGTGCACGTTCCCACGCCGCTCATCGGCGACGACCAGAAATGCCCCGATTCTTGCGGACGACGTGACGACCATTCCGGGAAGGAAGCGCGGACCCGATCCGGCTCGACCGGAAACGCCAGGTGGTCGCGCTCACGCCGCTGGTCAGCGGTGTGCTGCCGCTCACACGGAAGCCAGGAAGAATGTGGTCCAGCTCATGCCACCCATTCCTCGGTGGCCGTTCTCACACCATTCCAGGACGCTGCCGAGTCGAATCATGAATATGATTCTCGTAGAAACTTTTGCACGCGCATTCGCAATACCCAGGAGGAACCTCAGATGACTGCCTTCGCCGCCCAGCGCGTCACCCGCCCCGTGATCGAGACCCCGGCCCGTCGCCGGCGCTCCGCCGACGCCCGCCCGTTCGCGACCGCGCAGGCGGCTCGGGCCCGCGCCGTCCTGGCCCGCGACCCGTACGTCCGCATCGTCCTCGCGCGGGACTGATCCGCCGCCGTGGACGTCAGCTCTCGACGTCCACGGCCTTCAGCGGCAGGCCGCGGAACGCAGCCAGGCGCTCGGCCTGCTCCTCGATGGCGGTGCGGTCCGCCGGGCTCCACAGCTCCACGGACACGATGACCGCGGCGCCGGCCTTCCGCGCTCGCCAGGTGCCGGCGATCTCGCCGCCGGACAGCACGCCACCGGGCCGGCCCAGGGTGCGCCACAGGTCCTTCCCACGGTCGGCGTCGGGCACGAGCAGCGACCGGTCCCGCGCCTGCAGGTAGAGGTCGAACGGGGCGAGCAGCAGGGTGGGGCGGGGGGTGGGGTCGTCGAGCCGGGCGGCGTCCGCGGCGAGCAGCCAGCGGCGTTCGCCGTCCAGGGAGACCTCGGTGACGTCGTCCGGCCAGTGCGCCTCGACGTCCTTCACCGGGGCGTCGAGATATCCGGCGACGTGCTGCGGGGTCGCCGGCCCGAGCAGGCGCAGGTAGGCCCGGACCACGTCGAGCCGCTCGGGTACCTCGGCGGCCGCCGTCAGTCCGGGAACCGGCCGGAGGACGGGGGGAGAGGTGCCGGCCTCCAGCTCCAGCCCGGCGCGCAGGGCCGCCAGCCGGAACGGCATCTCGTAGAGGTGCACAGCGTCGCAGACCCGGCAGAAGCGCTGGTACGGCTCGTCCATGACGGCCGCCAGCCGGCTGGACATCTCGCCCTTCACCATTGGCTCGGTCACGATCGAGCGCATCGCCTCGGCGACGGCGTCCAGCGCGGCCAGGTTGGAGATGCCGGCCGCCTTCAGCGGGCGGGACGCGTCGTAGATGCGCTTGCCGGCATCGGCGTCGGAGAACGGCGCCGTCGCGGCGACCACTGCGGGCAGGTCGGCGCGGCGGTACGCGTGCGGGGCGCCGCGGAGCGTCCACACGGTGGCCAGCTCGTCGGCCGGCGGGTCGTCCACACCACGGACGGCCAGCGCCCAGAGCGCGCCGTCCGCACCGGTGTCCTGCACTCCGAGGTCCAGGACGGCGGTGTCGGCGACGGTGCCCGACGTCCGGCCCAGCTGCTGGGCGCGCAACCGCAGGTCGAGCGCCTGCCGCCGGGTCACCGCGATCGCCACGCGGCCGATCGTGCCCCACGTGATGAGGAACGTGCCGAACCCGGCGACCTTCTACGCCGCCGGCGCCGAGGGCTGCACCGACGACCCGACGCTGTCCGCGATTCCGGGCTGAGCCGTTCGCTCGAGATCTATGCGGAACGGTCTCGTCCGCCGTATCGTCCCCGCACCGGACGTGCAGCAGTTCGCGGACCGGCGAGCTCGGAGTACCGACGGGCGGCTGACCACCGGATGGACGACGACCTGCTGAGGGCGTTCGTGGATGCGACCGAGGCACTCGTCGTCATCCTCGACGGCGAGGGACGGATCCTGCTGGTCAACCGCGCCCTGGAGCGGTTCTGCGGTCGCAGCGCCGACGAGCTGCGCGGGGAGCGCCTCTGGACGGTCCTGATCGCGCCGGAGTACGTGGTCCAGGCGCAGGACGCCGTGGAGCGTGCACTGGCCCACGGGATCGCCCCGCACGAGAGCGACTGGCTCACCGGGGACGGCGAGCGGCGGCGGGTGGCCCTGCGGAGCACGGTCCTCACCGACGAGCAGGGTCTGCCCTACGCGATCGCGTGCGTCGGGCTGGACGTGACCGACGACCGCCGGCGCGAGGAGCTGCTGCACCAGCGGGCGCAGACCGACACGCTCACCGGCATCGCCAACCGCGGCGCGCTGTTCGACGCGCTCCATCGGAAGCTCGGGGACGGTCCGGGCTGCGCGCTGCTGTTCTGCGACCTCGACCACTTCAAGGCCGTCAACGACGAGCACGGCCACGCCGTCGGCGACCGGATCCTCGCCGACGTCGCCGCCCGGCTGGCCGGCCTCGCGGGCCCCCGGAACCTGGTGGCCCGCTTCGGCGGCGACGAGTTCGTGATCCTGTGCCCGGAGCCCGACGAGCGCGTGCTGGCCGAGCTGGTGCTGCAGGTGACGACGGAGGTGGCCCATCCGTTCCCCGGCCCGGCCGGACCGCTGAGCGTCGGGGTGAGCGTGGGCGTCGCCGTCGGGCGGGTCGGGGAGTCGCCCGACGACCTCATCGGCCGCGCGGACCGGGCGATGTACGGGGCGAAGAGCCACCACCGGCGGCGCGCGCACCGCTGAACAGCGGTGCGGGCTGCACGGTGATCAGGCGCCGAGGCGCTCGCGCAGGAACTCGGTGATCTCGGCGCGCGCCCGGTTGGTCGGGTGCCCGGGTTTCTCGACGTCCGCGCTGGTGAGCACGGAGTGCTCCCGCTTGCCGATGCCGTCGGGATTACCGGGCTTCGAGTTCAGCGGGATCGCCCGCCAGCCCGGACCGAAGGCCTTCCCCAGCTCGGCGAAGCGGTCCGCGGGCGACGCGGCGTCCTCGCTGAAGCGCAGCCCGACCAGGCAGAGGCCGTCGTCCCGCACCCGCTCGGCGACCACGGTCTGCTCGCGCTCGGACATCCCGAGGTCCCGCTTGTGCCCACGACTCACCGGAAAGGGCACGGACGGCTGACTGCCGACGGCCGCCAGGACGGCGGGCTCGACGGCCGACGCGAGGGCGAAGCCGCCGCTGAAGCACATGCCGATCACGCCGACGCCCCGGCCGCCCACCCGGCCGTGCAGGTCGCGGGCGAGCGCCCGCACGTACTCGGCGATGGGCCGCTCGGCGTTGCGGGCGAACGCCGCGAACTCCCGCGTGATGCAGGCCTTCGCGATCGTCCGCAGCGCGTACCCGCCGGACAGCGCGCGGCCCGGCTCTCCGAACAGCGAGGGAACGGCGACGGTGAAGCCCGCGGCCACCAGATGGTTGGCCAGCCCCATCACCTGCGGGGTCATGCCGGGGATCTCCGGCAGCAGGACGACGCCCGGGCCGCTGCCGCGCGTGTAGACGTCGTGCGTGACGCCGGCAGCGGTGAAGGGGGCGGACGCCCACCCCTCGAGGACGTCAGCGGCAGGGGTGGGCATCGGCCCATCGTGGGGCATCCGCGCTGGTCAGGCCACGGCGGGGTCAGCCGTGGGCCGCGACCGACACCGGCTGCCACTCCCGCCACGTGGCGAGCCGCGACTCGTAGTCCTTCGTCGCGGTGGCCAGCGGGCTCTCGCCGAAGAAGATCCGCAGCGGCGGGTTCTCGGCGTCCACGACCTTCAGTACCGCCTCGCGCGTGGCGCGCGGGTCCCCGGGCGTCGTCTGCCGCTGGGCGCGCAGCGCCTGGGCCTTCTCCCGGACGCCGTCGTAGGCCGGGTTCGGGGTGGCGTACCGCGCGGACGAGCCGGACCAGTCGGTGGAATAGCCGGCGGGCTCGATGAGCGTGACCTTGATGCCGAAGTCGGCGACCTCCTGGGCCAGCGCCTGGCTCATGCCTTCGAGCGCCCACTTCGAGGCGTGGTACATGCCGATGTTCGGGAAGGCGCTGATCCCGCCGATGCTGGAGACCTGCAGGATGTGGCCCGAGCCCTGCGCGCGCAGGTAGGGCAGGGCGGCCTGGGTGACCCAGAGGGCGCCGAAGACGTTGGTCTCGATCTGGTCGCGGGCCTCCTGCTCGGAGATCTCCTCGACCATGCCGAACTGGCCGTAGCCGGCGTTGTTGACGACGACGTCCAGGCGGCCGAAGCGGTCGTGGGCCTCCCGCACGGCGGCGGCGACGGCGTCCTTGTCCGTGACGTCGAGCTTCAGCGGCAGCAGCCTGTCGCCGTACTGCGCGGCCAGGTCGTCGAGGGTGGAGGTGTCGCGCGCGGTCGCCGCGACCGAGTCCCCGCGCTCGAGGGCGGCGATCGTCCACTCGCGGCCGAAGCCGCGGGACGCGCCGGTGATGAACCAGGTCTTCGGCATGCGGGGCTTCTCCATCCGTCGGGGCACTGCGGTCGACAAGGAGGACGGCCCCGGTTCTGTTCCGCGGGGCCAAGAAAGGCAGTGACCTTGCCTCCGCGTTGCGCCGGAACGTTGCGCCGGCGTTGTCGCGGCGGGAGAGCCGTGGTCTGATCGCTGCGGAGCGACAACGAGGTCGCCCGCGACGAGGAGGATCTCTTGGCCGAGGTGCACGGCAGCTGCGACGACCGGTTCGCCGGGGTGCGGGAGGCGCTGGCGCGCCATCTCGACGCCGAGGAGCTGGGCGCGTCGGTCGCCGTCGACCTGGACGGCGAGACCGTCGTCGATCTCTGGGGCGGGTTCCGCGACGAGGAGCGGACGACGCCCTGGACGCAGGACACGATCGTGAACGTCTGGTCGACGACCAAGTGCGTGCTGAACCTGGCGGCGCTGATGCTGGTGGAGCGCGGTGACCTGGACGTCTATGCGCCCGTGGGCAACTACTGGCCGGAGTTCTCGGCCAAGGGCAAGAAGAACATCGAGGTGCGGCACCTGATGTCGCACACCTCGGGGGTCTCCGGCTGGGACCAGCCGTTCTCGATCCGGGACATGTACGACTGGGAGTCGGCGACCGAGCGGCTGGCTCAGCAGCGCCCGTGGTGGGAGCCGGGCACCGCCTCGGGCTACCACGCCAACAACCAGGGCCACCTGGTCGGCGAGGTCATCCGGCGGATCACCAACCTGACCTTCAAGCAGTTCGTGGCCGACGAGATCGCCCGGCCGCTGGGGGCGGACTTCCAGGTCGGGGCGCGGGAGCGGGATTGGGAGCGCATCGCGCCCGTCGTCCCCCCGCCGCCACCGGACTACGACCCCCGGGCGCTCGACCCGGAGTCGATCATGGTGAGGACGTACACCGGCCCGGTGGCGTCGGCGAAGGCGGCGAACTCGCCGGACTGGCGCCGCGCCGACCTCGGCGCGCTGAACGGGCACTCGAACGCCCGCGGGGTGCTCGACGTCCTGCGGGTGCTGTCGCTGGGCGGGGAGGTGAACGGTCGCCGGCTGCTGTCGCCGAAGACCATCGACCTGGTGTTCGACCAGCAGTCCGACGGCGTCGACCTGGTGCTGGGCGAGCCGTTCCGGTTCGGCATCGGCTACTGCCTGGGCTCGCCGGTCATCCCGTACGTGCCGTCGGGGCGCACGTTCTTCTGGGGTGGCTGGGGCGGCTCGATGATCGTGATGGACCTCGACCGCCGGCTGACGATCAGCTACATGATGAACCGGATGGCGCCCGGGATCCTGGGCTCGGACCGGGCGGGGTCCTACATCCGCGCGGTCTACGACGCCGTGGGCTGAGGGGGCGACATGGGACCGGACGAGCTGCTGCCGGAGCCCGACCACGTCACCCGTCAGTCGCGCTGGATCGCCGCGCCGCCGTCCGTCGTCTGGGACGCGCTGCACGAAGTGAAGCTGACCGGGCTGCCGCTGACCGTCGTCCTCAGCGCCGCGCGCTTCCTCCCTGTCCTGCTGGCCGGCAAGGGCATCGGCCACCTGCACGACCGGCCGTTCCTCGACGTCCTGCCCGTGCCGCTGCTCTCCTCGAAGGAGCCGTCGTCGGTCGTGTTCGGCGGCGCACTGCAGGCCTGGCGGCTCACCGGCGGGAAGGAGCCGCCGAAGCTGGACGCCGCCGGGCTGCGGGAGTGGTCGGAGCCGGGCTGGGTGAAGGCCGCGATGGACTTCCGGCTGACGCCGTTCGGCCACGGGACGGAGCTGAGCTCGGAGACGCGGATCGTCGCGACGGACGACGCCACCCGCCGCCGGTTCGCCTTCTACTGGCTGTTCGTGCATCCGGGCAGCACGGCGATCCGCTGGGAGGTGCTGACTGCGGTCGCGCTGAAGGCCGAGGCCCAGGCCCGCTGACTGCCCGGGCGTTGACGCACCGAGGGCCCTCTCCGCGCCGAACGGAGAGGGCCCTCGGCCGCGCCGGGAGGGGGTGCCCGGCTGGTCCTACTCGGCGGTCACTTGGCGGTCACGGCCTTGCTCGCCGTCCCGCCGAGGCTGCTGCGGACGGTGATGTCGACCGGGTTCAGCCCGACGGGAAACTGGCCGCTGGTGCCGGAGATCGTCCCGATCAGCGTGTCCGTGCCGGTGAAGTAGACCTTCAGGACGGCGCCCGGGGCGGAGCTGGCGGCGTCGACCCGCAGCTGGCGCTTGGCGCTGTCGTACTCGACGCGGCCGATGGTCACCGTGTCGGCGTTCGGCGGCACCGGAGCGGTGACCGTGAGCTTGGCCTGCAGGGTGCCCGCGTAGGTCGCGTCGATGGTCGCCGACTGGTCGAAGGGAACGGCCGTCGTGGTGATCGCGAACGTCGCGCTGGTCCCGCCGGCCGGCACGGTGACGGTGGCCGGCACGCTCGCCAGCTGCGGGTTGCTGCTGGACAGGATCACCGAGGTGCCGCCGGCCGGGGCGGCCGTGCTGACGGTGACCGTGCCGGTCGACCCCGCCCCACCCGGGACCGTGGCCGGGTTCAGCGCGAACGACCGGATGCTCATGAACGCGGGCGCCGGGTCCGTGGGCGTGGGCGTGGGGTCGGGGGCGGGCGCCGCCACCGGGTTCACCGTCACGCTGAAGTCGCGGGTCGTCGTCCCGCCCTGCGCGCCGGTCAGCCGGAGGGTCCAGCTGAAGGTGCCCGCGGTGGTGGGCGTGCCGCCGACGCGGACGTTCGGTCCGGTGGCGACGTCCTGGATCAGGGTCATGCCGGGCGGCAGCGCGCCGGCGGTCACCGACCAGGTGTAGGGCGTGAGGCCGCCGCTGCCGTCGATCCACAGGTTCATGCCGCTGCCGACCGTCAGGGGCGCCCACGGCTCGGGCGTGATCGCCACGGGGAGAGCCGGGTTGACGGTGACGGTGTAGGTGCGGGTCGAGGTGAGACCCCGCACGTCGGTCGCCTTGAAGGTGATCGAGCCGGTGCCGGCGGTGGTCGGCGTCCCGGAGATCTGGGCGTAGGTCAGCTGCTCGGGGGTGGCCGGCAGTGGGCGCGCGGTCGGCTGCGGCACCGTCATGGTCAGGCCCTTGGGCAGGGAGCCCGCGACGATCTGCCAGCTGTCCGGCCCGATCGAGCCGGGGAAGCTGACGACGGTCGAGCCGGGATTGACGCCGACGGTGAAGGGCCCGAGGTCGGCGCGGTCGGGGAGCATCGCGACGGTCGCCGTCGTCGGGGCGCAGCCCTTGAGGGTGACGGTCGTGGCCCTGGCCGACCCGTCGTTGACGTCGACGGTGCAGTCGGCCGGCGGGGTGTAGCCCGGCTGGGTGACCGTGAAGGCGCCGCCGGCGTCGCTGGTGCCCATCGCGACGCCGTCCACGGTGATCGGACGGTCCCAGATGGCGTTGCCCGTGACGGTCAGCGTGCCGTTGCTGAACGAGGCCGCGGTGACGTTCGCCATCGCGAACGCGGGGGTCGTCATGAGCAGTGGGGTCGCCGCGACGGCGGCCACCAGGAGGGTTCGGGTCACGGTGGACGCGGACGCGCGGGTCGGGAACATGCCGCCTCTTTCGCCGGGATCGTCTGGGGTGTCGATCGCTGCGGCGAATGCTGTCCGTGGCCGGGTCGAATCCTCCATTGCACCTAGGTCGTACGACCTCTTGGCCGTGACCGCGGTCGTGCAGTCGGCAACCTCATCCGCGCGGAACGACGTTGCTACCCGCGCACAGTCCCGGCAGCCGGCGGTGTCACGAAGTGCCGGTCTCTTCCGTCGAGTGGGTGACGAAGGGAGATTCACCGCCATGACCCTGCTGCTGCGCCTCGGGCTGCTGCTGATGGCCGGCGTCGAGTGGGTGCTCGGGCTGTGGACGGCGTTCCTGCCGCGGAGCTTCTACGAGGACGTGCCGACGGTCGACCTCACGCCGCCGTTCAGCGAGCACCTGATGCGCGACTTCGGCGGGGCCACGCTGGGCCTGGCGATCGCCCTCACCGCGGCCGCCGTCTGGCCGGAGCGGCGCCTGGTCGTCGTGGCACTGCTGGCCTACCTCGCCTTCGCCGTCCCCCATCTGCTGTTCCACGTGGGACACCTGCACGGGGCGACGGCGCTGGAGTCGACGGTGCTGACGGCGCTGCTGGTGGGTTCGGTCGTGCTGCCGGTGGCGCTGCTCGTGCTCAGCCGTCGAGCAGACCCGCCTCGTGGGCGAGGATCGCCGCCTGCGTCCGGTTCGCCAGGTCGAGCTTGGTGAGCAGCCGCGAGACGTAGGTCTTCACGGTCGCCTCGCTGACGAACAGCTTCTTGGCCAGGTCGGCGTTGCTGTCGCCGGTGCCCAGCAGCTGCAGCACCTCGCGCTCGCGGTCGGACAGCTCCGCGATCCGCTGCAATGCCTGCGCCTTGCGTGGAGCGGCGGCCTTGTCCACGTACGACTCGATCAGCTTCGCCGTCACCTTGGGCGACAAGGTCGCGGTGCCGTCGGCGACGGCCCGCACGGCGGCGGCGATCTCGCGTGGTGGGGTGTCCTTGAGCAGGAAGCCGGCCGCGCCGGCGGCCAGGGCCGCGTACACGTACTCGTCCACGTGGAACGTCGTGAGGACGGCGACCTGCGGCGGCTTCGGCAGCGCCAGCAGCTGCTTGGTCGCGGCCAGCCCGTCCATCACCGGCATGCGGATGTCGGTGAGGACGACGTCCGGCCCCAGCTCCCTGGCCGCCGCGACGCCGTCCGCACCGTTGCCCGCCTCGCCGACGACCTCGAAGTCGCCGGCCGCCTCGAGCACGGTGCGCAGCCCGAACCGCACCAGTTCCTCGTCGTCGACGAGCAGCACCCGGATGGTCATGCCGGCAGCTCCGCCACGACCTCGAAGCCGCCGTCGAGTCGCGGGCCCGCCGTCAACCGGCCGCCGAGGGTGCGCACCCGCTCACCCAACCCCACGAGTCCATAGCCGCCGCCGGGGGCCGGCTCCGAGGGCCGTCCCGGCCCGTTGAGCACGCGGACGACGAGGCGACCGGGCGAGCAATCGACGGCCACGCTCACCGCCGCGCCGGGCGCGTGCTTGGCGGCATTGGTCAGTGCCTCCTGCACGATCCGGTACGCCGCGCGGCTCACCGCGGGGTCGATCAGGGCGCCGTCGGGCGGTTCGCTGAGCTCGACGATCACGCCGGCCTGCCGCGACTCCTCGACGAGACGGGGGACGGCGTCGAGCCCGGGCTGCGGCGCCAGCGGCGCGTCCTCGGCCTCACCCGTGCGCAGCACGCCGACCATCTGGCGCAGCTCGTCGAGCGCCTGCCGGCCGGCGGTCTGCATCTGACCGGCGAGCTGCTCGACCCGCTGCCGGTCGGCCGCCGCCATCTCGATCGCGCCGGCCTGCAGCACCATGAGGCTGACCCGGTGGCCGACGGCGTCGTGCATCTCGCGCGCGATGCGGGTCCGCTCGGTGAGGACCGCGTCGCGGGCGAGGAGCTCCTGCTCCGCCTCCGCGCGCTCGGCCCGCTCGCGCAGCGCGCTGAGCAGCTGGGCGCGGGTGCGCACGTAGATGCCGACGGCGCCGGGCAGCAGCACGAGGACGGCGCCGCCCAGCCAGCGGCTGACCTGCTCGCCCGCGGGGCCGCCGTCCCACGGCCGGGCGACCACGAGCACGCCGGCGGCCGCGGCGGCGTATCGCTGCGGCCACCGGCCGTCGTAGCGGCCCACCGCGTAGCCGAGCACGGTCAGTGCGCCGTTGAGGGCGGGGGAGAGCAGTGACAGGGCGGCGCTGAGCAGGAACGGCGCGAACGGCGCCCGGCGGCGCAGGGTCAGCGTCAGCACGAAGACGACGGCGGACAACGCGGCGAACACCGCGACCGACACCGCGCCGCGGTCGCCGGTGGCAGCGCCCGCGCTGATCGCCCCGGTGCTCAGCACCGCGAGGACGAACTCGAGCACGATCCCACGCGTGCGGAGGCCTGGCCAGATGCGGTCCCGGAGCCTCATGTGACGGAGCGTAGGTGGCGGCTCGCCGTCCCCGGGTCGGCCGCAAGGAGCGTTCGCGCGTCAACTTTCGGATGACGGCGGGACGACGTCCGGGGACCCGAGATCTGGTCGTGCGGCCGACGCGGTGACCAGGCCGTTCTCGGCAGATTGGTCGTCGACAGCAGGCGACCTCTGGAGGATCAGATGATCACGGTCAGCGGACTGACCAAGCAGTACGGCGCACGGACCGTCGTCGACGACGTGTCCTTCACCCTGGAGCCCGGCACGGTGACCGGCTTCCTCGGCCCGAACGGCGCCGGCAAGACGACGACGATGCGGATGATCACCGGCCTGGTGCCGGCGTCCGCGGGTTCCGCGCTCGTCGACGGCCGGCCCTACGCCGCCGTGCCGAACCCGGGCTCGGTCATGGGCACGCTGCTCGACGCCGGCGCCGTGCACCCCGGCCGCACCGGCCGCACGCACCTGCGACTGCTGGCCGACGCGATCGGCGTGCCCGCATCCCGGGTCGACGAGGTGCTCGAGCTGGTGGGCCTGTCGGACGCCGGCGGTCGGCGGATCCGCGGCTACTCCCTCGGCATGCGGCAGCGGCTCGGGATCGCCGGGGCGCTGCTGGCCGACCCGCCGGTGCTGATGTTCGACGAGCCGGCCAACGGCCTGGACCCGGAGGGCATCCGCTGGATGCGCGGGCTGCTCCGCGGCCACGCGGCGCGCGGCGGCACGGTGCTGCTGTCCTCGCACCTGCTCGGCGAGGTCGAGCACACCGTCGACCGGCTGCTGGTGATCGGTGGCGGGCGGATCGTCGCCGACGGTCCGGTGGCGTCGCTCCTGGGTTCGGACGGCGTCTCCGTCCGATCCACCGAACCGGCCGCGCTGGCCGCGGATCTGGTGGCCCGCGGATTCGCCGTCTCCCCCGGCGACGACGGCGCGCTGATCGTGACCGGCATCTCCCCGACCGACGTCGGCGTCGTCGCCGCCACCGGCGGCCACGTGCTCTGCGAACTCCGGCCGCTGCAGCGCGGCCTGGAGGACGTCTTCTTCTCCCTCACCGCGGCCTGAGCCGCGACCCTTTCTGGAGGTTTCGCCATGACCACAGCAGTTGCTTCTCCCGTCCAGGTCCGCCCCACCACCCGACGGACCAGTCCGTCACTGCCCGCGGCCGTCTGGCTGGAGGCGCGCAAGTCGCTGTCCACCCGGTCGGGGCTCGCCCTGGTGGTCTCCGCCGTGCTGCTGGCGCCGGCCGCCATCGCGATCGCCGCCGGAACGGCCGGCCAGCCGCTCGACAACGTGCTGGGCCCGCTGGTCGTCACCGGGATGCTCACCGCGCTGGTGCTCGTCTCGCTCGGTGTGCTGTCGACCGCCGGGGAGTGGAGCCACGGCAGCGTGCAGACGACGTTCCTGCTCGAGCCGCGGCGCGGGCGGGTGCTGGCCGCGAAGGCCGGGGCGGTCGCGCTGCTGGGCGCGGTGATCGCCCTGGTGGCTGCCGGGCTCTCCTCGTTGCTGCTCGTCGTGATGGAGCCGTCGGCGTCCTGGGACGGCGGCGCGCGGGCGATCGGCATGGTCGCGCTGGCCGGAGCGACGTTCGCGCTGATCGGGGCGGGCGTCGGGGCGGCTGTCGGCAACACGCCGGGCGCGCTGACCGGCTTCTACCTGGTGGAGCTCGGCCTGCTGCCGGCGCTGCAGGTGTTCAAGCCCGAGGTGGCCGACAAGATCGACCCGGGCAACGCCGTCCTCAGCCTGGCGCAGGGCGACCACACGGCGCTGTCGATCACGATCCTCACCGTCTGGGTGGGGGTTGCGGTGATCGCCGGTGCGGTGATGACCCGCCGCCGCGCCGTCCAGTAGTCCGGAGATCGACACACGCTGAGGGCCCTCTCGATCCGATCGAGAGGGCCCTCAGCGTGCTTTCGGGTCCGGCTGGAGGACGGAGCCGCCGCGCAGCCCCTGGTTCCACAGCTCGATCGTCTGGGCCACCCAGAACCAGGCGAACAGCACGATCATGCTGGTCTCCAGGGTGAGCACCCACCAGCGGAACCCCGCGAGGTGCGCGACGACGTTCGCGACGACCGCGACCATCATGAGCGTGCCGACGACGGTGTACCGGTTGCGCCAGATCGAGCGCGGGGCCACGGCGTTGTGGGCCCGGTGGACGGCGGCTGCGTTGAGCCAGACGTTTCCGAAGATGAAGCCGAACATGGCGACGGCCGCGACGTCGTGCCCGTGGTCGAGCAGGAGCGTGCGGTCCCAGGCGTAGACGGCCGTGCTGGCCAGGAAGAGCACCGCGATGGCCCAGAACCCGAGCAGGGCCACCGGACCGGGGCGGTCGGGCCGGGCGGAGCGGAGGCTCAGGTGCGTGAGGAGTCCGACGACGAGGAGCGCGAGGCCACCCGCGACCAGCAGGCCCAGCATGTTGTTGTCGACGTTGGCGAGCCGGTTCCTCGTGTCGGTGAGGACCGAACCGCAGGTCCCGGGGTGGGGATAGGGCACGAACGCGACGACGGGGGCGCAGACGCCGGCCAGGTTGAGCAGCACGTCCTCCCAGTCGGTGTTGCCGCGCAGCGCGACGAGGCTCACGCCGATCGTCACCAGCGCCGCGACGAGGAAGCCCTGGACCGGCGTGTAGTAGTAGGCGCTGATCGAGAGCTGCCAGCAGCCCCCGCGCGTCCTGCCGTGCTCGTACAGGACGCAGGCGAACAGACCGACGACCAGCGCGATCATCGCCAGTCGCAGGTACCGGTAGGTCTTGACGGCGGCCATCGACGGTTCGGTCCTGTGTGCGGCTGCCCCCGCCGGAATCGGCACCCGGACACTCTCGCAGCCGCCGCCGGCAGCCGATGGTCAGTGAGTGGGGTGTCGGGCTACCCCGGGCGGACGGCCCGCTGGGCCACCCGCTCGGCGCGCTCGGCCGGCATGCCGGGGCCGGGCAGAGCCACCACCTCGGCAGCGTCGTCCACCGCGCCGCAGGACGTGCAGACCACCTCGTGAGTGACGGGAGACCCGCAGGCTGCGTGGCGGTAGAGGATGGGCGGGCCGTCCGGAGCCGCCCACCGGTCGCCCCACTCGGTCAGCGCGATGAGGGCCGGCGCCAGGTCGCGCCCCTTCTCGGTGAGCAGGTACTCGTGCAGCTCCGGCTGCTGGGAGTACAGCGTCCGTCGCATGATGCCCGCCTCGACGAACCCGTCGAGGCGGGTCGTGAGGATGTTCGGTGCGATGCCGAGGCTGCGCTGGAAGTCGGTGAAGCGGGTGGATCCGGCGAACAGTGCATTGCGCACGATCAGGACGCTCCACCGCTCGCCCACCACCTCGAGCGCCCGCGCGATCGAGCAGACCTGGTCGTCGTACGTCTTCCCCAGCACGAGGTCATCGTAGGCGGTGCGCTTGCATCATGAAAGCGGCACTGGCATGGTGACTTGCGTCATGCAAGTGCCTGGCGCTGGAGCCCCCCGGAGGAAGCAATGAGCGGATCGAGCTACACCACGTCATTCAGGGTCGAGCGGACGCCGGCCGAGGTCTTCGACGCGATCAACGACGTCCGCGGCTGGTGGATGACGACGGTCGACGGCGACAACCGCGCGATCGGCGACGAGTTCTCCTACCGGGTGCCGGACGTGCACTTCTGCAGGATGCGCGTGACCGAACTGGTGCCGGGCGAAAAGGTGGTGTGGACGGTCGTCGACAACCACATGGGCTTCATCTCCGACCAGAGCGAGTGGATCGGCACCGAGATCCGGTTCGAGCTGGCGGAGAAGGACGGCGGCACCGAGCTGCGCTTCACCCACGACGGGCTCGTGCCCGACTACGAGTGCTTCGACATCTGCCGGAACGCATGGACCTTCTACGTCGGGCAGAGCCTGCGCGGCCTGGCCGCCACGGGCGTGGGCGAGCCGTCCGACCCCGACACGCTCAGCCTCGGGGAGGAAGCGTCGCGCGCCGGATGAACCGCGCTCACTGGAGCGGGAACGGTGGCTGACGCCACCATGCTGCGTCGACGACCTCGATCCGCTCCACCCACTTGACCCACCAGAAGCCGCGCCGCCCGGGGGCGACCAGTCGCACCGGAGCCCCGTGCCCGTCCGAGAGCGGCTGCCCGGCCGCGGACGTCGCGAGCAGGAGCGTCGTCGCGTCGCGGAGCGGGAGGCGGCGGCGGTAGCCGGTGCGGGAGACGACATCGACACTGCCGTCCGCCGGCAGGCTGTCGCCGGTCAGCTCGGTGAGCAGCCGGTCGAGGCGGACGCCGCCCCAGTCCTGGGCGGCGTACCAGCCGCCGGTGCAGTCGATGACGGCCCGGACGCGGTCACCTCGGATGAGATCGCCGACCGGGATCCGGGCGTGCTGGCTGCCGAACACGAAGGTGACCGTGTCGTGGGTCGTCGTCGGCACGGTGTCGGTGAACCACTGGGTGACCGGCATGACGGTCGGGTCGTCGGTGCCGTGCTCGAGCGAGCCGGTGCCGCGGCGGTCGGCGCCGGGGGCGCCGGTGAGGCGCAGGACGCCCTCGCCGACGGTCCAGAGGGCGGCCGCGCCCGCGGCAAGGGCGCCGGTCCTGAGCAGAGTCCGGCGAGACAGGTCGGTGCGGCGGGGGCGCTGGCGTCGTCCCCAGGCGTGGATCAGGAGCAGCGGGAGCACGCAGACGGCGATGGCGACGTGGAACAGCAGCATGGTGAGCGGCGCGACCCCGATGGCGTGCAGGACGCCGCTCAGTACGGCGATCGCGACGAGGACCCCGAGCCAGGTCGCCAGCGTGCCGGTGTTCGCGGAGTGAGCCCGCGAACGGCGGACGATCACGGTCTTCCACGGGACCAGGAGCAGCAGTCCGAGGCCCGCGGCGCCGTGGATCGCGACGACGACGGCCGTGGCCGGCGGTGCGCCGAACCCGTAGGCGAGGACGCCCGTGGCGAAGGCGAGGAGGAGCAGGCCGAGGAGGGCGAGGTTGGTGCGCCGGCCGGCGCGGCGGGGCAGCGCCGACCTCACCGCCATGGCGTACTCACCAGCGCCGGCTGAACCGCCGGTGCCGCAGGAACATGAACACGAGGAAGAGGGCGAACAGCGGCGGGGCGCCGTAGACCACGGCCATCACCAGCGACCAGGCGAACAGCATCGCCACGACCAGCAGGAGCACAGCCGCAGGTATCGGGATGCGCGGCCGCGTCTGACGGAGAGGGGGCGCCTGTTCGCCGGGTAGGTCGGCGGTCAGTGCGGGCAGCTCGTCGAGGTAGACGGACGCGTGCGCCCGGACGACGCGCTCGTCGAACTCCTCGACGGTCAGCCGGCCCTCGCCGAAGTGCTTGCCGAGCTGCTCGACGACCCGCTGACGATCCTTGTCGCCTGCTCGCATCCGGGGCTGGAGTTCCCCCATGGCCTGTGCCTCCTCGAGGTCCGTCACCCCATGATGCGCCGAAACGTCGCTTGGGGGCGAGGAGATGACCGGACCGACGTTCTTCCAACGACGGCACGGGCACGATTGGTGCCCGGATCCGCGAGGAGTGCGCCGCCGATCAGCGGGCGCGGCGGCCCATCCGGAAGCCGATCAGGACGCCGAGGAGGGTGAGCACTGCGCCGCCGACGGCACCCAGAGCGAGCGTCCGCACGTCGGCAGGCACCGCGGTCGCAGCAGCGGCCCGGCCGGCGAAGACCTGCGGCGCTCCGGCAGCCGGAGCAGCCATAGCCGCCTCGCCGGCGGCGACGGCGGACGGCGCCGCAGCGATCGGCGTGACCTTGCCGGCCAGCTCGTTGTCGATCGCCGTGAAGAACTGGCCGGCCATCCGCTTCGCGACGCCGGTGATCATCCGCTGGCCGACGCCCGCGACCGGGCCGCCGATCACCGCGTCCGCGGAGTAGGTCAGTGTCGTCGTCCCGCCGTCCGCGGGCTCCAGGTTGATCGTCACCTCGGCGCGAGCGTTCCCCGGCGCACCGGCACCGGACGCGTGCATGACGTAGGACGTCGGGTGCTGCTTGTCCGAGAGCTTCACCGAGCCGGCGTACGAGCCGCGGATGGCGCCGACTCCCACCGACACGATCATCTTGTACTCGTCGTCCCCGACGTGGACCAGCGACTCGCAGCCGGGGATCGTCCGCGCCAGCACAGCCGGGTCGGTGATGACCTCCCACACCCGCTCCGGGGGAGCAGAAAGCACCGCAGAGCCGTCGAGGTTCACGAATTCGCTCCAGTCCCCGCACGGCGCCCGGCCGTCGCGGTCATTTCCGATTCAGGGTTGCGTACCAGGTCGTACAGCTCGGTGGGGGAGATGGGCATCGACGCGATCCGCCGTCCCACCGCGTCCTCGATGGCGGACGCGATGGCCGCCGTCCCGGGGATGACGCCGGCCTCGCCGGCGCCCTTGATGCCCAGAGGGTTCAGCGGAGACGGCGTGGTCTGGTGGTCGATCACCACGTCGGGGACCTCGGATGCGTACGGCATGAGGAAGTCCATGAACGACGCGTTCTGCAGCTGCCCGTCGGCGTCGTAGGCCATCCGCTCGTACAGCGCCCCGCCCACGCCCTGCGCGACGCCGCCGTGCACCTGCCCCTCGACGATCATCGGGTTCACCACGTTGCCGCAGTCGTGGACCACCGCGTACTTCACGATCTCGATCTCCCACGTCGCCGGGTCGATCTCCACGATCGCCGCGTGCGCCCCGGACGCGAACGTCGAGCGGATCGGCGAGTAGTAGTCGCGGTGCTCCAGGCCGGGGGCGTCCCCGACCGCCACCGGCGGCTTGGAGTCGTCGCCCGGCCCGGCGAACTGGGTCGCCTGCTTCGCCGCCTCGTCGAAGGCGTACCGCAGCGGGTTCGACAGCACCGCCACCGTCCGCAGCGGGATGGACGAACCGGGCACCCCGCGCACCGAGATCAGGCCCTCGTCGATCTCCAGGTCCTCCGGCGCGGCCTCCAGCACGTCGGCCGCGATCCGCAGCGCCTTCTCCCGCACCCCGCGGGCGGCCAGGGCGATCGCGTTGCCGCTCATCACCGCGGCCCGCGAGGCGAACGTCCCGACGGCGTAGCCGAAGCGGCGTGTGTCGCCGGTGGTCACCTCGATGTCCTCGATCGGCACCCCGAGCTCCGACGCCACGATCTGCGCGAACGCCGTCTCGTGGCCCTGCCCCTGCGACGTCAGCCCGGTCGACACCAGCACCTTGCCGCTGCCGAGCACCTGCACGTGGCCGCCCTCGTACGGCCCCGGCCCGGTGCCCTCCACGTACATCGCCATCCCGACGCCGAGCAGCTTGCCCCGCGCCGCGGCCTCATCGCGCAGCCGGGAAGCCTCCGACCAGCCGACCAGGTCCTTCAGCTTCGACATCAGCCCCGGGTAGTCGCCCGAGTCGTAGATGACCGGACGGCCGTCCTGGAACGTGAGGTGGTGGTCGTAGGGGAACTGGTCGGGCGTGATCAGGTTCCGCTCGCGGACGACGGCCCGGTCCACGTCGAGCGCGTCGGCGATGCGGTCCATCGTCCGCTCCATCGCGTAGCAGCCCTGCGGCCGCCCGGCGCCGCGGTACGGCGTCACGATCACGGTGTTCGTGTAGACCGACTCGACGATCACCCGGTAGACCGGGATCACGTAGGGCCCGACCAGCTGGGTCGCCGTCACGATCGGCACGATGATCCCGTACGGCGTGTACGCGCCGTTGTCGTGCCAGATGTGCACGTCGAGCGCCGTGACGCGGCCGTCGTCGTCGAACCCGACGGTGATCTCCTGCTTCTGCTGGCGCTCGTGCGCGGCGGAGATGAAGTGCTCGCGGCGGTCCTCGGTCCACTTCACCTCGCGGCCGAGGCTGATCGCGGCCAGCGGCACCAGCAGTTCCTCCGGCCACGGGTGCACGATCTTCACGCCGAAGCCGCCGCCGACGTCCGGCGCGATCACCTCGACCTTGTCCAGCGACAGCTCCAGCTTCGCCGCGATTGCCGCACGGACGGACGTCGACGCCTGCGTGCTCGTGTACACGCGGAGGCTCGAGTCGGCGGCGTCCCACCGCGCGTGCACGCCCTTGCCCTCCATCGGCGTGCAGGCGGACCGCTCGATGTACTGCGTGAACGAGAGCGTGTGCGGCGCCGTGGCCAGCGCCGGCTCGACGTCGCCGGTCTCCTGGTGGTGCCGCGCCGCGACGTTGTCCGGGATCTCCTCGTGCACCGCGTGCTTCGCCTCGCGGGCGGTGTCCACGCCGACGACGACCGGCAGCTCCTCGTAGGAGACGACGATGCGGTCGCAGGCGTCCTCGGCGACGTACCGGTCGGTGGCCACCACCATGACGATCGGCTCGCCGACGTGGTTCACCTCGCCGTTGGCCAGCGGGTACCCGGTGCGCGGCGCGGTGAGCTGCGGGTGCGGGATGAGCACCGGCAGCGGCTCGGCCATCGGGCCGTGCAGGTCCTCGTACGTGTAGATGGCGATCAGGCCCTCGACGTCCAGGGCGCCCTCGACATCGATGTCGGTGATCCGCGCGTGGGCGTGCGGGGAGCGGACGAAGGCTGCCGCCAGGGCGCCCGAGCCGATGTCGTCCAGGTAGCGACCCTTGCCGATGATCAGCCGCGCGTCCTCGCGCCGGCGCACCGGCTCACCGAACAGCTTGGTGGTCACCCGCCCACCTCGGCGTCCTGGTGGTGGGTCTCCTGCATCGCCGCGGCCGCGTGGTGCACGGCCTTCTTGATGTTGGCGTAGCCGGTGCAGCGGCAGAGGTTGCCGCCGACCATGTCGTCGACCTCCTCCTCGGTGAGCTCGGCGGAGTTGTCCCGCGCCTCCAGACCGGCGGCGATCGTCATGAGGAAGCCCGGCGTGCAGAAGCCGCACTGCAAGGCGTGGCACTCGCGGAAGGCCTCCTGCACCGGGTGCAGGATCTGCCCGCCGCGGCTGTCGTCGCGCGCCAGGCCCTCGACGGTCTTCACCTCGTGCCCGTCGGCCTGCACGGCGAGCATCAGGCACGAGCGCACCGGGGCGCCGTCCACCAGCACCGTGCACGCCCCGCACACACCGTGCTCGCAGCCGACGTGCGTGCCGGTCAGCCCCAGGTCGTGGCGCAGGGCGTCCGACAGCAGCCGCCGCACGGGCACGGTCGCTTCACGTGGCACACCGTTCACGGTCAGGGTGATGGTCCGCTCGGAGTCGACGGTCACGCGATTCCCCCAACAGCTTCGGCGAGCATTCGTTCGGTCAGGACCCCGACCAGCAGGCGGCGGTAGTCCGCGCTGGCGTGCAGGTCGGTGTCCGGGTCGACCAGGCTGCGGGCGAGCTTGCCCGCGCCGGCCCAGTCCGCGCCGTCGGCCGGCTGGCCGATCACCGCGTCGGTCAGGTCGTGCACCTCGGGCGTCAGTCCCACCGAGATGTAAGCAGCCCGGACGCGTTCGACGGTCCGGTCGGCGGACAGGGTGACGACGACGCCCCCGCCGCACACCGCGTAGTCGCCCTTCCGCCGGGCGACCTCGGCGAAGGCCGTGCCGGAACGCGGCGGCAGGGCCGGGAAGAAGGCGGAGGTGACGACCGCGGGACCGTGGATCGAGGTCTCCAGCGGGCCGACGAACAGGTCGCGCCAGCCGACGGTCTCGACGCCGTCCGGAGTGGCCACGGTGACGGATCCGTCGGTGAGGGCGAGGACCGAGGTCATCTCGCCCGAGGGGTCGGCGTGCGCGATGGAGCCGACGGTGGTGCCCCGGTTCCGGATCGCCGGGTGGGCGACGTTCGCCGTGGCGCGGGCCAGCAGGGGCTGCACCCGCGCCGCGGCGTCGTCCGTGAGCAGTGCGTTGTGCCGTACGAGCGCTCCCACCGTCACGCCGTCCCCGGTGGCCTCGATGAGATCGAGACCGGGCACCCGGTTGATGTCCACCAGCGTGGTCGGCGCCGCGAGCCGCATCGAGAGCAGCGGGAGCAGCGACTGGCCACCGGCGAGCACCTTGGCGCCCTGACCCTCGTCGGCGAGGACCGCGATGGCCTCGGCGAGGGTCCGGGGATCGGCGTAACGGAAGGGAGCAGGTTTCACCGGTTGAGCGTGCCCTCTCCCCGGTGGCCGTACCCACCCGGGCGCTCGCCTTCCAGCTCGTCGAGCGACGACGGGTCGGGCATCTCCTCGGCGCCGTGGATGCGGCCGAAGGTCGACCCGGCGGCGGGGTGCAGACCCTCGCGCGCCAGGGCCTCCTTCATCTCGACCGGGGCGAGGGCGCGGGCGAGGTGCCAGCCGGCGACCACGACGATCGTGCCGAGCGCGATACCGCCGAGGGAGTAGCTGTCGCTGAACTTCATCGTGACGTTCCCGATCGCGATGATGACGCCGGCGGCGATCGGGACGAGGTTGATCGGGTTCGCGAAGTCGACCCGGTTCTCCTTCCAGATCTTGACACCGAGCAGGCCGATCATCCCGTAGAGGACGACGGTGATGCCGCCCAGGACGCCGCCGGGGGTCGCGTAGATCAGCTGGCCGAACTTGGGGCAGAGGCCGAGCAGGATCGCCACGATCGCGGCCACGTAGTACGCCGCGGTCGAGTAGACCCGGGTCGCGGCCATGACGCCGATGTTCTCCGCGTAGGTGGTCGTGGGCGAACCGCCGACCGCCGAGGCGATCACGGTGCCGACACCGTCCGCGGCGATGGCCCGGCCCATGTACGGGTCGAGGTTGCGCTTGGTCATCGCGGCGACGGCCTTGACGTGCCCGGTGTTCTCCGCGATCAGTGCGATCACGGCGGGCAGCACGAGCAGGCTGAAGTTCAGCGAGAAGTGCGGTGCGGTGAAGTCGGGCAGGCCGAACCACTTCGCCTCGCCCACCTTGGAGAGGTCGATCCGGTCGTGCAGGCTGGGCTTCGTCGCGCCACCGACGACCGAGTTGATCTGGCCGGCGGTGACGTCGAGCAGCCACGAGAGCAGGAAGCCGAAGATCAGGCCGAGCAGGATCGCGATGCGGGCCCAGAAGCCGCGCAGCAGCAGCGAGGCGACGATGACGAACGCCATCGTGGCGAGCGCGACCCACTGGTCCTGCGGCCAGTAGATGCTGGCCACGACCGGCGCCAGGTTGAACCCGATCAGCAGCACAACGGCGCCAGTGACGGCCGGCGGCAGGATCTGGTGCAGGAAGCGCACGCCGGCGAAGTGGATGAGCAGACCGATCAAGGCCAAGACGACGCCGGAGATCAGGATCGAGCCGACGACGTCGCTGGAGTTCCCGCCCTGCGCCCGGATGGCGACCACACCGCCGACGAACGAGGCGCTGGTGCCCAGGTAGCTCGGGATCTTCCCGTTCACGATGAGCAGGAAGATGATCGTCGCGATGCCGCTCATCATGATCGCGAGGTTCGGGTCCAGGCCCATGACGAGCGGGAACACGAAGGTGGCGCCGAACATGGCCACGACGTGCTGCGCGCCGATACCGACCGTCAGCGGCCACGACAGTCGCTCGTCGGGGGCCACCGCCTCCCCCATCGGCGGGGTCTTGCCGTCCCCGTAGAGCTTCCAGCTGAACGCCATCTCCAGTGCCTCCTTGACGTGCACTTCCGACTCGATCCGGTGTCGGACGACGGGCCGCGGTCGCACCGGGCGGCGTCAATGTGTCACGGGGCACAGCCGGAAGGAAGTACCTCACCGCTAAATCGTTATGCCACTTTCGGGCGAATACTTCACCGCTGAGACATCTCTGGGTACGGTCCGTGGGGTGACCGCCACACCCTCCTCCGGGGCCCCTTCCGCACCAGCCGGAGCGCGCTCGGTCGTGCTCCGATCGGGGGTGTACGCGGACTCGGTGAAGCTGATGCAGGTGAGCCGCGACATCGGGTCCAGGGACGGCGTCACCGCGGTCCTCGTCGCCATGGCCACGCCGCTCAACCTCGAACTCGCGACCGCTATGGGGCTGGCCCCCGACGAGGACGCCTCGCCCGAGCAGTTGCTCATCGCCATCCGTGCGGACGACGACGAGACGCTCGCCGCGGCGGAGGCTGCCGTGGACGCCGCACTCGCCGCCCGCGAGCGCTCGACCGGCAGTGCCGCCGCCATCCCCCAGCGCACGATCGGCGCGGGGCTCGAGGAGCTGTCGCCGGAGACCGGAGCGCTCGCCATCGTCTCCGTGCCGGGCCAGTACGCCGTCGCCGAGGCCGCCGATGCGATCGCGGCCGCCCGCAGCGTGCTGGTCTTCTCCGACGGCGTCCCGGTCGAGCAGGAGGTCGCGCTCAAGCGCGCCGCCCACGACGCCGGCGTCCTGGTCATGGGCCCCGACTGCGGGACGGCGATCGTCTCCGGTGTCGCGCTGGGCTTCGCCAACGTCGTCCGCCCCGGGCCGGTCGGGCTCGTGGCCGCCAGCGGCACCGGCGCCCAGCAGATCTCGTCGCTGCTCGACATGGCCGGGGTCGGCGTCTCGCACGTGCTCGGCGTCGGTGGACGCGACCTGTCGGAGGCCGTCGGCGGCCTCGCCACGCTGGACGCCCTGGCCGCGCTGGACGCCGACCCGGCCACCGAGCGGATCCTGCTCGTCTCCAAGCCGCCGGCGCCGTCGGTCCAGGCATCCGTGGAGGCCGCGGCGGCCGAACTCTCGGTGCCGGTCCGGTCCGCCGTCCTCTCGGCCGAGACGCCGGATCTGACCGCAGCGGTCGAGGGCCTGCTGCGCGACATGGGACTCGACGTCCCCACCTGGCCGTCGCGCCCGGGACCTGCCGTGTCCGCGGTCCCGGGCGCGACCTTGAAGGGCCTCTACTCCGGAGGCACGCTCGCCGACGAGACGATGCTGCTCGCCGCCCCGGTGCTCGGCGACATCCGGTCCAACACCCCGCTGCGGCCCGAGCTGGCCCTCGGCGACGACCTGTTCGCCGCCGGTCACGTCGTCATCGACTTCGGGGACGACGCCCTGACCGTCGGCCGCGCGCACCCGATGATCGATCCGACACTGCGCCTGGAGGCCATCGCCGCGGTGGCGTCCGGGAACGAGCCGGCCGTGCTGCTGCTGGACGTCGTCCTCGGCTACGGCGCCGACCCCGACCCGGCGGCGGCGCTCGAACCGGCGCTGACCGCGGCCGTCGAGGCCGCGGAGTTCCCGTTGCCCGTGGTGGTCGCCCTGGTCGGCACCGAGAACGACCCGCAGGGCTGGAACCGGCAGGCCGACGCCCTCGAAGCCGCCGGCGCGGCCGTGTTCGCCTCCAACGCACAGGCCACCCGATACGCCCTCGACCTGCTGGGAGCAACGAAGTGACTCTGGGTGGACTGCTCTCCGGGCCGCCGGCCGTCGTCGCCGCGGGCGTCGACGTCTTCTCCGACGCGCTGCGCGCCCAGGGCGCCGAGGTGCACGACGTCGACTGGCGGCCGCCGGGCTTCGGCGACCCGGCCGACCTGGCCGCGGTGGCCCTCGACGTCCGCCGCGCCTCGGCCAACCGGACGGCGGTGGAGCGCGTGCTCGCCGCGGGTTCCGTGCTGGTCGACGTCCGCCCGGCGCGTGAGGTGCTCGACCTGCCCGACCGCATGCTCCTGCACGCCGGGCCGCCGATCGACTGGGAGCACGCCTCCGGACCGCTGCGTGGCGCCTTCATCGGCGCCTGTCTCTACGAGGGCTGGGCCGATTCGGAGGAGTCCGCGCAGCGCATGCTCGCCGCGGGCGAGATCCGGCTCGACCCGTGCCACCACCACCGCACGGTCGGGCCCATGGCCGGCGTCGTCAGCCCGTCGATGTGGATGTGGTGCCTGTCCGATCCCGTCCACGGCGGGCAGGCGTTCTGCTCCCTGAACGAGGGTCTGGGCAAGGTGCTGCGCTACGGCGCCTACGGCCCGGAGGTCATCGAGCGGCTGCACTGGATGTCCGACGTCCTCGGCCCGCTGCTGTCCCAGGCCGTCCGGTCCCGGCCCGGCGACCCGCTGGACGTCAAGGGGATCTTGGCCCAGATGCTGCAGATGGGCGACGAGGGCCACAACCGCAACCGCGCGGGCTCGCTGATGACGCTGCGGGAGCTGTCCCCGGCGATCGTCGAGGTGGATGCACCGTCGTCGGACATCTCCGCGGTGCTGCGCTTCATCGGTGGCAACGAGCACTTCTTCCTCAACCTCGGTATGCCGACGGCGAAGCTCGCGATGGACGCAGCCCGCGACATCCCCGGTTCCACGATGCTCACCGTGATGGCCCGCAACGGCACCGAGTTCGGCATCCAGACGGCCGGCACCGGCGACCGCTGGTTCACCGGCCCCGCGAACACCCCGGTCGGCCTGTTCCTCGGTGACTACGGGCCGGACGACGCGAACCCCGACATCGGTGACTCGGCGATCACCGAGACCTACGGCGTCGGCGGATTCTCGATGGCCGCGGCGCCCGCGATCGTGCGGTTCGTCGGCGGCTCGGTGCCCGACGCGCTGGCGACGACCGAGCGGATGTACCAGATCACCCTCACCGAGAACCCGGCGATGGCGATCCCGATCATGGGTTTCCGGGGTGCCCCTACCGGGATCGACGTCCTCAAGGTCGCGCGCACCGGCTGGCTGCCGCAGATCAACACCGGCATGGCCGGGCGGGTCGCGGGCGTCGGGCAGGTCGGCGCCGGGCTGGTGCAGCCGCCGCAGGAGGCCTTCGAGAAGGCACTGGTCGCGCTGGCCGAGGAAGCCCGCACCGCCTGATTCCCGTCGAGTCATACGAACTCGTGGTCATCAGAGGGGGCGGATTCAACTGGTCGTCGCAACACCAGCTTGTTGATCTTCGGAGAGTAGTCGGGCGAGGACTTCGGCTGGGGTCTTGAAGCCCAGGGTCTTGCGGGGGCGCCCGTTGAGTTTGGCGGC